>JAKBCE010000060.1 GCA_021808195.1 Pseudomonadota bacterium
GTATAGCGGGGCATGGAGAGCTTTGAAAACCGGAATATTGCGTACTCGGGCAGGTTTCGCTCCCCTCCCGCGAATGCGGTATGCCCGCCGATGATGAGCTTTTTAGGGCGCGCAGACCGCGGGGCGCGCGCTTGTGGCGTGTCCCCCCTTCCTTTACCCTCTCGCCCGCTATGAAAGTCACCATCTTTGGTTCCGGATATGTCGGTCTCGTGACCGGCGCGTGCCTGGCGGAAGCCGGGAACCACGTGGTCTGCGTCGACGTCGATGCAGGCAAGATCGAGCGGCTGAACCGCGGCGAGGTGCCCATCCACGAGCCGGGCCTCGAGGCGTTGCTGCACCGCAATGCCGAGGCCGGCCGTATCGAGTTCACCACCGACGCGGCGCGCGGTGTGGCCCACGGCCTCTTCCAGTTCATCGCGGTGGGGACCCCGCCCGATGAGGACGGTTCGGCGGACCTGCGGCACGTGCTCGCCGCGGCGCGCACGATCGCCACGCACATGACCCGGCACACCGTGGTGGTGACCAAGTCGACCGTTCCGGTCGGCACCGCCGACAAGGTGCGCCGCGAGATCGAGACCGCGCTCGCCGAGCGCGGCGAGAAGGTGCCCTTCAATGTCGTCTCCAACCCCGAATTCCTCAAGGAAGGCGCGGCGATTGCGGACTTCATGAAGCCGGATCGCGTGGTGGTCGGCACCGACGATGCGGCCACGGCCGATCTGATGCGCGAACTGTATGAGCCGTTCACGCGCAGCCACGACCGGCTCATCGTCATGGACATCCGCTCCTCGGAGCTCACCAAGTACGCGGCGAACTCCATGCTCGCCACCAAGATCAGCTTCATGAACGAGCTGGCCAACATCGCCGAGCGCCTCGGCGCGGACATCGAGAAGGTGCGCCTCGGGATCGGCTCCGATCCGCGCATCGGCTACGGGTTCATCTACCCGGGCGCCGGCTACGGCGGCTCGTGCTTCCCGAAGGACGTCAAAGCGCTGATCCGCTCGGCCCACGAGGCGGGCCACGAGCCGACGCTGCTCGATGCGGTCGAGGCGGTGAACGCTCGCCAGAAGGATGTGTTGTTCGCCAAGATCATGCGTTACTTCGATGGAGCACTCACCGGACGCACGATTGCGCTGTGGGGGCTCGCCTTCAAGCCCGATACCGACGATATGCGTGAGGCCTCCTCCCGGGCGCTGATGGAGGCGCTGTGGCGCTCGGGCGCTCGCGTGCGCGCCTACGATCCGGTGGCCATGACCGAAGCGCGGCGCCTCTACGGCGAGCGACCCGATCTGACGCTCGCAGCGAGTGCCTACGAGGCGGTCCAGGGCGCCGATGCGCTCGCCATCATCACCGAGTGGAAGGAGTTCCGCAGCCCGGACTTCGAGCGGCTGCGCGAGAGCCTGAAGAGCCCGGTGATCTTCGACGGCCGCAATCTCTACGATCCGCACATCGTCGAGCGTTTCGGGCTCGCGTACTACGCCATCGGCCGCGGCCGCTCGATTCAGCGCGCGAAAGCCTGAGCCTCCTGAGGTGAATGCCATGCTGACGCCCGTCATTCTCTCCGGCGGCGCCGGGACCCGGCTCTGGCCGCTCTCGCGCGAGCTGTACCCGAAGCAGCTGCTCGCGCTCACCGGCGAGCGGACCATGATCCAGCAGACGGCGCTCAGGCTCGAGGGCCTCTCGGCCGCCGCCCCGGTCGTGGTGTGCAACGAGGCGCACCGCTTCCTGGTCGCCGAGCAGTTGCGCGAGCTTCACGTCACTCCGCAATCGATCGTGCTCGAGCCCATGGGGCGCAACACGGCGCCGGCCATCGCGCTGGCGGCGCATGCGGCGCTGAAGCGCTCGGGCACCGCCGATCCGCTGCTGCTGGTACTGCCGGCCGATCACGTCATCCGCGACGTCCCGGCCTTCCAGAAGGCCGTGAGAGCCGCCCTGACGGCCGCCGGCGAGGGACGCCTCGTCACCTTCGGGATCGTGCCGACGAGCCCTGAGACCGGCTATGGCTACATCCAGCGCGGGGCGAGCGCGGGGGCGGCGTTCGCCATCGCGCGCTTCGTCGAGAAACCCGATGCCGAACGGGCCGAGGCCTTCGCGGCCTCGGGCGAGTACTACTGGAACAGCGGCATGTTCCTCTTCTCCGCCCGGCGCTACCTGGAGGAGCTCGCCCGATTCGCGCCCGACATTGCCCGGGTGTGCGCCGAGGCGTTCGCCGCGGCCAAGTCGGATCTGGATTTCACGCGCATTGAACCTGCGCGCTTCGAGACCTGTCCGGCCGACTCGATCGACTACGCCGTGATGGAGAAGACCCATGATGCGGTGGTCGTGCCGCTCGCGGCCGGCTGGAGCGACGTGGGCTCGTGGTCGGCGCTGCACGAGGCGAGCGACGCGGATGGTCACGGCAACGTGTTGCACGGGGACGTGATCTGCGAGGACTCCGAGGGGTGCTACCTGTACGCCGAGAGCCGGCTGGTGTCGGCCGTGGGGCTCACCGATCACGTCGTGGTCGAGACCAAGGATGCGGTGCTGGTGGCGCCGAAGGCGCGGGTGCAGGACGTGAAGAAGCTGGTGCACCGCCTGAAGGAGGCGGGGCGCTACGAGCACAGCCTGCACCGCGAGGTGTTCCGCCCCTGGGGCAGCTACGACAGCATCGAGTCGGGGCCGCGCTTTCAGGTCAAGCGCCTGAAGGTCAAGCCCGGTGCGGTGCTCTCGCTGCAGCTGCACCATCACCGCGCCGAGCACTGGGTGGTGGTGTCGGGGACCGCGCGCATCACACGCGGGGATGAGGTGTTCCTCCTCGAGGAGAACCAGTCGACCTACATCCCGATCGGGGTGCGCCACCGCATCGAGAACCCGGGGAAGATTGCGCTGCACATCATCGAGATCCAGTCCGGATCCTATCTCGGCGAAGACGACATCGTGCGGCTCGAGGATCAGTACGGCCGCGAGGGTACGACGAGCTGACCGTGGGGCGCCCCGTGCCATGTGAGGCCAGGCGCTGGGCGTCCGAGCGGCACGCCCGGTGGTTCGCGACGCGCGATCAGGGGTGCAATGCACATCGAGTCATCGCTCAGCGGTGTCGAGGTGGAACGCTTGTCCTGTGCGAGTTCTGCCCTGACGGATCTACGTGCCAACCGGAGGGATGCGGTCTGCGAGTCGCTGCAAGCGCGGCACCAGCGCGGGCAAGTCCTGAGTAATGATGCTCCAGAGCGTGTCGCCATCGATCCCGAGGTAGCCGTGGATCAGGCGATTACGCGTGGCGATGATCATCCGCCACGGGATCTCCTCGTGCGCGCGCCGGACCTGGTCCGGAATGTGTGTGGCTGCCTCGCCGAGCAATTCCAGATTGCGTACGGTTGCATCGTAGGTCAAGCCGCTGTCGAGAAATTAGGACTGGGTGAGCTGAGCCGTATAGCTCAGCGCTCTTTCCCCGAAGCGAAGCATGTCCAGGACGTAAAACCGCCATTCGCGCGCAGCCTCACACATGAAGGGCTTCGCGTTCGATGAACGGCCGCAACTCGTCTCTGAGCGCCTTGTGGGTGACCAGATCAACAGGTCGACCGAGCCGATCCTCGAGATAGAACTGGACCCCAAAATACCGATCAGAGGTCGCGGGTCCATCAAAGGTCACCAGCAGGTCAACGTCGCTATCGGGTCTGGCGGCATCGCGAGCGGCTGAGCCAAAGAGTGCAAGGTCAACGACGCCGTAGCGCTCACGCAGAAGCACCTTGCTGTCGGCGAGGACATTGAGAATTTGTGCGCGATTCATGCAGGTCTTGGGCTCATGCGCGAGGGCCGGATTTCAGACCACCCCGCGGAGGCTATCGCCCGCGGTGCCGGTCGACCTCATGACGCCAGTGCCGTGGCTGGAAGGTCGCGGCTTGGCCCGGAGATCGCATCGACGCCTCAGCAGGGTACGCGGCGTAAAAGCGCTGACGCAAGTCCGATTTCCTGGGCGATCCGCCAGCCCTTCGGCGGTAGGTGTACGCGCCGGTACCGCAATTCGCCCCGTTGCGGATCAAGCGCCTGAGGGACTCGGGCGCCGCTGCGCGCGGCACCCAGCGGATCTGCGTGCCGCGCGCTCATCAGGCTGAGCTGCCCGCAGATCGGCTACCGGCAGGCGCTCCTGTGTGCGGCCCGCGGGACTTGGCGCATCACCACACCGTGCGGGGGGCGGCTCCAGGGGGTCGATAGGGGCAGGCAGCGCCCTATCGAGGCCCCGATGCCACTCGGCCACCCGCTGAGGGAAATGCCGTGCAGCGTTCGCTGCGGCTGCCAAATCACCGCACCGCGCACTCCGCCCTCCCAGGCCCTGTAGTCCGTGAGAGGTCTTACCCCCGGCCAACCGCGCCCGAGGCGCCGCCGGCCGGGGCCTGGGCCGGGTCAATCGCGAGATCAGCGCTCAGGGAAGTAAAATATAATTGATCAAAAAATTGGTTTTGATAAACTCTAAATATGTCTCGATCCGCTCCTGCCCTTGCGACGCTTCCACCCGCCGTGGCGCAGGCGCTGCGAGATCTCGGCGAGAACCTCGCCATCGCACGCCTACGGCGGAAGGAATCACAGCGGACCTGGGCCCGGCGTCTGGGCTGCTCGGTGCCGACCCTTATCCGGTTGGAGCGCGGCGATCCGGGTGTGGGAATGGGGCTGTACGCCACGGCCCTGTGGATGATCGGCCGCGTGGCGGCACTGTCGGAAGTGGCGGCGCCGGGGGAGGACCGTGGGGCGATTGAGGGTGAAGTTCGCACTGCGTTGCAGCGTCGAGCGCGACGTGCGGCGGCCTCGGCACGGGCTCGCCAGAGGCGCGCTCCACCATGACCTACGAGCCCGGAGACTCGCTCGCGCTGTGGATCCTGACCGATCCATCGCGACCGCGCCTGGTCGGTGAGCTGCGGCTGGTTCGCTCTTTGCAGAGCGTATCGCTGCGGTATGCGCCGAGTTGGCTCGCTGAGGGTTTTGCGCTCAGCGAAGACTTGCCGCTCATCGAGGCAGAGTTTGCGCCGAGCACACGCCACTCGGTGGTCGGCGCGGTGGATGATGCCCGGCCGGACCGCTGGGGCGAGCGCGTCATCCGCTTCATCGACAAGCCGACCCGTTTGTCCCTGCTCGAATATCTTTACTATGCCGGCGACGATCGATTTGGTGCCCTCGGTGTCTCGAGTTCCGCCGAGCACTATCTGCCTCGCCGGCTCGGACCGCTTCCGGTGCTCGGTGAAGCCGAGCAGATTTATCGGCTCGTGCGCTGCATTCAGGCCGGTGAGCCGGTGCCCCCGGCGCTGAAGCGACTGATCTCCCCCGGCGCGACCCTGGGGGGCGCTCGACCCAAGGCGCTGCTCGAGATCGATACCGAGCAGTGGGTGATCAAGTTCTCCGACGGTGATCATGCGGATACTCCGCTCATCGAGCATGCCACGATGACGCTGGCGCGCAGTGCATCCATACGGACGGCGACGAGCATGGCCGTGCGCCTGACGGATGGTCACGCCATCGCCGTGAAGCGCTTCGATCGTAGCGGCGGGCAACGGCGGCACTGTCTGTCCGCCGCGGTGGCGCTGCGGGCGGCGGCAGAACCGTTCGGTTACCCGGAGCTTGCGCAGTTGTTGCGCCGCAAAGGGGTTGCGCACGGCGAGCGCTATGTTCAGGACATGCAGGAGCTCTTTCGCCGCATGGTCTTCAATATCCTGATGGATAACACCGATGATCACGAGAAGAACCATGCGTTGATCGTCTCAGCGGATCAGCAGTACGAGCTCTCTGCGGCATACGACGTGCTGCCCACAGGGCAGGCGCTCGGCTTTCAACAGATGCGCATCGGTGAGCAGGGCGCGGATTCGACGCTCGAGAATGCGCTGTCGATGTCGAACCTGTTCGCGCTGCAACCCGATGAGGCGGTGGCTGAAGTGCGCCGAGTCGCTCGGGTGGTGAGCGGCTGGAAGGCGCACTTCCGTGCGTGCGGGGTCTCGAGCGCGGACATCGAGCACTATGCCGAGCAGATCGATCGGCCCTTTCTGCGTGAGCAGCGGGACGAGTACGGGTGACAAATTGCGCGCTTTGAGGCGCGCCTGGCCCAGTGCGCCATCGTTGAAGCCCGTGCGAGAAGCGCCCTCGTGCGGTCCGTTCACCGGGCGGTCGAGACCCAGGATGCGGTGCGGGTGGCGCTGAGGCCGCGGGTGCAGGACGTGAAGAAGCGGATGCACCGCCTGAAGGAGGCGGGGTGCTACGGGCACAGCCTGCGCCGCGAGGTGTTCCGCCCCTGGGGCAGTGACGACAGCATCGAGTCGGGGCCGCGCTTTCAGGTCAAGCGCCTGAAGGTCAAGCCCGGTGCGGTGCTCTCGCCGCAGCTGCACCATGACCGCGCCGAGCACTGGGCCCTGAACGGATCGCGCCTTCGGTCACTGCGACAGGGCGTCTCGACGGTGCGGAGGCTGTGTGTGTAAAATCGTTTCATATATCGTTTCGTATAGGATATGCGATAATTTCAAAATCAATAAGTTAATGCCTTAAAATCGTTTCATTATGGCGACCACAGAAGACCTCATTCGGGTCCTCCGGGCGCGACCCCATCTGCCCGCCGCAGAGTTGCTTGCCGTTCTGGATGTGAGCCGCGCGACGCTGATGCGCGCCGTGCGTGCAGCCGGGTCCGAAGTCCTGACCATCGGGCGCGCACGGCGCACCGCCTACGCCGCCCGCCGGCGCCTGCGCGGAAGCGCAGACCCTCTGCCGGTATTTCAGGTCGACGAGCGAGGCGGCGTAGAACAGGTCGGGCGCCTGAATCTTGCCCATCCTGATGGGACCTTCCTCGAATTCAGCGCATCGCCCCAGTGGCCTCTGGATCACTCGATGCGTGACGGCTGGTTCGAGGGACTGCCCTATTTTCTTCAGGACCTGCGGCCTGCGGGATTCATGGGCAGGCGGTTCGCCCGGGCGCACGCGCGCGTACTGCACCTCGGTGACGATCCGCGCCAATGGTCCGACGACGATGTGCTGCATGCGCTCTCGCTCTTCGGAGCGGACCAGAGCGGCAATTTCATCGTCGGTGAGCATGCCCTTCAATTGTGGCTGGATGAACTGCAGCAACCGCCGGCGCCTGCTTCGCAGGCGCCCTTAATCGAGACCTACAGCGAGCGTGCGCAGCGGGCCATGGCGGATGGCGATGCGGGTTCCTCCGCTGCCGGGGAATTCCCGAAGTTCACCGCAGTGTCCGTCTTGGACGGCGTGCGGACTCACGTCATTGTGAAATTTTCAGGTTCGGACGAGTCACCGGGCACGCAGCGCGGGTCGGATCTGCTCGTCTGTGAGTCGCTCGCGGCGGATACGCTCGCGATGTTGCCGGGCCTCACCGCGGCGCAATCACGCATTTTGCGAGCGGGGAGCCGCACTTTTCTCGAGGTGGTTCGCTTTGATCGCCACGGCGCGCGCGGTCGCTCTGGCTTGTGCTCATGGGCGGCGCTCAACTACGGCTGGTTTGGACTTGCCGGCCGGCCGTGGACCGAAGGGGCTGCACAGCTTCTCGAACGCCGGCTCATTGATCGAGACACCGCCGGGGCCATCACACGCTTGTGGCATTTCGGTCAGCTGATTGCCAACACCGACATGCACGACGGCAATCTCTCGTTCACACCGCAGAGTTCCGCCGCATCTGCCCCGCTGTGCCTGGCCCCTGCCTATGACATGCTCCCGATGCGCTATGCCCCGCAGCGAGGTGTCGAGCTTCCGTCCGTGGATTTCGTGCCCCGCTTGCCCTTGCCGGCCGAGCGCGAAGCCTGGCAGGCTGGCGCGGCCGCGGCCGATGTGTTCTGGTCCCGGGCTGCCGATGATGATCGCATCAGCGCGCCGTTTCGCGCTGTGTGCGCCGATAACGCGCAGAAGGTCCGCGCCGCCCGCCAGCATCTCGAGATGTGAATAGGCGTCCTCGCGGCAGTGGCGTGTAAGCCGCGCTCCGCGTTGCGCCCGCCAATCCGCGGAACGAGTTCTTGCATTGCGCACACGAAGTGATGCCGGTATCTCGGTCGCGCGGCTTGCGACACGGATGCGGCTCGCCGCGCCGCCGATCAGGGGGTGGCGCGCGCCTCGAGCCTTTCGGCCAACCACAGCTTGATGAGCGACTGGCGGGTCACACCGAGCCGACGCGCCTGCCGATCAATGGATTGGACCATCCATTGCGGGAAATCGACGTTGACGCGCTTGATGTCGATGCCGGGTCTGTGGGCGCGTTGCACGTCAAGATGTTCGAGGACGCTCTCGCCAGCGTCGAATTGCTGATCAAACCGCTTCGCTTTCATAAACCTTCACCTCTTCAGCGCGAGCGCGCCGCACCGAGATCCGTCGGATTCGCTCGCTTCGGCGCGTGAACATCGCGGACCCGTGGGGCCCCGCCCATGGTGCGATCGCGAGTGCTCTCGGCTCGTCCATCGCCCGGGCCGGCATTTCGATCAGGGCAGGGTCCTGCCAGAGCGCTTGCGCCGCATCGAAGTCGATGCCGTGCCTGGCCTTATGGTCCTCGCTGTTCTGCCGGTCGTATTCGAAGTCCATCGCGCCGGAGGGTCTGGTATAAAAACAGTATATATTTTTCACTCCTTTTGTTGACGGAGCGTACGTTTCCCGGCCGCTTTTAGCGGCACATCTGCATCATGGCCGAATCGCTCGATCTGTACATCAATGCCCGGCGCCACTTCGCGGTGCAGCCCGTGGAGTCGCCCGAGGCACCGGGCGTGCCGGCCGCGGCCGTCGCGCGGATCGAGCGGGCCTTCGCGCAGAGTCAGGGGGCGGGGCTGGTGCATCTGGCGAGCACCGAGGCCACGACGGCGCTGCCGCCGGGACTCGCCTTTGCGCGCGAGTTTGCCCAGCGCTACCTGACCCGGCTGTGCCATCTCGGGGATGCAGAGCCCGATGCCCCGGGCGTGCTGGTGGCGTTGCCGCCGACCGAGGAGCTCGAGGCGCTCAGGCTCGCCGCACCGCCGATCCGCGGCCTCGAGTATCTCGATGCGGCGCTCCTCAGCATGGCCTGGCGCGACATCGAGGCCACGCTGCGCGAGGCGGCCGCTGCGGGCGAGGAGAGCCTGCGCACCTATCTGCACCGGCGCAATCCGCTCTGGCGGCTGGTCGGGCGGGTCACCTTCCACCTCGCCGAGAACCCGCGTGACGAGGCGTTTCCGTTTGCATTCCTGGTCACGTATGCCGGCGGCGTCTCGGCGCAGGGCGCGGCCCGCCACCTGCCGCTCGGGCGGGCGCTGAAGGAATACACTGGCCCGGCGAACCGCGCCCGCCTGGCGAACCTGCTGAAGCCGATCCGCGAGGCCGCCGAGCGGCTCGAGTGGGTGCGCGAGCTCATCGACAGCGGCGAGATCTACCAGCCGCTCGCCTGGCGTCCCGCCGAGGCGCTGCGGCTGCTCACGGATACGGCCGTCCTCGAGGCCTGCGGGTTGGTGGTGCGGATCCCGGACTGGTGGCGGGCGGGCCGTGCGCCGCGGCCTCAGGTGAGTGCCCAGGTCGGCAGTGCGCCCGCGGCGCAGCTCGGCGCCAAGGCCCTGCTCGATTTCTCGGTGCGCATGACCCTCGAGGGGGAGCCGCTGACGGAGGCCGAGCAGCGTGAGCTGCTCGCCTCCCGCGAGGGCCTGATCCGTCTGCGCGGCCGGTGGGTGGAGGCCGACGGCGAGCAGCTCGCCGCGGCGCTCGAGCATTGGAAGCGCGTGGCGCGTGAGGTGCGCGCCGGCGGGCTGTCGTTCCACGAGGGCATGCGCCTCTTGGCCGGTGCGCCCGCCGAGCGCGCCCACCGCGAGATGCCCGAGACACTGGCGGCCTGGTCGGGAGTCGAGGCGGGCGAGTGGCTGCGCGAACTGCTCGAGCGTCTGCGCCACCCCGAGGCCGAGGCGGCGCTCTTTAGCCGAGGCCTGAACGCGACGCTGAGGCCGTATCAAGTCATCGGCGCGCAGTGGCTCGCGTTGCTCACCGGGCTCGGTCTCGGGGCCTGCCTCGCCGATGACATGGGGCTCGGCAAGACGGTGCAGGTGATTGCGCTCCTGGTGCACGTGCACGGCCGTCCGGGCCGCAGCGGCCGCACCGGCTCCGCGAACGCCTCGGACGGCCCCAGCCTCATCGTGGCGCCGGCTTCCCTGATTGCCAACTGGAAGAGCGAGCTCGAGCGATTCGCGCCGCGTCTGAAGGTGTTCACGGCGCATCCTAGCGAGACGGACATTGATCTGAACGACGCCGCGGCGCTCGAGGCGGCGCTCGGCGGGGTCGATGTCGCGCTCTGCACCTATGGCGTCGTCACCCGCTCCGCCGCGCTGCGCTCTTTCGCCTGGCGGCTCGCGGTGCTCGATGAGGCGCAGGCCATCAAGAACCCCGGGGCCCAGCAGACGCGCGCGGTGAAGGCACTCACCGCCTCGGCCCGCATCGCCCTCACCGGAACGCCGATCGAGAACCGGCTCTCGGACCTCTGGTCGCTGTTCGACTTCCTCAATCCGGGCCTGCTCGGCGGGGCGCGCGCGTTTGCGGAAGCCGCCAAACGCATGAGCCGCGGGGGTGAGGGCGCCTATGCGCCGCTGCGCCGTCTGGTGCAACCGTACCTGCTCAGGCGCCTGAAGAGCGATACGCGCATCATCGCCGACTTGCCGGAGAAGACCGAGATCCGCGCCTTCTGCGGTCTGACCCGCGAACAGGCGACGCTCTACGCGCGCTGCGTTGAGGATCTCGCCCGGACGCTCGATCGGACCGAGGGCATCCAGCGCCGCGGCGCGGTGCTCGCCTCCCTGATGCAGCTGAAGCAGATCTGCAACCATCCGGCCCACTGGGCGGGACAGGGTCCCTACACGCCTGAGCGCAGCGGCAAGTTCGAGCGGCTCGGGGCGCTCTGCGAGGAGCTCGCCGAGCGTCAGGAGCGCGTGCTCGTGTTCACGCAGTTCCGCGAGCTCACCGAGCCGCTCGCGCAATACTTGCAGCAGGTCTTCGGCCGTCCGGGACTGGTGCTGCACGGTGGCACGGCGGTGGCGAGGCGCCGGGGACTGGTGGAGCAGTTCCAACGCGAGGACGGCCCACCGTTCTTCGTGCTCTCGCTGAAAGCCGGCGGGACGGGACTGAACCTCACGGCGGCCTCCCAGGTGATTCATTTCGATCGCTGGTGGAACCCGGCGGTGGAGAATCAGGCGACCGACCGGGCATTTCGCATCGGTCAGCGGCACAACGTGCTGGTGCACAAGTTCGTCTGCCGCGGCACGGTGGAGGAGAAAATCGACGCGCTCATCGAGGCGAAGCGTGGGCTCGCCGAGGAGCTGCTGGGGCAGGGCGGTGAGCGGTTGCTCACCGAGATGAGTGATGCAGAACTGCTCGCCACGGTGGCGCTCGACATTCACAAGGCGTGCGATTCATGATGCGCCGGCCGAACGCGAGGTGAGGTGAAGGGTGATGAACTGGCGGATGTTTGCACGCAAACCGAGCGTGGGTGAGCAGAAGGCGCGTGCGCTGCGCGCGGGGCAGCAGTTGTCGAAGAAGGCCGGCAAGGAGGGGCGAGCCCTCAGCCCGGTGAGGCTCGCCGGGCGCGCCATTGCGAGCAGTTTCTGGGGCAAGGCCTGGTGCGCGAACCTCGAGGCCTACCGGGACTACGAGTATCGCCTGCCGCGCGGGCGCAGCTACGTGCGCAGCGGCGCGGTGCTCGATCTGAAGATCGAGCCGGGGCGGATCGCGGCCGTCGTGGCGGGATCCCGGCCGCGCCCCTATGAGGTCGAGGTCACGATCAAGACGCTGGCCAAGACCCGGTGGTCGGCGCTCAAACGCCAGTGCGCCGGGGAGATCGGCTCGCTGATCGAGCTGCTCGAGGGGCGGTTGTCCGAACGGGTGATGCGTCAGGTCACCGACCCGACGCAGGGACTGTTTCCGAAGCCCGGGGACATCCAGATGAGCTGCTCGTGCCCAGACTGGGCGACGATGTGCAAGCACGTCGCGGCGGTGTTGTACGGGGTGGGCGCGCGGCTCGATACCGAGCCGCAGTTGCTCTTTACGCTGCGCAATCTCGATCACGGGGAGCTGATTGCCGCCGCGGTCGATGGCGAGGGTGCGCGGGGCAAGACGCAACGCAAGACCATTGCCGAGGCAGATCTCGCCGGGGTGTTCGGCATCGAATTGGCAGACGCCCCGCGACCGGCGCGCAAATCGCGACCCGCCGCGACGCCGAAATCGCCCGCGAAGCGTCGGCCGGCGGCCAAAGCGACTCCGCGACCGCGCGTCACCTCCGCCAGAACCGGCAACTCTGGCGCCAAGGGGAAGACTCGGCGGTGAGCGCGGCGGCCCGTGGGTTGCGCGGAACCTACCGGGTCGTTCCAGTGTCGCGCGGTGAGAGGGCCGCGGCCTGGTCGGGCAGGATGATCGGGCTGCAGCTAGCGCAAGTCATGCGGCCGTTGACGTATGCGGGCGCATGTAGCGCACTCTCTCGGGGGCGCGAACCCGGGCAGCCGGTGTGTCCTCATCAACTGCGCCTGCTGTGCGTCGCTGCGAAGCGTCACCGGCGAGGCGTGCGCCCCGTCCGTGGCGCCGCTCCAATGGGTGCAATCCGCGGATCTCGTCGGGCGCTTGTGCGCCGAGCGTCTTGCACGCGTCGGCAGATCGTGCGGGCTTGGCAGTAAACGGCACAAAAAGATATTTTATTATCAAAATTAACGTATTAAGGGGTATAATTCGGACAATTATATGGACTCGGGTTTCGATGATGTTTTCGCTCTCAACGGTCCCGGAAATCGCGAGCGCGCTGGGAAAGCGCTTGCGGCGGCTTCGATTGCATCAGGCGCTCACCCAGGCAGAGCTCGCGGCACGCGCGGGCTTGTCGACTCGCGCGGTGAGAAACCTGGAAAGCAGCGGCCAGGCGACCCTTGAGACGTTCCTCAAGGTCATCGTGGCCGTGGGTCGTGCAGAGGATCTGGACCCGATACTCGAGGTGAAGATCCACTCGATTCGCGACATGGAACTCGCTCATCGCGAGCGCCAGCGTGCACCACGCTCGCGCAAAGGGCCGCATCGATGAAAACGCTGCAGGTGCTCTACGAGGGATGGGGTGAGACATTCCAGCTGGGTCTGCTAGCCGATGACGGTCATCAGCTCCTCTTCGAGTACAGCGGTGCCGCGTTGCGCCGCGGGCTCGAGTTCTCGCCGCACGCGATGCGCCTGCAAGCCGGCGCGCGCGGAAATTTCCCTGAGTTCCAGTCTCGCCTGCCCGGGTTCATCAGCGACAGCCTTCCGGACGGCTGGGGTTTGCTGCTGATGGACCGGTTGATGCGCCGCCGTGATATCGATGTCCGCAGACTCTCACCCCTCGATCGGCTGGCCTTCCTCGGTCGCAGAACCATGGGTGCATTGACGTATCAACCCGACACTGAAGTTGATCTTGCACAGGATACGGTGAGTCTTCTGGCGCTGGCTGAAGAATCGCAAAATCTCATGGAGGACAAGAGCACGGACCTGTTGCGCACGTATGTGAAACTTGGCGGCTCTGCGCACGGGGCTCGACCGAAGGTGCTGGTGAATATCGACCCTGACACGGATCGGGCTTGGACCACGGAGGACTCTCCGGGCCTGCCGTGGATCGTCAAATTCCCGGGTGATGGGGAGCACCCGGAAGTTTGTGCCGTCGAGCAGTTGTACGCAGACCTGGCCCGGATGTGTGGTCTTGCGATTCCGCCGACACGGTATTTCGAACTCGGCAAGACGGAGCGGGGGCGGATGAGCGCATTTGGCGCTCAACGGTTCGATCGGGATCAAGGCAGGCGCGTGCCCATCCATACCGCTGCGGGCGCTGCACATGTGGATTTTAGACTTCCGTCATCCATAGATTATTTGACCTTTCTGCGTCTGACGCAAAAAATCACCCGTGATGTCAGGGAGGTTGAGGTTGCCTTTGAGCGCTGCGTATTCAATGTCATATTCAATAATCGCGACGATCATCCGAAGAACTTCTCATTTCGGATGGAAGAGAATGGTCAGTGGCGCGTCTCTCCCGCATACGATCTGACCTTCAATCGGGGCGCCGGAGGTGAACACCACATGGATGTTTGTGGTGAATTGCGCGACATATCCGCGCAGGCCGTTCTGAAGCTCGCGCGTCAGGCGGATATTCGTGAGCCCAGGGCCCGCCAGATCATCGACCGAATGGCGGAGGTGGCCGGACGTGTGCGTGCGGTGGCGACTGCGTACCCACTGCGCAACACCACTGCGCGCGAAATCGTCAGCGCTATTGAGGCGAACCGGGATCGCGTTGCCGGGTCCGGCTAACGAAGCGGGATTCATCGGGATGGATGGTGGTTGGATGCCGACAGGGCACGAGATCGCGTCCCGACAGCAGCTCGCGGTCCCTGCGGGCATTCCAAGGCCCCGCGGCGTGCGGCAGTACCCGCAGCGTGGCCCAGCCGAGCCATGGAGGCGCGCCCGGTGTAGGATGCCGATGGATTGCCCAGCCCCTCCCGGGCGGGATCGCGCCGTCGCCAGAGGAGAACCCGTGTCCGCGCATTACCTGCTCAAGACAGAGCCTTCGGACTATGCCTTCGCTGATCTGGAGCGCGACCAGG
>JAKBCE010000330.1 GCA_021808195.1 Pseudomonadota bacterium
CGATGCGCGCACCGTTCCATCTGTTCAGCGCCTCCGCGGGCGTGCAGCTGTATCACTCGTACACCAACGGTGTCGGTCCGAGCGGCTATGTCGCGCCGAACGCGCCGATCGGGGCGATGATCAGCTACCACCTCGCCAAAGCGCTGAAGCCGACGCCGGCCGAGAAGGCAGCGCATCACGGTCCGGTGCGCATCGCGATCCGTGATGCCGCCGGTACGCTGGTGACGACGCTGTACGGACCGGGCAAGGCTGGGTTCGACACCGTCGTGTGGAACCTGCGTTACAAGGGCGCAGCCAAACTCGACCCGCCGCTCGGTTCCGGCCACGGCGGTGGATTCGGGCCGGCCGCCCTGCCCGGCCAGTACACCGCGACGGCGCACGCCGGGACGTCGATGCAGCGGGTCACGGTGAAGGTCGAGTCCGATCCGCGCTACTCGGTGTCACTCGCCACGGATCGCGCAGATACCAAGGCCGGCCTGGCCGCGCGTGAAGAGCTCTCGGCGGTCAATCGCCTGCTCAACCACGTTGCGAGCATGCGCAAGACCCTCGCCGGCGTGCTGGCGCGCGGCACATCCGATCCGGCCTGGGGCCGTCGGCACACCGCGCTCCTCGCCCAGGGCAAGACGCTGCAGAAGACCCTGACCTCCTACCAGAACGCGCTGTGGAACTCGCATACCCAGCACAAAGCGGAGGAGGACTTCCTGCGGCACTTCTCGCATCTGCACCGCAAGGTCGACACCCTGTACGGCATGAGCGCCGGACTCTGGGGTGCCAAACCGCGCGCGCAGCTGCTCGGGCTGATCCGTGCCGACCGCACGCTGATCGAGCAACTGCTCAGCCGCTACGACGGTTCGGTGCTGACGCAGGTGAAGGCCTGGAACAGCGCCGCTTACGCGGCGGGCGTCGCCACGCTGCCGACCGGCTCGGCCGTGACGCTGCACACCCCGCCGGCACTCCCGCCGGCCGCAGGCGCCTGAGCACTCGTGGGGGCGCAGCCGCAACGGCTGCGCCCCCACGGCTGCAGCCCCCTTCTCCTGCGACCGAGCGGCGCTTCAGCCGCTCGCTCACCCCGGATGTATCGCCCGCTCAGGCCGCGCGCAGCGCCGCCGGGCCGGTCTCGCGCTGGCGCACCCGCCAGGCGGCATACGCCAGCACGAAGCAGGCGAGCACACACCAGCCGGACAGCCACAGCAACTGGTGCGGCAGCGCCACCCCGTGATCGATGAGCAGACCCGACAGCCCCGGTCCGATCGCTGTCGAGAGCACCATCGCCGAGACGATCATCGCGCGGATACCGCCGAGATTTGCGAGGCCGTAGATCTCCGGCCAGAGCGCGCCCAGCATCGTCGAGGTGATCCCGTTGCTGATGCCGAACAGAAACATCGACAGATACACGCCCCAGACCGCCGCGATCAGCCCGAGCGCCGCCGAAGTCATCGCCAGCGGAACGAGGAAGTACGGCAGCAGCCGCACCGCCCCGAACCGATCGATCAGGTGCCCCCCGAGGAACCCGAACACCACGGTCGTGACCGACATCACTGGAAAGGCCGCGGCGAAAATCAGCGGGTCATACCCGCGCAGCGCGATCAGGTAGTCCTGGTTGAAAAAGATGACGGTCGCGATGAACGGCGGGGCGAGCGCGCCGAACTGCAGCAGATAGAACACCGGGTCGCGCAGGACCTCACCGCGCGTCCAGCTGCGTGCAGTGCGCAGTGCACTCGCCTTCACTTCCTGCGAGTGCGGCACACGCGCAATGCGCATCAGGGCAAGAATCGAGGGCAGGCCCACCAGCACGATCAGCCCTGCCGAGGCGATCCACGCGGCCCGCCAGCTGCCACCGGCCCGATCGACCCACACGACGAAAATCGGCAACAGCGCAATGCCGGCCTGCTGACCGGGCACGATCAGCGCCATGGCGCGCCCGCGGTTGGCCACGAACCAACGACCGATTTCCGTGTACGCCGTTTCGGTCATCATGCCCTGACCGAACAGGCGCAACAGGTACAGCGCGCCGGTGAGCAGCACGAGGTTCGGCGCCAGCACCATCAGCGCACAGGCGAGGGCGAGCGCCGGCAGAGTAAAGCGCACCACCTTCCAGCCCGGCATCACATCGAGGGTTCGCCCGAGCCACGGCAGGCTCACCGCGCTGGCAAGCGTGGCGAGCATGTACAGCCCGCCGAAGCCGCCCGCCGAGAGATGGAACGTCTCGCGCAGCGCCTTGCCGGACATGCCGATGAAGAACGTCTGCCCGAAGGAGGAGAACATCATGAGGAGGAATCCCGCGCCGATCCAGCGGGTGTTGGCTCGCACGAAACGCTGAGTCTCGCGTCCGAAATCGATCATCTGGGCAAGGCGCTCGCGCGGGGAGGAGCCCCCAGTATGGCATTGATCGCTTGCGTCAAGTCGCGGCTCGCGGAGCGCGCCGGCCGATGCCCTCCCATGGTGCGACGAGCCCGCGAGGGGCGCCGTCAGGCTCAGGCGGGGCGCGGCCGCCCGCCCCCGGTTCGCACAGTACGTAGCTGTGCGGATCGAAGTCCCCGATCACGAAGCGTACAAGGAGAGTCCACCGTAGTGTGACTCGAGGACCGGCCATCATGAAACGGATCATTGGGTTGTGTGTTCTGGCGATGAGTGCGGCCTGTGCGGCCCCCCCGGCTGCGCTGGCGCAGCAGAACATGGGCCAGATGGGTGGCATG
>JAKBCE010000061.1 GCA_021808195.1 Pseudomonadota bacterium
ACGCGTCCGTGAGTGCTGGGTTGGATGGACATGGACAGAGCCTCGCAGTGGATTCGGACTGGCGAATGTCATTGCAAAGCACATGCCATCCCGGCCTGCTCTAGAAACAACGCCTTAGGCCGCTGTATCCGGGCACTCTGTTGCAGAATGCAACGCGCGCCTGTGCCGAAACGGAACAGCGCTTTGCCCTGGCGCACTGATGCGGCCGTTTGATCTTCCAGCTGGCGAGCTCGGGGCTGACTCGACCGTCTGGACGGCGATTGCCGAGGCCCGAGAGGCGCATCGGGCGGCATCCGCAGCCGAGCGCCGCGGACGGGCCATGGCGCGCCCGCAGGCAGCCCTCTGCAGAGCGATCAGCCCAGTGACGAGGAGTTGGCGTGTCACCCCGTGGCTCGGAGCGCGACCTCTCACCGGCCATCCGTCCGTGGGCAGCCTGCGCCCCGCATTGAACCGGATCGGCCTGCCGGCACTGCCCCGCGCGGGGACGGCGCACGCCGTTTCGCCGCAATGCTCGCAGTATACGGTGCACACCGGTGCAGGGGTGCGCGCTCGGCGAGTTCAGCGCACCGGCGCGGTGTTGTGTTCTTCAACAGTGTGTTGCACAGCCTGTTGCGATTTGCAACGGTCTGTCGCGCCGTGGATTGCTCAAAATCAGCAGTTGCCCATCGGCTCTGCATTCCCGCGAGCATGGCATGCGCCTTGCAACCAGGCGCTGCAGGCGGACCGGCCGATGTCGGCTGATCGCGCGGCAAGTCAGAAAACCAGTTGGGGGAACACGCGATATGAGGATCATCCATGCATCACCGCGGCGCAGCCGCCTCGCTCTTGCGGCGGGACTGCTCGCTGGGCTCGTGCCGCTCGGTGCGGCGCTCGCCACCGGTTATCCGCAAGTCACCGATGCGCGGCTGGCTGCGGCCGCGAACGACAACGGCTGGCTGATGTTCCGGCGCGATTACGCCGGCAACAGCTTTGCCCCGTTCAGGCAGATCAACACGCACAACGTCAAGAATCTGCACGTGATCTGGAGCTACCGCAGTCACCTGAAGCAGGGGTACGAGTCGACCCCCATCGTCAATGGCCAGTACCTGTTCATCACCACGCCGAAGGATCATCTGATCGCGCTCGATGCGGTGACCGGCAAGGTGCTATGGAAGTACGTCAAGCCCATGCAGGGCGTCGGCTTCAAGACCGTCTGCTGCGACGTGGTCAATCGCGGCGTCGCGCTGTACGGTGATAACGTTTATATGGCGACGCTCGACAATTACGTGGTCGCCTTGAACGCGATGACGGGCAAAGTCGTGTGGCAGCGGCAGCTCAAACCGGCCGACGTCGGCTACGCGATGACGCTTGCGCCGATGGTCCTCAAGGGCATGGTGATCGTCGGGGAGTCGGGCGGCGAGTACGGCGCGCGCGATTTCATCCAGGCGCTGAACGCCAAGACGGGCGCGTTACTGTGGCGGCGTTGGTCGACGCCGGCGCCAGGCCACCTCGGCGCCAACACTTGGCCGAAGGGCATGTACAAGCACGGCGGCGGTTCGACCTGGATCACCGGCACCTATGACCCGAGCACCGACACGCTGTTCTGGGGGGTGGGCAACCCCGCGCCCTGGCTCGCCAAGTTGCGCCCCGGCCGGAACCTGTTCACCGACAGTCTGCTCGCCCTGCAGCCCCGGACGGGCAAGATCAAGTGGTATTACCAATACACTCCGCACGATTCGTGGGACTACGACGGAGTGAACACTCCGGTGATCACGACGCTGCGCTACCACGGTAAGGACTACCAGGCGATCGTGCATGCCGACCGCAACGGCTGGTTTTATGCCATCGATCGCGTAAACGGCAAACTGATCTATGCCCGGCCGTTCACGCGGGCCACGTCGGTCGAAGGTTTCAAGGACGGTCAGCCGTACACCGACAATGCGTTGCGACCGGCGATGAACAAGCAGGTCTTCACCTGCCCGAGTTTCCTCGGTGGCAAGAACTGGTGGCCGATCTCGGTCGATCCGCTGACGCGCATGGCCTACGTGCCGACGATCCACACGTGCATGACCATGAAGGGGGCGCCGACGTTCTATCACCCCGGGCTGCCGTATCTCGGGGAGAGCTTCCAGGTGGTGCACGATCCGGCCGACCGCAACTGGGGCGCGCTGCAGGCGATCAATCTCGATACCGGTCGGCAGGCCTGGGATCATCAGAGCGACCTGCCGTGGGACGCCGGCGCGATGAGCACCGCGGGCGGACTGGTCTTCAGCGGCTCGGCCCGCGGCCATCTGTACGCGTTTGATGCACGCACGGGCAAGGTGCTCTGGCGCAGTCGCCAGCTGTCCTCCGGCATCATCGCGCCGCCCTCGACCTTCATGGTCAATGGCAAACAGTACGTGGCGATCCTCGCCGGCTGGGGGGGCGGTACGCCCATCTGGGGCGGCAAGATGGTGCCGCTCGTGAAGAGCATTCCGCGCGGCGGACACCTGTATGTCTTTGCGCTGCGTTAAGCGGAGTGTACGACTGATGCGCCGCTCGCGAGCGCTGCTCGTGTTGTCCATGGGCCTCGCCGCGCTGGGTATCCAGCGCGGCGAGGCGGCGGTTCCGGCGCTGTATACCGCCGCGCAGGCCCGCTCGGGACACGCGACCTACGAGCACAAGTGTGCGATGTGCCATGGCAAGCAGGAGCAAGGGCTGGTCGGTCCGGCACTGAAGGGGCCGATCTTTGCCTCGGCCAAAGCGAACTACAAGGTACGGGATATCTATCTGTTCTTGTCCGTGAACATGCCGGCCTATGCGCCCGGATCGCTCACCGCGCGGCAGTACCTGGATGTCATGTCCTTTCTGCTGCAGCAGAACGGCTTCCCGGCCGGCAAGATCGCCTTGAGTGAATCGGTTGCCAGCACCAGTGCGGTGCCGCTGCTCTATCACGGACACTCGGGCTTGGCCCGTAGCGGCGCCGGGCGTCAGCCCGTACGGCCCGCCGGTGCACACTCGGCGGCGCCGCCCGGCAAGCCGCTCGCTGCCGCGCGGGTAACCGCGGCGCAACCGGGTGGGCTTCGGTAAACCCCTACTGTACAGGCGGGTGGGGATCGCGCTAGCGTCAATAATGAGGTAAAAATCATCAGACGTGCGCTGTGCACGCGGAGGGGAGCGGATGAGAGATGAATCCGCTGCGCTGCAGGCCGGAGAGGAGTTCACGCTCGCGGAGCGCTCCAAGGTCGTGTCGCTGTGGCACGAGCGGGCCCGTCGGCTGGGCTTGACCGAGCGGCTGCGGCCGGACTTCAGCTCGCTCAGCCGTCGCGCGCTGAGTGAGCTCGCCGAGCAGCATCGGGCCCTGTACCTGCATGCGCTGCCGGTGATGGAACTGCTGCACCAGCAGATTCTCAATACCCACAGCATGGTGCTGCTCACCGATGAGCGCGGACTGATCATGCATGCGCTCGGCGATGGCGACTTCCTCGCGAAGGCCGAACGGGTGGCGCTGAAGCCGGGGGTGCTCTGGTCCGAGGACAGCAAGGGGACCAACGCCATCGGCACCGCCTTGGCCGAGCAGCGCGCAACGCTGGTGCACGGCAGTGAGCATTTCCTCACCGTCAACCGCTTTCTCACCTGTTCATGCAGCCCGATTCGCGGGCCCCGCGGGGAGCTGATCGGCACACTCGATGTGTCCGGGCCCGAGGAGGGCTATCACCCGCACACCATGGGGCTGGTGCGCATGTCGACGCACATGATCGAGAACCAGCTGTTCATCGACGAGTATGCGCAGACGTTGCGCATTCACTTTCATCCGCGCACCGAGTTGCTCGGCACGCTCCTCGAGGGCATCGCGGCGTTCGACGAGGCGGGACAGATGCTCGCTGCCAACGCCAACGCGCGCTCGCTGCTGGGACTGGCGGCCGACGGCGTTGCCGGCTGCTCGCTGAATTCGCTCTTCGAGATCGACGTGCCCGCACTGCTTGCCCGGCGGGGCACGGCCTCGGCGCTGGTGCGCCTGACGCTGCGCAGCGGGCAGGCTGTGCTGGCGCGCGTCGAACCGCACACGCCGCTCGGCCGGCGCGCCACGGTGGTGCCGGAGCCGATGCCGGCGCGGCGCAGCGCGCCGCTCGAGGCCGCTGGCCGCGGCGCGTGCGCCCCGACCCTGGCGGATCTCGATACCGGTGATCCGGCGATCGCGGCGGTGATCTTCAAGGTCCGCAAGGTACAGGGGCACTCGATTCCCATCCTTATTCTCGGTGAGACCGGTACCGGAAAAGAGCTGCTGGCCCACGCGATCCACAACGAGTCCGAGCGGCGCGCCGCGCCGTTCGTGGCCGTCGACTGCGCTTCGTTGCCGGAGTCGCTGATCGAGGCGGAGCTGTTCGGGTACGAGGAGGGCGCTTTCACCGGCGCCCGCCGGCGCGGCAGCCCCGGCAAGATCACCCTTGCCGATGGCGGCACGCTGTTCCTCGATGAGATCGGCGACATGCCGCTCACGCTGCAGACCCGGCTGTTGCGGGTGCTGCAGGAGCGGGCGGTGCTGCCGCTCGGCGCGAGCCGCGAGCGGCCGGTCGACATTGCGGTGATCTGCGCCACGCATCGTGACTTGAAGGACATGATGCGCCGCGGACTGTTTCGCGAGGATCTGTACTATCGGTTGAATGGACTCGCGGTGCGGCTGCCGGCGCTGCGTGAGCGGCAGGATCTCCAGGCACTCATGGCGCGGATCCTCGCTGCCCAGACGGCGCGCGAGTTGCGTTGCTCGCCCGAGGTACAGGCCGCGTTCCGTCGCTACCGCTGGCCCGGCAACATTCGCCAGCTGACCAACGTGCTGCGCACGGCGAGCATCATGGCCGATGAGTCGGGTGTGATCGGAACGCCGCAGCTGCCGGAGGACTTCCTCGAGGAGTTGTCGGGCGAAGGCGAACGGACCGAGAGCGGCGCGAGCTCGGGTGATGGCGCGGCGGATCTGAAGTCGTTACGCTCGAGCGCGGTGACCGCTGCGCTCGAGCACAACGGCGGCAACGTCTCCGCGGCGGCGCGTGCACTGGGGGTCTCGCGCAACACCATCTACCGCACTCTGCGCTCGCCCCGCTCACCGTAGGGTGAGGCTCACCCCGGCCAGCACATTCAGGCCCGGGGCGGGCTCGAAATACGCGCCGCTCGACTGGTTGACGATCACCGCCGCCACGTAGTGGCGATTGAGCAGGTTGTTGAGTCGCAGGAACACCTCAAGGCGCTGCGCGCCGAAGGTAGTGCGGTAGCCGCCGCTCAGATTGAATACCGAGTAGGCACCGGCGTGCGCGGTGTTGGTCTCGTTGGCGGGAATGTCGCTGAGGTACTGCCCGCTGAGACTGGCGTGCCAGCCGAGCCGGCGTCCCCAGCTCACCTTGGCGTAGGCGTTGCTGCGCGGCACGCCGGGCAGTCGGTTGCCTGAACGCACGAGCAGCGTCGGAATCTTGCAGGGCACGACGCTGCAGGTGTGAAACGCATCGATGTACACCGCATCAACGTAGGTGTAGGCCAGCTGTGCGTGCCATTGCGGCAGAAAGTGATACTCGAGCGAGCCCTGTGCGCCGCTGCGGCGTGTGCGCCCGGCATTCTGGTAGGTGGTCCGTCCGCCGGCGTCGCTGACGACGACGATCTCATCGTTGGTGTGGGTCAAGAACCCGGCAATGCTGGCATTGAGGCGCTGGCCGATGCGCAATTTTGCGCCAAGCTCGGCGTTGTTGCTGCGTGCCGGGCGCAGGGCGAGATTCAGACCCGGCTGCCCGCTCGGCTGGTACGCCAGCTCCGAGGCGAGCGGGGTGCGAAAGCCCTGGCCGAAGGCGGCATAGAGGTGCAACCAGTGAGCGGGCGCATACAGCACGCCGGCCACCGGCGAGGTCGCGGTGTAGGTGACCTCGCCGCTGTCGTTGCCGTTGCCCGGGGTGATGAAGTGATCCTCGGTGATGAACTTCACCTCGCTGTGGCGCACCCCAGCCATCAGGCTCCAGCGCCGTGAGAGCGCGAGACTCGCCTGCGTGTACTCATCGATGTTGCGGGCGATGTCGTTCTCATTGCGCCGCAGCGCTCCCATGACACCGAGGCTCGTGCCGAGGAAGTTGTTATAGCCGCGGCGTTGTTCGTTTTGCGTGTCGTAGCTGATGCCGGCCACCCACCCGAGGGCGTGGCCGGCGAGATGCGTCTGCAGGGTCCAGCGCGCATCGGCGCCGCCGAAGTCGCGATGCAGATCGACCACCCCGCCGGAGCTTGCCGGCGGGATCTGCGCGCCGAGCGGAATCGACAGGTACTGCAGCACGCTGCGGTGCCCGTAGTACCCCATCAGGCGCAACGACTGATCGGCGCTGAGCCGATGCGTGTAGATGAGGCCGCCCTGCTCCTGATCGAGCGTCTTGCGGGTGTTGAAGGCAAGGGCGCCGGCGGCGGTCTGGTTCGGGTTGGCGGCCAATTGTGCGGCGGTGAGGCCCTGCGCGTCCATCGAGTCCGGGCGGGAGAGGACGTTGGCGACGAAGGTGAGCGAATCACGCCCATCGATGCGGTAGTTCACCTTGCCGTTGAACGATTCATTGCGCGCTTGCTGGTGCGGCCGAAAGCCGTGCCAGGCAAAGTGTGTGAAATTCAGGTGGTAGCGCAATTTGCCGATCGCATCGCTCGCATCGACCCCGGCGCGCACTGTGCCGAAACTGCCAAAGCCGAGGTCAAAGCGCAGCGAGCCGGGTGCGGCGCCCGCGGCGGTGAAGATCTGGATCACCCCGCCGGAGGAATTGCCGTACAGCGCCGAGAACGGCCCTTCGAGGACCTCGACCCGCGCCGCCGAGCCAAGGTTGAACTCTGACACCTGGCCCTGGCCATCCGGGCCGCTCTGCGGGATGCCGTCCTCGTAGATGCGCACGCCGCGCACGCCGAACGCCGAACCGGCGCCGACCCCACGGATCGAGACCTGCTGATCTTGCGCATAGTCGTATTGATTGCGTACCAGCAGACCGGCCACCGAGCTCATGCCCTCGGCAAGGTTGATACCCAGCGTATCGGTACGCAGCGCCGCACCAGACACGCTTGCAATCGAGGCCGGGACGTCGAATGCCGGTGTTGCGATGCGTGTCGCCGTGACCACGACGCCGGCGAGCGATGGGCGCGTCGCAGCGCCGGCGGGCATACCGCTCAGCAGTGCCGCTGCCGCCAGCCAAGCGGGCGCGGCGCGGCGCGGCACACCGCGCGGGCGGGACAGGGCGGTCGGTCTGGGCGTGCTCAGCATAGTGGCTCGGGTCATTCTGTTGGGTGGTTCGGTTGAGGCCATGTGGCTCGGGCCTGGGGCCGGCCGCATGGGCGCTCCCAGCCTGCGGCCGGAGTGCACGGACGATCGTCCCCAAGAGTGTGCCCGGGGCGGAAGCGGAACATCATGAATGACACCTCATGATTATCATGAGTCTCGGTCGGCAGCGTTGCTGGTAGGATGCCAGCGGGAGGGGCAGCGCGCGGCGCGCCCCGGGGGCGGGTTGATGAAGCTGCGTACACGTCTGCATCTGGTGGTGACCGGCCTGACGGCCGTGTTCGTCGTGCTGCTCGTGACCACGCAGATGCTCGCCACGCGTGCCCGGGTGCGCGAGGATATCGAGGGCTCGCACCAGGTGGCCTCACAGCTGCTGAACCGCTTGGTGCACCTGTACTGGAATTTCGGCGGACCGCAGGTGGTGCTGAGTTTCCTTGAGCGGCTCGGTCACGTGCGCTCGAACGACATCATCCTGCATTATGCGCACGGCCCGATCATCTATCACTCCCCGCCCTCGACGTACAAAGCCGGCGAGTATGCGCCCCAGTGGTTCACGCACCTGCTCGCCCCGCGCATTCCGAGCTACCGGCTGCAGTTGCCGGGCAATCTGCAGCTCGACGTGCGCGCCGAAGTCTCGCGCGCCATTCTCGATGGTTGGGACGCGATCACACGGCTGTTGGCCCTGACCGTGGTGCTGCTGATCCTCGCCAACGGGGTGGCGTTCTGGGTCATTGAGCGTGCGCTCGCGCCGTTTCCGGTGATTGCCCGCGGCCTCGAGCGGCTCGAGGGCGGTGAGCTGCACTATCGGCTGCCGGCGCTCGGCGGGTTGGAGGCCCAGGCAATCGGCTCGGCGTTCAATCGTATGGCGCAGGCCGTGGAAGACAACGTCGCAGCCGAGCGCAAGGCACGCGAGGCGGAAGCGCGTCTCGAGGAGCGCCGCGAACTCGCCCGGCTCGTCGAGCAGCGCCTGGAGGAGGAGCGGCGGCTGATTGCCCATGAGCTGCACGATGAGTTCGGTCAGTCCGTCACCGCCATCCGCAGCCTTGCGCAGGCGATAGCGGTGCGCTCGGACGAGCCGACGTTGCAGGAGGCCGCTCGGCTCATTTCCCAGGAAGCGGGCCGGCTCTACGATGCCATGCACGGTCTGATCCCACGGCTCTCGCCGCTCACGCTCGACACGCTGGGTCTGACGGTGACGCTGGAGAGCCTGGCACGCGACCTGCAGCAGCGCCACGGCTCGGTGCAGCTTGCCCTGCAGCATCGGCTGCGCGTCAATCTCGGACCGAGCGTCACGCTCGCCGCCTATCGCTTCGTGCAGGAGGGGCTGATCAATGCACTGCGCCACGCGCATGCGACGCACATCGAGGCACGAGTGCGCGCCGACCGGCGGCGGCTGTATCTGCGGGTGAGCGATGATGGCCGCGGGCTGCCGCAGTCCTGGAGCCGCCCCGGACACTTCGGCCTGCGCGGCCTGCGGGAGCGTGTCGAGCACCTCGGCGGGCGGATGCGCATCGCGCCCGGCCGGCGCGGCGGCGTCTCGCTCGCCGCGGTGATTCCCCTCGAGCCTCAGCCGGAGCAGGCGTGATCCGCGTCCTGCTCGCCGATGATCATGCCGTGGTGCGCACCGGCTTCAGGCTGCTGTTGCAGTCGAGTCCCGGCGTCGAGGTGGTGGGTGAGGCCGACAGTGGCGAGGCGGCCTGTCTGCGCTACGGTGAGCTGACGCCGGATGTGACCGTGCTCGATATTGCCATGCCGGGCATGGGGGGTATCGAGGCGCTGCGGCGCATCCGTGCGCGTGATCCACAGGCGCGTGTGCTCGCGCTGTCGGCGCACGACGATCCGGTGCACGCGCGCCGGGCACTGCGCGAGGGGGCGAGCGGCTTTCTCTCCAAGCGCAGCGCCCCGGAGACGCTGCTCGAGGCGCTCACGCAGATCGCAGCCGGGCGGCACTACATCGACCCGGCCGTCGCACAGCAGCTCGCGCTGAGCGCGATCGAGGGGGCCGACTCGCCCACCGAGCGCTTATCTGAGCGGGAGTTCGAGGTGTTCATCCGGCTGGCGCGCGGGGCCACCGTGCAGCGCATTGCTGAGGATCTGCGGCTTGCCGGCTCTACGGTCGGCACGCATCTTTACAACATCAAGCAGAAGCTCTCCGTCGCCAATCAATCCGAGCTGACCTTGCTCGCGATCCGTCACGGTCTGATCGAGCCGTAAGGTCGGTCTACACCGCCGCCACCGCGGCGCGCACAACAAAACGCGCCGGCGGTCCAAGTGTACGGACCGCCGGCGCGAGCGCGCCGCGCGTGTTCAGAAGCTCAAAAACAGGCCGGCGTTGACGTTCCAGCTCGAATTCTTCTGACCGAAGTCGTTGGTCGATTGAATCCGGCTGAACTCTCCCACGAGCAACAACAGGGAAGTGAGGTGGTGGTAGATGCCCGCGGTCCACTTGTTATTCATTTCGACGAGCGTGCCGTTCGCACGGTCAAATGCCGTCGGATCAAGCTTGCTCTCGCCGTAGTTCAGACCGAACTTGGTCTTGCCCACGGTGTAGGTCATCTGCGCGAGGAACCCGTCGGACTTGCGCGGATGGCCGAGCGCATCGTTCGAGAGCACGAACAGCCCGGTGGTGCCGACGCCGCTCGCGCGGTAATACCAGCCCAGCACCTGGAACGGCCCGGCGGTGTATTTGCCGCCGATATCGAATGCCGCGCTGCTGTACTGCTTGTAGCTGGCGCCGACTACGCATGCACCGGCATTCAGCGCCGGATCCGAGCAGGACAGGCGCTGGCGCTGATACAGGCCGCTCGCCGAGAGGTACAGCGAGCCGATGGTGTAGGTGGCCTTCGCCTGGAAGCCCGGGCTCGAGTGATTGACGGGGACCTGGCCCAGGGTGTTCAACGGGTCGAAGATGCCGACGGTGAGGTTGGCGCCACGCACGGTCGGGGTCGTGTAATTGATC
Source organism: Pseudomonadota bacterium (assembly GCA_021808195.1). The sequence goes on from JAKBCE010000061.1 coordinate 10,194, forward strand.
TGTGAGAGCCAATCGGTATAGATGTAGCCGAGGCCGATCGAGCCGAGTGAGGTATTGGCCGGAGCGGCGTAGTTGCCGTTGCCGGCGCCGACGCCGAGCAGCGTCATGTCGTTGAGAATCGCATCCGAGGCGAACAGCCCAATGTTGCGGCCGGCCATGATGGTGCCGAAGGTCTTGTTGCCGACGGTGAGGAATGCCTGGCGCACATCGAGCCCGGCGGTGCCGAGGGCGGTGTGCCCGTAGTTGCCGCTGCCGATCTGCAGATTCGGGCTGCCGCCGTCATTGGTGCTGATGCCCGGGTACAGGCCGAACGTGAAGCCGATGTCGTAGCCGTTCTGCACCGTCGAGCCGCCGATCGTGAGCGCTGCCGGCAGCAGGCCGTTGCTGACCGAGGAAGAACTGTTGTTGGCGACGCAGGCGAGGCCGCCGGCGATCGTGCTCGGATGCTTCTCGCACTCCGAGTAGATGTAGTGCGCGTTGACGTTGCCGTTGAACGATAACTTCCATTTTCCCGCCTTGACGCTGATGGCGTGAGCGGCCGGCGCGCAGAGCGCCGCGCCCATGACGGCGGCGAGGACTGTGGCTTTGCGAAATATCATGAAAGGCCCCCGGAACGATCGTTATTGGTGAGCCTGGGGGTAGCAATTGCCGTGCCTACGCACGCCCTGCGTTGCGCGTGAGAGACAACGGCGTGGTTGCAGGTGGCGTCCGACGTTCATAACCGCGGCACGCGACACACAGTGTCACGCTTCCGGAACATCGGAGCCACCGAATTGAGGCATCCGAGCGCTTTGCGCCGATCTCGGGGCCTGTGACCGGCACACTAGCGCGGGATTCAGGGGGCCGCGCTTGCGCGCGGGTGCTTCGTTTGGTGACACTGTCACGGCACGACATGACACAGCTGGCGCACTGCCGGCTTGGCGTAGGGGGGCGAACGTATGATGAACGCAACAGAAAGTGTGTCTGATCCAGTTGCGGTCGATGCGCCCGCGGCATCCGTCGCCGAGTCCGTGCTGGCGAGCACCTGCCTTACGCTCGAGGAGCTCGCGGGCGAGGATCCGTTGATGCTGCGCAATGTGCGCTGCGCGTATCGGATCGCCGATACGGACATCCCGGTGCTGATCCAGGGCCCGACGGGCTCGGGCAAGGAAGCGTTTGCGCGCGCCATCCATGCGATCAGTCGCCGCGCGACGCATCCGTTCGTCGCCGTCAACTGCGCGGCGATTCCCGAGACGCTCATCGAAAGCGAGCTGTTCGGATATCGCCCCGGGGCATTCACCGGGGCACGGCGCGAGGGGCTGCGCGGGCGGATCGCGCAGTCCTCGGGCGGGACGCTGTTTCTCGATGAAATTGGCGACATGCCGCTCGCGCTGCAGAGCCGGTTGCTGAGGGTGCTCGAGGAGCATCAGATCGTGCCGCTCGGCAGCGACTGCGCCTGCGCCGTGGATCTGCACGTACTCGCCGCATCGCACCGCGATCTGCGCGAGATGATCGCGCGAGGGGAGTTCCGCGAGGACCTGTATTACCGGCTGAACGGGCTCACGCTGGAGCTGCCAGCGCTCGCCGAGCGGACTGACAAGGCACGGGTGATCCACTGGACGCTGGCGGCCGAGAGCGGCTTGCATGGGGATGCTCGCATCGAGCGCGAGGCGCTCGAGGGGCTGCTCGCCTACACCTGGCCGGGCAACGTGCGCGAGCTGCGCAACGTGATCCGCACCGCGCTGGCGATCTGTGACGGCGGCATCATTCGCCGGAGCGATTTACCGGTGCAGATCGCGAGCGCAGTGCAGGCCGTCCGCGACGCGCAGACGCTGCGCACGGCGCCCATGGCGCGTCCCCCGGGGAAGGATCTGCTGCACACGATGGAGCGGGCGACACTGCTGCGGGTCATCGACGTGCACAGAGGCAACATGAGTCGCGCTGCGGCCGATCTTGGCGTCAGTCGCAATACGCTGTATCGCAAAATGAAACGGCACGGCATCGCGCCCGAGGCCTGTAGGTCGGCCGGGTTGCGCTGACGGGCGCGCGGCGCGGTCAGCGCCGGATCGGCAGCGTGATGCGCAGCCGGCGCAGGTTGCGGTACAAGGTATTGCGGCCGATGCCAAGGGACTGTGCGACGCGGCTGAGGTTACCCTGGTGCAATTCGATCTCATGCAGCAGCGCGCCGCGCTCGGCACGCTCGAGGGGATTGAGGCTCCTGGCCTCCTCGGCAAGCCCATCCTCGGCGTGCACTTCGCCCGCGCCGTACTCGGCCGGCAGACAGCCGGCATCGAGCTGATTACTCGAGCGCATCGCGATCATGCCGCGCAGCACGTTGCGCAGCTGGCGAATGTTGCCCGGCCAGCTGTACGCCTTCAGCGCATCGACCATGTCCTCGCTCATGCTCACCGCCGGCGTCGCGGCGCTCTCCTGCGCGAAGATGTGGCGGATCACCGCCGCCTTGTCCCGGCGCTCACGCAGCGCCGGCAGCGTCAGCACCAGCCCCTGCAACCGGTAGAACAGATCCTCGCGGAACTCCCCCCGCTGGACCTTCTCGTGCAGGTCGCGCCGGGTGGCGCTGACCAGCTGCACATCGATGCGCACCGGCTCCTTGCTCGCCGCGCACGGCAGCGCGCGCTCCTCGATCAGATGCAGCAGATGGGTCTGCAGCGCCGGGGGCAGCTCCCCGACGTCATCGAGAAACAGCGTGCCGCCATTGGCCTGGATGACGCGCGCGTAGATCTGCTCGCTGAGACTCACGGGGGAGGGGGCTGTCCCGATGAGCTCGGCCGGGCTCGCCGGCTCGGCGAGTGAGCCGCAGTGCAGCGCGACGAAGGGCTTCTCGGCCCGTTCGCTCGAGGCGTGCAGCGCCCGTGCGAAGCATTCCTTGCCGGAGCCCGACTCCCCGGTGAGCAGGATCGGAATGTCGCGCATGAGGATACGGCGGGCGGCCTGGATGTTGCGCGCCATCACCGGATCGCCGAAATCGAGCGCCTCGAGCGCGCCGCGGCCCGTATCGGGCAGATCGGGCGCGAGGTCGCTCGTGCCGTTGGGTTTGCCGGCACGCTTGGACTGCGGCGCCTGGGCGATGGCGAACACCCGCCCGCCGTGGCGGGCGTCGTACAGGGTGAGGGGGTGGAAGGATTTGCGCTGGCTGCGTGCGAGCAGCGCACTGAGGGAGATGGTGAACAACCGCTCGAGGGGCGAGCCGAGCAGCTCGGCGGGGGATTTCAGTCCCAGCTGGAACAGCGCATTGCGGTCGATGGCGGTGATCAACCCGGCGCCATCGAGCGCGATGATGCCCTCGCCCCAGGTGCCGAGCAGTTCCGGGCGGCTGTGAAAGCGCACCACGAAGGCGTCGCGGAACTGGTGCAGGAACAGGCGGTTCTCGATCATCTGTGCGGCCATGTTGACCAGCACCAGGGTGTGCTGCTGCGCCCGGTCGGACTCCCCGGAGGCATCGAGCACCGCAATGAGCTCCCCGCAGTGATCGAAGATGGGCGCGGCGCAGCAGGTGAGGCCGCTGTTGCGGGTGAAGAAATGCTGCTCGCGGTGCACGATGAGCGGGGTGCGCTCGACGAGGCAGGTGCCCATGCCGTTGGTGCCCCCGTGCTCCTCATCCCACATCGCCCCGAGCACCAGCCCGGTGCGAAAGGCGGCATTGCGGAAGCTGAAATCGCCGTAGTAATCGAGCAGCACGCCATCGCGGTCGGTGAGGATGATCGAATACCCGGAGCCGGCCAGCTGGTGATAGAGGTGCGCCAGCTCGGCATCGGCGAGCGCCAGCAGGTCGTGATTGCGCTCCTTGCGCTGCACCCGCTCCTGGCGCGGCAGCACGTACGGCTCACGCTCGGACTTCGGATCGAGATGGTATTCGTTCACACAGCGCAGCCACGAGCGACGGATGTACTCCGGTGTGCCGTTCTCGTCTTGCCGCAATGCTTTGCGCGGCCCCGCCAGCGGCTGACGGTGACGATTATCGATTGTGCGTAGCATTGCTACCCCCCCTGCGGCCGTCGAAATGGCATTATGCGCCGCAGCGGGCGCGTGGCAACCGCGCAGAACCGGGTTCGGCACAGCGGCAGCGCAATGTGTTCCGAATCGGGACACTGCCGCCCTGCCGGCGCACCGTGGATGCCTGCAATGGAAACGATCCAAGGCGGGCCGCGTAGACTGGGCCGGATGGGTATCGGGCCCCAAAAAGTGCGAGTGCAGACATGAAGACGAAAGCCGCCGTAGCGTTTGAAGCGGGTAAGCCATTGGAAGTGGTGACGGTGGACCTTGAGGGGCCGAAGGCCGGAGAGGTTCTGGTACAGATTGAGGCGAGCGGGGTGTGTCACACGG
>JAKBCE010000331.1 GCA_021808195.1 Pseudomonadota bacterium
GCGCCGTCACTCGCCATCGCGGAAAGAGAGCCGAATCGGCTGGACGGCTTGGCACCAAACTTGCCGAACGCGTCAAATAGAGAAAGGTTCATCACGCGCATCGGCTCCAGGGTTCGATCTGTTGGAAGAATTGCTGATTCGACTTGCGTGCAGTCGGGCTGACCGATCTGTACGCAATGCTCCGACGTGCTGCGCCGGGCCGGACGAGGTACCACCCGAGCAGGAAATGACACCGCAGCGCTGACGCATCGGGCGCAGGCAACGCCTGCGGGACTTTCCGCCGAAGTCCACCTCGGTTCATCATGCAGCGAAACGGCATCACGATCGCCGCGCGCAATGAGCAGACGCTGGCCCGGGAGGGGATTCGCACTCTCGCGCGACCGAGTTGAGCCAGCATGCGCGCACCGCAGCGCCGACGCAAGCGAGAACTCGCGATCTGCGCAAACTGCGACGCATAAAAGTTTGGCAGCTCAGCTGCAATCCTGTAGCCTGTCGGGCGGCTCGTATCTTTTCGGCTTGTCTGCCTTGGCACCACGCGTCGCCCTCCGGCGCGCCCCGCCTGCCAAAGTCTGCCACCCGCGCAAAGCTCCGCGAACCACGTCGCAGGAGATTCCTGCGGCTCCACATTCGCTTCTCTCAAGAGTATCCGCAGTGACCAAACTATACGTTGGAAATCTCCCCTTCACCGCCACCGACGAAGGCGTGAATGCCCTGTTCTCACAACACGGGACGGTGGAGAGAGTCTCCATGATCACCGACCGCGAGACGGGCCGACCGCGCGGCTTCGCCTTCGTCGAGATGCCCAACGCCGATGCGGCCCGTGCGATGCAGGCGCTCAACGGCGCCGACTTTGACGGCCGCGCGTTGCGAGTCAACGAAGCACAGGACCGCGAGCGTTCGGGCGGCGGCAACCGCAGCGGCGGCCCGCGCCGCTACTGAGATCCGGTCCATCGTGCGCCGTCCCGGCTGTAACGGCCGGGACGGCGCCGATCTACGTTGCAGCGAGGTCGGTGCCATGGCGTGGCGTAAGACGGGACGGTACCGCCCCGCGGAAGAAATTCAGGTGATGACCTGTGACGTCTGCGAGCGCGACGTCGGCTTCGAAGACGGGCGGCGCCCGAATGAACACTTTCGGTTGAGCCGCCATCCCAACGCAGGCACACTCGATGACCAGGAGGCACCCGTCATCATCTGTTCGCGCGAATGTCTGCGTGCATACGCGGCCAACGTAACGGGTCCGGACCGCACTTGCGCGCCGAAGAATAGCGGCAGCAGTTGAATGCGGTGCACTGCGAGTCCGTGCTCCCCGGCGGGCTCACTCGAGATGCCCGGCTATCTGCCCCGAGCGGTCACGCCCATGAGCGAGTACGAATTCACCGTTTCTCTGCGCATCCGTCATCCGACACTCGATCCGCTGACGATCAGCGCGGCGCTCGGTATCGAACCACAGCACTCGTGGCGGGCCGGCGAGCCGCGCCGCGATGCCACTGGCGCAACGCTCGGCGGGACCCATCGTGACAGCTACTGGATGGGGCGATTGATGCGCGAACCGCAGCTCTCGGGCGAAGGAGTGTCGGTGGAGTCGGTGCTGTCGAAGACGCTCAACCAGCTCCGTCGTGCGCAGCCGTTCCTCGAGCAGCTGAGCGAGGATGGCGGCGCCGCCGAAGTGCTGATCAGCCTGTTTGCCCGCGAAGTGTTCAGAATCGAGTTGCCGCCGGATGACTTGGCCGTGCTCGGCAAGCTGCACCTGACCGTCGTCCTCGAGGTGCATCCTCACTCCCCGCTCACTGCGCCGCCGTCGAGATCGAATTGACCCCGGCCCCGCCGACTCCCCACATCATGCCGGATCACACGACACGTCCTGCCGAGACCGCACCCTGCCGAGCACCCGCCCACCGCAGGGCGCCAATCTGGGCAGCGCCGGGTCCGCACCGCCGGGATGCTCGCAGGGTGCGTCGCGTCAGCTCCTCGGCATGGACGCTCAGCACGGGCACGCGGGCCGTGTCGCGCACTCGAGTGCGCTGAGTGATCACCCTCACGTTTTGGGAATTGAGCACCGAGTCGATGACGTTCGTGCGCGGCGCCTACTTCAGGATTTGCGCCGATGCGACGCTGCGCGGACCCGACAACACCGTTGCGGCCCGCTATAGCGGCGGCCTCTGGCAGGTCGCACGCAGGACGCACAGGGTGCTCGAGTGCCGCACCGCCCTGTATCTTCGTGTGACCGGCGCCGACGGCCAACGCAAGCGCATCGGGCCGTATGAGTGTCTCAAGGTGGCCGGCGGAGATCTGTTCTCCAACGACCTCTATCTGGGCACGCATGCGCCCCGGGAATCGCAGCCGCCGCAGGCGCACATCTGGAGTGAGATCGCACTGCTGCCCGAGGTGTGATCGGCGGCACAGCCCTCAGTGCGCGTTGCGCGCCACGAGCATGCGCAGCCGTGCCGCCCGTTCCTCCGCGAACAGCGTGCCGGCCGGCGGATGGTTGCGGAAGTACGCCAGGATGCCGTGGAAGATCGCATCGGCGATGCGCTTCTGGTACCAGGGCTGGGTCAATTTCGCCGCTTCGGTCGGATCGGACATGAAATCCGTCTCGACCAGCATCGAGGGGATGGTGGGCGACTTCAGCACCACGAATGCGGCCTGCTGGACCGTCATCTTGTTCA
>JAKBCE010000332.1 GCA_021808195.1 Pseudomonadota bacterium
CGGTGAAGACCCTGCTGCCGCGGGTGATCGATCAGATCGACGAGTGGCACAGCAATCCCGGCTCGCTGCGCGGACTGCCGACCGGGTTCACCGATTTCGACAAGATGACCGGCGGGCTGCGCCCGGGGGACCTGGTAGTGGTCGCCGGCCGCCCCGCGATGGGCAAGTCCACGCTGGCGGTGAACATGGCCGAGTATGCGGCCGTGCATCCCAACACCCGCGCATCCGTGGCGATCTTCAGCCTCGAGATGCCCGCCGAACAGGTGATCACCCGCATGCTCGCCTCGGTGGGCGGGGTGCCGCTGTCGAACCTGCGCAGTGGACAGATCTCCGATGACGACTGGGTGCGCATCACGAGCGCCACCAACCAGCTCTCGGAGGCGAAGATCTTCATCGATGAGACTCCGGCGCTGACGCCAACCGAGCTGCGCGCGCGCGCCCGGCGCATCAAGCGCGAGCACGGCTTGAGTCTGATTCTCGTCGATTACCTGCAGCTGATGCAGGTGCCGGGCACGAAGGAGAATCGCGCCACGGAAATTGGTGAGATCTCCCGCGGTCTGAAGGTGCTCGCCAAGGAACTCGGCGTGCCGGTGATCGCGCTCTCGCAGTTGAATCGCGCGGTCGAGCAGCGCGAGAACAAGAAGCCGGTCATGTCGGATCTGCGCGAATCCGGTGCGATAGAGCAGGATGCAGACATGATCCTGTTGATCTACCGCGAAGAAGTTTACGACAAGAACACGACCAAGAAGGGCATTGCGGAGATCGATCTGGTCAAGCACCGCAACGGTGACATCGGTACCTTCCTGCTGACCTTCCAGGGTCAGTACACGCGTTTCGCCAACTACGCTCCGGATGCCTACGCCGAGGGCGTGCTCAGGTGAGCCGGCTGATTCGCGCCGTCATCGACGCCGGCGCACTTCGTCACAACGTCGAGGTGATTCGCGCGCGCGCGCCCGGGGCGCGGGTGATGGCGGTGGTCAAGGCGAATGCCTACGGACACGGTCTGGTGCAGACCGCGCTCGCGCTGCCTGAGGCCGATGCGTTTGCCGTGGCGCGCCTGGAGGAGGGCGTGCGCCTGCGCGAGCGTGGCGTGCAGGCGCCGATCGTGCTGCTCGAGGGCGTGTTCAGTCCCGAGCAGCTGCGCGAGGCCCGCCATCATCGGCTCGAACTCGTGGTCCACGACGCGCTGCAGGTCGAGCTGATTGCGGCGGGCGGGGCCCCGTACTGCGCGCCGCTGTGGATCAAGATCGACACCGGCATGAACCGCCTGGGCTTTCGGCCCGAGGCGTTCCGTGCCGCCTACGAGCGCCTGCGCGCGCTGCAGCCGGCCTCGAGCGAGATCCGCCTCATGACCCACCTGGCGGCCGCCGACGACCCGGTCGGGCACATGACCGGCGAGCAGCTCGAGCGCTTCGCGGCAGCGACGCACGGCCTCCCCGCAGAGCGCAGCATCGCCAATTCCGCGGGCATCTTCGGGGCCGTCGCGGTCGGGGGGCAGTGGGTGCGGCCGGGGCTCGCGCTCTACGGCGCCTCACCGCTGCCGGAGCGCACCGCGGCCGAACTCGGACTGCGCCCGGTGATGCGGCTTGAGACTTCGGTGATCGCGGTCCGTCAGGTGCCGCGTGGGGAGACCGTCGGCTACGGTGCCACCTGGCGCGCCGAGCGTGATACGCGCGTGGCGATCGTGGCGGCCGGCTACGGCGACGGTCTGCCGCGCAGCCTGCCGAGCGGCACGCCGGTCTGCGTCGCCGGGCGGCGGGTGCCGCTCGTCGGCCGCGTGTCGATGGACATGATCGCCGTCGACGTGAGCACGCTCGAGTCGGTGAGCGTGGGCACGCCGGTCATGCTCTGGGGCGAGGGTCTGCCCGTCGAGGAAGTGGCCGGCTGGGCCGGCACCATCCCCTACGAGCTGCTCTGCAGCGTCAGCGAGCGGGTGCCGCTCGAGATCGCCGGATCAGCCGCCGCTTAGGAAAAAGCCCATCTTCACGCCGGCCAGCTGAATCACGTCGTTGTCACGCAGCAGCGTCGGCTGCAGTCCGATCGGTTCACCGTTGATGACCGGGAAGCGGTCCGGTTTGTCGCTGTCGACGTGCACGATGTAGTACCCGTCGGCACGGCGAGTGATCGCTGCGACCTGTACGCCCGGGCGCCCGAGCGTGGTCAGAGTCTTGGTCAGCTCCAGTTCGCGGCCCGCGAAGGCCCCGGAGAGCACCTGCAGCTTGGCGGCCTTGGGCGTGGCCGCCGGCGTGGCCGGCTTGCTGCCGTTCGCCGCTGCGACCGCCTCGGCCGCCGCGCGCAGCGCCTGCATGGGCCGCGCCGAGGGCTGGATGACCATCGTCTTCTCGAACTCGTCCTGCTGCTCGTCGTCTTCCATGAAGCGCAGCTGGTGGTGTCCGACGGTGATCACGTCGCCGTGCTGCAGCGCATGCTTCTTGATCAGCTTGCCGTTGACGTACGTGCCGTTGGTGCTGTTCAGATCCTCGAGGAACGAGTCGTTGAGGATGTTGATGACCAACGAATGGTGGCCGCTGACCGCCGCATTGTCGATGCGCACGTCGTTGTCGGGGAGCCGCCCCACCGTATAACGTTCCTTGTTCATGTTGTATTCGGCCATTACCTGGCCGTCGAGGCTCAAGATCAACC
>JAKBCE010000333.1 GCA_021808195.1 Pseudomonadota bacterium
TGGCGGGACGCGAGGTGAAATTCACCGCGGCGCGCTTCGGCGATGCGAGCGGGACACGCGGTGCGGCCATGCTCCTGATTCAATCGTGAGCACATTTGGACAGAACACATGATCCGCAGACTCTCTGATCTGATCGCACGCAATCGGGCCGGGAGCCGCGAAGTCGTGCCGTCCGTCTGCACGACGCAGCCGGAGGTGCTGAGCGCATCATTGCTGCTCGCGCGCGAGCAGGAGACATTGCTGCTCGTCGAGGCGACGAGCAACCAGGTCAATCAGTTCGGCGGCTACACCGGGATGACTCCGGTGGATTTTCGTCGGCGACTCGAGGTCCTGGCGCAACGACTCGAGGTCGATCCGGCGCAGATCGTGCTCGGCGGCGATCACCTTGGGCCGCAGGTGTGGCGGCGTCAGGGAGCTGAGGCGGCCATGAGCGCTGCGTGCGAGATGGTCCGCGGCTACGTGCAGGCCGGTTTCCGCAAGATTCACCTCGACTGTTCGGAGGCCTGCGCGGGTGATCCCGAGCCGCTTCCCCAGGCGTTGTGCGCGCAGCGCGCCGCGCGGCTCGCAGCGGAGTGCGAGGCGGCTGCGCCGAACCCGAATTCACTGGCGTACGTCATCGGCACGGAAGTGCCGCGTCCGGGCGGCGCACTCGGGGAGGAGGAGGTGCTGCGCCCGACGCGGCCCGAAGATGCCCGGGAAGTCATTGAATTGCATCGAGAGGCATTTGCGCGCATTGCTCCGGCCGCGTGGGAACGGGTGGTGGCGCTGGTCGTGCAGCCTGGGGTGGAGTTCTCTCCGCAGCACGTGACGCACTATGACCCGGCCCAGGTGGGTGCGCTCGAGACGGCACTGCAGGGGCATCCGCAGATGTGTTTCGAGGCACATTCGACGGACTATCAGCGCCCACAGGCGCTCGCCGCGATCGCCGCGAAGCACTTTGCGATTCTCAAGGTCGGTCCGGGGTTGACCGATGCGTTTCGCGGCGCGCTGTATCGGCTCGACGGACTGGCCGCAGACGGCGAACCCCTCGGAGGGCCGGGTGAGCTGGCGCGAACGCTCGAGCAGTTGATGGTGGGCGATGACCGCCATTGGCGCGAGCACTACCGGGGCACTGCGCAAGAGGTGAGCCGGCTGCGGCACCACAGCTACGCGGACCGCATTCGTTATTACTGGCCCCAGCCGGCGGCTCAGCAGGCCGTCGCGGCGCTCTGTGCGCGCATTGATGCGGCCGGATGGCCGCCCTATGTGCTGAGAGATCTCTTTCCCGAGCAGGTGCTCAAGCGGGCCGAAGCGCTTCGCGAGGTCGCCGCAGGAGCGGCGCAGGCGCTGGTGTTGGCCAGCGTTCAAGACACGCTCCTGCCCTATTTCCGGACGCGGCATTCGTGACCGTGAGCCGCTTGTTGCAGGCTCCCGCCGCTGCGCCTGAGGCGCAGGCGTGGTGGCTGCATCCGGCAGCATGCTTCGACGGCGAACAGATTCGTCGAGATGCGGCCTTGCGCATCGAGAACGGTCGGATCAGTGCCATCACGCCCGCTCACGAAGCAGGCCTTGACGGGCTGGACGTCTGGCGCTGCGAATACCTCGCCTGCCCGGCGTTCGTCGATCTGCAGGTCAATGGCGGCGGCGGGGTTCTGTTCACTCAGGATCCCACGCCAGAGTCGCTGGCGGCCATTGCGGCAGCGCACCGCCTCGGGGGGACCGGGACCTGGCTGCCGACGCTCATCACGTGCGGACCGGAGGTCATGGAACGGGCCGTCGACGCGGTGATCTGTGCTCACGGCCGCTTCGGCGTGGCCGGTATGCACATCGAAGGGCCACACATCGCCCCGGAGTATCGCGGTGCACACGCCCTCGATCTGATTCGGCCCTTCAACGATCATACCCTCGGGTTGCTGCGGCGCTTGCGTGAGCGTTCCATCCCGGTGCTGCTGACGTTGGCGCCCGAGCGCCTTGCAGACGGCGTGCTGCCCCGGCTCGTGGACATGGGCGTGCGCGTCGCGATCGGGCACAGCGGCGCAAACGAAGAGCAGACACGAGCGGCGCTCGCTGCAGGGGCGAGCCTGTTCACGCACTTGTTCAACGGCATGCCTCCGCTGCACACGAAACGGGTGGGCATGACCGGAGTCGCCCTGGACAGTGCCGCATGGTGCGGAGTGATTGCCGACGGCCACCACGTCGATGACGTCATGGTGAGACTCGCCGTGCGCGCCAAACGCGAGCCGAATACGCTGTTCGCGGTCACCGATGCGATGCCTACGGTCCATGGTCCGGCGCAATTCGAGCTGTACGGCGCGACGATTCAGGTTCGCGACGGGCGATTGATCGACGCGCGGGGCTCCCTGGCTGGCGTCCACATCGACATGGCGGGTGTGCTGCAGCGTCTGGTTCAGCGGGTCGAACTGTCGCTGGAGTGCGCACTGGCCATGATTACCGCCATCCCAGCCCGCGCCGCGGGACTGTATCCCGAGCATGGTTGCCTGCGGCCGCGCGGTCGCGCCGATATCGTGTTGCTCGATCCGGACCGCTTAACGCTGAAATCACTGCTGATCGGCGGCACGCAATCCGTGGTCGCGGGCGCGTAGGAATCTTTGGCGCCTCAACTGTACACGCAGATCTTCTCGGCATTTGGAAAAAAATTA
>JAKBCE010000334.1 GCA_021808195.1 Pseudomonadota bacterium
GGAGAACCAGTCGACCTACATCCCGATCGGCGTGCGCCACCGCATCGAGAACCCAGGCAAGATCGCGCTGCACATCATCGAGATCCAGTCCGGATCCTATCTCGGCGAAGACGACATCGTGCGCCTCGAGGATCAATACGGCCGCGAGGGTACGACGAGCTGACCGCGGTGCGACCCGCTCGCGCCGAGAGGGTTCGCTTTTTGGAACGGCTCGGGGGGAATGAGCCGCAGTGCCAGCGGACCTAAGCCCTCGGGAGCCCTGAGCGGCAGGGTCCCGCCACCGCCGCAAAGTCGCGTCGAAGCCGCAAGAGTAAGTACACGGGGCCAACGCGCGGCCGCACATCGGCCTTTGGTGGCGATCTGCCAGCGCCTCGTGGGCCGGTGGGTCACCGGGATCCGTATTGGCCAGATCTGGACCGAGCTCCGGAGGGGCTCGGGCGCCGCCGATCGCGGCACCCAGCGGATCGATGTGCCGCGCGCTCATCAGAATGAGCGCCGCGCAGAACGGCAGCCGGCAGGCGTTCTTGCGCTGCCCGAGGGTCTTGAGCCTCCGTCCCGAGGTTCTCAGTGCATCACCCACACCGTGCGGGGCCGGCTCCAGAGGGTCGATAGGGGCAGCACCCTATCGAGGCCCCGATGCCACCCGGTCACCCTCTGAGGGAGATGTGATGCAGCGGTTCTGTGCGGCTGCAGCATCACCGCGCCGCGTGCGGCCTAGGCGGGGCATCACGCGCGGCCGGGCGCGCCCGAGTCGCTGCTAGCGGGAGCTTTGACCAGACCATTGGCGCGAGATCAGCTGCCAAAGAAGTAATATAGAATTGACTAAAAAGTTCGTTTTGATAAAGTTTAAATATGCCTCGATCCGCTCCCGCTCTTGCGACGCTCCCACCCGCCGTGACTCAGGCGCTACGAGAGTTCGGCGAGAACCTCGCCGTCGCACGCCTGCGGCGGAAGGAATCACAGCGGACGTGGGCCCGGCGCCTGGGCTGCTCGGTGCCGACCCTCATTCGGTTGGAACGTGGCGATCCGGGTGTGGGAATGGGGCTGTACGCCACTGCACTGTGGCTGATCGGCCGCGTGGCGGCACTGCCAGAAATGGCGGCGCCGGGGGAGGACCGCGGGGCGATTGAGGGTGAAGTTCGCACTGCGTTGCAGCGTCGAGCGCGACGTGCGGCGGCCTCGGCCCTGGCTCGCCAGAGGCGCAGTCCGCCATGACCTATGAGCCGGCAGACCAGCTCGCGCTGTGGATCCTGACGGATCCATCACGACCGCGTCTGGTCGGTGAGCTGCGCTTGGTTCGCTCTTTGCAGAGCGTGTCGCTGCGGTATGCGCCGAGTTGGCTCGCCGCGGGTTTTGCGCTCAGCGAAGACTTGCCGCTCATCGACGCAGAGTTCGCGCCGACCGAACGTCACTCGGTGGCCGGCGCGGTGGATGATGCCCGGCCGGACCGCTGGGGCGAGCGCGTCATCCGCTGCATCGACAAGCCGTCCCGCTTGTCCCTGCTCGAATATCTTTACTATGCCGGCGACGATCGGTTCGGCGCCCTCGGTGTCTCGACGTCCGCCGAGCACTATCTGCCTCGCCGGCTCGGACCTCTTCCGGTGCTCGGTGAAGCCGAGCAGATTTATCAGCTCGTGCGCTGCATTCAGGCCGGTGAGCCGGTGCCCCCAGCGCTGAAGCGTCTGATCTCCCCGGGCGCGACTCTGGGGGGGGCTCGGCCCAAGGCGCTGCTCGAGATCGATGCCGAGCAGTGGGTGATCAAGTTCTCCGACGGTGATCGTGCGGATACCCCGCTCATCGAGCATGCGACGATGACGCTGGCGCGCAGTGCCTTCATACGGACGGCGACGAGCATGGCCGTGCGCCTGACGGATGGCCACGCCATCGCCGTCAAGCGCTTCGATCGTAGCGGCGGGCAACGGCGACACTGTCTGTCCGCCGCGGTGGCACTGCGGGCGGCGGCAGAACCGGTCGGTTACCCGGAGCTTGCGCAGTTGTTGCGGCGCAAAGGGGTTGCGCAGGGCGATCGCTACGTTCAGGACATGCAGGAGCTGTTTCGCCGCATGGTCTTCAATATCCTGATGGATAACACCGATGATCACGAGAAGAACCATTCGTTGATCGTTTCCGCGGATCAGCAGTACGAGCTCTCTGCGGCATACGACGTGCTGCCCACAGGGCAGGCGCTCGGCTTTCAACAGATGCGCATCGGACATCAGGGCGCGGACTCGACGCTTGAGAATGCGCTGTCGATGTCGAACCTGTTCGCGCTGACGCCCGATGAGGCGGTGACAGAGGTGCGCCGGGTTGCTCGGGTGGTGAGCGGCTGGAAGGCGCACTTCCGCGCGTGCGGGGTCTCAGCCGCGGACATCGAGCACTATGCCGAGCAGATCGATCGGCCCTTTCTGCGTGAGCAGCGGGACGAGCACGGGTGAAAAGTCGAGCGCTTTGAGGCGGCCTGGCCGAGTGCGCCACCGGTGAAGCCCGTGCGAACACCTCGCTCGTGCGGTCCGCTCACGTGGCGGTCGAGACCCAGGATGCGGTCCTGGTGGCGCCGAAGGATCGGGTGCAGGACGTGAAGAAGCTGGTGCATCGCCTGAAGGAGGCGGGGCGCTACGAGCACAGCCTGCACCGCGA
>JAKBCE010000062.1 GCA_021808195.1 Pseudomonadota bacterium
TGGGAACGCACGCAGTTCATGGAAGTGACCTCTACAAGGGAGACTGTTGAGGCAAATCGCAAGGCTGGCCCGGCGCGGGATCAAGCCGTACAGAGCGCAGCGCGATTCACACCGGGGCATAACGCGAAACGGTCGGCACCGTTGACGGTGCGCAGGCGACGCTCGAGTGCCCGACGGTGATGGTGCCTCAGACTTCTGCGAGGCGATAGACGTCAGAAAACCGCGACATCCGGGTGTCGCGGGTTGGAGTCAGGTGCCCGTGATGAGCAGGTCCATTGCGGCCATGATCTTCAGCCGCTCCTCTGGAACGGCGGCACTTCGCGGGCCCAGATGGGCCGCGGCGATGCCGGCGAGTTCCGGGGTGACCGGAATAGCGCCTTCTCCGTTTACCCCAATCATCGGCGCGAGCGTGGCGATGGGATCTCTAGACAAAGTCTGCGATTTAAGATCACTGGATCAAGATGAGGCTGCAGCGGTGATCTGAACCGGTGGGCTGATGAGCCCCCGTGCGCTCAAGACCTGGCGCATCGGCGCGAACGCGAACTCCCGCAGCACGCGGTTGAGCCGCGCCTCGCAGCGGTGCAGGTTGGTGTAATGGCGCAAGCGCGACAGCGCGCCGACCCGGATGCGCGGTTGACCGGGATCGATCTCCCAGGGATGCAGATAGAACGGGAACGCCTGGCCGCGCCCGTTGATCTGGCGCAGCCCGGCGCGAGTCAGCCAGTACGGGAAGATGCGAAAGTACCCGCCGCCGCACACCGGCACCTTGGTGCCGAAGACACTGGCCGGAACCATGGGGAACTCCACGAGCGTTCGGCCCGAGGGGGCCGTGAAGTGCCCGGGCTCCGGTGAGGCGTCCGGAATGCCGTAGCGGTCGTGGCGGATCGGGAAGATCGAGGAGTCGTAGGCGAAGCCTAGGTCGATGAGCGTATCGAGCGCCCAGAGCGTCTTGCGGATGACCGAGAAGCTCGCGGCCCGGTAGCCAAGCACCGCGTCACCCAGCGCGTCCTCGAGCATGCCCTTGGCCCGGGCCGTTTCTTCCCGGAACTCCTCGGGGCTCTGCTCGTAGATCAGCTGATGCGAGTAGCCGTGGCAGGCCACTTCATGGCCGCACTCGGCAATGCGGCGCACCAGCGCGGGGTAACGCTCGGCCACCCAGCCCAGCACGAAAAACGTCCCGGAGACGCCGCGCTCCTGAAGCAGCGCGAGCAGCCGCTCGGTATTGCGCTCGACGCGGCACTCACGGCTCGACCAGCTGTCGCGCGAGACGGCCGAGGCCAGGGCGGCGACATGGAAATAGTCCTCCACGTCGACGGTGAAGGCATTCAGGGGGCCGCGCGGGTCCGGCCGGGGGCTTGCACTGTCCATGGGGCGCCACTGTAGTGGATTTCGGCGGCGAGGGCAGCGGCGGGCGGCTGAAACGAGAACGGCCCCTGGCGGGGCCGTTCTGCGGGACACAGAAGAGGTGTCCGAGCGACGGGCTGGAATCAGCCGATCAGCTCTGGCGCGAGGCGCGGCGGCGGCGGTTGATGAACAGCGCGCAGCCGAGGAGGCCGGCGGCGAACATCGCAAGCGCACCCGGCTCCGGCGCCTGGACCAGCGTGGTGTCCAGACTATAGGACGGATCACCCGCACTGTTGGCCGAGAACATGTCGACGACCGTCAGCGAGTACGAGCGGATGGTTCCGGTAACTGGCCCACCCAGGAAAGACCCACCAGTCGAGCCGATCAGGTTGCTCGAGCCGATCAGGTTGCTCGAGCCGCAGGACAGGCCTGACGTGCCGGCCGAATCGCAGAAGTAGTTGTTATTGGCGTCGAAATACGCTGTCGAGGTCGCAATGCCGCCGACCGCATTGCCGCTGATATCCGCCAGGAACCCATTTTGACCGATCGGCGTGGTGAACCCCGTGGCGCTGACAGCAATCGTCAGTGGGTCCGTGCTGCAACCCCAGCCCTTCCCGCTGCAGGTGACCGCGGCGCTGGAGAGATCCAGGCCGAACACTCCGTTGAGCGACGGGGCACCGCTGGTGACGCTCGCGTTGATGGACCAACCATTCAGGTTTGGCCCGCCGTAACCCATCAATTCGCTCAAGATAGACGAGCTAGTGCCCTGGATCAGCACCGTATTCGAGGTCGCGCCGCTCGAGATCATCATTTCCAGGGGGCCGACCGTGGGTGTGAGCACCGCGACCGTGGCGTACGCGGTGCTCAACAGCAGCGGGCTGGCCATCACCGCGGCGATTCCGAATTTTGTAAACCGATTCATGATCCGAGCTCCTGGTGGATTTTGCCTTCCGCAGGGAAGAAAGCAAACCCTATGCCAAGGATATTAAATTCAATAATATCAGTAGGATATCGGCATTCAGCTCAGGACCCGGTTTAAGATTGTAAGAATTCTCGACGCATCCTGAGTCTTCGGCTCGACGATAAGTTAATTCAGTTCATCGATAAGTCAAACCCCGCCTCTCGAGCCCATGCCACCGCCCGCCGGAGGCGGGCGGTGGCCTCATCCTCGGCCGGGCTCGTGCTCGCGGTGGTAGCGGTGGATCGTCCACAGATAGCTCTCCATCAGCGAGTCCTTGCCGAGGCGGGCCAGCACCCGCCGGCGGTGCGCCGGGACATTCGTGCGCGCCAGCCGCGCGCGCGCGCGCGCAAAGTGATCGAGCTGGTGGCGGTACTGCCAGAGGAGCTCCCGGGCGGCCATCTTGTTCTGATGCAGCTCCCAGACCCCGAGCACCAGTGCCGGCAGGCCCAGGACGAACGCGAGGGCGTTGCCCAGGGAAATTCCGTTCGCCAGGGGCGTGTCCCAGGCGGTCCGGCCGGCCAGGATGATCGCCCCGATGGTCAGGAGAATGAGGATGAACAGGATCCGGCGCAGCCGCAGCGTGCGCCGCCCGATGCGCTCGAGGCGCTCGACCTTGCGCGCGAAATAAGCGTGCTGGCCTTCCAGCCAGGCCGCTTCGATGGCCGCGAGCGCCGGATCGTGCGCGAGCGGGGCGGGGCACTCGGCCGGGCGGCCCAGTCCGATCAGCACGCAGGTGAGCCAGCTGAATCCCTCGAAACGGGTGATCCCGACCAGGGCCAGGAGGTCCTGGACATCGACGAACGGGTCTGCGCCGGCGACCGAGAGGTAGAACTTCACGCGCAGCGTTTCGGCTAACGCGCGGTACATCAGGTGCTTGCTGAACCAGCGGTGTCCTTCGAGCAGGTAGAAGATGCCGAAACCCGACAGCAACACCAGCAGATAGGCGAACAGCAGCAGGGGACTGGCGACGAATTTGTCGTACGCCAGGTACGACAGTCCCATCGCGAACGCGCTCAGCGTGAAGAAGACGAACAGGCGATCGGAGCGCACCTGATAGTGCACCGCGAGCGCGTCGGCCTTGCGGTACTGCGCATCGATGCGCTGAAGCCAGGGTCGCGTCGCGCTCGAGAGCACCTCCTCGGGCAGCGCGCTGAGCAACGAACTCGACGGGTGCGGCGGTACGCCGCGGGCGCGCAGCTCGCGCAAGTCGCGCTGGTAGGCGTTGAAGTCGGTCAGCTGCGCCTCGAACCACTGCGGCATCGATACCCGGCGCTGCAGCGAGTCATCGCCGAGACCGGACAGGTAGCAGGCGCGGCGCGGCGCGTCCCGATCGGGCGGCGCGTCGCCGCGGCGCGTGACGGGAATCCAATACACCAGCGGCGCGTCCGGTTCCTCCCCCTCGGCGCCGTCGGCCACGAGCACCGGGCGGCACTGCGGCCTGCGGTCCGAGCGCAGACCGAGGTAGCGCAGGACGGTGTCGGCGGTTCCGCCCGAGCGCACCGACGGCTCCCCGTCCCACACCGCCAGCAGCAGATGGCAGCGCTCGATCAGGGTCCGGGTGAGATTCAGGTAACGGGTATCGCGCCGGGGCGATGTGCACGCCTCGTCCCGGGCGGCAGCGTCCGGCTCGAGCGGCAGTTCCGTGCAGCGCACCTGCGGGTGGGCGAGGAGCGTCCTGAGCGCCTCGAGCGCCGCCGGCTCGAAGTCCGCCGCGTAATGTTCCAGGGGCAGCGGCAGCACTGCATCGACGGTGAGGCCCTGTTCGAGTGCGACCCGCGCGGTCAGCAGGTCGGCGCCGCTCGCCATGCCGGTCATGAGCCGGATCTGCGTATCCGGCAGGAGTGCTCGAATCTGCTCAATGAACGTTCGCACGGCCGCGCGGACGCGCTCGACATCCTGCGCAGCGAGATCTCGATGTCCCGAGACGCCGATGACGAACGGCGCATCGTCGCTTAAGTCGCGGGCCGCGTTGTGCTCGGCCGATGCCCATGCATCGGGATGCGCGGCCGGCAGGATTTCGGGACGGACCGGGTTCATGCTGCGATGCGTATCGGGTGACGCGCCGCGCCGAAGCGACTGCGCGACGATTCTGTATCAGGTGTGAAACTCAGGCAAATGGCGCGGCAGGCCGCCGGTCCGGATGGGCAAAAAAAGCCGCGGCGCGCCGATGGACTGTCCTGCGGGGGCAGCGTACCATGCAGCGCAAACAACAAGGGTCGCCCGGTTCAGGGAGGGTCCATACACGTGCCATGTTCGAGGGGTATGTCCGCAGGTGATGTCTGTCCGCAAGTAGGACAATTGCCGATCCGCCGCCGCCCATGACCCACGCTGCAGTACCCCTGATGTCGGGAGCCGTGCTCGACGAGGATGCCTGGGACGATCTTCTGAGTTTCATCGAAGATCGGCGGGTCATCCCGATCGTCGGGCCCGAGCTGCTCATGGTGAACGTCGAGGGTCGGCCGCGGCTGCTCTACGACTGGGTCGCCGAGCGGCTCGCCCAGAAGCTCAACGTCGATGCGCGCGAGCTGCCGTCCGGCTACACGCTGAACGATGTGGTGTGCCTGTTCCTCGCCAATCGCGGGCGGCGCGAGGAGGCCTACGTGCGGCTGCGCGGGATCCTGAAGGATGCCGAGTTCGAGCCGCCACCCGCTCTGCGCCAGCTGGCGGCGATCACGGATTTCGATCTGTTCGTCTCGACCACGTTCGATGGGCTTCTCGAGACGGCAGTCAACCGCGAACGCTTCGGCGGGACCCCCACGACCGAGGTGATTGCCTACACACCGAACCGTGTCAACGATCTGCCCGCCGAGCGCGAGCGGCTCACCCGGCCGGTGGTGTATCAGCTGTTCGGCAAACTCTCGGCCTCCCCGAGCTACGTGATCTCCGATGAGGATCTGCTCGAGTACCTCTGCGCGCTGCAAAGCGAGCACCTGGCGCCCGAGCGACTCTTCCACGAGCTCGAGCACAATCATCTGCTCGTCATCGGCAGCAGTCTCACCAACTGGGTGGCACGGCTCTTTCTGCGCATGGCCAAACGTCAGCGCCTCTCCGCGCCGCGCGACGTCGGGGAAGTGCTCGCCGATGACCATACGCTCGAGGACGAGCGGCTGGTGAGATTCCTGCACCAGGTGAGCATGCATACCCGTATCTACCGCGGCGCGGAGCGGTTCGTGGCGGAACTGTCCGAGCGCTGGCAGGCGCGGCGCGCGCCGGCGGCCGCCGCCGGCGCTGCGGGACCGGCGCGCTTTCTGCATCCGGCGCGTGAGATGCCCGACAACGCGGTGTTCATCAGCTACGCCCGCGAGGACCTCCCGGCGGTGCAGCGGATCAAAGCGGGACTGGATGCCGCCGGGCTCACCCCCTGGTTCGATCTCGATCAGCTGGAAGTCGGCGATGACTTCGATCGCAAGATCCAACGCAATATCGCGCGTTGCTCGTACTTCATTCCGGTGATCTCCGCGAACACGCAGCGGCGCCTGGAGGCGTACTTCCGGCGCGAGTGGAACTACGCGCTCGATCGGGCCCGCAACATGGCCGACGGTGCGCTGTTCATTCTGCCGGTCAGCCTCGATGCCACGAGCGCCGCCGACGCCATCGTGCCGGAGCGTTTCCGGGCATTGCACTTCACCTCGCTGCCGGACGGGGCGGTGACGCCGGAGTTCGCCGCGCGTCTCGCCGAACTCACCCGGGCGCGCCCGGCATGAGCACAGCCCCGCTCGGCGGCGCGACGACGGTCGATGCGAGCAATCCCTGGCTGGGGCTGGTCTCGTTCACCGAGGAGACCCGGGCGTACTTCTTCGGCCGTGATGAGGAAGTCGCCGAGCTCGCCCGGCGCGTGCAGCGCCGGCGCCTGACGGTGCTGTTCGGCAAGTCGGGGCTGGGCAAGACCTCGATTCTGCGGGCCGCCTTGGCCCCGAAGCTGCGCGAACACGGCTACTGTCCGGTGTACGTGCGCATCGATTACGGGCGCGACAGCCCGCCACCGGCCGAGCAGATCAAAGAGGCGATCCGCCGCGCCGCGGACGTCTCGGGTCACTGGAGCCAGGCCGGGGTCTCGGCGGCCGGGGAATCGCTGTGGGAATTCCTGCACCACCGCGATGACGTGCTGCGCGATGCCGAGGGTGCTCCGCTGATTCCGCTGCTGATCTTCGATCAGTTCGAGGAGCTCTTTACGCTGGCACAGGGCGATGAGTTCGGCCGCTCGCGCGCCGCGCAGTTCATCGAGGAGCTCGCCGATCTCGTCGAGAACCGTCCACCGAAAGCCTTCGAGGCGCGGCTCGATGAGGATGACAGCGCCGCGGAGCGCTTCGACTTCGAGCGCAGCGACTACCGCGTGCTGATCTCGCTGCGCGAGGATTACCTCGCGCCGCTCGAGAGTCTGAAGAAGATCATGCCGAGCCTCGCGCAGAACCGGCTGCGGCTCGGTCCGATGCGCGGCGCGCAGGCGCTCGAGGCGGTGCTGCGCCCGGGTGAGGGGCTGGTGTCCCCGGAGGTCGGTGCCGAGATCGTGCGCTTCGTGGCCGGCGGTGCCGAGCTCGAGCATGCCGAGGTCGAACCGTCGCTGCTCAGCCTGATCTGCCGCGAACTGAATGACACCCGTCTGGCTCAGGGCCGCGAGACGATTTCACTCGACCTGCTGGCCGGCTCGCGCGAGGGCATCCTCTCGAATTTCTACGAGCGCTCGCTCGCGGATCAGCCGCCAGCGGTGCGGCGCATCGTCGAGGACGAGCTGCTCACCGAGTCGGGCTTCCGGGAGAACGTGGCCGAGGAGACGCTGCTGAAGCATCTGGCGGCCGCGGGAACGGCGCCTGCGGCGCTCGCCCAGCTGGTCAACCGGCGGTTGCTGCGCATCGAGGAGCGGCTCGACGTGCGCCGGGTCGAGCTGACGCACGACGTGTTGTGCGGGGTGGTCAAAGCGAGCCGTAATCAGCGGCACGAGCGGGAAGCGCGCGAGGCTGCCGAGCGCGGTCTGGAGGAGCAGCGCAGCCGCGAGCGCGCGGCACGGCGTGCACTCACCCGGGCGCGCGCGATTGCGGCCGGCTGCATCCTGCTCGCCGTGGTGGCGCTCGCGGCTGCGGCGTTTGCGTTCCATGCCGAGCGGCAGGCCGAGCAGAGCCGGCGGCTCGCCGAGCAGGCCCGCTCGCATGCCGAGCGGCTGCTCGGCTACCTCGCGGGGGACTTCGACCGGGAGCTGCAGAGCTTCGGGCAGTTGAAGATCATCGCGGAGTTCACCGAGCGGCAGATCCAGTACTTCCACGACCTGCCGGCACAGCTGCGCACCCCCCAGACCGTGCGCTACGGGGCGCTCGCCCTGATCGAGCATGCCAAGACGCTGAACTACCTGGGGCGGTACGGGACTGGCACCCGCAACATCGAGGAAGCCATCGGCCTGTTGAAGACGCTGAACGCGGGCCGGAATCATTCGCGGGCGACTCAGGTGGCGCTCGGGAGGGCCTACACCGTGCGTTGCGCGATCCTGTTCGCGCAGCAGCGCGACGGCTTCGGGGCCTGCCAGCGTGCGGTGGCCCTGCTGAAGCCGCTCGCCGATCAGCCGGGGGCGTCGCTCGAGGCTCGACAGGCGTACGTCGAGACGCTCACGCGCATCGGCTGGGCGGACCAGACCTATGGGGTCGACTATGCGGGCGCGGCGCAGGCGACGCGCGAGGCGATGCAGATCGCCGTCGGGCTCGGCGCCAAGACGCTGCACAACCTCAAGGTCAGCGCCGATTACGCCTTTGCCGGCGCCTGGCGGACCAATGCGCTGGTGAACCTTAACCGCAATGCCGATGCGCTGCGGGTCGGCAGGACAGTGCTGACGGTGGCCGATGGGGTGCTGACGCAGCGGCCGTGGTATCGGCTGACCTTGAGTGCCAAGGAGATCACCGACGGGTGGCTGGTCGCGGCCGCCGAGGGCGAGCTCGATCCGCGCGCGGCACAGCAGTTCGCGCTGCAGGAGCAGCAGACCGCGCGCACGTTCCTGAAGCTCGATCCCGGCAACGTCGACATGTGGAACAACCTGGGCCTCGCGCTCACCGACGTGTGTGTCCCGCTCTGGTCGCAGGGACGGCTGGATCAGGCGCTGGGGTGGTGCGGCCGGGCGTTCGACGCCTGGGCCCACGTGGCCAAGAGCCTCAACGGCGGCTTCCTGGTTCAGATCCGCTATCTGGCGACCCGGATGGGGGATTGGCAGGCGCGCGCCGGGCATGCCGCAGCGGCGCTGCGCGCGGCGGCGAGCGCCCAGGGGCTGTTCCGCGCGATCGCCGGGCGCACCCCGCCGAATCGAGGTGGCTGGTACGAGGTGCGTCTGGATGCACAGGCGGTCGAGGCCGAAGCGCGTTATGAGCGCTCCGATACGGCCGGCGCGGCGGCGATCGCCGGGCCGGCGATCCGCGAGCTGCAGGCGGCGAAGGGACTGAAGGGGGCGGCGCAGCTGGCGCAGGCCTATCTGCTCGAGGACTTCTCCAGCGTGTACGGTCGGGCCGAGTACCAGCGGGGGCACTTCGCCCAGGCCGAACGCGCCGAGCGCGATGCGCTCGCGCAGAGCAAGATCGTCGCGCCGTTCGCGCCCTCCGTGCTGGCGCATGAGCGCGACCGCGCTGCAGTGTCGAGGTGGCTGGCGCTTGCGCTGGCGCGTCAGGGCGAGCGGGCCCAGGCGCGGCTGGTCATCGGTCCGGTCGTGACGTTTGAAGAAGGCCTTCTGGCGCGCGACCACGGCGATGTCTGGGTGCCGTACGAGCTTGCCGGTGCGCTGTATGCCCAATCGCTGGCCGAACCGACTCGGCGTGCGGCGTTGCTCGCGCGGGCAGCGGGACTACTGGATCATCTTCCGGCACGACTGCAGCGTCTGCACGATGTCGAGATCCTGCGGCACTGGGTCCGGGACGGACGCTGATTCGGGGCTTTCTGAACGCGGCCGGTGAGCGGTCCTCCCCGGACAGCAGAAAGCCGCCCGAAGGCGGCTTTCTGCTCAAGCAACGGCCGGGCCTGCGCCCGGCGCAGACTCAGACCCGCTGACGGCGGCGCGAGAGCGCCCAGCCGAGTCCGGCCAGTCCGGCGGCGAACAGCATGAGCGCGCCCGGCTCGGGCGTCTCAACCGGGGGCGTGCCACCGTCCTCGAACAGTGCGCCGCTCGGAGCGGTGGCGGAGATGTCGACGGACTCGGTGTCCGGGTTCGGCACACCCAGGAACCCTGCCACGACACTGCCGAGCTGCAGGCCACTGATGCTCAGCAGCGGGCCGTTCATGCGGTGTTTGTTCGGCTCCAGGGTCACACCACCGAGAAACGTGAAATAGACGTTGTACCCGCTGGCGCCCGGATCGACGGATTGGGTCGAGCCGAGCCACGCGCTGAGCGGGTTATTCGGGCTGGCCGAGATTCCGAGATATTTTTGCAGCGTGCCGCTGGTCCAGGCTGTACTGCTCTCGGGCGCAACGACCGAGCTCGCAAACGCCGGATTGCTGCCGATCGTCCAGTTGATCGTGTACGAGGACGGGGCGGTGGTGTAGTTGTTCGGCACCAGCACGGCAACCGCAAAGATACCGCTCGTCGGTCCGTGCGAAATCCAGAAACCGAAGTTCGGCGAGGTGTCGCTGGTGGGCGTGACCGTGCCGTTGTCCGAGCAGCTCGGCGTCGAGCCGTAGCAGAAGGCGTGCAGCGGACCGGCCGAGGCACTGACCGCGGCCGCGAGACCACTCAGCGCGACCGCGCCCATCCACGCTGATTTCCACCGTCGAGTCATCGCCGTCTCCTCATCGGCTCTGGCGCGTGTGCGCCGGAACCTGCTGTTGTCTACTGCTGA
This sequence comes from Pseudomonadota bacterium, assembly GCA_021808195.1. The sequence goes on from JAKBCE010000062.1 coordinate 10,105, forward strand.
CATTGAAGCAAAATTCGTGCCTGACTTGAGATGTTCCAATTAAATCAGTTGCTTGCGCGCATGTTGCGGCTCCAATTTTTACTTAATTCAACGTCACTTCTGGCGCTCTGTCAAAAACTTCGACATCGCTTCTGTGTGCCTATCGGGCTGAGCGTCTCTGGCGGTAGCACAGCGGGTCACACGTTCTATACTCTCTCCAGGGTCTTGGTCATCGCGTCGCTGAAGGAGAGTGCAGTGCGCCTTCTCGTGGTCTCTCGCATGAGCGTCGGACGGTGGTTCGTTTGCGCAGTCGCGGTGGCGTCGCTGAGCGCCTGCGGCGGCGGCGGCAGCAGTGGCTCGAGCAGTGGATCCGGGGGCGGTTCCGGCGGCGGTACGCCGGCCAGCTATACCGTGGGGGGCACCGTAACCGGACTGAAGGCCGCAGGTCTGGTCCTGACGGACAATGGCGGCAATGCGCTCACCGTACCGTCCGGTTCCTCGACCTTCACATTCACGCAGACCGTGCAATCCGGCGGATCCTACGCAGTGGCCGTCTCGACTCAGCCGACCGGTGAGACCTGTGCGGTGGGGTCGGCCTCGGGAACGGTCTCTGCCAACGTGACCAGTGTGACGGTGACCTGCCAGCCGCTGTATACCGTCGGCGGCACGGTCACCGGGTTGAGCTCAAGCGGGTTGACCCTGAAGAACAATGGCACCGAGACGCTCACGATTCCCTACACCAGCGGCCAGTCGGGTCCGGTCAGCTTCACGTTCGCTCAGTCCGTCCCGGCGGGCACGGCGTATGACGTGACCATCGGCTCGCAGCCGAGCGGCGACACCTGCACGGTGAGCGCCGGTTCCGGTACGGTCTCGGCCAATGTGACTTCGGTGGCCGTGAGCTGCGCGCAGACGTTCACGGTGTCCGGCACGATCTCGGGTCTCGCCACCGCCGGTCTGCAGCTGCAGGATTACTCGGGCGGAGAGACTCTGCCGGTCGCCGCGAACGCCACGACATTCGCGTTTACGACGCCGGTGCCCTTTGGCACCAATATCTCGGTCACCGTTACCCGGCAACCCTATTGGGAATGGTGTACGGGTGGGGCGAGCAATTTCTCAGGTCCGATCACGGCCAATGTGACCCAGGAGAGCTTTGCGTGCGCGACCGCCACCGCCACGAGCGCGGCGGCGGCTTCCGGCCAGACGTACAAGAACCCGGCGCAGATCGCGCTCGACAGCAACGGTAACCTCTACATCGCCGACAGTAACGACAATCAGGTCCTGGAGATCAGCGCCGGTGGCACGGTGAGCACCGTGGTCAGCTCCAGTGCCGGTCTGAATTCGCCCGAGGGTGTGGCGGTCAACCCCGCCGGAACACAGCTCTATGTGGCCGATACGGGAAATAACCGCATCATCTCGGTGTCCTTGCCGAGTCTGGCGGTCGCCCCGCTGGTCTCCTCGGGACTCAATGCCCCGAAGGCGGTCGCGATCGATCCCGTCAATGGCGATGTGATCGTGGCCGATGAGGGCGATAACACCATCAAGGCCGTCACCACGGCCGGTGTCCTGACGACGCTGGCGGATGCCAGCAATGGCATCAACGGCCCGGATGGCGTGGCGGTGGATTCGGCGGGCAACATCTACGTTGCAAATACCAGTGCCAACAATGTCCTGGAGATTTCCACCGGCGGCACCGTGGCGCCGCTGAAGGGCACCGCTGCCGGGATGTTCAACTTCCCGGCCGGCGTCGCCGTCGATGCCTCCGGCGATGTGTACGTCGCCAATGCCAACGACGATGACGTGGTGCAGGTCTCTGCCGCCGGTGCGGTCCAGACCGTTGCCGGAACGAGTGGCTCACAGGGTGACTGCGCCACGACGAACCCGGTGCTGTTCCAAAATCCGTGGGGCGTGGCGGTCTCGAGCTCGGGGCTGCTCTATGTCAGCGACTTCACCGGCAATCAGGTGTGCAAACTGACGCCGGGTCCGTGATCTGAAGGAAGCGTCCTCCTCGGCCTGCGCGCCGCGCCGACGGCAGGGGTGCGCCAGCCGTCTGCGGCTGTCGCCGGAGCCCTGAACTGCATTACGATGGCAGCGTGATCGCCTATCTCGTCTGTGCCGCTGCGTATGTGCTGCTGCTCGTCGCGTGCCTCACGCTGTGGCGGCGCCGGCTGACCGGCTCCGGCATCTCCACGGCGGTGCTCGCGGAGTTCGGCTGGTCGCTGCTGATCGGACTGCAGGGGCGCATCGGTCCCTATGCGCCCGTGCTGGTCATCGCGGCTGAGTATCTGCGTGACATTGCCTGGGCGCTGGTCCTGGTGCGCTGCCTGAGCGGCGCTGCGACCACCGGCCTCGGGCGCATCGCCCAGCGCACCCTCACCGCCCTCGTCGGGCTCGTGGCGCTCTGGGCCATCGGCTCATTTCTGCCCGGTGAGCCCAGCGTGCTGGTCCGCGCGGCCGGGCGCTACTGGCTCTGGGGCGGGTTCCTCCTCGCCATCACCGGGCTCGTGCTCGTCGAGCAGGTGGCGCGCAACACCCGCGCCACTCAGCGGTGGAGCCTGAAGTACCTGTGGCTGGCGATCGCGGCAATCTACGCCTGGGACCTGTGCCTGTATTCGGTGGCCATGCTGCACGGCAGCCTCGCCGCCGTGCTCTGGACCGACCGCGGCTTCGTGAACGCCGCCCTCGCGGTGCTGCTGGCGATCAGCTTCAGCCGCATCCCCGAGTGGGAGTCGGCCGCCTTCCTGTCCCCACGCATCGTCTTCTTCAGCGCGACGCTCCTCGGTGCGGCGCTCTACGTGATGGTCATGGCGGTGGGCAGCTTCCTGATCCGCCGCTTCGGCGGCTCCTGGGGCGCCGCCGGCCAGCTGCTGTTTCTGGCCGTGGGCGCGCTGGTCCTGGCGATTGCGGCACTCTCGGAGCAGTTCCGCGCCTGGTCGCGCGTCACCATCGCCAAGTACCTCTTCCCGTACCGCTACGATTACCGCACCGAGTGGCAGAAGCTCACCCGGGCCCTCTCGGAGGGCGGCGAGACGCCGCTGCACGAGCGCATTGCGCGCGTCATGGCCGGATTCTTAAGTGCCACGAGCGGCGGGCTGTGGCTGAAGGACGAGGAGGGGGCGTATATCCCGGCGGGCGGTGAACTCGCCCCGCCCGGCGCGCCTCGCGAAAGCGGCCATGCGGCCTTCTTCGAATACCTCCGCGAACGCGAGTGGATCTGCGATCTGGAAGAGGTGCGGGCCTTGCGCGCCGGCCAGTCGGGCCGCCAGCCGCCGCTCGATCCGCCCGAGTGGATGCTCGAGAACGGCCGTTACTGGCTGGTCGTGCCGCTGATCTGCACCGAGGCGCTGGTCGGGTTCGTGCTGATCGGCCAGCCGCTCGCCGCGGTGCGCCTCTCCTGGGAGGAACTCGATCTGCTGCGCGCCGCCGGGCGGCAGGTGGCGAGCTTTCTCGCCTTCGAGCAGGCCGCCGAGCGGCTGGCCGAGGCGCACCAGTTCGAGGCGCTGAACCGGCTCTCGGCGGTGCTGATGCACGACCTGCGCCACCTCATCGCCCAGCAGGCGCTGGTGGTGCAGAACGCTGCCCGGCACCGCGGCAACCCCGAGTTCTTCGACGACGCCATCCTCACCATCGACAATTCGGTCAAGCGCATGACGCGCCTGATGGATGAGCTGCGCAGCGGCGTGCTCACCGAGCAGCGTCAGCGGGTGGAGTTCGCCGATCTCTGTGCCGAGGCGATCCGCCGCTGCGCCGGGCGCGCCCCGGCGCCGCGGCTCGAGGTCGGGGAGCGCGCCGAGGCGGTGCTCAACCGCGAGCGGCTGCTGCAGGTGATCGAACACCTCATCCGTAATGCCCAGGAGGCGACACCCGAGAGCGGATCGGTTACCGTATCGGTGCACCGGGCGGGCCGTCACGGCGTCATCGAAGTGGCGGACACCGGCTGCGGGATGGATGCGACGTTCATCCGGGAGCGGCTGTTCCGGCCCTTCGAGACCACCAAGGGCGAGCGGGGATTCGGCATCGGGGCCTACCAGGCGCGCGAATTCGTGCGCAAGAGCGGCGGGTCGATCGAGGTCGAGAGCACCCCGGGACGCGGCACCCGCTTC
>JAKBCE010000335.1 GCA_021808195.1 Pseudomonadota bacterium
AAGGTCGGCGTATCGGCGAGGTGCACCGGATGGACCCATCCGTTGTACGTAATGAACAGCGCCAGCCCGCTGTGCTCGTCGCTGACGCTTTCGTCCATGACCGGATCGTGCATCACGTCGAAGAACCGCTTACTCCGGTGCACCGTGTATTGGCCGTTCGCCTTCACGTCCGCGGTCGCGAGCGAACCGTCCGCGCACAGTGAAGCGAATCCCCGCGGACCATACGGGAAAACGAGGCCACAGCCGGGAACTTCCACCGAGGTCATGACCTTGCGCGCCTTCAGGTCGATCACGCTCACTGCCGGGGCCGGTTGAAAGCTGTAGACGTACGCATAGTGCCCATCGGGACTCAATGCGAGGGTGTGCGTCTTCGGATCGGAGATGAGCAGCTCCGGCAGATCGATTTCCCCTTCGTTGCTCAGCGTCGGACCACCATAGATCGACAGCACGTCCTCGCGCTTGCCGCGGTTGCCCAGCGTCCAGTAGGTTTCCGAGACGTAGAGCGTGTGGTGACCCGGCCCCCAGACAAAATTCGCATACTGCGAGGAGTACACGCTCGCCACGAGCTGTGCCGTATCCCCGTTGATGATGCGGATACCACCGCCGTCGATACCGTCCATCGCGCTGTAGCTGATGTCGTGCGATGTCAGGCCCGCGAAGGGGGTGACGCTTGCCGTCTCGCTCTGCAGGACCGGCGGGGCGTTCGCGGAGGGCTTCTGCCCGGCGCCCCAGGCCGGCATTCCCAGCCCTATGCCGATGAGCAGCGAGAACGCAGCGCCGGCTGCCTTGCTCGCTGGGTGTGCGATTCGCTTCATGTTACGCCCCCTGGATATTATGGGACACAAAAGGATACGCCAGCTTCTCCGACGCCTGCTCCACCGCCCAGTGCGCCGTGAGGAACGCGGCGTTGAAACCGCTGTCCGGCGAATCGGAAGCTTGCTCGGCATCTTTGTTCACGAGATCCCCACGGCCCCGGACAGGCATGCCTGCCGGCAGACGAATGGCATGCGCGCTCTCGCGCTCAACCGCTTTCCTTCACTGCGCTGCCCGCGACTCGCTCGGCAGCAGCTTCCACCTGTGCGGAGCGCAGCATGGCGAGCGCGGCGTAGGTGACTACCGCGGCAACCAACCAGCGAAGCAGGTGCGACGGCAATCGCTTCACGACCAATGCGGCGATCACCGCACCGATCACACCGGCAGTGGCGATTCCGACGGCGGGGCCCCAGGCAAAGCGGCCGCTGCGCAGAAAGCGTACGCCCGCGGCCGGAAGCATCATCGCGCCCGAACCCATCATGATTGGAAATGCGGCACGCACGTTGAATCCGAGCAGCGCCAATACAACCATGGTCGGGGCATACCAGCCGATGCCGATCGTCGAGAGTGCGCCGAGGGCAAAGTTGCTGGCGACCGCCGCGACGAAGCGCCAGCCACTCAGCGACAGCGCCGTACCGCCGACCGGGAAAGCCCCGAGATTGCCGATGACGAAGAACAGCGCTGCGGTCAACAGGGCGGCTCCCATGAACAGCTGGATCGAGCGGCGCCGCATGCGGCTGACGATGCCCGCGCCGAGCCACGCGCCAGCCGTGGCGCTTGCGACCATCACCAGCAGCAGTTTCGGGTCGACGGCAATGAGGGTGACGAAGATGATCGTCTCAGCGATGCCCACCGAGACGCTGCCGACGGTGAGGGTCCCCGGGATGAGCTCATCTCGCGGCCGGCCGCGAAACTTGTACAGCGCCGTGGTGGTGGCGTACGAGCCGATGCCGAGCGCATCCCCGAAGTTCGTGACAAACCCGATGCCGAGGTCCGACCAGGTGGGCCGCTCGCGCAGCTCGCGACGGCGGGCAATCACCACCCACTGGGCGAAGAATCCGGTGCTCAGGACCCCGATCACCGCGAGCAGCACGATCTCGGCAGGACTCATGCCGGTGCTCCCGATGAGCGCCGCAGCACCCGGTCGAGCGCATCACGGGTCTGCAGGTAGCGGATGGTCGCGCGGGCTGCCACACGGCTCAGGCTGTGCAGGCGGATCGGCTGCACCGGCGTGAGCGGGAAGCCGAGACTCGCAGCCGGCTCACCCAGCGCGCGGCGCCCCAGGACCCGGCCGAGCGTCGTCGCCATGGCGACACCCCGGCCGTTGTAGCCCAGCCCTGCGAGCAATCCGGGCTCAGGCTCATGCAGGTGCGGCACCCCGTCCCGGGTCATCGCCACGAATCCTCCCCAGCGGTATTCGATCGCAACGCCGGAGAGCTCGGGATACAGCTCGGCCATCGCCGTTTCGTGGATCGGCGTCGCCGCCGGGATTGGGATGTCGGCAAACTGCCCGCGCGTGCCGAGCACGAACCGCCCGGCCGCATCGAGTCGGTAATAGCGCAGGATGCGCTGCGTGTCGGATACGGATTGTCCGCCCGGCAGGATCTTCGCCCGCAATTGCGGCGACAGCGGCGCGGTCGCCACCTGTATGGACGGCACGGCAACTACCGTGCGTCGCAGGTTATCGAACGTCCGGTCGGTATAGGCATCGGTCGCGACGATGACGGTCTGCGCCGCCACCGTGCCGCGTGCCGCTTCGACATGCCACACCTCGCCGCGGCGTGTCAGGCGG
>JAKBCE010000336.1 GCA_021808195.1 Pseudomonadota bacterium
GATCTTCGGCCCGCTGCTGCCGATCATCCGCTACGAGCACGACGAGGAGGTGATCGAGCGCATCAACGCCGCGCCGAAGCCACTGGCGCTGTATGTGTGGAGCCGAAATCGCGCCAGCGTGCACCGCATCCTGCAGCGCACCAGTGCCGGCGGCAGTTGCATCAATCAGGTCGCCATGCAGTTTTTGCAGCATCGGTTGCCGTTCGGCGGCGTCAATCACTCGGGGATCGGCAGCTACCACGGCGAGTGGGGAATCCGTGCGTTCTCCCATGAGCGCGCGGTCCTCGATGCGAAGCTGCAACTCGCCGGCGCATTGCGCCCGCCGTATGGCCCGCGGGCGCGGCGGCTGGCGGCGGTGCTGATGCGCTGGTCGCAATAGGCGGGCAGAGGCGCCTCGTCGCACCCGTCCCGGGCGTTGACCTTAACTGAGCGCCCGGTGGGCGCTGAATTGCGGGGCGCACGCGTAGGCGCGCACGGTTGCCGGCCGAGCTGCAATGGCGGTGAACCAGCGCTTCACGTGCACAAACGCGTTGAGGTCCTGCCGCTGTCGCTCCTGCGGCACGACCCACGGATAGACGGCGATGTCCGCCACGGTGTAGAGCTCACCGGCGATGTAGGGACGATCGGCGAGCCGCTGGTCCAGTACGCCGTACAGACGCTCGGTTTCCCGGGTGAACCGATCGATTGCGTACGGCAGACGCTCCGGCGCGTACTGAGCGAAGTGCAGGCGCTGACTGACGCTCGGCCCGAGGCCGGCGGCCTGCCAGAAGAGCCATTGCAGCGCCTCGGTCTGCCCGCGCAGGTCAGTGGGCAGCAGTTGTCCGCTCTTGTTGGCCAGGTACCACAGGATCGCGCCGGATTCGAACACGGGCAGCGCAGGCCCGGCGTCGGCCGGGGCGTGATCGACGATGGCCGGCATGCGGTTATTCGGTGAGATGGCGAGAAATTCGGGGCTGAACTGCTCCCCTGCGCTGAGGTTCACCGGCACGATCCGATACGCCAGGCCGCTCTCTTCGAGGAACATGGTGATCTTGTGCCCATTCGGGGTCGGCCAGTAGTACAGCTCGATCATCGTTCCGCGTGCCTCACGGTCATCGATACCCGTGCGCCCCGCTCAGGTGCGGGCGCACGACATAATCTAGCGCGCACTGCCCCGCTGCGTGGGCGCTTTGCGTCCCGGGGCGCGCATCATCATGACCGAAGCGGTCGTCCCGCTCCAAATCACTTGTTCTGGGGATACCTCCGCGGCCCGGGCGCGCGACAATAACCCCGGCGGCCGTCCCCGTGGAGTCTCGGGCGGTTTCGGCTGCAGTCGCCAAGGAGCGAGAGCTGCGGCCCGGCGCCAAGTGATCGATGTACCAGGCGGGAACTCTGTCCGGCGCTGCGGCGCGCACCGAAATGACCCGTACGCGCGCCACCGGACAGAGGAACAGTCAGAGGATTCAATGGGCGACTCGGAAACCCACAGGGAGCGATCCGCGGCCGACGGCGAGCCGGCAAAACGCCCCGCGCAGGGCGACGGGACCCTGCGGGGCGCGCTCATCGTGGCTGATCGGGCCGACCGTCAGGCCAGGTTGCGTGCGCTGATCGGCCGGGTGTGTCCCAGAACACCCATGCACGTCGCGCAGAGTCTGGATGAAGCCGTGCGCATGCTGCCCTCTACGCTGATCGATCTGGCGCTGGTCGACATCTGTCTGCCGGCCAGCTCTGGCATCGAAGTCGTGCGCCGAATCATGAGCCACGACCCGCTCGCAGTCTCCGTGGTCGTCACCGAGGATGACGCACATGTCATGGCGGCGCTCGCCGCCGGCGCGCACGGGTATCTTTTGCACGGTCAGTCCGATGAGGCACTGGTTTCGCAGCTGGACCTCACGCTGCGCGGTGTGCCGCCACTCGTTCCGGCAGTCGCGCGCCGCCTGCTGCGGCATTTCGAGGACATGATCGCAACCTTCGAAGCCCCCGCCGTCGACGCCGAGCTCGACGAGAGCCGCTCGATGCGTCTCTCCAGCCGGGAACGCGCCGTGTTGTCGCTGATCGCCAAAGGTCTGCAGATCACGCAGGTCGCCGATGCGCTGCACATCAGTGCGCATACGGTCGGCAGCCATCTGAAGAACATCTACCGCAAGCGCAAGCTCTCCTCGCGCGCCGAGGCGGCCCTCGAGGCGCGAAAGCTCGGCTTGGTCTGACACGGCGAGGCGCGCGCGACTGCGGGCACCTCGCAGCAGCACCGGAGTCATGGACCATGATGCATCCGTCGACTCGTGAACCGCCGCGACGCGCTGGGACGCCAATGCCGCTCGCCGCGCAGCGGTTCGAGCACTACGCTCACTGCGTGACGCAGCGTGTTTCGGCCAGAACCATCGCGTTTCTCGACCGATCCGGCAACATCTGGTGGTCTTGCGGCGAAGACCTCGGTGCCGATGAACGGTTGAGCGACCGGTTGCGCGCGTTGTCGGACCTTAGCCGACGGACGCAGTGGGTCGATTGCGTGCGCCTGCTGCTCACACTGCCCATCGCGCGCCCAGGGGAGGCCCTTGGCGTGCTCCTGGTCTCCTGTGTGCGC
>JAKBCE010000337.1 GCA_021808195.1 Pseudomonadota bacterium
AGGTGCAGCTCGATGCGTCCGTGCTCGCCCATGAGCACATCGATCTGGTGTTCGACGGGCTCGATACCTACGCCGAGGTCTCGCTGAACGGCGTCCCACTGCTCGCCGCGGACAACATGTTCCGCCGCTGGCGGGTCCCGCTCAAGGCACATGTGCGCAGCGGCGGCAACGCACTGCGGGTGCTGCTCAAATCACCGGTGCAGGCCGGACTTGCGCGCCTCGCGGCTCTCGGCTTCAACCCCCCGGCGGTCGTCGACTGGAGCGAGGTCGGCGGGCTCGGTGAGCGCAAGATCAGCATGTTGACGCGCAAGGCCCCCTATCACTACGGCTGGGACTGGGGTCCGCGTCTGGTCACGAGCGGCATCTGGCGGCCGGTGCGCGTGCACGCCTGGAGCGGCCTGCGGATCGAGGCGCTGCGCGTGGCGGTGGACAGTCTCAATGACGACGAGGCGACGCTCGCCATCGAGCTTCAGATCGTGGCGAGCGCCGCCGGCGAGGCTGAACTGACGCTCACGAGTCCGACGGATGCGCACGTCGGCGCGCGCTCCCGCGTCGCGCTGCGCGCCGGAGAGCAGCGCTGCACGGTGCGCTGCCGCATCCGCCATCCGCGTCTGTGGTGGAGCAACGGCCTCGGCGAGCCGTTCGTGTACGAATTCACCGCCGCGGTCAGGTTCGGGCCGTGGCAGGACCGTCGCGGCGTGAAAACCGGCCTGCGCCGCATCCGCATCCTGCAGCCGCCGGATGCCGAGGGCACGGGCTTTCAGGTCGAGCTCAACGGCGTGCCGGTGTTCATCAAGGGCGCCAACTACATCCCTTGCGACAGCTTTCCCTCACGCGTCTCGCACACCACTCGCGCGCACATCGTGCAATCGGCCGCGGCGGCCCACATGAACATGTTGCGCATCTGGGGTGGCGGGATTTACGAGGAGGACGATTTCTACGACCTCTGCGATGCACACGGCATACTCGTCTGGCAGGACTTCATGTTCGCCTGCGCCATGTACCCAGGCGATGAGGCATTCCTTCGGAACGTGCGTGCCGAGGCGATCGACAACGTCAAGCGGCTGCGCAACCACCCCTGCCTCGCGCTCTGGGCGGGCAACAATGAGATCGACGTCGCCTGGCGGCACGACGTGCCGGGCGCCGGCTGGGGCTGGAAGGAGCGCTACTCGGCCGAGCAGCGCGAGACGCTGTGGCAGGCCTACCGCGCGATCTTCCATGACCTTCTCCCCCGGGTCATCGCCGAGCACGATCCGGGCCGCTTCTACTGGCCGTCCTCGCCGCTGGCCGCGTGGGACGGTGCCGAGGCGCTCACGCACGCCGACCTGAGCGCAGCGCGCCAGTCGGGCGACATCCATTATTGGGGGGTGTGGTGGGGCAAACTGCCGTTTTCGACCTACCGCACCGCGATCGGCCGATTCATGAGCGAATACGGCTTTCAGTCATTTCCCGCCTTGCGTACGGTGCGCGCCTTCACCGAGCCACAAGACCGCGCGGTGCTCTCCGAGGTCGTGCAGGCCCATCAGCGCTCGGCCATCGGCAACGAGACGATCCTCGAATACATGGCCCGGGACTATCCGCAGCCGCAGTCCTTCCCGGCTTTTCTCTACGTGAGTCAGGTCCTGCAGGCCGAGGGCGTCCGCACGGCGATGGAAGCTCACCGGGTGCGCAGGCCGTATTGCATGGGCTCGCTGTACTGGCAGATCAACGATTGCTGGCCGGCGGCGTCCTGGAGCAGCATCGATGTCTACGGCCGCTGGAAGGCGCTGCAGTACTTCGCACGCCGGGCATTCGCGCCGGTGCTGCTCAGCGCATGGCTCGAAGATGACCGAATCTTGGTGCACGGGGTGAACGACACGCTCGCGGCCGTGGAGGGAACGCTCACGCTGCGGCTGATCGACTTTCGCGGCACCGCGCTGCGCACACACACGCAGCCGGTGCACCTCGCGGCCAACAGCAGTACCCCGATCGGCGCGTATCCGGCGAGCACCTGGCTCGCCGGATACGCCGCTGATGCGGTTCTGCTGCAGTGCACCGTGCAGTGCCAGGGCGCGACATGCGCCGAACAGGTCCTCTACTTCCGCCCCGTCAAGGACCTCGCGCTGCCCGCCGCAGCCGTGCAGATCAGTGTCGCGGCGCAGCCGGCCTGCCTCGCGCTCACCGTGCGATGCCCGGTCCTGGTCAAGACGCTCTGCCTCGAGACGAACGCGCTCGACGGACACTTCAGCGACAACTACTTCGAGCTGCTGCCGGGGACGTCGAGGACCGTGTACTTCACCCCGACGGGTCAGACGGACGTGGCCGCGCTGAAGCGCGATCTTGAACTCTGGCACATGGCGCGCGTGAGGACCTGAGCCCCTTCGCAGGACCGACCGCGGCGCGCGGATCGCGCGAGCTGCCGAGCGCCGCGGCACTTCCCGGCCCGCACCCGTCAGTAGCGCACCTGGTAGGTCAGTCCGATGCTACTGCCCGGATCGTTCTGAGGCGTGGTTCCCTGCGCCGTCGCCGTTCCATTGCCGAGCCGCGTCTCGAGCTTCAGATGCGGTGTGAGAATC
>JAKBCE010000063.1:0-1703 GCA_021808195.1 Pseudomonadota bacterium
CGGCTGAAGGAGATGCCGACGGGCGACTGCTCGATCAGGGTGCGCAGACGTATTTCGCTCTCGCGCAGGCGCGTCTCGGCGTGCTTGCGCGCGGTGATGTCGCGCGAAGAATTGAACAGCACCGGCGTGTCGCCGAGGCGCAGCGCCACGGAGCTGACTTCGACCTCGATGACCGAGCCGTCGCGGCGCCGGTGCCGGGTCTCGAGCACCGTGCGACGCGGCTCACCGAAGCGGTCATGCAGGATCGCCACGAGCTGCTCGGGCGTGAACAGCGCATCCCACTGCGACACGTGCATGCCGATCACCTGCTCGCGCGGGTAACCGAGCATCTCGCAGAACGAGTCGCTCGCCTCGATCACGTGCCCCTCGGGCGTGAGGATGTGCACGCCGTCGCTCGAATTGCGCAGCAGCGCAAGGTTCTTGCCGCTCTCGCGCTGCAAGGCCGATTCCATGCGCTTGCGCTCGGTGACGTCGATCAGACAGGCAATCAGTGTAGCCACCCGGCCGCCGGCATCCCGCTGCACCGTCACTGAGCAATCGGTGACATGCGGCTCGCCGCTTCTGTCGCGCAGGATCCACTCCAGGCGCTGCTCCTCGCAGGTCCCGGCGCGCAGCGCCGCAAACCGCTCGAGCGTCTGCGACGACTGGGTCGCCTCGCTCAACTCCCCGACCGCCTTGCCGATCAGCTCACCCGCCTCGTAACCGCTCAGCGCACAGGCCACGGCGTTCGCCTGCACGATGTGACCGCTGGCCGCGTCGATCGCCACCATCGCCGCCGGGGCACGCTCGAACAGCACCCGGAAGCGCTGCTCGGAGAGCCGCAGCGCATGCTGCGTCTCCCACATGACCGTCGCACTCATCGCCGCGACCACCAGCAGGAACCCGAGCGGGCCGGGCTCGAAGCCGTGCACGACCGCCAGGCGTACCAGCAGCCCGAACACCGCCAGCGGCAGGAAGCACACCTGGGCGATGAACAGCCACCGCGCGCCCGGCTCGCGGGTGCGCCGGTAATGCCCCCACAGCGCCCAGGTCGCGTAAATCATCACCCCGTAGAGCAACAGCACCCCGAGGAACGCCGGCAGTCCGCTCTGGCCGACGCCGCGCGTGACGGTCTCGCCCCAGGGCAGCCTGAGCGCAGTGAGTCCGCTGAAGCGCCGATACTGGATGCCGTACGGCAACACCTCGTTGGCGACGATCAGAGCCGCGCAGCCGGCCGCGCAGGCCCCGAGCAGTGCACGCGCCCGCCACCCATGATGTCCAACGTAAAGCGCCACGAATGCCGCGACGCATCCCGTCGCCACGATGATGCAATCGAGATTCAGTTTCAGGGCGCGCAGGAACTGCGCGACCGTCACGGCCTGCAGGCTCTGGGCGCTGAAGATTGCGGCGAGCGCGGCGAACAGGGCCATGCCCGCGAACGCCAGCAGGGCCGAACGGTCCGTCCGGCGCGCCGCCGCAGCCGCCAGAACGTGCAGCATCGCGCCGACGATCGCGCCAGCCAGAAGGTACAACGTGGGTACGACGAGCGCGATCACCACGACATCTTTTCCCGGCTCGCATCAGCCTCAGCCGAGGATGATCATCCGATCCGAGGCGCCCCTCGGGTGTGTCCCAAGTCACAGGAAGCAACATCTGCGCCCGGCCCGCGGCACGCGCCGGTCAGCCTCCAGCCTCCCGCGCCGCAGCACACCGTTCGAGGGGCC
>JAKBCE010000063.1:1713-13783 GCA_021808195.1 Pseudomonadota bacterium
CGGACCCTGCCGGGGCCGCGATACGCGGCCCCGGCAGGCGGGATGCGCCCCGGGGGGATCAGGGCGCGCGGAGCGGGACCGCCGCGCTGCGGTAGCCGACCGGCCAGCGGGCCGAGTGCTGCCAGGCGGGCAGGTGGATACGGACCGTGTGCACCAGGTGCTCGGCGCAATCCCCGAGCGACAGCGCGTACGATCCGGCCGCACGGACCCAGCGCTGGGACTTGGTGTGGAACTCGGCGAGCAGCCGCGGATCGACGGTCACCGTGAGCGTGCGCTCGGCCCCGGGGGCGAGGCGCACCTTGCGCCAGCCAGCGAGCCGGCGCGGCACCGAGCCGTCGGCAGGCGCGACGTACACCTGCGGCACCGCGGCCCCCACGCGCCCACCGATGTTGCGCACCGTGAAGTGCACCACCAGACGACCGTGCACGAGCGATGCCTGCAGCCCCTGGTAGGCAAAGCGCGTGTACGACAGCCCGAAGCCGAACGGGAACAGCGGCTTGCGATGCTTCAGCTCATACCAGCGGTAGCCGACCGCTGCGCCCTGGCGGCCGTAGTCGATGCTGAACGGCTTGCCCGGCGGCAGGCCCGCACCCGGCAGCTTCGGGAACGCGAGTTCGGCGGTCGAGGCCGGGAAGCTCACCGGCAGGTGCCCGGAGGGATCCACCGTACCGAACAGCACCCGGGCGATCGACGTGCCACCGCCGGTGCCGGGGAACCAGGTCTCGAGCACGCCGGCCACCTGGCCGAGCCACGGCATCAGGACCGGTCCGCCGCTCTCGATCACCACCACGGTGTGGGGATTGGCACGCGCCACGGCCGCCACCAGCCGGTTCTGTGTGCGCAGATCCAGCGGCACGTCGATGCTCTCGGCCGCCCACTGCGTCACGAACACCACGACCCGGTTGGCCCACTTCGCCACCTGCACCGCATGGGTGAGGTTGCGTCCCGAGGCGTAACGGAAGCGCGCCTGCGGCGCCTCCCCCATCATCGCGCCGAGCGGCGCCGAAGGCAGATAGACCTCCGGGCCCGGGAAGTCCTTCGGCCCGAGCCCACGCACGGCGCTGCCGCCGACCGGGAACACCGTGGACGAACCACCGCCGTCGATCACGCCGCGGTCGGCGTAACCGCCGATGACCGCGATCCGGTGCACCGTGCTCGAGAGCGGCAGCACCGCCCCGGCATTCTTCAGCAGCACGATGCCCTGTTCCTCGTCGGCCTCGGCCACCGCCTTGTCGGCCGCGAAATTGATGTGCGCCTGACGCTTGATCGGATGATCCACGACCCCGACGGCGAACATCGAGCGCAGGATGCGCAGGTCCATCTCATCGAGCACCCGCTCGGGCACCCGGCCGTCCTTCACCGCCTGCGCGAGCGCCGGCCCGTAGTACGGACGGTGATCGAACACACTGGACGCCGAGTCCTGATCGAGCCCGGCGAGCGCCGAGCGCACCGTGCTGTGCGTGGCGCCCCAGTCGCTCATGACGTAGCCGCGGAAGCCCCAGTCACCGTCGAGCACGTGGCGCAGCAGCCAGGAGTTCTCGCAGTTGTAATGCCCGCGCGTGCGGTTGTAGGCGCACATCAGCGCCCCCGGATGGCCGTGCTCGATGGCGAGTTCGAAGCCGAGCAGGTCCGACTCGCGCGCCGCGGCGCGCCCGATGCGCGCGTCGTACACCATGCGACCGGTCTCCTGGTCGTTCATGGCGAAGTGCTTCAGCACCGCGATCACGTGCTGGGACTGGATGCCGCGGATCTCCGCGCCGGCGATCACCCCGGTGAGCAGCGGGTCCTCGCTCACGTACTCGAAATCCCGTCCGCCACGCACTTCGCGGACCAGGTCCGCGCCCGGCCCGAGCAGCACGTTGAACCCCGAGGCGCGCGCCTCGGCGCCGATCATCGCCCCGCCGCGCTCGGCGAGCTGCGGGTTCCAGGTCGCTGCGGTCGCAAGCCCCGAGGGCAGCGAGGTGCGCTCGCGGAACACGTCGCTCGAGGCGCGCTGGGTCGCCACACCGAGGCCGGCATCGCTCTCCCACTGCGGCGGGATCCCGAGCCGCGGCACGCCCGGCACGTAGCCCGCCGAGCCCATGCGCACGGCGCGCGGCGGCACGTAATGGGTGCCCGGCATGACCGAGCCGAAGTAGCCGTACACCAGACGCAGCTTCTCCTTCTGCGTCATGGCACGCACTGCGAGCGCAGCGCGCTCATCGGGCGAGAGTTTCCGGTTCAGCCACGGGCGCGCGTTACCCGCCCACGCTCCATGCACGCCGAGCAGCCCCAGCATGAGCGCTGCGGGCACAAAGGATCCCCTGATTCGATGCATCACTGTTTGAACTCCGGAGAATCCCAGCGCACGGGACCTCGATCGATTCGAGCGGCGCGGCGCGGCGCACTGCTCGCGGATTTCCCCCCGGTATGGACGCCAGCGGCGCTCTCGCGCCGGACGACCGGTCGGGCGGCGCGCACCGCAGGACCTTTCTGGGGCCGGGCGCACAGAGTGACCCAGCTGAGCTGGAATCGTTTCCAGTCCGACTTGAGTATCCTGCACGGCGCCGGTACTGTCAATCGACGAGTGCTTTGCGCGGCCGCAGACTCGACAACTGAATGGTGGATGTTATTCACTGGGCGGGTCGCGTGCCGCTCCGGTGCGCACCGCGGGGCTGTTGACGTTGAGATTCATCGATGGGGCTGTCGTTGCGGCATACCTTGCCTGCGTACTCGTGATCGGCCTCAGAGGCTCGCGCCGGAGCGTCTCGAGCAACGAGTTCTTCCTTGCCTCGCAGCGGGCCTCCTGGCCGGTGATCGGCCTGGCGGTGATCGGCTCGAACGTCTCCCCGAGCGCCCTGATCGGTATCACCGGGTCGGCATTCGCGCTCGGCATCTCGGTCTACAACTACGACTGGGTGGCCACCGTCACGCTGGTCGTGTTCGCCCTGTGGCTGCTGCCGCTGCTGCTCGCCGAGCGCATCTACACCGTGCCGGAGTACTTCGAGCGGCGCTTCGACCGCCGGGCACGGATCTGGCTCGCGGGGCTCTCGATCCTGCTCTATATCCTGCTCGATGCCGCCGGCGCGCTCTACTGCGCCGCGCTGGTGGTACATGCGCTGCTGCCGCGTCTGCCGTTCATCGCCGCGGTACCACCGCTGGCGCTGTTCGCCGCGCTGTACGCCCTCACCGGCGGGCTGCGCGCAGTGATGCGCACCCAGGCGCTGCAGGGCGTGGTCATGATCGGGACGGCAAGCCTGCTCGCAGGCTTCGCGATCCACGCCGCCGGCGGCTGGCACGCGGTACTTGCCGCCAATCCGGCGCAGCACCTGCACCTGGTATTGCCGGCGAGCAACCCATACATGCCCTGGACGGGCCTGGTCTTCGGGATGCCAGTGCTCGCGCTCTATTACTGGTGCACCAATCAGTCGATCGTGCAGCGCACGCTCGCCGCCCGCTCGGTGGCCGACGGGCAGCGCGGAGCGCTGCTCACCGGGGCACTGAAGCTCACCTCGCTGGTGCTCATCGTCGCCCCGGGGCTGGCCGCCCGGGCCCTGTTCGCCCACCTGCATCGCGACGATGACGTCTACATCCGCCTGGCCCTGACGCTCCTGCCGCCCGGGATGCTCGGGGTATTCCTGGCGGCCTTCCTCGGTGCACTGATGGCCTCGCTGTCGGCGACCTACAATAGCGCCGCCACGGTGTTGTCCATCGACTTCATCCGCCGCGCCCGCCCGCAGCTCGATGAACGCAGCACGGTGCGCGTTGCGCGCATCGCCACCGCACTCGCCATGCTGGTTTCGGCCGCCTGTGTGCCGCAGATCGCCCGCTTCCCCTCGCTCTGGCAGTACCTGCAGGCCGTGCTCGCCTACTTCACCCCGCCGGTCGCCGCGGTGTTCCTGGCCGGAGTGCTCTGGCCCCGCGCCAATGCGCGCGGCGCGTTTGCCGGTCTTCTCGCCGGAACCATCCTCGGCGCAATGCTCTACGCCCTCGCCATCCTGGGCATCGCCCACGTACAGTTCCTCAACGTTGCCGGGCTCTGCTTCGCCGTCTCGCTCGCCGCGCTCGCGGTGGGAAGCCTGACGTTGCCGTCCGCCCCAGTCACCGCACCCATCGCACACGCCAAGACCCCGCGCAGCGTGAAGATCGCCGGATCGATTCTGCTGGTGTTCACTGCGGCGATCGTGGCGGCGTTGTGGTGATCCGGCGCGCCGCCGCCGGTCACTGATGCGCACGCGTGCGTGGTCCAAAGTGGAACGACAGCAGACTGGCGAGCCGCCCGCCCGGCGCACCACGCCAAACGATATACAGCTGGTGTGTCCCGCGCACCCCGCGCACGCGCCCGGTGACGCTGCGGAAGCTCTGCCAACTCCCCGTACCCGAGATAGACAGACGCGCGATCAGCCGCCCATGCAGGGAATCAATCCGGAACTCAAGCGTGCCGCACGCGCGCCGGCCACAGGCCACGCGCGCAGCGATCCGATGCACTGACGTACCAAAATTCAACATCGGAAAGCGCGCCCAGTCGCCGTCGACCGCGTGCTCCAACGCATAGCCCCCGCGCGCGCCACGGTGTTCCTGCGTGACCACGCCCCAGCTGTACAGGTTCGCCGGTCGATCCGCTCCCCCGCTCGCCACGAGGCTGCCCGCGCTCTGATAGCCCTGCGCAGCGAGCGCACTGGTTCCCCGCGCCGTGCCCGACCAGGTGAACGTCGCTGCGCTGTAGGCGGGCAGGACATAGCGGAACTCGCGCGCGCCCCACTCGACCTGGAATGCGTTGCGGCGCTCGGTATCGTTGTAGGCCACCAGCACGTGAGTCCCGTCAGGATCAACGAATGCGACCGATTCGATTCCGGCCGGATCGCTGGAGTACACGCGCTGCGCCCCGGGCAGGATGAACCGGCTGAACTGTCCGAGCGTCGCGTACTCGACATCGCGGTGCACGGCGCCAGTACGCGTATCGACCGTGACCAACGGCGTGCAGGTCCCGCAGCCGCCATCGTGTGGCCCCAGGTGCTGGTCGAGCGCCAGACTCCACTTCACGTAGGCGCGCCCCTGATTGCGCAATACTTCGATGATCCCCTCGAAATCGCTGCGCACTTGATCGTGCACCCAGGTGCCGCCGCTGGCCTCGGTCTCGTATTGCCCGAGCCGCGGGTACTTCGCCGCCAGCAGCGACTGCACCCCGGGCGTGCCGCCGTAACCGTGCCAAGCAATGCCCGCGACGAGCGGAGAATCGGCAACCACGGGCGATGCGAGCACCGTGTCCGGATATTCCGGATGGTCCCAGTTGTGATCGTAGAGCAGCACGCGAGTGCTGAGATGCGCCGCACCCAGCGCCGGGAGCACGTCCTGCACAAGCAGACGGCGCTGCTCGCGCGCGCTCATGCGCATGCCGGGATAATTCTTCGGCGAGTACCGCGGCTCGTTCTGCAGCGTCAGATATTGCACCGTGATGCCTGCCCGCCGGTAGGCGAGCAGGAACTTCACCAGGTACGCAGCGAAGGCGTGAGCGTATTGCGGCAGCACGGTCCCGCCGATCATGCTGCCGCTCGTCTTCATCCACCCCGGAGGACTCCAGGGCGTCGCCACCAGGCGCAGCTGCGGATTCAGGCGCCGTGCGGCCCGGATCAACGGAATGATGTCGCGCTGGTCGTGGGCGACTGAGAAATGCGCAAGTGTGGGATCGCTCTGCCCCGGCGGCCGATCGTCGTAGCTGTAGCGCGTGCGCGCCAGATCAGAAGCACCCATCGGCACGCGCATGAACGAAAGGCCGATACCACCGTCCTTGCGCGTAAACAGCTCGCGCAGTGCCGCCACTCGCGCGCTCGGCCGCGCCACTTCATTCAGCAGGTACGCCGCGGAATCGGTCCACGCGGCCCCGAAACCCACAACCCGCTGATACCGGAGCGCATCGTCGATCCACACCGTGCGCCGGCTCGCCGCCATGGCATGCCAGCGCAACGCCGGGGCGGATTGCAGCCACCGATGGCCAGCCCGAGTGGTCACCGTCACTGCCACCACGCCCGGGCGAGCCGCCGCCGCGTGCGCCACCACGCAGAACAGCCCCGCAACGAACCGCGCCACACGCTCGGCTCGTCTCACCGCGCCATTGTGCGCGCGGGTTGCCGGGGCCATCACCCTCGGGACAGGGCAAAATTTATTCATTCGAAGCATCGAGATGCCCCTCTTCATCAGACACCGTACGTCGCCACTCACCGGCGCGTCTGACCGCGCCGAGGTCCGCTCCAAAACTGGATCGCGCGGCGCGCGAGGGGGCGCCACGCCGCGCGATCCTAACGGATTACTCCCGGCGGGTTGCGCCGGGAGCATCCCGCTTTCACCACAGCTGGTAACGGAACCCGACCGAGATCGTGCGGCCCCAGGTATCGTACTCCAGCGGCATCTTCACGCTCACCCCGTTCGGCAGCCCGGAGACCTGCTCCGTGCGATACGGCGCGTTAGTGAGGTTGCTGACATCGAGCAGCACCGTCAGACCCTTCGCCGCGCCCGAGTCGAACGCGTAATTCGCCTGGAAGTCCGCCTCTTTGTACGCGAGCACCCGCGTGTAGCCAATCTGATCGAACAGCGCTACCGCCGAGCCGGTGTAGGCCGAGCGATAGATCTCAGCCAACCGTGCCGAAAATCCACCGCGCTCGTAATACAGCGTGAGGCTACCGGAAGTTCGCGACAAACCCGGCAGGCTCTGGGGCGCCCCCGGGATCTGCGAGATCGTGCTCGTGGGGATGCTGCTGTTAACGCGGGTCACGTTACCCTGAACGCCAAGACCGCGAATCCAGTGAGTCAGCTGACCGAAATCGATGCCGCCCGAAATCGTGCCTCCATAGATCTTCCCGCCGGTGCCGTTTTCCGGCTGCGTGAACGAGCCATAGTTGCTGCTCGGAGTAAGCGACGGGTTGTTATTGGTGAATCCGGAGAAATTGTAGTTGAGGACGGTCTTGTCGTAGATGTAATTGAGCAACTTCTTGTCGAAGCCGTCGAGCTCCAGGTAAGTCGAGCGCCCGAAGTACTTGCTCCACGACAGATCGATGGCGTCGGCAAGATACGGGCGCAGCTGCGGATTGCCGCCACTGCCCGACCACAACGCCTGCCCGGCCGCAGGGCCATTCGTGATACGCCCGACCGAGGCGGACGCCGAGGCCCGCAGGTCATCGATCAGCCCGTAAACCATTTCCTTCGCCACGCCAAGGCGAAGGTAGTTTTCGTCAGGCAGATGCGCCACCAAGTTCAGGCTGGGCAGGAAGGTATTGTAGGTCGCCCCACCGAGTA
Organism: Pseudomonadota bacterium; assembly: GCA_021808195.1. The sequence continues at coordinate 8,983 of JAKBCE010000063.1, forward strand.
GCGAGCCGGCCACGGCATTACCGGTCGTCTGCAACGCTTGCGAGGACTGCTCGGTGCGCACCAGCTGTGCCCCGGCGTTGCCGCGCAGATGCACGCCGAACACACGTGTGTCGATGTCAAACATCGCATACACCGTCGGAGTCTTCAGCTGCACGCTGTAGTTGCGGCTCCAGTCGTTCTGCTGATTCGCCGGCACCAGATAGAACTGCGAGGCGAGAGCGCCCAGCACGTTGTAATTGACGATGGCACCGACGCCGCCGTACGCAAGTGAGGTCGGTGGCAGCTGCGAACCGGTGCCGATCGGTGCACTGTAGGTATTCACATACGAGCCGCTCGCCGAACCGTTGCCATTCAAAAACGCGAAGTTGACGTTGGCGTTCTTCGTTTTTTTCCGATCTCCGTAGTAAAACCCGAACCGTGCGTCATCGAAAATCCAACCCAGCGGATGCATCATCTCAAGCCGGGCGGCGTAGATGCGATCTACCTGACTGTCAAACTCTGCGCGGCCGTTGTAGCCGTAGTTGTCCGGATCGGTAAAAACGACATTGGCGGAATTGGCGAGCGAAGTACCGGGTGAGAAGCTCGGGAACCCCCAGCCGCTGCCGAGATTGAATTGGGTGCTGAGCGTGCTCCCCGGAACAAGCCCCGAGAACGCGTAAGCGTCGTGCAGGCTCTCGGTGGCGCGCGAGTAGGCGAACTTCGCCGTCCCGGTCCACCGGTCCGCCATCCGGAATACATTCTTCCAGCTCACGGACATCAGGTCGTATCGGGTGTGCGTGTATTCGTTCTGCAGGATCGGCTTCAAGCCCATCACGGTGCCGCTCGAGGCGAGCGGATACGGCGAGCCGGCCTGCGTGCCCACGTTCGCGTACGAGACCCCGTCGTACGGGGAGCTCGACCACTGCAGTCCGTTCAGGTAACGGTTCTTGCCCACCGTCGAGTAGAAGAGATCGAGTTTCGAGTGATAATCGCTCGAGGGTGCCCAGTCTGCGATCGCGAGCACCGCATCGCGCGTCCAAAGCTCGGATTTCGCACGCAGCTGCATGCCTTCCTGGGCGAGCACCCCGGCCGGCATGCCCTGGGTGGTCGGACCGCCCCAGTTGGTATTGATCCCCGCCGGCCCGTTGTCGATGCTCCACCACCAGTTCTGGTAGGTCTGCTCCTGAATCGGAGTGTCCGAGTGCTCCACGCCGATTGCCAGTCCCAGCGTGTGGTGCCAGAACTGATCAATGTAGGTGGCGCTCACCCGATCGCCCGCCCGACCGACCCCGACCCCGTGATTTAGACTGCCGTGAGTCAGATATTCCCCGTGGGCTGCCAGCGTCAGGCGGCGCTTGCCGTAAGTAAGCGGATTGAGGGTGTGCAAGTCGATGGTGCCGGAGAGTCCCTGGCCGATCAGCGTGGCGTTCGGGGTGAGGTACACCGTGGCGCCGCTCACCAGGGAGGCGGGAATCTGATTGAAGCTCACCCCCCAGTTCTCCCCGGTGGTCGCCTGAACGTTGCCGTTCACCAGCGTGCCGACGAACTGCGAGGACAGGCCGCGGATCGAGATCCGGTCGGAGAAGCCATCGCCCCCGCGCTCCGCCATCACGGCCGGTAGGCGCGCAAGGCTTTCGGCAATGCTGGGATCAGGCAGCTTGCCGATGTCCTCGGCGGACACCACCTCCACTAGCTCGTTCGACATCTTCTGCGCCCGCAACGAGTTCTCGATGCTGCCGACAATGCCAGTGACCACGACTTCGTGCAGCGTGCCGTTCGGGACGGCGGTGCCAGTCGTGCTGTGCTTCGGCGCCTGAGCTGACTGGTGCGGATGAGCGACGGCGGCTTCAGCGCGCGCCGCGGCGGCGCAAGCAAGTGCCACGGCCACAGCGATCGAGACGGGCGCACGCCTGGCGCACCCAGAAAGACCCTTCATACTTTCCCCCCGTAAGACTTAGTTCGGAAACGTTTCCACGTAAGATTAGTTTCACCCGACGCATTCGTCCGTGTCAATCACCGGACACGCCTGTGACCGCGCACAACAGTCGATCGGCCGGTGTCACGGACCGGCGGCACCACAAACCGCACGGAGCCTGCACTTGCATTCCGCGGCGCACGGTATGGCGGTGAGCACCGTGGTGGCGCCTGCGTCTCCTGGGCCCTCGGGCCCCTAGCGGACGACCCTCATTGCCCGGTGCGCAGCGACCGAAACTCCTGTCCGTGAATCCCGCCGACGAGCGATGTGGAGCGGCGCTGGAAGCGGCTCGCCGATGCCGGTCCGGTACTCGTGCCGCACGCTCGGCGCGTGGCGGTCCGTCCTGCGGCGCACGCAGGGCGGCCGGGCCCTCTGGCCCGCTGCGAGCCGGGCCGTGGACATCCCGATCGACCTTGCACCGTGGCGGCGCCGGGCGTGTGCGCAACGGCGGGTTTTTCCGTTGTCACCGTCTTCACCAATCGCGCGTGCCGCACACCTCGCCGCCGTCCCCGCACGGTATGTGCACGCCTGCGGCACGCGAACGAGGTGCGGCTCGGCGCGATACGCTTTGCCGTTCCGATGGGCAGCGGCGCGACTCGCAGAGGCGGCCTGCAGCGATCTTCGCCGGGTTCTGGTAGCGTAGCCGCATGGCAACAATCAAGGACGTGGCAAAGCGCGCCGGCGTCGGCGTCGGCACCGTTTCACGGGTGATCGTGGGCAGCGCCCCGGTATCCGCCGAAACCGCAATGCGCGTCCGCCGTGCCATCGCGGAGCTGCGCTTTCGGCCCTCGCACGCCGCACGAGTGCTGCAGAAGGGTCAATCCCAGACCATCGGCGTCTTTGCCCCTCTGGTTCACGGGGCCTTCTATACGCCCATCCTGCATACCATCTACACTACGCTGCGCAGCTACGGCCGGCACATGGTGGTCGATTTCGGTCAATCACGGGAGAGCGAGCGGCAGGACGCGCTCGACGGCGTGGAATTTCTGACCGATCGCGGCTGCGACGGCCTGCTCGTCATGGGTACGGCCCTGAAGCCGGCCGACATCGATCGCATTGCCGAGCTGCAGCCGAATTTCGTGCTGCTGAACCGACGGACGCCGCGATTTCGCGCGCAATGCTTCGCCCCCAATCACGAAGCCGCTGGCGCGGCGGTGGCGCACGCACTGTGCGATTCGGGGCACCGGCGCCTGGCCGTCATCGAGGGCCCCAGGGACTCGGCGGACAACCGGCAGCGCATGCGCGGATTCCGCAGTGCACTCGCCGAGCGAGGCATCGACCCGGAGAGCGTGCCGTACGAGCAAGGCGATTTCTCCCCGGAGAGCGGCCGGACGGCCGCCCAGACGCTGCTGGCGCGCGGCTGCAAGTTCACGGCGCTCTTCTGCGCCAACGACGAGATGGCGATCGGCGCGCTCGCCGGCTTGAGCCAGATGGGGCTGAGCGTGCCGGGAGACCTCTCGGTGATGGGATACGATGGAATCGATCTCACCGCCCTCACCGTCCCGCCGCTCACCACGGTGCTCATTCCGTGGCAGCAGATCGTCACACACGCGCTGCACCACTTGCTCAATCTATGCTACGGCATGAGTTTGCCGGTGGAGCGCGACATCCCCGCGCAGGTCCTCTGGCGTGAGTCGCTCGCCCGGCGCTCATGAGCGTGCGCCGCCGTCCCTGGCGGCGCGAGCGCTCTTCAGTAGTGGAACTGGTAGCGCAACTGGGCGTAGATCTGGAACGGATTGTTCCAGTGCACTCCGCCGAAGGTGAGGCTGTTGTCGGTCATCAGGTGCTTGTTGGTGAGGTTCAGCGCCGTCACCGATACCTGAAGATTGCGACTGAAGTTCCGTCCCACGGTCAGATCGATGATCGCGTAGCTCGGCAGGTGGCTCGGCTCGTAGCTCGGCGGACCAGCAAAGCCGTTCGAGAGCCCGGAGTTCACCGAGACGTTCGTGCCGACGAAGTAATGCTCGGGCAGATCGAGGTTGTAGCCGACGTTGAGCGTGTTGCGCTGATCGTGATCGAGCGCGGTGTAATTGCCGCAGGCAGTGCCGGAGACGAGCAGCCCGCCGCTGATCGAGCCGAAGCACTGCGCCGTCTGGTTCGAGTACGCCAGGTGCACCTGGCCGTAGCGCCAGAACGCCGGTGAGCGCACGGTGAGCTCGGTGCCACGGATCAACGCCCCCTGATCGGTGACCGGCAGGTAGATGTCGGAGCTGCCGATCGGGTTGTGGTCGAAGAAGTTCTGCGCCTGGGTGACGAAGTAATCCGCCCCGATGGTCCACCCCTTCACCGGAATGGTCACGCCGAACTGGCGCTCCTTGTCGCGCTCCCCATGCAGCGGCAGGAACTGGCTCGACTGCGTCGAGGCGTAGGTGGCTAGGTTGCCGGAGAGCGCCTCGAGCGGCGGCGCCTGGTAGTACTTGCCCCAGAACGCGCTCAGCACCCAGTTGAGCACCGGCAGGCGCACCGTCATGCCATAGCGCGGGTCGGTGGCGTTCTCGGTGACCAGCCCGGCGAAGTGCGATTCGCGCACGCCGGCCGACAGATGCACCCAGTGCGACACGTCGTACGTATCCTGGACCCAGGCGTCGATCAGCTGACCGGTCGGATTCTGCAGCTCCTGAAGCGACGCGGGACTTCCGCCGGGGAAGGCGAGATTGAAGTCGGCGTGATCCTGCTGCGCAAAGCCGTACACCCCCACGTCCACGTGGTTGTGGCTGAAGTGCATGCGCAAGTTTTCCTCCCCGCCCTCGTACTGCGAGCTGTGGTGGAAGGTGGTGATGACCGGGAAGTCGTTCGGCGAGCCGTCGTACGCGGCACGCTCGAAGTGATACATCAGCGAGCTGGTGA
>JAKBCE010000338.1 GCA_021808195.1 Pseudomonadota bacterium
CCTCGAAGGGGTTGCCGCCGAGCTCGGCGCTCATGCGCTCAAGGTCGCGGCCGAAGATCGCCTCCAGCACGATGTTCAGGGTCAGTTCGCTCATCTCATCGGTGAGATTGACCGGCTCGCCGCTGCGCGCCGCGTCCGCCCACCGTTCGAGCAGCCCGTCATTGGCCGCCGCGATCCGTGCGGCGAACTCGGTGATGACCCGCCGGTGAAACAGCGGCTGCAGCATCATGCGCTGGCGCCGCCAGAACTCGCCCTCGCTGGTCATGATCCCGTTGCCGAGCAGGATCTTCACCCGGTCGAGTCCGATGCCCTTGGTGTAATTGCGGTGGTTCGTGACCAGGATGCGCTTGACGTCATCCGGGTGGTGCACCACGTAGGTGTAGGACTTGCGCGCCGGGACGTAGACCCGATACAGGTCCCCGTGCGCGGCGAACAGCTCGATCATGCGTTCCAGGGAATCGTCCGTGGAGCCGATGTCGAAGGACTTCTCCGCCACCGGCGGGCCCTGCTGGGTTGTCTCGGTCGTGCTCATGTAAGCTCTCAATTATACCCATCGGCGCCCCTGCCGATCCCATTGGAGTCACCTCTCGCATGACCGAGCCCGGCCTGCGCAATTCGCTCTACCGCACGGTCACCCGTTCGGACCGACGCATGACGCCGCTGCGCCGCGCGCTGTACGGGCTCGCCATCCCGCTCGGCCTCGCCGTGATCCGCTCCTGGTGGGGCATGTGCCGCGTGGTGCGCATCGAAGGCGAGGAGCATCTGCTCGCGGCGCTCGCCGAGGCGCCCTCGGTGCTGCCGTGCTACTGGCACCAGCACCAGCTGTTCTGCGGCAAGTATCTGCTCGAGCAGCGCGCCCGGGGATTGAAGGCCGGCTGGCTGATCAGCCCGTCGGTCGACGGGGAATTGGGCGCGATGCTGGTGCAGCGCCTCGGAGCGTACGCGATCCGCGGCTCCTCGACTCACACCGGTGCGCGGGCGCTGCGTGACTATTATCAGGCCCTGGTCAAAGAGAACATCTCCCCGGCGATCACGCCGGACGGCCCGCGCGGACCGCGTTACCAGTTCAAGCCCGGGGCCATCCTGCTGGCGCAGATGTCCGGCCGGCCGATCGTGCCCATGGCCTACGCGGCCTCGCGCGCCTGGCGCATCAAGTGGGACCGGTTCGTGATCCCCAAGCCGTTCGCGCGCATCGCGATCGCCATCGGTGCGCCGCGGCACGTGCCGCGCACGCTCGATGCCGAGGGGCTAGCCGCCCTGCAGGCCGAGATGGCGGCGGAGCTGAAGCGCACCTTCGAGTCGGCGCGCCGGGCCCTCGGCTGAGCGCGTCGGCGGCGCGCAAAAGCGTGCGCCGGTTCTCAGCCCGGAGCGGTCCGGAGCAGATTTTGTCAAGTTCCCAACCCTTGACCGAACAGTACGTTAGCTTGTGTTCTTGAACAGGTGTGCGAAAATCCGCTGCCACGCGTTAGAAGACCAAAGGTCCGATCGCCCCGCGAGGCCAGATGGCAGTTCACACGTCCCGGGACACCCCGGGTGTAGGCTGCCAGTTCGGGCTTAGAGGTTACCGGTTCATGTCGAGTCACCCGTCGGACAGGCCAGCGGATTTCACTTCCACGGACATCCTGGCGTCCGACGCGTGGAAGGATCGGACGTCGAAACTGGGAATCGACGTCACCTGTACACAAATCGCGGTCGAACTGCAGAACATGCGCAAAGGCACGCTGAATGCGAGCCTGCAGCGCAACCTCGGACTGCTGCGCGAGGTGACCGGCGTCGATTGCGCGTTCGTGGCGCTGCTGCGCCCCGAGCACACGGTGATCCAGGAGGTGCAGTTCGAGCGTACCGCGCTCGCTCAGTGCCGCCCGGAGGGTCTCGAGGAAACTCCGCTCGACACCCTCCCCTGGCTGAATGGGCGTCTCGAGCACCTGCGTCTCTCCCAGCTGCCCGACACCGCCAAGCCGCCGCGCGAGCAAACCGCCGAAGCGCAGCGCTTCGCATCTCTGTACATGGGCTCAGTACTGCTCGTGGCCCTGCGGGTGCAGGGCAAGCCAGCGGGATTCCTCGGACTGGCCAATACCCTGCCGCGCGCCTGGGACGTCAGCCAGCAGCTGCTGATGAAGCTCATCGGCACCAGCCTCGCCACCGGGCTCGAGCGGGTGCGGATGGAGGCGCGGCTCGCGAAGCTCGAGGAGCGCAATGCCCTCGCCCAGGCCGCCGCCAATGACGGACTCTGGGACTTCGACGTCGAGAACAACGAGGTGTATTTCTCCCCGCGCTGGAAGGCGATGCTCGGCTACCGCGACGAGGATCTGCGCGGCTCACCGGACTGGAGCAATCTGGTGCACCCGGACGACCTGCCGCGGGTGCAGGCGGCGATCCGCGAGCACATCGACGGCAAGACCCCGATTTTCGAGAGCACCCACCGCATGCGCCATCGCAACGGTGAGTGGCGCTGGGTGATGAGCCGGGCCACCGCACGGGTCGATGAGCACGGCCGGCTGCTGCGTCTGGTGGGCGT
>JAKBCE010000339.1 GCA_021808195.1 Pseudomonadota bacterium
TTCTGTACGTCGGCATCGCCCCCGGAACTGCTCGCACGGACCGCGGCGTGGATGTCGCGCACATGGATCGAGCCACCCGACGTGCGCAGCTTCAGCCGATAGGCGCTCGGCACGGCGACGCTGAGCTGCAGGCGGTTATGCGTTGCCCCGAACCAGTGCAGCCACGGGAACCAGCCAAAGAAGGAGTGTGCACCGCCCTGGACCGAGATCCGCACACCGTCGGCCGTCGTGCGGGCGACGATGTGCAGGTCTTTCCGGTAGGACGCCGAGCCCTCTGCCTGCATTTCGAACGTCACGTGCGAGGTGCTACCCCCGACGATCGACACCGAGCCGATGTCGGTGTGTAGCGTCAGCGTCCCGCCCGGGGGAGCGTTCAGGCGGGTGTGGTAGATCGATTGCGTGGCGAACGCCGGCCCGGTGACAACCGAGGCGGCGAGGATCGCGAGCGTTCCGGCGAGCTTTGGGCTCATGGTGAACTCCTGACAACGGATTCCGGGGCGTTGCGAATGGGCCGGGGACGTCGGACGGGCGCCGACTCTGAACGCGGATCACCCGTCATGAGTTCCCCTGAGGTCCAAACCTGGTGCGCGGGCGTCTTCGGGCCCGGCGTCCCCCGTAGAACACGGAACGGTGCCAAAGGTTGCACGCCACGGCGGCCCGCCGCCGTGAACGATCCGCCCGTCCGACCGGTCACCAGACCCGGGATCATCATTCATCTATAAATCAATGCGATACGGACACAATATCCTGCACTCTCTGCCGGGCTGGTCTGCGATCGGGGGCCGGGACCCTGGAGTTCGGGCCCCTCAGGGTGCGCTCTTCCAGCGCAGCGCGTCGATGACCAGGGAGAACGCCTGGGATTGCTGGCGGCGGCTCGGGTAGTAGAGGTGATACCCGGGAAACGACGGGCACCACTCCTCGAGCACCCGAACCACCCGTCCGCTGCGCAGTTCACCCTCGATCATGTGCTCCGGCAGCATCGCCAGACCGAATCCCGCGGCGGCGGCCGCGATCACCAGCGGCACTGAATTGAAGACCAGCTTCCCCTCGATGCGCGCCTTGAGCGGTCGGCCGTTGCGCTCGAACGCCCAGGGATAGAAATCCGCGCGGCCCGGACGGCGGACCCGGATGCACTCGTGGTCACCGAGCTCGCGCGGGCTCTTCGGTGGCGGTCGCCGCTCGAAATAGGCCGGGGAGCCGAACACCGCCAGGCGCATGTCCGGTCCGATCCGTACCGCGATCATGTCGCGGGCCACCTGCTCGCCGATGCGCACGCCGGCGTCTAGGCGTTCCGCCACGATGTCGATCAGCCGCTGCTCGACGAGCACTTCGACGTGGATGTCCGGATATTGCACGAGCAACCGCTCGAAGGCCGGCCAGAGCAGGGTACGGGCCGCATCCTCGGTGGCCGTGATGCGCACCGTACCGCCCGGTTTCTCGCGCAGCTCGCTCAGCGCGGAGAGCTTCGACTTGATGTCCTCGAACGACGGACGCAGCTCCGCCAGGAGCCGCTCGCCGGCCTCGGTCGGTGCGACGCTGCGCGTCGTGCGCGTCAGCAGACGCACGCCCAGACGCGCCTCGAGCCGCCGGATGACGTGACTCAGCGCCGATTGCGAAGTCGCGAGTTTGGCCGCCGCCTTCGTAAAACTGCGCTCATCGGCCACGGCCAGAAACGCAATCAGATCTCCGAGGTCACCGCGTCGCATTCATGAATTCTCGACATAAGGGCATTTAGGTTCCGGGCGCTAGTGGCCGGGCGCAGGCTCGCATATTCTGTCGCCGTCCACCGGGTTGGTGTTCCTTGCAACATGTTGCGTCCGTGCCGATCCGATCACCTGTAGGTTCCGCGACAGTCTAGGGCGGGACTACGACAATTTCCATCTGACACGGCAAGCGCCGTACCGAGGCGCCGCGCCGTACGGCGGCGCACGCGTGCTTCGCCGGAAAAACGGGCCGTTCTTCGCTCATTTGGTGCGTGCCGCGATACGTTCCGGCGCGCCGGGGCGTTGCCGTCCGAATCGTTGGCACAGGCACGGAGCGTTGTAACACAGGTCGGTGCCGACGCCGACACTGTATGAGTCGAGGACGCCGGCGTCGGCGCCGGGCCCAGCGCCCGGTGCGCTCAGCCGTTGGACGCGGTTGCACGCAAGTGCCGGAATACATTGCAACGGCGATCCGCTCTGCCAATTTCGAGAGAGGTCGCCATGGGACTGTAGGTGGAGTGATGCTGATCCGAATGATCCATGGGGTTGCCCATGGTGTGCACATAGATACTGCCGACGCGCTGCGCGATGAGCACGGGCGTGTCGTTACAACGAAATCTCAGGGAGACCCCATGTTCATCAAGGTAAAGCACGTCGTCACCGTGTCCGCCGCGCTCGCCGTCACCGGCATGCTCGCCGGGTGCGGACAGAATCAGGCGGCCGAGCGCGCGATGCCGCCGCCGTCGATCCAGGTCGCGCAGGTGATTTCACGGCGGGTGACCGATTCGCAGACGTTCACCGGGC
>JAKBCE010000340.1 GCA_021808195.1 Pseudomonadota bacterium
GAGCGGCGAGAAACGGTTGAACAGCGGCGCGATCAGCACCGGCCAGGCCCAGCTGAACAGCAGCGTCAGTGCCACCCAGCCGCCGAAGGCCCACAGCCACCAGGCGGCTCCGGCGCGCATCATCAGCCAGAGCGCTGCGAGCACGACCGGGACCCCGAGCACGAGCGTCAGTGCGACGCCCTTGGCGAAGTCGAGCGCGAACAGCCGCACGGTCGTGCGGTTGAAGCCGAAGCGCGCCTCGAGCACGAACGTGCGCCAGAGGGACAGCGGCAGGTTGACGAGCATCACCAGGGCGGCGACGGAACCGATGACCGCCGTGCCGCGCCACAGCTCGGACCCGCCGGCGCGCAGCCACAGCGCATCGAGCGCGGCGATGCCGCCGCCGACCGTCAGGGCGAGCGTCACGAGTGCATCGAGCACGGTGCTCGTGCGGGCCAGGCGGACTTTGGCGGCGGTGTAATCGGCTGCCTTGCGGTGCGCTTCAGGGGACACCTGAGCGGCGAAGGCGTCCGGCACCCGATCGCGATGCGCGCGCGCCGCGGCACTCTGGCGAGTGGTGAGCCACAGCTCGAGTGCGGTCCCGGCCGCGACGATGAGGATGAACAGCAGCGTGAACCCGTGCATGCCCGGCATTATCGCAGAATGCGCTGCTCAGCCGGCCGGTCCGCGTCGCACCGGCGCCAGTGCGGTCTCCTCCTCCGGGGTGTACAGGCGTGAGCGGGTGATGAAGCGCACCCCGAGCGGACCCTCCAGGGAGAACATTCCGCCGCGTCCGGGCACGACGTCGATGATCAGATGCGTGTGCTGCCAGTATTCGAACTGCGCCGCACCCATGTAGAAGGGCTGCCCGCCGATCTCTCCGAGATGAACGTCCTGTTCCCCGATCAGCAGGTCCCCGCGTGCCAGGCACATCGGCGCGCTGCCGTCGCAGCAGCCGCCGGACTGGTGGAACAGGAGCGGGCCGTGCCGCGCCACGAGCTGCGCGATCAGCTCGAGCGCCGCCGGGGTGGCGCTGACACGGCCCGCCTTCACGGTGCGCCTCAGAAGAACCCGAGCGCCTTCGGCGAGTAGCTCACCAGCAGGTTCTTGGTCTGCTGGTAGTGATCGAGCATCATCTTGTGCGTCTCGCGGCCGATGCCCGAGTGCTTGTAGCCGCCGAAGGCCGCATGCGCCGGGTAGGCGTGGTAGCAGTTGGTCCAGACCCGGCCGGCCTGGATCGCGCGCCCCATCCGATAACAGATGTTCGCCTCCCGCGACCAGACCCCGGCGCCGAGCCCGTACAGCGTGTCGTTGGCAATCTCGAGCGCTTCGTCCATGGTCTTGAACGTCGTGACCGAAACGACCGGGCCGAAGATTTCCTCCTGGAAGATCCGCATGCGGTTGTGACCTTTGAACACCGTCGGTTTGATGTAGTAACCGTCCTTGAGATCCCCGCCGAGCCGGTTGCGCTCTCCGCCGGCGAGGCACTCTGCCCCTTCCTTTTTGCCCAGATCGAGATAGGTGAGGATCTTCTCGAGTTGCTCCTGTGAGGCCTGGGCGCCGATCATCGTGGCTGGATCGAGCGGATCGCCCTGTTTGATCTGCGCGACCCGCTGCAACGCCCGCTCCATGAAGCGAGTGTAGACCGATTCCTGGATGAGTGCGCGCGAGGGACAGGTGCACACCTCGCCCTGGTTCAGGGCGAACATAACGAAGCCCTCGATGGCCTTGTCGAAGAAGTCATCGTCCTGAGCGCAGACGTCCTCGAAGAATACGTTCGGCGATTTGCCGCCGAGCTCGAGCGTCACCGGAATGAGGTTCTGCGCCGCGTACTGCATGATCAGCCGCCCGGTGGTGGTCTCGCCGGTGAAGGCCACCTTGGCGATGCGCGGGCTGGAGGCGAGCGGCTTGCCGGCTTCGACGCCGAAGCCGTTGACCACATTGAGAACCCCGGGCGGCAGCAGATCGCCGACCACCTCGAGCAGCAGCAGAATCGACAGCGGCGTCTGCTCGGCCGGCTTCAGCACCACGCAGTTGCCGGCGGCGAGCGCCGGGGCCAGCTTCCAGATCGCCATCAGCAGCGGGAAGTTCCAGGGAATGATCTGCCCCACCACCCCGAGCGGCTCATGGTAGTGGTAGGCGACCGTGTCCTCGTCGATCTGGCTGATGGCGCCTTCCTGGGCACGAATGCAGCCGGCGAAGTAGCGCAGATGATCGATCGCAAGCGGCAGGTCCGCCGCCAGCGTCTCGCGAATCGGCTTGCCGTTGTCCCAGGTCTCGATGGTGGCGAGGTACTCGAGTTTCGCTTCCATCCGATCGGCCATGCGGTTCAGCATCAAGGCGCGCTCGGCGGGCGCGGTGCGGCCCCAGGCCGCCCTGGCACCGTGGGCGGCATCGAGTGCCCGCTCGATGTCCTCTGCGCTCGAGCGCGGGATCTCGCACAGCGCGTTGCCGGTCACCGGCGTGATGTTCGTGAAATACTGCCCCTTGGCCGGGGCGACCCATTTCCCGCCGATGTAATT
>JAKBCE010000064.1 GCA_021808195.1 Pseudomonadota bacterium
GATAGATCCGTCCCGCAGGATGCCTGCATGTCTTTGAGTCCCCGCACATCCGTCGGTTGCCGCGCCTGCCGCGAACCGGGCATTGCGCCCGAGTTCACCATGGCCTTCCAGCCCATTCTCGACAGCGACACCGGCGCCATCTATGCGCACGAAGCGCTGGTGCGCCCTGTCGGCGGGGGTTCGGCGTACGACGTTCTCGGCCAGATCACCGACGAGAACCGCTACGCGTTCGATCAGGCCTGCCGCGTCAAGGCCATCAGCCTCGCCGCCGAACTCGGCATGCGCAGCCTGCTCAACATCAACTTCCTGCCCAATGCCGTCTACCAGCCGGCCGCCTGCATCCGCGCCACGCTCGAGGCCGCCGCCCGCACCGGCTTTCCGGTGACACAGATCGTCTTTGAGGTGACCGAGGACGAGCGCTCGCGCGATGCGAAGCATCTGATGGCCATTTTCAACGAATACAAGCGCCATGGTATGCGCACGGCGATCGATGATTTCGGCGCCGGCCATTCCGGCTTGAACCTGCTGGCGCAGTTTCAGCCCGACATCGTCAAGATCGACATGGCGTTGACGCGCGAGATCCACGCTGACCGGGTGCGCAGGACCATCACCCGTTCCATCGCGCAGATGTGCGCACAGCTCGGCATCACGGTGATTGCCGAGGGCATCGAGTCGCGCGATGAGGCGCTGTGTCTGCGCGACCTCGGCATTCATCTGCTGCAGGGCTACTACTTCGCCCGCCCGCAGCTCGAAGCACTGCCGGCGGTTGCGCCGGAAGCGCTCGAATCGCTGCGCAGCACGACCCCGCAGCGCAAGCCCCTGGCGCTCGGCGCTCACTGAGGCCGCACCTTCCGTTCTTGCCGCAATTCCCGCGGCACCGCGCGCCCTCACGCCCTGGCTCAAAAACGCTCGCGGGCGGGGCCACCAGGGTCCCCGCCCGCGAGACATCATCATCAGCCGTGCCGGCGCGCCTCAGGACTCAGCCGAAGACGCCCTCGACACGCGCCCTGGGCGTACGGCTCAGCCGTTGCCCCAGCCGTTGCCCCCGCCGCCGCCCCAACCGTCCCCACCACTCGGATAGGTGGTGCAGGCATGCGCGGCGTTGTTGTACTCCGGCTGGATCCAGTACGCATGGCCGTTCAGATCGACCCGACTGGGATCGAAATACACGGTCGTGGTCGGACCCGGCACCGCCGGCGGCGGCGGATTGATGGCGAGGAAGCTGCACTCGTCACCGATCTCCTGACCGAACAGGCCATTGGCCTCCTCGTTCCACCAGCCCGTCGGCCAGTTGCCCGAGGTATTCGGGTCGGTGATGGTCTCGAACGTCTCGTGCGACAGGACACTGTTCGTCGAGTCCACCAGCTGACCGTTGCCGGTGTTCGGCCGCACCGAGCAGCCGCTCACGTCCTGGTACGGCTCGACCGTGTAGATCGCCAGGGTCGAGTTCGGGAACACCGAGGCATTGTGGTAGGCACAATAGCTGAAGGTGCTCGGATTGTCCGGCGAGTAGCACTGCCCGGACGGCTGGCACTCATCCTGGCCCGGCGGCAGGAAAATGTCGTAGATGGCGTGAAAGCCCGTCGGCAGACCCAACGTGGTGGTCACCTCGTACACGATTTCCTGCATCTGAAAATCCGACAGCGCGGTGCCGGGGGTCACGCCGGTCAGCGTCACCATGATGGGCTTCGGAAACACGCGGTACCGATCGCCATCGTAGGCGTGAACGTACTGGTCGGTGATGTGAATCATCTGGCTGCGACCGAGATCGTGCAGGAAGCCGGCCGGATCACCCCAGCACGAGGCAATGGAGTTGCATGACCCGTTGGTGGTCGTATCGACGTAGATCATGTACTCGGTGGCAGTCTGAACCGTGTGTCCGCCGTGGTACTCCAGAGTGCCGGGATAGCGGGTGCTCTTATTGTTGCCCTGCCAGTCCCCTGACGAATCGCCAGGACCGTTCCCGCGCATCTCGAACCGCTGTGCACTTTGCGCCATCCGGCCGGCCGTCGTGTTGGAGTACAACACGTGCGGAACGCCCTGATGCGCCTGCGCAACCACGCTGTGCGCGTAGCCGGACAGATCGACCGTCAGATGCAGCGGCTGCTCGGCGGCCTGGACCGGTGAGCAGGTGAGTACCGTCGCAACCGTCCCGGCCGCCGCGGCGAGCGCGAAAGACCATAAACGCGACCTTTGCATGGAGTGACTCCTCATTTGTTATTTCCATTCGAACCGGAGAGCTTCGATGTCGTTTCCAACATTCAGCCCGTTGTTATTGCAGACACCCCGGAGAACGCCTGACGCAGAGAATCGCAAGTGATGATCAGATCGACATTGGAAGCACTGGTTTTTCTGTGTATCAGTGCACCTTCCCCGAGAGATGCTGAACGAGCATAGGCGCCGCATTCCGCGCCTGTCAAGTTTGACAGTTTTGTGTCAAACGGCATTGTTATCGACATGCGCACCGACCCTTGATGCGCCCCGATGAGCGCCGTGCGAGCTGCCCGGACACGCGCCAGAATATCGGCACGCGAACTGCGACCGACACGTGCTCGCTGCGCGGCGAGCACGTGCGCACAAGCGGCGAGGCCTTCGCGCGATCCGTGCGCCGCGCCGGCCGTTGCGCGCGCCTCGCAGTGTTGCTAGGCTGCAACGGACCCGCCCCTGCGGCGCCGCGCGAGGACGCGCACATGGTTTACGTGGCGATTCTGGTGGCTGCCGTATTCCTGCTCATCGCCTTCGCGGTCGAGCAGCTCGACCGGGCTTCCGGCCTGCCCTCGGTCGTCGTCATGATCGCGCTCGGGTTACTGGCTCAGCCGCTCCTGCAGGCGACCGGATTCGTCGTTCGGGGCATCACCAGCAGCGTGCCCGTCGCCGGCGCCATCGCGCTGGTGCTGATCGTGCTCGAAGGGGCCCTCGACATCGAACTGCGGCGCGAGCGGCTCAGACTCGCCGCCACGGCATTCTCGGTTGCAACGCTCTCGCTTGTGCTCTATGGCGGGGTCTTCACGATCATCGCTGCCAAAGTGCTGGGGCTCTCCTACGTGCAGGGCGCGATCCTCGCCACCCCGCTCGCCCTCATCAGCAGCTCCGTCGCCATCCCCGCCAGCCGCAGTCTCGGACCGCACGCCCGCGAGTTCGTCGTGTACGAGAGTTCCACTTCCGACATCCTCGGGGTACTCGTATTCTTCGCGCTCGTGCACTCCGGCGCGACGCTGCAAGGCTTTCTGACCGGTCTTGCCGGTGGCGGCGTGCTCTCGCTGCTGCTGGCGGCGGTCTGCTCGGTCGCCCTCGTGGCGATCTCTACGCGCGCCACCGCACACGTGCGCTACATCCCGCTGCTCGCAGGACTGTTCGCCCTGTACGCCGCCGGCGAGCTGCTGCACCTCTCCCCGCTGATCATGGTGCTGCTGTTCGGACTGATGCTGAACAATCAGGCGGTCCTCGCCCGCATCCGGGGCGTCTCGCGCATCGCCGAGAAGATCTCGACCCAGACGGTCGGGGAGCTGAAGGTGCTGGTGCAGGAGCTGACGTTCGCGGTGCGCGGATTCTTCTTCTTCGTGCTCGGGTACTCCACGAAGCTCATCGACTTCACCTCGTTGCACGCCTGGGCGGCGGCCGCGATCATCCTCGCCATCATCTATGGGCTGCGTTATGTCATGCTGCGGCCCGTCGGGCGCACGTTCAGCGCCGAGCTCACCTGGCTCGCCCCGCGCGGCCTGATCACCACCGTGCTGTACCTCGAGGCACGCCGCACGCTGCATTTGCCCTCGTACCTCGACGGTACGATCCTGCTGGTGGTGTTCCTCTCCGCCGCCGCCCTCACCCTGGTCCGCCGGCCCGCCGCCGTACCCGCCGTCGACTAACCGGTCCCTTCGGGTCCGGACGCCTCCGGCGCGGTGCCGAGGGCGAGTGCCGTCAGTTCCTCGTCGCTCGGCCGTTGGGCCTCGAGCGACTCGCGGGCACGGGCGAGCCAGGGGCGCGGCACGTGCACTTCGGCATTCTGCTCGAGCCCCGGAATCGGCTCGAACGCCCTGACCTGCGCCGGGATACCGTCGGCCTGCAGCCGCCCGGCGAGCACCTGCGCGGTGAGCGGATCGGCACAGGTCTCGAGCAGGACCCAATCGGCCTCCTCGGAGCGGGATTCGTGTCTCGTCATCGTGGCCCCCTCAGTGGCCCAAGTAGTGCACGACCCAGCGCAGCATCGCTCGGTAGAACAGCGCCCGGTGCACAGGGTCCTGGGGCATGTGATAGGCCCCCGGAATGCCGAGGAATTTCACCGGCACGTGCCGGCTCGCCAGCGCGTGGTAGAGCGCCAGCGACTCGGTGATCGGCACGGTGACGTCCGCGGTCCCGGAGAGAATGAGCGTCGGGGTGGTGATGTCGCCGGCGTAGGTGATCGGCGAGCCGCTGCGGTACAGCGCCGCGGAGCGCGGATCCCACGGGCTGCCGCCGAGCGAGTCGCGTGTCCAGGCGAGATTTCCGGCACCGGACAACTCGTACTCCTCGGTCCAGTCGGTCACGCCGTCGGCCACCACCGCACAGCGCCAGAAGTGCTGATGGCCGATCAGCCACGTCGTCATGTAGCCGCCGTAGGAGTGCCCGACGGCCGCGATGCGCGCCTCATCGACGATCCCGCGGGACTGGAGCATCTGGATGCCGGAGATCACGTCGCTGTCCGGGCCCACGCCCGGATCGCGATAGATGGCGTGCTCGTGTGCATTGCCGAGGTTGTCGCTGCCGCGGTAATTCGGCTCGAAGACCAGGTACCCCTCGGCGGCGAACAGCAGCCGCAGCGGGCCGATCTCATCGGCATCGAAATGACCGGTCGAAGCCGCTTCCGGCCCGCCGTGGCTGAACACCACGAGTGGGTAGCGCCGACCTGGCGCATAGCCGTTGGGATAGGTGAGGATCCCGTCATTCGGCTGCCCGTCCGGGGCATGCCACTGCACCTCGACGCTGCGCGGATACGCGTAGGAGTCGAACGCACGGTTCAGATGCGTCAGGGACACCGGAGCGCTCGTCGGCGAGTGCAGCAGGTACAGCTCCGGTGCGCGCCGGGTGTTGTCCGCCACCACTGCGATCGCCCCGCGCGAGGAGACGGCCACGCTGAGCGCCTGCAGTCCGCCGAGCGCCACGGCCCGGCCGGGTCCCTGCAGCGGCTGCAGGAACAGGTGGCTGTCGATGCCGTCATCGGCCACTCCGAGCAGCGCCCGGCCGCCGGGCAGCCAGGCAAAGTCGGCCGCAATATCCCGGCCGAGCGCGGCGCTGACGTCGTGCGCCGCCCCCTCGGGCGAGCCGACGTACAGATCCATCACGCTCACCGGGCCGGGCCCGTGCGGATAGAGGTAGGCCACCGACGTACCGTGCGGGGCGAAACGCGGCGCATATTCGTAGCTCAGGTGCGTACCGATGCGCCGTTCAACACCGCTCGCGACATCGACCGCCATGATGGTCGTGCGGTCGCTGTCCGCATCATCGGCATCGACCTGGCGCGTATAGACGATCCAGCGCCCGTCCGCCGACCAGGACGGCGCCGTGATGCCGCCCCCGAACGGCGGCGGCGTCTCGAGCACGCTGCCCGGACCGTGCGTGAGCTGGCGTGCAGCGCCACCTTCAAGGGGCTGCAGCCAGATCTCGGAGGGCACCGGCGGCTGGTGGATCAAGTAATCATCGTCGTGGATCGCGAACAGATCGTGGTGGGTCTGACGCTGATGGGCACTCAGCGGCGAGGGATCTGCAGTGACGTAGGCCAGGGTCCTGCCGTCCGGGCTGAACGCAAACTGCTCGACGCCCCGGGGCGCATCGGTCAGCGCGCGCGGCGTGCCGCCCGTGGCTGGAATCTCGAACACCTGCGCGGCCTGCCCGTCCACCTTGCCGATGAACGCAACGCTGCGTCCGTCCGGACTCCAGCGCGCCTCGGTCAGCTCGCGCATGCCGCGCACCAGCGTGTGCATCTGACCGCCCGGGACTTCGAGCACGCGCAGCGTGGCATCCCAGCGGTCGTGCACGAAATCCGCGCGGATCGTGCGCACCGCGATCTGGCGACCATCGGGGGAGAAATGCGGCGTGCCGAAGCGCACCAGGGCGCGGAAATCGCGCAGCGTCAGGGCCGGGTGCGCCTGGGCGGCGGCCGCCAGCAGCGCAGCGACGGATGCGAACAACACGGTACGGGCGTTCATGAAGGACTCCGCGGCAGGCGCCGGTGCGCCCGAATTTATTATATTCGCACGAAACCTCGCGCAAGCGCGCCGAGCCCGCACGCGGTTCTCGTGGGCGCCCGACCGCAGGCCTGCGCGCCGGGAGACGCACGGCGCATCGAAGCGTGCGGACCGAGGCGGCGCGCATGCTGCGAAAAACAGCGAAGCGCAGGGTCAAGTCCGGGTCCCCTTGGGGCTCCTCCCGCTCGCGACCGCCGGCGTCTGGTGTACTCTTGGTTCATGTGGCGCGTGATGGCACTGGCCGTGTTCTTCGCCCCGGCGCTCGCCGCGCAGGTCGCGGTCCCCACCGTCCCCCGTCGAGCGGGCCTCGGAGGTGCACAGCAGAGCGCGACGGGGATGCCCGGCCTGCGTGCGCCCCTCGGAACACCCGTTCGCTCGATCAGCGCGCGCATTGAGGCACTGAGGAACGCACGGCGCCTGCGGATATTGCAACGCATCCACCGCGATCCGCGCCGGATTGCGCTCGACCCGGCCGGCAATCCGATCCTGCGCGGTGAACTCCTCGCCATCGATGCGACACACGCAGCGCTGCGCCGCGCACGGGCCGCCGGATTCACCGTCCTGCGAACCGAGACGCTCACGCCGCTCGACCTGAATGTCGCGCAGCTGCGGGTGCCCTCGGGCCGGTCCACAGCGCGCGCACTGCACACGCTACGCCGACTTGACCCGACCGGCACCTATGATTTCGACCACCTGTACCTGCAGAGCGGCTCGCTGCGTCCCGCGCGGATACGCAAGACACGCATCGCCGCAGAGCCTGCGGAGGACACCGCCGCAGGCCCCCCGGCGGTGTTGGGGTTGATCGACGGAGGCATCGACACGACGCAGCAGGTGTTCCGCGGCGAGCAGATCCATACGCATGGCTGCGGCGGCACGTCCATACCGAGCGCACACGGCACCGCAGTCGCCTCGCTCATGATCGGCCGCGGACCGCATTTCGCCGGCGCCGCACCCGGAGCGACACTCTATGCCGCCAACGTATTTTGCGGCGCCGCGACGGACGGCTCAGCGAGTGACATTGCCCGGGCGTTTGCATGGCTCGAACTGCATCAGGTGCCGGTCATCGACATCAGTCTGGCAGGACCGGACAATGCGCTGCTGAAGACCGTCATCGCCCGGGTTCTCGCCCGTGGCGCACTCATCGTGGCCCCGGTGGGCAATGACGGTCCGGCTGCCCCTCCTCTGTATCCGGCCGCCTACCCGGGCGTCATCGGTGTGACCGCCGTCGATCCGAATCACCGGGTGTTATTCGAGGCCTGCAGGGGCCCGCAGGTGATGTTTGCAGCCCCCGGCGCCGATATCGCTGCGGCCCGTATCCCGGCGGGCTACGGAGCGGTGCGGGGCACCTCCTTCGCCGCGCCGCTAGTTGCCGGTCTGCTGGCGATGCAACTGCACGAACCCTCACCGGCGCGCGCGCATGCCGCGCTCGCTGCGCTCGTCCGGCGCGCGATTCATCTGGGCCCGCCGGGCCGCAATGCCGTCTACGGTTACGGACTGCTCGCCATCGGACTGCCGCGTGGATCGGGGCAGGCGCAACGATAGCCGGACCGGGAGCGCATCGGCCGTTCCCGCGCACGGGACACCTCTGCAGGAGCGCGCATCGGCCGTGAGCGGCCGCGGCGAAGTACACCGCGCCGCCTGGCCGCTCAACGCGCGGGGCGTGGGCGCTGTGCAGCGAGCCGTTGAGCGCTTCGCATCATCGTCGCCGGATGAATAATCCCTAAATCTTCGACATTTTCAGTCACAATAGTGCGCCTCTCTGATCGACGCATGGAGATCGCATGCACACCCGCACACTCGGCAGCAACGGTACGGACACCCTGGTCGTCTCCGCGCTCGGCCTCGGCTGCATGGGCATGAGCTTCGGTTACGGGCCGCCGCGCGAGAAGCGCGAGATGATCGCGTTGCTGCGTGCCGCGGTCGAACGCGGCATCACGTTCTTCGACACCGCCGAGGTGTACGGCCCGTGGGCCAACGAGGAGCTGCTCGGCGAGGCGCTCTCACCGGTGCGCGAGCCGCTGGTGATTGCCACCAAGTTCGGTTTTCGCATCGATGCTGAGGGCCGCCGCCAGGACGGCCTCGACAGCAGACCGCAGCACATCCGCGCCGTCGCCGAGGCCTCGCTGCGCCGGCTGAAGCGCGAGACGCTCGACCTCTTCTATCAGCACCGCGTCGACCCGAACGTGCCGATCGAGGACGTGGCCGGCGCCGTGAAGGATCTGATCCGCGCCGGCAAGGTGCGCCATTTCGGGCTCTCGGAAGCCAGTGCCGCCACCGTGCGGCGCGCCCATGCGGTGCAGCCGGTGACCGCGCTGCAAAGTGAGTATTCACTGTGGTGGCGCGAGCCGGAACAGCAAATGCTGCCGACCCTTCAGGCCCTCGGCATCGGTTTCGTGCCCTTCAGCCCGCTCGGGCGCGGCTATCTCACCGGCAAGATCGACGAGCACACCGCATTCGATGCGACCGACATGCGCAACACCGTGCCGCGCTTCAGCGCCGAGGCGCGCCGCGCCAACAGAGCGCTCGTCGAACTGCTCGGCACGATGGCCGCGCGCAAGGGGCTCACCACTGCGCAGCTCGCCCTCGCCTGGCTGCTCGCCAAACAGCCCTGGATCGTGCCCATCCCGGGCACGACTCGGCTCGAGCGGCTCGAGGAGAACATCGGCGCCGCGACGGTGAGCCTCGATGCCGCGGAGCTGAAACAGATCGAGGAGGCCGCCGCACGCATCCCGGTGCACGGCGAGCGCTACTCGCAACAGATGGCCCGGCTGGTCGACCACTGAGTCGGGCGAACCCGGACTGCGCCGCCGCGCACGGCGGCGCTCGATTTCATCAGGAGTTTTCAGTCGATGTTCAAAGCGAAAGCCTATGCGGCCCAGAGCGCCGCCTCGCCCCTCGCCCCGCACACCATCGAGCGGCGCGAACCGACCCCGACCGATGTGCGGATCGAGATTCTCTTCTGCGGCGTGTGTCACTCGGATCTGCACCTGGTGCGCGATGAGTGGAACGCGGCGATGCCGGCGGTCTACCCGGTCGTACCCGGACACGAGATCGTCGGACGCGTCACCGCAGTCGGATCGGCCGTAACGCGCTACCGCGCCGGCGATCTGGTCGGCGTCGGCTGCCAGGTCGACTCCGACGGCACCTGCCCGGACTGCCGCGCCGGTCACGAGCAGCTCTGCGCCAACTCGGTACTCACCTACAACTCCCCGGACAAGCACACCGGCGGGGTGACCTACGGCGGCTACTCCGAGAGCGTCGTGGTCGATGAGCGCTTCGTCGTGCGCATTCCGAAGAACCTCGATCCGGCCGGTGCCGCACCGCTGCTGTGCGCCGGCATCACCACCTATGCGCCGCTGCGCCGTCAGGGCGTCGCCGCGGGCACTCGGGTCGGGGTGATCGGGCTCGGCGGGCTCGGGCACATGGGCGTGAAGCTCGCCCATGCCATGGGTGCTGAGGTGCACGTACTGACCACCTCGGCGCGCAAGCGCGAGGATGCTCATCGGCTCGGCGCCGATGGCGTGATCATCACGCGCAATGCCGAGGAGATGATTAAGTACGCCGGATACTTCGATGTGCTCCTCGATACGGTCTCGGCCGCACACGACCTGAACATCTATCTCGCCCTGCTGCGCCACCACGGCAACCTCACGCTGGTCGGCATTCCCGAGCAGCCGTTCGTGATCCCGGCGTTCGCGCTGCTCAGCGGCGAGCGCAGCATCAGCGGTTCGGTCAACGGCGGCCTGCCTCAGACCCAGGAGATGCTCGACTTCTGCGGAGAGCACAACATCACCGCGGACGTCGAAGTCATCGCGATCCAGCAGGTCAACGAGGCGTACGAGCGGCTGACCAAGGCCGACGTGAAGTACCGTTTCGTGATCGACATGGCTTCCCTGAAAGGCTGAAGCGTCAGCCGAGGTTCCCCCATGAATTACTACATTGCCAAGACTCTGCAACAGGACTTCGATGCGACAGTGAACGAGGTCACCGCGCGTCTGAAGGAGCACGGCTTCGGCGTACTCACCGACATCGACGTACAGGCGACTCTCAAGGCGAAGATCGGCGTCGATACACCGAAGTACCGCATCCTCGGTGCCTGCAACCCGCGCCTCGCGCACGAGGCGCTGCAGCGCGAGACGCGCCTCGGGGTACTGCTGCCGTGCAACGTGATCGTGCGCGAGACCACCGAGCACCACGTGGAGGTGGCGAGCGTCGATCCGGTGGCCTCCCTGGAGCGCACCGGCAACGACGCGCTGCGCAGCACGGCCGAAAAGGTCCGCGGCGAGCTCGCGGCGGTGATCGAGGCGCTCGGGCACTGAGACCGAGCGCGCCGGCCGGTCGGTCAGACCGCGGCGCGCAGCCCGCTTCCGCGGTGGGGCCCCGGACGGCCCCCCGCAGCATCCTCCTTTCGGAGGAGAGCGGCATTCGGCCCGGCGGGAAACGCTACACTTCGGGCAATGCCCAGGTTCCGTGAACTCCTGGCCGCGTTCGCCCGGCCCTCGATGCGCATCGCACTGATCGTCGCCTGTGCGATGTTCATGCAGAACCTCGACTCGACCATCATCGTCACGGCGCTACCCGCGATGGCGCACAGCTTCGCCACCAACGAGAGCCGGGTGAGCGAAGGCATCACCGCGTACGCGCTCGCCGCGGCGGTGTGTATCCCGGCGAGCGCATGGCTCGCCGAGCGCATCGGCGCCCGCACGCTCTTTGCCGCCTCGATCGGACTGTTCACGCTCGCCTCGATGGCCTGCGGCCTCGCCGGCAGCTTCACGACCTTCATCACAGCGCGGCTGATCCAGGGTGGCTCGGCCGCCATGATGTCCCCGGTCGGGCGGCTGATCGTGCTGCGCAGCACCGAGAAGCGCGAGCTGATGCCGACCCTCTCGACGCTCGTCTGGCCCGGACTGCTCGCCCCGGTGATCGGACCGGCGCTCGGCGGGTTCATCACCGATGCGCTCTCGTGGCGCTGGATCTTCTACGTCAATGCCCCGATCGGCGTGATCGCCGTGGCTTTGGTGCTCGCGGTCATCCCCAACCACAAGGCGAGCGAGCGGACCGCATTCGACGGACGCGGCTTCCTGTGGCTCGCCGCCGCAGTCGGCTGCCTCAGTTACGGACTCGATCTGCTCGGCGGGCAACACATCGAGGTGCCGCTCGCCCTCGGGCTGCTCGGCGCGTCCGTGGCCATCGGCTACGGTGCATTCCGGCACCTGGAGTCCACGCCCCGACCGCTGGTACGGCTCGATGTGCTGCGCAACCGCGCGTTTCGCGTCGCCACGGTGTCCGGCGGCGGACTGACCCGCGCGGCCATCAGTGCCACCCCCTTCCTGCTGCCGATGATGCTCGAGGTCGTCTACCGGTTGACGCCGCTGCAAAGCGGCGTGCTGCTGCTGGTGTACATGGCGGCAAACCTGCTGATGAAGATCGTGACCAACCCGATCGTGCGGCGTTTCGGGCTGCGCCAGGTGCTCATCGTCAACGGCGCCATCACCGCCTGCGGCATCGCCGCCTGTGCTTGGATTTCGCCTGCACTGCCGGAGTCGCTGATCGTCGTGATCCTGCTGTTCGCCGGGGCCAGCCGCTCGATGCAGTTCACCGCCCTAATGTTCACCACGTTCGCCGAAGTGTCCGCCGAGGAGCGCGCCCCGGCGAGCGTGCTGCTCTCGCTCACACAGCAGATTTCGATGGCGGGCGGCGTGGCCGGCGCGGCACTGATCCTGAACTTCACTCGTCTGGCGCGGCATGCCTCGACGTTCAGCGCGTTCGACTTCCGCGTCGCACTGACGCTGATGGCCGCCTTCGGCGCACTCGCGCTCATCGCTTACGTCACACTCGCGCAGGACACCGGCGCGGAAGTCAGCGGCCACCGCGGCGCCGCGCTCTCCTGAGCACGGCCCCGCTACGGCAGCGCCCGCTGCGAGCGCTTCACCAGCGCGCTGCGGCGCGCCGACTGAGGGCTCGGCAGGACCGAGCACTCGACCAGGTGACTGTCGAACTGCCGTGCGCACGCCTCCCAGGCCGAACGCAGCGCATGCTCGCGACAGGCCTTCGGATCCGCCCCAAGTGCGCGCCGGGCGGCCCGGCCGAGGTCCTCATCGAGCGCCCCCGTGACGCCGTCGCGGACCACGTCGATCGGCCCGGTGACCGGATAGGCCGCCACCGGCACCCCGCAGGCCATCGCTTCGAGGTTCACCAGCCCGAAGGTGTCGGTGCGGCTCGGGAACACCAGCACGTCGGCAGCGGCCAGGTGCGCAGCGAGATCTTCCCCGTACCGATAGCCGACGAAGGTCGCCGCCGCGAAGCGCCGCTCGAGGCGGGCGCGCTCCGGACCGTCGCCAATCACGAGCTTCGAGCCCGACCAGGGCATCTGGAGAAAGGCATCCACGTTCTTCTCCACCGCGAGTCGCCCGGCGTAGACGGCGATCGGCCGCGGCAGCATGAGAAATGACTTCGGCTGCGGACGAAACAGCTCGGTGTTCACCCCGCGGCTCCAGTGCACCAGGTTGGTGAAGCCGCGCGCGGTCAGTTCACGGTGCAGCGATGCGGTGCTGACCATGCAGTGCTCGGCGGCGGCATGAAACCGCCGGATGAGCGCATAGGAGAGCCGCAGCGGCACCGGCACACGCGAGCGCAGGTACTGCGGGAACTGCGTGTGATAGGAGCTCGTGAAGCGCAGGCCGCGCTGCAGGCAGAAGCGGCGCGCGGCCCACCCGAGCGGCCCTTCCGTGGCGATGTGTAGCGCGTGCGGCAGCCGCACCCCGAGCAGCGCGCGCATGCGCCGCTGCGCCAGCACGGCGATGCGGATCTCGGGGTAGCTCGGACACGGCACGGTGCGAAAGGCGCTCGGTTCGATGACGCGCACCTCGTACCCGAAGCTCTCGAGGCAGCGCACAGTCTGGGTCAGCGTCGTCACCACGCCGTTGGTCATTGGATGCCATGCATCCGTCACGATGAGCACGGTTTTCACGCTCGAGCGAACCTCCGCCTGACCACACCGCCCCTTTTTACGGTCTTCCCATGACCGTTTGACGAAACCGCGGCGAAAATCACCGGCCAGCTGCCGCTGCCGCGCCCTGTTGGATCCGAACTGGCCCGACCGTCATATTGCGGCAACACATTCGTTTTATTTGGTAGCGGCTCGGTGTGATTTTCTCCACCACGAGAACAGGACCGC
>JAKBCE010000065.1 GCA_021808195.1 Pseudomonadota bacterium
GGGACACAACTTCCAACAGCCGTCGGACGTCCTGCTACGCATCCTGACACGACGTCGGTGATGACGTCGTGTCAGGATGCTGCGCAAATGACTTGAACCGACGGGGTCGCGAGCGTCCGTGCTCGCTCCGTCGTCGGTGTGGTTGGTCGGAGTCGATCTGCAAGACCGCGTGAAGATCGTCGAGGTGGCCGTTCGGTAGTCTGGCGGCATGGCACTATCTCGAAGAGTCTTGCGAGTCACTCGAGCAGGTGCGTATCGCCGCTCGCGAGTGCTTCGCTGAGGGCGGTTTCACGCGCGCGGATCGTGTCGAGGAACGACAGCTCGCTGCCGAGCCGGCTGAACGCCTGGAAGCCTCGCTCCAGGAACTCCTGCAGTGTGCCGAAGCCGGCGAGGTACGCTGGTGCCCGGGCGGCGCGCAAGGCAAATCCGATCAGGGGCTGGCGGACGGTCCGGGCGAGTTGCTCGCCGACGCGCACGATGAGGTCGATCTGGCGGCGCCGGTCTGCAAATCGTCCCGTGCGCCGATACGCCTTTGCGTAGGTCGTGGAAGAAATCGGACCCGGTTCGAGTACCTGCGCCACCTCGTGATCCAGTTCGGCGGACAGAACGTTCAACTCGAGGGCGTCGAGCAGGACTCCGAGTGCGCTCTGCGGCAGTGTGCGCTCGAGGATGGCCCCGGCGCGCGCCAGATCCTGGTCGCGCCGACGGAAATCCTGCGGGCCGTAGAGGTCGGCGAGGAAGAAGTGCAACGCCGGCGCCTGAGCGGGATCCGAGGCCAGATCTGCGTAGGTGCGGGCGAGGCGCTCGGACTGCCAGGTGCGCAACTGGTGCAGCCGCGAGGTGAGGGCCGCATCCTGGGCCTCGAGGTCCTGCAGTACGCGCATGCGTTCGAGGAGGCGGCCCAACGGGCTGGGAGGTGCCGCTGAGGCGCTCACGTCACGCCGCCTTGCGCAGTTGCATGATCACTGCGTCGAGGGTGCGGTCGCAGAACAGCAGACTGAGATGCCCCAGGCCGTCCAAGCGGATCGTCGTGGCATGCGCAAACGTCCCGCTCACCGCCGGAACGATCAGGTTGTCATCCGTGCTGTAGAGACAGGACAGAGGAACCCCGAGGCCGCCGGCCTGAGCAAAATTCAGTGTCTCGAGCCAGGGGGAGTCAGGGCGCATCTGGCGCACCGGGGGGAGCGGCAGGTCGCGCGCGAGCCGTGTGCCGTAGTGGGGAGTGCCGAGCGTCACGATCTGGTGGAGCAGCTCCGGTCGAACCGCGCGCAGGGCGGCCCGTGCGATCAGGCCGCCCATACTGTGGGCCACGAGCGTGACGCGCTCGCCCGTTTGCGCATAGAGCGTTTCGATCGCACGCGCCAGCGTGCCGGCATGAACGTCGAGATCGCCCAGCAGCGGCTCGAGTGAGACGGCGAGGACCGGTGCGAACCCCGCGGTGGCCAGCTTGCGCTCGAGTGCGCCCCAGATGCGTCCATTGCAGAAGATTCCGTGCACCAGGAGCACGGGTCTGACGGGCGCATCGGGCGCGTGGCCAACGCCGTTCCGTCGGGGACGAAGCGCGCTCATGGCGAGCACTGCCCGCACCCACGCGACGCATTCGCGCATCATCGTGCGTGCCCCCGGGGGTTTACCGTCGGCCCGTGAGACCCATCGGGCGCGCCCGTAGGAGATCACCACCGGCAGCGCTTGCAGCAGCAGAAAGACGAACACGCCGGCGGAGGCGGCGCCGAGGGTGCGCAGCGCCGTCGGCGTCGCGCAGATCCTCAGGAACCCGACGGCAACAGCGCCTGAACTGAGCAGCTCGCACAGCAGCACCACTCGCCACAGGAGCGCCGCCATGGCCGGTCAGGGCCGGTGGACTCGACGTGCCACCAGCCGCTCGAGCCGCGTGAGCGCTTCGCTCAGGTGACGCGTCGTCGCCCGTGCCAATGCCGTGCGTTCGTGGAACGCGCTCGAGAACGTGCGTGAACGATCGTTCAGACATCGGCGGTCGAGATCGAGTCCATGACGACGCAGGAGGGTGGCAAACGCATCGGCATGCGTGCGCAGGTCGCGCCGCGTGCGCTGGTAGGCATGCTCTGCCAGCGTGTGCCGACCCCTGTAGCGAAACACGTTGGTGAAGAACATCGTCTCATCGGTGGCGTCCGGCTCGAACAGAATGGTGTCGGCATGTGGGAAGCGTTTTCGAAAGCTCGCCATGCCGACCTGCATGCGCGAGTGTATGAGCGTACGGAACGTTTGGCCGAGCAGCATGTCGAGCCCTTCCTCCGCCAGTCGGCGCCGCGGTTTGCCGCGCGAGGCATCGAAGGGAACGAGGGGGTTGATGCACAGGACGAAATCACAGCCGGCGTCGAGCGCGAGCGAGGCATACATGGTGCGCACCAGCGCACCGTCGACATAGTGTCGTCCGGCAATCTCGACCGGCGCGTACAGGCCCGGTAGCGCGGCGCTGGCGATGACCGCTCGGGAAATCGGAACCTCGGCATGCCGTGGATCACCGAACACCACGGATCGGCCGGTGTCGAGGTCCGTGGCCACGACCCGCAATGCGGCGCGCAGCTGGCGAAAATCATCCGTGTGATGCGCGGTGGCGAACAGCGCGCGCAGGTATTCCTCGAGCGGCCCGTTGTCGAGGGCGGCCAGCGGGATGAGCTTGCTCAGCGTCCCGAGGGTCGCCGGCCAGACACCGCGCAGTGGCTCGTCCATCCATTGTCTGGCGCCGCTCAGGACCGCGCCGGGTAGGCGCGCGACCCGCCGCACGTAGGTGGCGACTGCCGGTTGCAACAGCAGTCGCGGCGAGAACGGCACCAGCGCCGACTCGCCCTCGATCAACACCGCGCCCATCCGGGTCGTATCGAACCCGTTGGCAAGGCTGGCGGCGAGCAGCGACCCGGAGCTCACTCCGACGTACATGTCGAAGTCCGTCAGATTGCGCCCGGTGATCGACTCCTGGATGGCGTGCAGCGCGCCGAGTTCATAGAATGCACCGAGCGGGCCGCCGCCCGCCAGGGCGATTCCAAACTTCCCTCGGCTCGAACGCCGGCGCAGTGCGGGCTCGAGCGTGAGCATCGCTCAGGGCGCGTGTACCGAGGGCGGGGCGCCTTTCGCGCCGGCACCTCTGGTGCTCGTGCGGCGCCGCGTCGTCCCGCGGGGCTTCGAGAGTTTGCCGATGTTCGCATTGAGCGTATCGACGCGCTTGCTGAGGGCTTCGATCTCCTGCCCGCTCGGCACGCCGAGCTGGGTCAGCGCCCGGCGCACGCGGATACGGAACATCTTCTCCAGATTGTCCATCGCGTCGGAGGCCTGGCCGCGCGCGGCGCTCACGCCCGCGCTGACGTTCTCCTGCAGGTTCTCCACGACACCGCGTACGGCACGAGTGGCGGTTCCGCGCATGCGCTCGGTGAGCTGCGTGCCCTCGCTGATCAGTTCATCGAGCAGCTTCGGTGCGCCGTTCTGCGCACGGGCGACGGCGCCGAGACCGGCGAGCCAGATCTGGTGGACGGCTTCGGGCATGCGGGGCGGGGCGGCGCTCGCTTTGGCTCGAGCGGGTTTGCGGGACTTTCTCTTCGCGGCCATGACGTTTCCCTCGGTTGACGGCTTGCGCCGGTTCGGACGTGCGTATTTGCCCTACTGGGTGTCGGCATCTGCCCGAGTACTCTAATCACCAGAGTTTCATCGCTGGATGCGTACTTGCCGAAGGCGCACATCATGACTGTGAAGAAAGTGAAGTCTCGCCCGGCGCGCGAGTCGAGTGGCACGCGCGGGGCGAACGAGTTGAAGACACGCTGGGAGCGGCTGCATCGTACGGACCGCGAGCCCTGGCCGGACGAGGCGCTGATTGCGCGCGAGGCCGCTGCGGCGCCGGCGTTCGCCGAGTGGCTGCGCCACTACGGCAGCGGTCGGAAGCTCGCCGCGGCGCTGCAGGCCGCCTGGGGAGCCTTTCATGCGGGTGAATTTGCCGCGGCGATCGAACAGGGCGCGCCGCTCGGGGCGCTCGGGGCGTGCGTGGCGAATCGGGCCGCGGCCGTCGAGTCGCTCTACACCGATGCCGGCAATGCCGAAGTCATGGAGTTGCTGCTCGCGGCCGTGGCGCGTGGCGAAGAGGCCGTGCAGATCCTGGCGGCGCACGCCAATGCCCACTACACACTGGCACTGGTGCTCGGTCGATACAGTCAACGCATCTCGATTCTCAAGGCCATTACGGATGGCCTGGCGGGCCGAGTGCGCGCCGAGCTGGAACGCACGCTCGAGCTCGAACCACAGCACGCCGAGGCGCACGTCGCGCTCGGGCTCTACAACGCTGAGATCGTGAACAAGCTCGGCAACGTCGTGGCGTCGCTGACCTATGGCGCATCGAGCAAGGAGTCGATCCAGCATTTTAAGCACGCGGTCAAGTTGGCGCCCCATTCGCCGATCGTGCACATGGAATATGCGTACGGACTGCTGTTGCTCAATGCCGAACGGTACCGGGAGGAGGCCGAGGCGCTGTACAAGACTGCTGCGGCCACCGAACCGTTCGATGCGATGGAGGCGCTCGATGTCGAGCGCGCCAAGCGAGGATTGCCGCAGTAAGGGGCCGAGGCGCTCAGCGCAGCGCGGCACCGCCGAGCAGCACCAGGAGCACCAGCTGCTCGAACGCCTTGTGAATCCCGGCGATCAGATCGGTGGGCTCGGGGATGAGCGCGCGGTCGGCGATGACGCCGAATTGAACCCGGCCGTGATAGCTCAAGATGCTGATCCCGGTACCGATGCTGCCGGACTGCGGAACCCAGAAGAGCAGCTGGCGGACCGGGACCCCTGCGATGTGCAAGGCGGCCTCGGGGCCGCGCAGATTGGAGGCGACCAGACTCGCTTTTGCGCTGAAGATCCCCATGGCGAGATCCTCGAGCGGTCGAGGCAGACTGCCGACGGTGGCGAGCAGTCCGTAGGTGAGCACCGCCTGTTCCGATCCCTTCAGCGCGCGCATGGCCGAGCGAACCTGATAGAGCCGCTCGAGCGGGTGACGCACGCCGATCGGCAGTTCGACGAAGACCAGACCGAATTGATTGCCGAGTTCGGGCGGCGCGTCCTGACTCGAGCGCAGATCGACCGGAACCGTGGCCCGCAGCGTCACGCCGTGGGTGTCATCGCCTTGCGCGGCCAAGTGCTGCCCGAGTGCACCGGCGAGCGTCGAGATCAGTACGTCGTTCACGGTGCAGCCGAGCACTTTGCCGATCGTCCGGACCTCCTCGAGCAGCAGCGGTGCGCCCCACGCGACGCGCCGGATTCCCGACAGCGGTCGTTTCAGACGCGAGGGAGGATCGTCCGGCAGCACGGCGAGGCGGGCGAGTTCCTCCAGGAGGCCGGCGGCCTCACGGGCTGCTGCGGCCGCGTCCTGGGGGTGCAGTGCCCAGTGCAGCCCCGCCTCGGCGAGCCGGCGCGGGTCCTGCAGCGCCTGCGAGATCCCGCCCATCCACGCCATCGTGCGCCGGGCGGGGGCTCCCGCGGTCTGACGATGACCCCGGCGTGCCGGCGGTGCCGGGTCCTCGCTCAGGCTGAGCAGAATCCTCACCAGCGCGATGCCATCGGCATAGCAGTGATGGATTCGAGCAATGATCGCGCTGCCGTGTCCGTACCGTTCGACGACGTGGAAGCTCCACAGCGGCCGTCCCTGCGGTAGCGGCTCGCTCGCAAGTTCGCCCACCAGTTGTTCCAACGCATGCTGTTGTCCCGGCGCAGGCAACGCCGCGGCGAGCACGTGATCGTCGAGGTCGAACTCCGCGAACGGTTCCCACTGCGCCTGCGCGAGCCGCTCGCGGGGAACACAGCGGAAGCGCCGATGCGCGAGCAGCCGCGCGGCCAGGCGGTCGCGCACCTGCGCGCGTTTCAGCGGCGCACCGAGCACGATCAGCGCGACGATGACCATGGGGTTCGTGGCGCGCTCCATGTTGAGGAACGCCCGGTCGACGCTCGACAGGCGCTCGGGCGACAGCGGGAGCGACCTCGTGTCCGGCTGAGACTCCTGGCGCATGCGCGCAGTGTGGCGCAGACGCATGCGCAGCGCCCCTTCGGTTTGTCACGATGCGCCGCCGCCGAGGCCTGCGTAGCGTGCGGACTCAGGCGCCTACGCCGGAATCGGGTCCATGACGTATTTCGTTACCGGGGGCACGGGCTTCATCGGCCGACACCTCGTCGAAAAACTCACTGCGCGCGGTGACCAGGTTCATCTGCTCGTACGAGCCGGGTCGCACTCGAAGTTCGAGCGCGTCGTGCGGCAGTGCGGTGACCGCGGTCACCTGGTTTCGGCGGTCGAAGGGGATCTCGGTGCACCCGGTCTGGGTATTGCAGATCAGCAGCGCGCCGCGCTGTTCGGCCGCATCTCGCATGTCTTTCACCTCGGGGCACTGTACGATCTGCTCGCGGAGGATGGGGAGCTCGTGCGCAGCAACGTCGCCGGCACGGAACATGCGTTGGCGTTCGCTCAGGAGATCAATGCCGGCTGCTTTCACTTCGTGAGCTCGATCGCGGCCGCCGGCCGGTATCGCGGCACCTTCACCGAAGAGATGTTCGCTGAGGCCGGGCCGCTCGATCACCCGTACTTTCGGACCAAGCACGAAGCCGAAGCGCTGGTGCGCACGACCTGTCGGATTCCCTGGCAGATCTACCGGCCCGGCATGGTCGTCGGTCATTCGATGTCCGGCGAGATGGACAAGATCGACGGACCGTACTACCTGTTCAAGCTCATACAGCAGCTGCGCGCGGCGCTGCCGCGCTGGATGCCGCTCGTCGGCATTGCCGGCGGGCACGTCAATCTGGTGCCGGTCGACTTCGTCGCCGCGGCGCTCGACCGGCTGGCGCACGTGGAGGGCCTGCATGGGCGCTGCTTCCACCTCACCGATCCGCACGACTACCGGGTGGGCGATGTGCTGGACCTTTTTGCCGAGGCCGCCCATGCGCCGCGGATGCGCCTGAAGCTCGACCCTAGGGTGATCGATGCGCTGGCGCTCGGCGCGCGCGTGCCGCGCGAGGCGCTCGAACCGATCGGGCGCGTCATTGATGAGCTGCTGAGTGACGCCGGGGTCCCGAGTGCGCTCGTGAGGCTGATCGATCATCCGACCACCTTCGATTGTCGCCATGCCCAGGAGGTGCTCGCGCCGGTGGGCATCCAGGTGCCCCCGCTCGCCCAGTACGCCTGGCGGCTGTGGGATTTCTGGGAGCGGCAGCTCGATCCGGACCTCTCGCGCGAGCAGCGGCTGCGCCGCGCGGTGCGCGGCAAGACCGTGCTGGTGACCGGCGGGTCCTCCGGCATCGGCCTTGCGAGTGCCCGCAAGCTCGGTGCAGCTGGGGCGCGCATCATTCTCGTTGCACGCGATGCGCAGCGACTCGAGCAGGTGCGCGCGGAACTCGCCGCCGCGGGTGCGGAGGTCAGCGTGTTCGCCTGTGATCTGACCGAGCCGTCCGCGACGGACGAACTCATCCGCTGGCTCTCGGCCCGGGAACATCCGCTCGACATCCTGATCAACAACGCCGGACATTCGATCCGCCGCGGCATCGATGCGTCGTACGGCCGGCTGCACGACTTCGAGCGTCTGATGCAGGTGAACTATCTGGCGGCCGTGCGGCTCACGCTCGGGGTACTGCCGTCGATGACGGCGCGCGCCAGTGGTCACGTCATCAGCATCTCCTCCATCGGGGTGCTCACGCATGCCAGCCGCTTCGCCGCCTACAATGCCTCCAAGGCGGCACTGGAGGCCTTCACCCGCTGTGCCTCGGGCGAGTTTTCCGCCCGCGGGGTGCGCTTCACGGTGGTGAATCTGCCGCTGGTGCGCACTCCGATGGTGGCGCCGACCAAGATGTACGACGCCTTTGTCCTGCTCAGCCCGGAGCAGGCCGCCGATCTGGTCTGCGACGCCGTGGTGCGCAAGCCGGAGCGGCTCTCGACCGGTCTCGGTCGGTTTGCGCAGATCGTCGATTTTCTCGCCCCGCAGGTGACCCGGGCCGTCATGGGCGAGAGCTTCCGGATGTTCCCGGATTCGCAGGCCGCCGGCGGTCCGGCGGACAGCATGACCCCGGAGGCCCGTGCATTCGCCGCGCTGCTGCGCCAGCTGCACTTCTGAGTGACGCCCTCACCGCGGCGCCAGGTCCCCGAGGGCCGCGGCAAGCGGCCCGAGCCAGGGCGCGAAGTGGCGCCATTGGTGCAGTCCCCGGGTGTCGATGGGACGGCGGACCTGCTCGGAGCTCGCAGTGTGCACCCGGCGCGCCGTCTTGTAGAACTCCAGGCAGGATGATTCGAAGGGCAGGCCGCAGAACTCGAGCACTCGGCGGACCTGGGCTTCGAAGTCCGTCACCAGCAGCTCATGCTGAACACGCAGCACCCTGCCGGGCAGCACGGCGTCCCAATGCGTCATCAATTCGACGTAGGTGCGGTAGTAGCGCGCAATGTCCTCGAAGGAATAGGTGAACGGCTGACCGGAGGCGAACAGCTGCTTGAAGTTGCTGAAGCAGCAGGCCATCGGCTCGCGGCGCGCATCGATGATCCGGGCCCTGGGGAACATCAGGTGAATCAGCCCGAGGTGACGGAAGTTGTTCGGCATCTTGTCGATGAAGCGGGGCGCGCCGTGACGGTACAGCGAGGTGTCCTGCAGGTACTCCCCGGCGAAGCGTCTGAAATCCCCGCCAATCAGCTCGCCCAGCACCGCCGGGTAGCGCGGCTCGGGCTCACCGCCGCGGCCTTGCAGCTGCTGCACGAGGCGCGCGATGTCCGACAGCTCCATCGTCCCTTCCACCTGGGAGTGTGAGGCGAGGATCTGCTCGATAAGAGTCGAGCCGGCCCGCGGCAGTCCGACGATGAAGATGGGGGCCTCGCTCGGGGAGCCCCAGCCGAGGCGCTCGGCAAAGAACTCCCGCGTGCACACCTCGATCTGCCGCCGCGTGTTGCCCTCGATGAACTCGGGTTGATAGCGGATTTCGCGCCGCTTCAGCGCATTGCCGCGTTCGTAGCAGGCGAATGATTCGGCGTATTCACCCCGGTCCTCCAGCGCTTTGCCGAGCGCGAAGCACAGATGGAACCGATCGGTGACCGAAATGCCCGTGGCGCCCTCGGCACGACGCATCTCGGCAATTTCGGCTGCGGAAAATCGATAGGTCTTCAGGTTCGCAAGACTCCAGTACGCATCCCCGTAGCCGCTGCGACAGGCCGCTGCCCGACGGTACGCCGCGATGGCCTCGCCCTGGCGGCCCAGAGTCTTCAACGTGTGGCCCACGGACAGGTGCAGCTCGGGATGCTCGGGCATCTCCTGAAGGAGAGCGCCATACAGGTGCAGGGCCTGCTCGCATTCGCCGAGTTCGGTGCAAAGGGTCGCCTGCGCGGTCCGATAGGCGCGGTTGTCCGGCTCCTCCTTAAGCAGAATCGCCAGCTGCTCTCGTGCCAGCCGGTGCTTGTGTCGTTGCATCAGCACCTGGAGGTAATCGAAGCGGGCGGCCGCATAGCCCGGCTCCAGGGCGAGCACGCTCTCGAGGAGCAGTTCGGCATCATCGAGCACGTCGAGCTTCAGGCCGATCTGCGCCAGCAACCGCATGCCCTCGATGTGATCCCCGCGCATGCGCAGGTACTGGCGCACCAGTTGTTCGGCCGCCTCGATCTCCCCGTCGGCAAACATGCTGCGCGCCGTCACGATGTCCGCAGGCAGCGAAGAGAGCTTCGCGACGTGCGCTGCTGCATTCGCAGCGTCCGTGTTGCGTCCTCGCATCCGGTAGAGCGATGCCAGCGCCCGCCAGCTTGCCGGCAGCGCCGGGTTCAGATGGACCGCACGTTCGAACGCCTCTATGGCGGCGTCAGCGCGCCTCTGCAGGACATGGCAATGCCCTCGCTCCTGATACAGCCGCGGGTATTTCGGGTGATGCACCTCGAGTGAATCGAGTGTCTCGAGTGCCGCGCCGACCTGTCCCTGCAGTCGCTGGACGACCGCCAGAAGATACAGTCCGTCCCGTTCGTGAGGCCGATCAGCGAGCAGGGTGCGCGCGGCGTGCTCGGCCTGCACGAACTCGCCGTGCTCGAGACAGTGGCGGGCATGAGAGGCGGCGGATTCACCGCTTTTGACATTCGCGGACATTAAATAGACCGAAATATTTGTCGAAATATGAAAACCAGTGGGCAGTTTAACCGGTAATTCAAGGCGTTTGCGCATCAACTGCATGTCATGAAGGGGAAAAGTCGGGGGGACTTCGGGTTTTCATTTGGGGTTCAGCTTGCTAAACTGCGTGCAGTTGGACGGGCCGTGACCTCGATAGTGTTGGCGAATGCATCAGTATCGAGCCGAGGACGCGACCGTCATTTCAGCTGAAATACGCTGAGATTCCTGCGCATTCGGCTCACGCTCGGCGCGTGAGATCGAGAACGGTCGTCGCGGCACGCAGAGTGCGGGATTGCAGGATCCATTGCCCGACGGACAAAACAATGACGTACCCGGCGGGCATGTTCGCTAGTCATGGCCATGGTCCGGCGCGCGTGCGCGCGCCCGACGTGTCGGGTTCATCTGCCGGCTGCGGCCCCCGATGGGAGCGGGGCTGCTGCGGGGAGGAGCAATAACACAAGATGGTTCGCCTGCAGAGGTAGTACATGAAATCCAGTCAGAAGGTCTCGAGGACCGTCGCAGCCATTCTCGCTGCGTCGGGTGTTCATGCCGCGTGTGCGGCCGTGGCGCCCGCACCCACCATCGCAATGCCGGTCGCGGGGTCCGCGCAACTGCAGGAAGTGGTCGTAACGGCGCAGCGCAGATCGCAGAACATCCAGAATGTGCCGATCACCATGGAGGCCATCACGGGCAAGACGCTTCAGGCGCTGCACGTGCAGACGTTCTCCGACTACGTGAAGTATCTGCCGAACGTGACGACCGGATCGGCCGGGCCGGGCAATGGCCTGATCTTCATGCGTGGTCTTTCGGATGGGGTCGTGGCCACCCAGGGTCAGGGGACCATCGGAAATTTCCCGAACGTTGCGGTGTACCTGGATGACTCCTCGGCCCTGCAGCCGGGACGGGACCTGGATATCTACGCGGTCGACCTGAAGCGTGTGGAGGTGCTCGAAGGACCGCAGGGCACGCTCTTCGGTGCGGGCGCCGAGGCCGGCGTGGTGCGCTTCATCACGAATAAGCCGAATCTCTATGCCACGCAGGTCAACGTCAACGCCGGCTATGGAGTCACCGCGCACGGGGATCCGAACCACAATCTCAATGCGGTGTTCAACTGGCCGATCATTCCGGGCAAGCTTGCCGCCCGCGTGGTCTGGTTCACCGACCATCGTGGCGGGTACATTAACAATCTGCCGGCGACTTTCAGCCGCAGCCCCAGAGACGTTGGTCTCGTCTACGAGAACGGCGGCGTTGTTCCGACCAACAGCGTCACGATCAACAATTACCAGATCGCGGGCAATGCGATCAATCCGCTCGATTACGGCGGTGTGCGCGCAGAAGTCAAATACAAGATCAACGACGACTGGAACGTGCTCGTCAGCGAGATGTATCAGGACATGAATGCGCAGGGGGTCTTCTACGAGATGCCCTACGGGTCCTATGGTCCGGACGTCGGTTCAGCTCAGGCCTACGTCGTGCCCGGGAGTATCTCCTCGCAACATCCTTCCGGCATCGTGGTCGGGCCGTATCACGGTTCGCCGCTGCCGCCGCTCTCGGTGAACCTGTTCAACCCGTCGTACAACAAGGATCGATGGGAGAACACGGAGGTGCGGGTCAAGGGCAAGGTCGGACCACTGAGCCTGGTGTATGCCGGCGTATATCTCGATCGGCACACCGAGCAGGCGGGCGACTACACGAACTACGCACGCGGCCGCTACGGCTACTATTACCAGTGCACGGGTGTGTCATTCAGTGCAGCGACGGGCAATGCGGGGGCGACGTGCTACTCGCCGCGCTCGGCCTGGCACGATAACACGCACAACACGCACTTCTCGCAGGAGATCCGGCTGAGCACGCCGGACAACTGGCGGCTGCGCGGCGTCGCGGGACTGTATTACGAGGATTACAAGCTCTACGGGCTCACGCAGTGGAACTACAATACGCTGCCGGAGTGCTCACCGAGCGGAGCGACGACCGGGTGCCTTCTGCCGAAGGT
The DNA here is from genome assembly GCA_021808195.1 of Pseudomonadota bacterium. Next base: position 12,109 of record JAKBCE010000065.1, read on the forward strand.
GACCTTCCCGAGCATGCCGTATCAGTCCGGTCCGAACGGCTTTGCGACCCAGCCAGCGTTCTTCGATGACAGCGTGCGGACCTTCATCCAGCGGGCGGCCTACCTGTCGGCGAGTTTCGACATCGTGCCGCACCGGCTCACGATCACAGGTGGCGTGCGGTACTTCCAGATGTCGAATTCCGAGGCGGGCGGCTCGGAGGGGAGCTTCTATTGCGAGAAATACACCGCCTCGAGCTATTACGGGCAGTGCCTGACTTCGAACGTCACGGACTTCAATCCGAATGACCGCAACCTCGGGGCTTTGGCGAGCGACCCGAATCTGGTGTACACGTCGACCAATCATCTGCGCGAGACCGGTATGCGCGGGCGCGCCAATCTCACCTGGCACATCACGCCGCAGATCATGGCGTATTACACCTATTCACAAGGCTTCAGGCCGGGCGGGTTCAACCGTGGGACGGGGCTATATCTGCCGGACCAGAACGGTAATCCGCAGTGGCGGCGGCCGGCGACCTACCTGTCGGACAATCTCACCAATAACGAGATCGGCTGGAAGACGCGCTGGTGGAACAATCGCGTCCAGGTGGACGGCTCGCTGTACCAGGAGAACTGGAGCCACACGCAGGTGGATGTCTTCTGCCCGCAGTGCGGATTCGGAAACCTCAGCTTCGTCACCAATGGGGCCGATTACCGGGTGCGGGGCGTTGAGCTCGCGATTGACGCACTGCCGATGCGCGGATTATCGGTGCATGCGGCCGCGTCCTGGAACAGCGGCGAGCAGACCAATGCGCCGCGGCTGACGGACAACGTCAAGGGCAGTGCGAATTACGGCAAGCCGATCACGGTGTACTACTCCGGCGGACAGGCGATCCCGGTGCCGAACGTGTTCGGTGCGATCGGGACGCCACTCGCGGACTCGCCGCCGTTCTCGGTGAATATGCGGGTGCGCTACGAGTGGGCGATGGGGGACTATCTGCCGTTCGTGCAGGTCGGCTTCCAGCACCGGGCACATTCTTATTCCCCGACCGGTGAGATCGAGACGGACATCCAGCCGTCCTGGACGACCTACGACGCATCGATTGGTGTGTCGAAGGGGCCGTGG
>JAKBCE010000007.1 GCA_021808195.1 Pseudomonadota bacterium
CGCGGCCTGGATGACTTCCTGAAAACAATCAACTCCACTCGCCGCGTCAGGGTCACCGCCACCGGGCGCGCTTTGCCGAAAACAGCGGATGTCCAGAGGCATGCAACGTTGACTACATCATAGATACCTCTCATCTGCCGATGAGACTGGCGTATTAGGCTACTATCCCCTGTTCGATACGCATTAACTCTTCATTGACGAGATCAGAGCCTGAGCCGGTATCCAAAAGCGAGAGGGGCGTTCGGCCGCCGAGAGCACGATTGGCCAGCTTGAGCCATGCGCGCGCATCAGATTCATTCTCGAGCACTTCTGTTGCCCGTCTTTGGATTCTTGCGACACGAATTACACGTTCAGCGGCAACAGCCGAGAGATTCCCTCCGTGCCCGTGTACCGATTTTCGCATCCCTTTTGGAAGGGAGAGTTCGCTGATGAACGCCTCAACGCTCATGTCGAGCTTATGTGCCATCACGGACACAGCCTTGCAGGGAATCCCTTTTCGTTGGCGCCTTATGATCTCAACCAGACCGGAATCTACCACTGCTAACGATGTTCCCGCGAACATCTTAGTATGCCCCGCTGGGGTCGATATGCGTCGGTCGCGAACCGAGGCTCGTCCACCCTTGCGCGTAATCGTCGCTCGGGGACCATGTTGTCGAACTGGCAAGCCTGGCTTATTGAGCTTTCGCGTCATCAAATCATAGTTTAACCTCCGATCGAATAAGGTCAAATCCCGACTAAAGCGGCTCACTCGCTTCCGTAAGTCCGGGCGCGCACTATATCCGTGTACACGTATTCGAGCGCCTTCGCGCTTGCAAAATGGAACGACCTTTTGTGAGTAAAAAATAGAATGACTTGTTTGTCAGCTACTTTCAGAAAGCCGTGAGTTTCGGGCAATAATCTGGAGCGACTTATTTGTATGTGTCTACTCGTACGCCGGATTTAAATTTGTGCGTCCGAATTAAAGTCGTTACCCCGGAATTAAAGTCCTTACCTGAGTATCAGAGTCGTTACCTCCGAAACAAAGTCGTTTCCTGGCGATTCGACATAGCGCGCCAGGAAAGGTGGCGGCGTGTGGTGACGCCCTCGGAAGGGAGGTAGCCAGTCGCCGAGCTCGTGCAAAGCAGGTCCGTTGGCTGTGCCCACGGGACGCACGAAATCTTCAAAGCGCTTATTGCGGAACGATGTCCGTCGACGAAGAGTTCGGCAGAGGTGATCGGCTCCTTCGTTCATGCCTTCCTGCTGCGCCGATCATAACTATGCCGCCGTCGCCGAGCTCGTTCGGATAGGGGCTGCCGCAGATTGCACGCAAATTCTGCAGCTGGCCAAGAAGCGACGTTCGCCAGCCGAGAACAGCTCCCAGAAAGCAGACGCTCCCTGCGCGCAGCCACCTCATTTCATTGGAGTGGTTTTCACGTATTCCACCAGCTGTTCAAGCACTCTGCCCCAGCCTTGCGTGAAGCCCATCTTCTCATGCGCGGCAGCGTGCCCTTTGGTGGCATGCATAGCGGTAGCCGTGTACTTACAGCCCCCGTTGCCGTGCGGTTCAAACGTTAACACTGCGGTAAAAAACCACGGAGCGGCGGCCGCGTCGTGCGGCCGGAAGCCGGGCCCGAGCGCAGAGGTCCAGACCAGCCTGCGATTTGGCACGATTTCCAGGTAGCAGCCGGGCGTCGCAGGTATTTTGTTGCCATCGGCGTCCACCATTTGGGCGAAGAATTTGCCGCCGGGCTTCAAGTCGATTTCGCACTCGATGGTCCGGTAGGGTTTGGGGCAGAACCAAGGCATCAAATGTTTCGGTGTCGTCCAGGCTTTGAACACCAGCTCCGGCGATACGTCCACAATGCGTTCCAACACCAAGTCCGACTCACTTTTCATCGGCATCCTCCTTCATCGTAAGCAGATAAGCATCCAATTGACCCAGGCGCTGCTCCCAGAGTTTCCGTCGATCGAGGATCCAGTCTTCCGCGGCCTGAAGGCCTTTTGGAGCGAGCTCGTACGTGCGAACTCGACCGGACTTCTTGGATTTCACCAGCCCGAACTTTTCAAGCATGCTCAAGTGCTGCGTGAATGACGGAAGTGCCATGTCAAAAGGACGCGCCAGCTCAAGCGTTGAGGCCGCGCCCATGCTTAGCTGCTGCAGCACTGCCCGGCGGGTTGGATCGGCAAGCGCCTGGAATACTTGATCCAGTTTCATCCTATAGTTAGTCATGTGCCTGGCTATATCGCGTGGCGTTACTTAATGCAATACCTAAGTGTCTGTTCATGCCGGTCGACCTCGCCGAGCTCGCTGCCGACTGCCGCACGGAGGCGGAGCCCCGCGCGTGCGCGGTGCGGGTGGAGGGGCACATTGCCGACGCGGTCGTCTGCGATCAGGGGCTGATCAGGCGCGCCCTGGAGAACGCTCTGCGCAATGCCATTCGATTCTCACCGCAGGGCCGCGGGGACGACGTCACGCTCCGCGAATCTCACTCCTCGGTAATGGTCACCGTGCAGGACTATGGCCCGGGGCGCCGGAAAGCACTTTGCAGCGCATCTTCGACCCCTTCTTTCGCGTCGACGAGGCGCGAGACTCCGATCGCGGTGGGGTCGGACTCGGTCTGTCCATTGCCAGGCGGGCGGTTGCCCTGCACGGGGGAAAGATCACGGCGCGGAATGCGAGCCCAGGCCTGCTGGTCGCAGTCGAGCTTCAGCGCTCACGCTCAAATCGCTCAAAGCGGTGGATTGCCTCGGACTCGTCGAGCATCCACTGATGCTCTGCACCGGTCCGAAAGGGACCATATGGTCCCGACAGACTGCAGCCTTTTAAAAATCAATATCTTGCGAAAGCAGCTAGCGAAATGTTGCGGTATGCTCGCAAAATGAGTATAGTATACTCATTTACGAAAAGACTGCATTGCCATGACTGCGACCACAAAGCGCGCCAACTTCGACCTGTCTCCCGAACAGGAAGAGCTACTGGCGAATCTGCGCGCCCAACTGGCCGCTTCCAGCACCAAGGAGGCCGTCTTGCGAGCGGCACAACTGACGACCTTGCTCCTGGACGAGGTCCAGCAGGGCAATCGTCTCTTCGTCGGCAAGAGCCCTACTACCGCCGTCCGCCTGGCGATCCCGGAACTCGAGGCCCGAGCACATGGTCAATGGCGCTGGCTCGTCGAGCGTCCCCACCCCTGGCGCCGGCAGCTCTGGGTCAAGGGACGCAAGCTTTTGGCATCGGCCGTGTGGCTTGACTCACTGACGAACGGCATGGGCCCGCGCGAGGCCGCGGAAAATTGGGATCTGCCCCTGGAAGCTTGTGAGGAGATCTTCGCGTATTGCGAGGCTAATAAAGCACTGATCGAATCTGAAACCAACGAAGAGCGGCAGCGCTTGAAACGAGCGTACGTCGATGTTGAGGCCAAGGCGCCGGCTTGAGAATCCTGGTCGATGAAGACTCGCAGGCTCGCGCACAGCTCAACATCCTGCGCGGCGACGGACACGATGTAGTAGCCGTCGGCGAGCTCGGCAAGAATGGAACACCCGATCGGGAAGTATTCGACCTCGCTCAGTCGCTCGAGCGCGTGCTGTTGACTCACAACACGGAGGACTTCCACGAATTGCACCGGCAAAGGCCCGGTCATCGTGGAATCATGGCGGCCTACCGGGATTCCGACCCCCGCAAGAACATGGACCACGCACAGATCGCGGCGGCGATCCGCCGGCTCGAAACTTCAGGCGTGACGATTGCCGGCGATTTCCACGTGCTCAATTATTGGCGCTGAAGGGAATACAAGAGACAACGAGCTGCATCGTTCGCTACATCATGGCGAAGCGACTACGTTTCCTGGATCTACCGCAGCTTCGTCCGACCCGAGGCGCTTGGCATAAACGGGGGTAACGACTTTGATTTGGGCCGCAGACCGGAATAGCGAAATCCGCTGTGCGCCGAGCGCTCTCAGGAAACGACTTTAATTCATGTGTTCATTAAATTGTCGTATGTAATTAAAGTCGTTTCCTCCGGAATAAAGTCATATCTCGTCGGGATGGCATAACATCTCCGGATCGATCACCGTAGCTGGCAACGCTACAGAGTGCCTCTTGTGCTCCTGCCCGACTCAGCAGCGGCCAGCCAGCTGGACACACCGACTGCTCACTCAGCGTCCGACAGCCAAGCCAATCCGCCCGCTTCATCGAAGCGGCGAAGACTGCGGGCGTAAACGAGACCGGCAAGGAATTCGAGCGGGCTTTCGGAAAGATCGGTCCAGTGTCACGACGGAAAGGGGCAGCGTCGATGAAGCTCTACAAAGTTCACGTCGAACGGAAAAGTGGCCATAACTGACGAAAAAACCGGGGCTAATCTGCCCTCTGGCTACAAGTGGAAATACGTTGGAGAAATGCAGATAGATGCGGCAGACGGACCAAGGATCGGCGCCGACTCGGCACACATCGTCGAGGGAGTAAAGCGTGACGGAAACTTCATATGGCCCGCTAAGAAATCAAAATAGTCTTCCGACTTCCAACAACACCAGAATCCCCGCTTCGGCGGGGATTTTCTGAGTACGCGAAGTCACATATCGCCCTAAATTGCCCTTCCTTGAAGGACGCGCCCTTTGATCACCCGTCGGACATTTGTATGAAGCTTACGTACACAATTCAACGACCAGGGTCGCGTCGCCGGAATCGCTGATACTCGTCCCAGACCAATCTGAGTCTCTTCCACGTGTCGTGACCGAAGGTATCTCGTACTCGGTCAAGGAAATTCTACCCTCCCTTACGGAGTACTTGGACCGGTACCCACAGGCCGGTGGCTGCTGCTTTCGGACTACGTTCTGAACAACTCTGATAGATACCATGATCTTTACGCGTTCACCTTGATGCCAGGTGGCAAGTACTGGGAGGGAATCACTCGCGAGTGTCAGGCCAATTCGACACGGGATTTCAATGGGACGCGCACGATCAACCCAGCGATCGTCGGCTACGCCATGGGAGAGCGGATGAAGCCGAAGCTCACCGGGAAGGCCCTGTTCCGAGCAGTTCAACAACACCGTTCCCCAGCGGGGATCATCCACTATTCGGATCACGGGAGCCAGTACTATGCAGAAAAGTACCAGACCCTCTTGAAGTAATTTCAGTTCCGGATCTCGATGTCCCGTAAGGGCAACTGCTTAGATAACGCGCCCATGGAAAGCTTCTCGGGAAGCCTGAAGACGGAGATGGTTCACCATCGGAATTTCTCGACTCGTGCAGAGGCCGAGAGTGCGATATGCGAATACATTGAGGTCTTCTATAACAGGCAGAGACAACATTCTTGGCTTGGATATCAGCCACCTGTTGTGTTCGCAAAGGCGTTCCGTTAGAGTTAGAACCGTCCAAGTGGCAGTGTCCATTAGATCCAGGTCTCCTCAAGCTGAAATGGCAACAACTCAATTCCTATGAGAAGTTCGCCGAGATGATAGACCGGCGCTGGGGTGGCATCTCCGCCTACTGCGATCCGTGCAACAAGATCTCGCTCGGGTTCGTCCAGGGATTGAATAACAAGATCCGTGTCATCCAGAGGCGAGCCTACGGTCTGCACGATGAGGAGTACCTCAAGTTGAAGGTCCTGACCTGCATGCTTCCGGAGCTTTGATCAAAAATTGAGAAAAACCTGCCCACACGATTTCACGAAGAGTCAAGACAATAGAGGGGCGAGTCGGATCGCTCGGGATACCTCGCGTCACCCGATCCGTCGCATGGATCGACTTGCGGAGAGTCTGATGAAGAGCTGCAGATCGTTTGTGGCAGTGGCATCGACGCTGACGGCGCTGTGCTTCGGGCCTGGCGCGCGGGCGGCGCCGGCGCTGCCCGCCGGACTCACCCGTTACGTGCATCAAGCGATGGCCCTGTGGAAGGTGCCTGGGCTCGCCGTCGGCATCGTTCAGGGCGGCAAGGTAATCGTGGCCCGCGGATATGGTGTGCGAGAGCTCGGCAAAACGGGTCGCGTCGATGCCGATACGCTCTTCACGATCGGCTCGAACACCAAGGCCTTCACGGCCGCGGCGCTCGGCCTCCTGGTTGCTCAGGGCAAGCTGCGATGGGATGACCGGATCATCAAATACGTGCCGGAGTTCCGTCTCGCCAGCGCGTATGTGACGCAAGAGACGACACTGCGCGACCTGCTCTCGCACCGGACGGGCTACTGTGACCCGTTCAGCATGTGGTACATGGCTGATGACAAGACGGAGAACATCGTAGAAAGGCTGCGCTATCAGAAGCCCCACTACGGCTTTCGAGCTCATTTCTGCTACAACAACACGATGTACCTGGTGGCGGCACAAGTCGTCCCACGGCTCAGCGGGAGGAGCTGGGGCCACTATGTCACCGAGCATCTATTGGTGCCATTGCAGATGACGCGCACCGTCACGAGCGACGCCGCCCTCAAGACCGCCTCGGACGTGGCGGCGCCGCATGCTGAGGTGCACGGCAAGGTCCGCGTGATCCGGCGCTACTGGATGCACAACATGGATGTGTTTGCCCCGGCCGGCGCCATCAATTCGAGCGTTGCGGATCTGAATCGCTGGCTGCTCATGCTGCTCGCCGGAGGCCGCTACGACGGTCGGACCATCGTGCCGGCGGCAATTCTGCGCGCAATGGAAACGCCGCAAGAGCCCATCCAGAGGAGTACGTACGTCGGCCAGTTGCTGCGGGCGCTGACGCCGAAGGGGCGGTTCTTCTCCTACGGGCTCGGCTTCATTCTTGAGGAGTACGGCGGTCACAAGCTGATCTGGCATGCGGGCAATATCGATGGAATGTCCGCGGCGCTGGCACTGCTTCCGACCGAGCACGTGGGCGTCGTGGTTCTGTCCAACATGAACGATAATTGGGCGCCGGAAGGGGTTATGTTCCATGTGCTGCAGTCGTATCTGGGAATTGCGCACGAGGATGTGAGCCGTAGGATGTACGTGCTCACGCAGAAGGAAAGGACGAAAGCAAGGGCTGAGGCGCGGAAACTGGCCGCCACACGCGTGCCGGACGCGAAGGCGCCGCTCCCGCTCGCAGCGTATGTCGGGACGTATTCCGACAGGTTTTATGGAACGGCGCGCGTGTCCGAAAGCGACGGTCATCTGGTGCTCAAGATGGGAGACCCGATGTTTACGGGAGACCTGCGAGCGTGGCACAACGAGACCTTCCGTGTCCGATGGCGGTATCGCTTCTACGGCAAGGCATACGTAACCTTCGATGTGGATGCGCACGGCAAGCCGAGCAAGCTGAGCTTTGCGCAAATGCGCAACCATTACGAGCGGGTGGTGCGGCGCAGCGGCACGGCTCGTTGACGAGATGATCGCAGTGCGGATCACCGTGCTTACAGAGGCGATAGCCCACTGCCAGTGCTATAGTGCCGTCGATGGTTCTGCGTCGTGCATTCCAACACTTATGCGAGAAGCTGCATCTCACGCGAAGGCTCCGCGTGGAGAGAATTTCAGCGGAGCAGATCTACGCTGAGAAGCAGTCTCGTCAAGCTGCTTCATATAAGCGAGTGGCAAGTAAGGAAGTACAGCAGAGCGACCTCTTCATTTTCAACGAAGAGCAATTGCGCGGCGTTCGGCTTAAATGGCTAAAGGGTGGTTTCTCACCGCGGGAAGACGACGAGCATGCCGATCAAGGCTGAAAAGCAATTGTACTTTCGGATCACCGCGCATGGGATGCTGAGCGCGCAACATCATTGCGCCAGGCTTGCGCGGGACATGCGGGATCTTGCTGAGGCGCGGCCCAAGCATAGGTCGTTCGTTACATAATCGCGAAGTGACTATATTCCCATGCAGGCTGCCATTTCCGCCGGGATCGGGGCGGTCGCGAGAACCCAGGTAACGACTTTGGAATGGCTGGTCGCCCGGGACAGCGAAATCTCAGGAGCGACATGTGCCCCCAGGAAACGACTTTAATTCATGCCCACAATTTTGTCGTATGTAATTAAAGTCGCATCCTCTGGAATAAACGCATCGCCTTTGAAATAAAGTCGCTTCCTGACAGGCTGACATAAAATCTTCAGCGCGGCTCCGTCGCAGGAGGTAATCCTGCGGACTCTCCTTTGTGCTTCCGTCTGATTCAGAAGCGGCAAACCAGCTGGAAAGGCCAACCGATCACTAGGCCCCCGGTTTGTTGCGCGATAGACAACCGCATGTGAAGTGGACTCAGGTCAAGAAGGGCAAATCCAATACGGGCACCAGCACCTTCTTCGTGGGATGCGTGCTCCATCCGGATCCTAAATGGCAAGCAACCATTTTGTTGCCGGGTAATCGCATCCTCAATGGGTCAGTTTTCAATCGGCGTTGACACACAACCCCAAAATCAGTCACCTTCCAGCGGAATGGGCGGTCCCGTTCGGCCGAAACGGCCGGTCACATTCGTCCGGAATCAGCGGTCACAATGTCCCAGAATACGCAGTATACGGATCAGGAGCCGAAGCAATGGCGTGCGGTCAAAGCCCGCACGGGTGTTCGCCGGACAACTCGCGATCAGAATTCAGGTGTCACACAAAACAACTCCTGGCTAGGCCTCCCGCGAGGCTCATGTATCCTCCCGATCGACCTCCAGCGAATAGTGGATTTCAATAGAGGCAAGACTCCCGCAAAGCGAGTGGCACTCAACTTGCTTCCCGAGCCGTTTATAGGGAACCCGTGCTCGGCGCGCGTCGTGCTGCTTGGGCTGAATCCGGGTCACTCCGATAACGATCACGACGATCAGCATAATCGGGAATTCCGGGAAGCGATTCGATTGAACTTGCGGCACAAGCCACAGGCATATCCGTTCTATCCGTTGGACCCACGTTTTGCGAATACCGGCAGCGGAAAATGGTGGCAGACGCATCTCCGCCCGCTCGTGGAGGAGGCCGGGCTCAACGTGCGGACGCTTTCCGAACGGCTGATGGTAATTGAATGGTTTCCGTACCATTCGGCTCGATCAGGGCTACCGCCCCAGCTTATCTGCGAATCGCAGAAATACTCCTTTTCACTCGCAAAGAAACTGTTTAGACGCGGGCTGCCGGTAATTGGGATGCGGTCAAGAGAACACTGGGCGCTTGCGGACGAGCGGCTCATTAGAGCGCAGTATCTAAGTAACCATCGCCGCGCATGGATTTCTCGCGGTAACATAAACGATGAAGCGCTTTATGAGCAGATTCTTACACGACTAATAGAGCGGTGATCGGCTGTGCCCGAGCGCGCGACGGGAGAGATCAGAAATCCCAGGACGACTGAGGCGGTTCACTACATAATCATGTAGCGGCTATATTCCCAGCAGGGGCCAAGCGTCCGATGGGCATGGGCGGGTCGGCCTGCCCTGTGTAACGACTTTAGATGGACCGATCAACCGTGACAGTGAAATTCCCCGCGCGATTGGCCTACCCAAGAAACGACTTTAATTCATGCCTGCAAAAGTCCGTATCCAGGAATAGAGTCGTTACTCATGTTTGGTGAGCTCAGCCTGCGCGGTGCGCTTAAGGCGACGCCGTCCGATATTGGATTAAATCCCGGAGGGTGAATTGCCAATTCGAGGCCTTCGTCGGCTCAAGCGCTCGTGGAAGAGATTTTACTGAGCATTTCGGAGGTCACGATGTGTCTAATTGCATCGAGTAGCCTGGTTTCACCAGGCAGGAATCGATTGGACCCCTCGGGAAGGCCCGCGTTTTCCGTCCTAATGGCCCTCACCAGCTCGTCCATTGCGGCCAGAAGGGCTCGGCTGATCCGGGTCAATTCACGTTCGGAGATCCGTGGCGGCAGTCCGAGCCTTTCGCCGGCTGCCACGAGGGCTTCGCGATGGAGTTCGTTGTAGGCAGAGCAGCCCGGTAGCGAAATCGTCAGGGGTACTACGGGCCAGTCGGCGCGCTCTTGCGCGAAGAGCCGCGTGTGGTAGACCACGCTGCTCAAAAGGTCATAAAACGGACAAAGCGCAATGCCTTCGTGGTCCACCCTGAAGGAAAGGTTCTTCAGATGGTTGTCGTTGTTTCCGATCAGAATGTTATACGTGAGCCACTGAAACAGAGCAATGCGGGTGCGGGCCTTGTTGGTGCACCGCTCGATGATCTGCGCCATCGTGTCCAGTGTCGCGGCAGTGTATTTGAACAGTCGCGATTTGTTCAGTAGCTGACAGGCATCAATGATGTGGGTGCGCTGGGTAATTCCCGCATGCTGGTGGCGATCGAATCGTTCGACGATGTAGACAGGCTCTGGTACGTAGCGCCGATATACCTGCGGCACCTGTAGATGCAGCTCCGCCGCCAGTTTCATGATCATGTATTCATTGATGACTGTGGCCGGATAGTCCGCACTGGTGTTGTCGGGCTTGAGGATGTGAGTGGAGGGCTCCGCCCCTGTGGGCTCGTAAAGTGCGCCATTCCGGTAAACCACCAGGAGCTTGTTCTGGGTGCCCGCGGCGGACATGCGCTTTGGCGCGGTGCTACTCAAAGGGACGCGCGGCATGTTTTGGATGCGCTGCGATAGCACCTCATCCGTCAGCGGCTGAAGTCCGCCGCCCTCCTTTGTTGCTGGAATATCTGGTGGCACCAGGATCAAGGAACCGGCGGACTCCCGGCCCAAGTACTCGAGCAGCGCAAAGGCATCGTCGCCCCTGATGCCAGCCTCGCGGCTCACCGCTTCTCGTAGCTTTTCCTCGGGTAAGAGATTGTCGAAATACCACTGTATCGGGCGCTCGCTCGCACCGTCCTGGTATAGGCGTGTCGAGCGCGGCAAGGCGGGTGAGAGGTCAAATCCGTTCGGGGATTCCTGCCAGCCGACCTCGTACTCGAAGTTCCAAAGGTCATTCGTTTCGTGCAGGGTGCCGACGCGCGTCGCGTTGAGATAGACCGCGAGACTTCGCATGCGTCTCAGTCCTTCGCGCCGCCGCCACCCGCTGCAGGGCCCTGGTGGTCGCTTCGGTTCGGGGTCAAACTTTCCTCAGCCGCGGCGGCGGAGCGCCTGTTGGGCAGGCGTCGCACTCGATTGGAGCGAAGACCCACGAGCTCCTTTTGTGCGGAGGCGGGAATCTCAACGCTGACCTTCAGCCCAAGCTCGTTCAGGATCTGAAATACCAGCCCTAGCCTGACCGTGGACTTGCCCAGCTCGACGTCGGTAGCGAATTGCTTGCTGACCCGGGCCATAGCTGCCAAGTCATCAATCCGGATGTGAGAACTTCGCCGTACCGCACGGACGAGCAGGCCCAATTCCCCTGGAGAAGTCACCGTGGTTTGCATGGAAGCTATTCCTGTGATTGTAGGAATAATATCACAACTTAGGGGGTTGACCGGTAATATTCCTGCAATCGTAGGAATCTTTAGTCCTGAGCCCGTGAACTCGTCTGACATTCCTACGTTCATAGGAATACTGTTTTAACATCAGATCGGCGCCTTCCAAACGGGAGAGACGTATAGTGGATCTCGGAACCAGACGCCTACTCGGCCCATGGGGGCCACCCAGGGGGACCCGCGGAGGGGTGGGATCAAATCCCGGCAAGCGGCAACAGCTGGAGCCGGCCGCCACATCATCGCGATGCGACTATATTCCAGGCCAAGTCCGTGATTGCGAGCCGGAAACTGCGGTCGGACTAAAGCGAGTAACGACTTTGGATCGGCCCGTTGGCAGAGATCGCGCAAATTCCCGAGCGATTCGCTCACTGAGGAAGCAACTTTAATTCACGCCAACAGTTGTGCGAACGGATTGATGTCCTGCAGCATGAAATCCAATCTCCGCTCGCGCATTAGGACCGCCACTTGGGTATTCGACGCAATCGTCGTCGGCTGATCTTCAACGAACTGCGGTTGGGTGGCGAAAGTGGGATCATCCCAGAGGAGGCGATGCATCATGCAGCGTCATCACGGGAAATGCGCAGAGTAACGGTGTGGTCGCGGGGCATGTTCCACATTGGAGGATGTGGTTGCGAAGCCGAACTGACATATGAGAGTCGGTCGTGATTCCGAAGCGCCAGATTGCATCGAATCGCATATGAGCAGCGCAGTCGCCAATCTCACATGCCAGATGCTCGAATGGATCGCGAAGCGCCCCAGAGCCTACGCTGAGGTCATGGACGTGTGGCGGACTTCATGTCCGCGCCTATCCATCTGGGAGGACGCCTGTGACGCGGGCTTGATCGCATATGAAGCCGGGACCGGAAAAGTAACGCTCAGTCACGACGGCAGAGTGTTCTTGGCGAATTCGTGCGCCCGCGAGGCGCAGATTCAATGAGAGTGGCGATCCGGGATGATTATTTCGACACGCTCCGAACGCTGCCGTACTTTGCCCGTCTCGCAGGACTGCGTGCACCAGTCGATGACGGGCGCGATTCAGGAATTCTGTCACTCAAGCTCTTTTGTGTAGACGATGAACCCGACGTGCGCGGCCATTTTTTCATATAACGTGCGAGCCGCCTGATTGGATACTTGTGTCTGCCAGTAAACCTTGCTGCAGTGTTCCCGGCGGGCGGCGGCGTAAACGGAAAGAATCAGATTACGTCCGACGCCTAACCCCCGAAGATGCTCAACAGTAAACAGATCCTGAAGGTAGCAGATGTCGTTAAGCCGGGTCGTGCTGCGGTGGAATAAATAATGGACAAATCCCACGAGCTGCCCGCCTAGTTCGGCCACGATTGCCCGCACTGGCTCGGAGGAATCGAAAAAGCGCTCCCAAGTCGCCGCGGTGATCGACTCGTCCAAGGCGTTCGGTCCGCTGCGGCCATAGAAGGCGTTATAGCCGTCCCATAGAGGGCGCCACTGGGCGTAGTCCGTGCGGTGCACTGGCCTGATTTGGAATCGGTCTGCGCTCTCTTCTTCACTCATGATTTAAATCTCTGTATTCGGCCAACTAGCCCGACGGCAATGTGCATGATCACTGGACGGGTGTCGACTCTAGAGGTAACGCGACGAGCGTGTGCAAACTGGCATGCTCTGTCTTTGAGATAACAGTGAGATAGGCTAAACGGGAGCCGAACAAGCGCGGGCGCGCCATCGAATGGCGCGTCGCGCAGCGATTGGCAAATATCAATTTCCATCTGCATGGTGCTCAGCAGGCACCAAATCAAGCGCTGCTGGCACCTCCTCAGTTGTAGTCCTCCATGTGACACTCGACGCCCGTCTGCGAGGAATGGACCGTGACTACCGTGAATATCGATGAAAAACTGACGGCGCGGCGCGCCCAGGCGGTCGCGCGCGGCGTTGCCAGCTCTACTCCCGCATTTGCCGCGCGGGCTCTGAACGCCGAGATCTGGGATACGGTCGGCCAGCGATACATCGATTTCGCGGGCGGAATCGGTGTTCTGGCAACCGGCCATCGCCACCCCAGGGTGATGGCGGCCGTCTCTGAGCAGTTGCAGTGCTTCACGCACAGCGCATTTCAGGTGATGGCCTATGAGCCGTACATCCGCTTGGCCGAGCGGCTGAATGCCATCGCGCCGTTTAGCGGACCAGCGAAGAGCCTTCTGTTGACCACAGGCGTCGAAGCGGTCGAGGCGGCAGTCAAGATCGCGCGCATCGCGACCGGGCGTGCCGCAGTCATCGCCTTCAGTGGTGCCTTTCATGGACGCAGCAGCCTCGGGATGGCCCTGACCGGCCGCGCTCAGCCTTACAAGCACGGCATAGACGCCGCGCTTCCGGGCGTCTTCCGCATCCCGTTTCCGGTCGCCCACCGAGGGATCGGTGTCGAGGAAAGCTTGCGGGCGCTTGATCTGCTGCTGCGCAGCGATGTGGAGCCCGGCCGCGTTGCCGCCATGATCATTGAGCCGATACAGGGCGAAGGGGGCTTCAATGTCGCCCCGACGGAGCTGCTATCTGCACTGCGCCGTACCTGCGATGAGCACGGCATTCTGTTGATCGCCGATGAAGTTCAGTGCGGCTACGGCCGAACGGGCCGCATGTTCGCGATCGAGCATTCCGGTGTGCAGCCGGATCTGGTGACACTCGCGAAGTCCCTGGCGGGCGGTTTTCCCCTCTCGGCCGTCGTCGGACGTGCGGCCGTTATGGATGCCGTGGAGCCGGGCGGACTGGGCGGTACCTACGGCGGATCGCCGATCGGCTGCGCAGCCGCGCTGGCAGTACTCGATGTCATGGAGGACGAGAAGCTGCTCAGTCGGGCCGAGGTCATTGGCGGGCACATCCGCGAACGCCTTGAGGCACAGGCGGGACGTCCCGGTATCGTCATGGGCAATATCCGCGGTCTCGGTGCGATGATTGGATTCGATATCCTGAAGAGCCGTGGCGGTGAAGCGGATGGCCCGGGGGCGAAGCGCGTCACACGGCGGGCGCTCGAAGAGGGGTTGGTTCTGCTCACCTGCGGTGCACAGGGGGAAACGATCCGCATTCTGGTGCCCCTCACGATATCGGACCTCACACTGGATGAAGGCTTGGACAGGCTCGAGCGGGCGCTGCGCGCATGAAGCTGAATGACCCTGCCTTACTGAGAACGCACGCCTATATCGGCGGTTGCTGGGTTGACGCCGACGATACGTCGGTCATCGGCGTCAACAATCCCGCCACCGGCGAGCGGCTGGGAACCGTGCCGAACCTCGGTGCCACCGAGACGGAGCGGGCCATCGTTGCGGCGCACGCAGCCTTCCCGCAGTGGGCGGCCCGAACCGCAAAGGAGCGTGCCGGATTGCTGCGTCGCTGGTACGAACTGCTGTTGCAGCACCAGGAGGATCTGGCGATTCTGATGACCGCCGAACAGGGCAAGCCACTGGCGGAAGCGCGCGGAGAAATTGTCTACGCCGCGTCGTTCATCGAATGGTTTGCCGAGGAGGGTCGGCGCGTGTACGGGGAACTCATCCCCACCCACCAGACCGACAAGCGCATCGTGGTGATGCGACAGCCCGTGGGGGTGGTCGGAGCAATTACGCCATGGAATTTCCCCGCTGCCATGATCACCCGCAAGGCGGCGCCGGCACTGGCCGCCGGTTGCACCTTCGTCTGCAAGCCGGCAATCCAGACACCCTACTCCGCTTTGGCGCTTGCGGAGCTCGCGGCGCGAGCCGGACTGCCGCCGGGCGTATTCAACATCGTCACCGGGATCGATGCACGTGCGATCGGGCAGGCGCTGACCACGCACCCTTTGGTCCGCAAGCTCTCCTTCACCGGCTCCACGGCCACCGGCAAGGTGCTCATGGCGCAGTGCGCCGGCACCGTAAAGAAGGTGTCTTTAGAACTCGGCGGTAATGCCCCGTTCATCGTATTCGACGATGCAGATCTCGACGCCGCCGTGGCCGGTGCTGTCGCCAGCAAGTACCGCAACGCGGGCCAGACCTGTGTGTGCACCAACCGGATGCTGGTGCAAGCCGGTATTTACGAGGTATTCGCGGCCAAGCTCATACAGGCCGTGAAAACCCTTCGCGTTGGCGATGGCCTCGCTGGACCCACCGAGCAGGGTCCATTGATCGACGCCAATGCACTCGCGAAAGTCGAAAGTCACATCGAAGATGCGGTGAGCAAAGGTGCGCGCATCGTCCTCGGCGGCAAGCCACATGCGCTCGGCGGTACGTTCTTCGAGCCGACGGTGCTGACCGGTGTGACGGGCGAGATGCTGATCGCCCGGGAGGAGACGTTTGGTCCCGTGGCACCCCTGTTTCGCTTCGAGAGTGAACAGGAGGCGATCCGCATGGCCAATGACACAGAGTTTGGTCTCGCAGCATACTTCTATACTCGAGATCTGTCGCGAGCCTGGCGCGTGGCCGAGGCGCTGGAATACGGCATGGTCGGACTGAATACCGGGTTGATCTCTACCGAGGTCGCGCCGTTCGGAGGCGTCAAGGAATCCGGCATAGGACGCGAAGGGTCACGCCATGGCATACACGAATACACCGAACTGAAATACCTCTGTATGTCGGTGTAACCCGGTCACCATTGGCGCGCCCCCTGGTTCCAGCACGATTCGGCGACGACATCCCAGCATCCATTCTCGGCGGGCTTGGGCAGTGCCACTCCCCACACGCTGCCCGATCAATGCGTGTACGGTCCAGGGGTTGCCGATACCTGCGCCGATGCTCTGGGGCCTGCCTGCTCTGAGCTTCTGCGGCCGAGTGCAACGGGCGATGGCTGTTCGCACTTAACCGCGCAGGGGACGGATTGCCGATCCGGAAGATCTGCACGGGCGCAGCCCGCAGTCCACCGAACCGCGAGCGCGAGGTGAAGGACAGTCTCGCCCCCCTGCCGCTCGGCGGACTGTTGCACGACTGGTCCGCCTGCCCCACACTTTTCATCATGAGCCGGTGACTCGATCCGCGTGAGGACACGGCTCCCATCCCGCCCGAGTGGCGCTGTGTACGCCGATCTGAGCTGAATCATGTACGTACCTGATCACTTTTCCGTATCCGAGACTGCCGTCGTGCAGCAGCTCATTCTCACCCACCCATTTGGCGCCCTGATCACCCACGGCGCCTCGGGCCTCGATGCCAATCACTTGCCCTTCGAGCTCGACACCCGGGCCGGGAGCCTTGGGGTGTTGCGCGCGCATGTGGCACGGGCCAATCCGCTCTGGAGGGAAGTGAGCCATGGCGCTGAAACGCTGGTGATCTTTCGCACCGATGACGCTTACGTCAGTCCGAACTGGTATCCGAGCAAGCACGAATTCCACAAGCAGGTGCCGACCTGGAATTATCGAGTCGTGCACGCGCACGGGAAGATCACCGTCCATGACGATGCAGACTTCGTGCGCGGGCTGGTCGGCCGGCTGACGCAGACGCACGAGGCGGCACAACCCGTGCCGTGGAAAATGAGTGACGCGCCGACGGAGTACATCGACGCGATGCTGCGCGCGATCGTTGGCATCGAAATTGAAATCACGCGTCTCGTCGGAAAACTCAAGCTCAGTCAAAACCGGGAGCTCCGCGATCGCCTCAGTCTGGCCGACACTCTCACGAGTCGGGGCGCCCTATCGCTCGGCAAAGCAACCCGCGACTCGATCAAGGAGCCGTAGCGGAACGCAGCCAGTTGCGAAACTGCGCAACGGCATGGGAGTGCCAGCGATCGGCCCGAGCCGTGAACACGTAGGCGCCCAGCGCCACCGCGGCGAGCTGCGCCAGCGGCCAGACCACCACCAGATCGCCCGCGGCCAGGTCCTCTGTCAGCAGCAGATTATTGGCGAGGGCGATGCCCTGACCACGGCGGGCTGCCTCTAGAGTGATCTGTGCGGGCCAAAGACGTGGGCCGCGCATCGGTCGGTCCGGGTGTGCCCCGTAAGCCGTCAGCCACCGGTACCATTGGTCATCACTTTCCTCGTGCAGCAGCGGCGACTGCAACAGATCGGTCGCGGTGCTGATCTGAGGCAGGGTGGCCAGCAGTGCCGGGCTGGCAACGGCCAACACCGCGGGACGGGCGACCTCGAAGCGGCGCAGTCCGCCCTGCGTGACGGCGGCCGACACGTGTTCGTCCCCCGCAACGTAACGAATGTCGACGTCGGCCTCGTATTGCGTGAAGTCCGGCCCTTGATGACTCGACTGCAGCTCAATCTCAATGTCCGGGTGCGCTGCCTGAAAGCTCTTCAATCGAGAGGTCAACCACAATGATGCCAATCCGGGAACACACCAGATGCACAGGCGACGCTCGGAGCTCGCCTGTGCCATGTCTGTGGACGCGTTGATCAGCTCCGCGATGGCAGGCGAAATCCGCCGGTAGTAGCGCTCGCCGGCCGCCGTGAGCGCTACGCTGCCCCGGGATCGCCGCAGCAGTTGCACGCCCAGATGCTCTTCCAACGCACGCAGGTGGCGGCTCACGACTGCATGATCCAAATCCAACGCCTCGGCAGCTCGCCGGATGCCTCCTAAACGTCCGACTGCCTCGAACGCACGCAAAGCGGCAAAGGGAGGCAACGTCCTCTGCGCTGGCGACATGCTCAAGTATTTCCTCTGCACTGCGCGTCGGTGCAGATCGAAATCCATGGGCGCAGCGCATCGGAACGCCGTTCACCGACTGCGATCACGCCCGCGGCGGCCGCTTGCGCGGTGGTTTCCGGAATCAATCGGTTGTGCCGCTCGCTGTCCCTCACCACTCGGCCTGTCCACTCATATACGGTAGTGGTTATGCTAGCGTCGCCCATTGATCAATGCCAATTCGGCACAGGGCGCGAGCGCTGTGGAATCCTGCCCGCTCGTGGCCGGAGTTTCGTGCACCGCCTGCCGATCGGTCGTGCGCCTCGGCAAAGGCGGTACGGCCGGAAGAGGGAATGCCGGTCGAGTGCGCCCGAGCAGATGCGTCGGGTCGACTCTTGAGCAGTCCGGTGACTGCATTGCTGCCCCCGGTGTGTGGCTGTGCGGCAATCGCGCCGCACCTGCGCAGGGCGAATGTATTGGCTGCCTGGCGCAGTCCATCGACTGCATGCTCGTGAGCACTACGGCCCGTTCAGCTCCTCGACGAGGGCTGCGACCAGCGCTGCGGCAGGCAGGCGGCGGGCCAAGGGAGCACCTTGGCCCGCCCACTGTGCGCCGTAACCCCACTCACCGACGGCCTTCGCGGCCGCATGCAGCGCCTTGGCCGCATCATAGGCGATGGGATAGCTGGGCACGCGCTGCGTGACCGTAGTGCCGAAGGTGGTGAACCGATTTGCGAGGCACCGCGCCGGACGGCCTGATAGGGCCCGGGTCATGACCGTGTGCTCGGCTGCCGGACTGAACAGCGCAGCGCGATAGCCCTCATCTGCCGCAGATTCCTGCGTGCCCACAAACGCCGTACCCAGCTGTGCGGCACCCGCGCCGAGCCGCAATGCTGCGCTGACGCCTCGGCCATCCATGATGCCGCCGGCTGCAATGACCGGCACGTTGAGCTTGCGGGCGAGCAGGCGTGTGAGCGTCAGGGTGCTGAGCCGCTCGTCCGGTCCATCCGGATCGAAAATTCCCCGATGTCCGCCTGCCTCATACCCCTGAGCGATGATGGCCTGAACCCCTGCGTTGACGCAGGCGGTGGCCTCGGTGAAATTCGTGGCCGTCGCCAACACGACAATGCCTGCCGCGCGACAGGCACTCAGCCATGCAGCACTCGGCAGCCCGAAATGGCAACTCAGCACTCGGGGGCGGGCAGCCAGCAGCGCTGAGAACATCGCTTCGTCCGCCACGAAGCTGCGGTAAATCTCCCGCAGCGACCGCGGAGCATCGGCGCGCACCGCGTCGAACTCGGGTCGGAGCGCTTCCAGCCATGTCGCTTCTCGTTCGGAATCGCGCACCGCCGGGTGGTGGCAGAAGACATTGACATTCAACGAGCGGGTGGATCGTGCCCGAAAGTCGCGCATAGCCTCAGCGGCCGCCGCGGCTGTCATTGCGCCCACTCCGATCGAACCCAGGGCGCCTGTATTGGAAACTGCGGCGGCCATCTGGGGTGTTGATATTCCGGCCATGGGCGCCTGAATAATCGGCCAATCAATGTCCAATAAATCAAGTAGATACTGCGACCCAGACGTCGTCATAAGCGCCTCCATTCCGTATGCGCATCACGGATGTCAATGACTCGGCCCGGTCCATTCACCCTCGTCCTGATCGACCGATGCAGTCCGAGATCTTTACCGTCGCACTCGAGACGCCCGCCGCGCGTCAACCGAAATCGCACGACATGGCACCTCCTATCGCGCCAGCTTGACCAGCGCTCATCTGCGTTCCGAGTACGCGACGCAGCGCCGCAGTTGGCAGGCCGGACAGGTTGTCGCTGTTGACCGGCGTCAGCTTGACCCAAGCCTATCGGTAGCTGGATTCGTTTCGTTCGGCTGAGCCAAACACCACGCGCAACCGAATGGGCGGCGAGACTCCCCGCTTCGCTGCGCTCTGTCAAGCCAGGAGCCAACACGTCGCTGACCGGGGGAACGGTGGTAGAGTCAGATCGGACGAAGGCCGACTCTGACGGCGACGCATACGTTCCCGATTCTCGCGGTGCGAAGGCGGACCCAAAGTCACTCGCCGTCCTCTTGACGAACGGCTGCGGTACTTTCGGTTCAGTCCACAGCCGCCCGCAAAACACGTGCCAAGGGAGAGCGCAATGCTGCATGAACTCCGTGCGTGGAAAATCTACGGGGCCGTCTCGACACTGGCGCTGGTGGTGCTGTGTGTCTCGGCATTCACAGTCACCCGCCAGAGTGCCACATTCGGCACGATCAACGTGCAGCGCATCAATGTGCTCGAGCCCAATGGCGTGCTGCGCATGGTCATTTCCAATCGCGCGCGCTTCCCGGGCGTCATCGTCAAAGGCAAACAGTATCCGTTCGATCGGCGCACCGCGGGCATTCTGTTCTACAACGACGAGGGCACCGAGAACGGCGGGCTGATTTTTGGCGGCCATGAGCACGCTGATGGTACGGTGTCCAGTTACGGGCACCTCAGCTTTGACCGATACGATCAGGATCAGGCCTTCAGTGTCGGTGCCGTGCAGGACAGAACCGGTGAGAGCACCCGCATCGCCTTCATCGATCCTGCGCACTGGCCCATCACCGATCTGCTGCGTCTGCCGCGGCGCAAGTGGCGGGAATTCCTCGCCACCCATCCGCGCGGCGCACCCCGCTTGATGATGGAAAGAGCGGTCGATGGCTCGGTGTCCCTCGTGATCAAAGACCGCCGGGGGCGTACCCGGATCCTCATTAAGGTCGGGCGGCACGGCACTCCCGTCATTCGCCTCTTCGATGCCGGTGGACGGGTGATTGCGCAGCTGCCCAGCAAACGCGAATCCTCCGGTGGCGCGACCGCGCACTGAAGGCACAGCACCCGTCGGCCGCTAGCCCGACCAGCCGATCGATGGGCCCGTCAGGAGGCGTCGTCACTCGGACGGCGCCGCTGTTGCGCTGTTGCGTTGTGGCGCAGGCTGAGCATGGGTCGGCAGCATCTCCGCCCGCACCGGCAAGGCTCGCCGCCGCGGGCCCGGTAGGCCGGCGAGCCGCGGTGACATCCGCAAGCCTCGCCACGCGTCATGCCGCAGTCGTTGCTGTCATGCTGCAGACAATCGCAGCCCGTACGCGCCATTCGCAGCGACCGCCGGAGCGCAAGGCGACGGAATCATGACTGGCCATCTCAAGAGCGTTCTCTATCTGACGCAGACGATGCTGCCTCTGCTAGCCGATGGTGCTGGCAACGGCCGGCATGGTCTCCCTGCCAGAGCGGGCCGCTGAGGCGGCTGTTAGCGGGGATGTGCGCGGCCCTCGGACATGAAGGTGAGAAGTTTCGGTGCGCCCATGTAGCCCGTCTCGAGCTGCTCGATGTGAAACCCATGCGTCTCAAGGAGCTCCCGGGTCGGGCGATTGAGGTGGCAGCCGCCGCTCAGCGCCTGCCACGCAGGAGTGAGTCGGTCCTGCCAGCGACGCAGGCGCGCCTCCGGTGCCGCGCCGTGCTCTACGAACAGCAGCCGGCCGTGCGCGCGAAGCACACGGCGCATTTCCTCGAGCGCCGCGGTCACATGCGGGATGCTGCACAGCGTCCAGGTCATGACGAGGGTGTCGATGCTGTGGCTGTCGAGCGGCATGGCTTCCGCGGATGCTTCGAGAAATGTGACTGGTGGCGTGTTCTCGCGCAGATTCCGGCGCGCCAGGGCGATGAGGCGCGCGGCCGGCTCAAGGGCGATGATCTCCCGGACGCCTGACCCGTAGTGCGGGAAATTCAAGCCGCTGCCGGCGCCGATCTCGAGGACGCGTCCGTGCGCCGCGCCGACCACCCGCTGCCGGTACGGCGTGAAGCGGTGATTACCCATCACGTGATTGCAAAGACGTGGGAAGAGAAACTTCTGATAGATGCCCACGGGGTTTTGCGCCGTCGTCGCGAGTCGGTGTCAGCGAGCCGCAGGCCGCTCAGCCAGCAAGTCCTGAGTGTGCGGGTGTCGGGCCATATAGGCGGCAACGAACGAGCACTGCGGTATGACCGTTTCGTGCCGTTGGCGCACGATCTGCAGCGCGCCGCTCACCAACGCCGCACCGATCCCGGTGCCGCGGAGGCTTACGGGGACTTGCGCATAGGTCAGCGTGAGGATGTTGCCATCCCGACGATAGTCGATGAAGGCCTCTCCACCCGGCATCGCCAGCTCGAAACGCTGACGTGACGGGTTGTCGGTGACGCCGCTGTCGTTCAACCGCTGATTCTCGGGTCAGGCGGGAACGGCATTGAGGCCTTCATTCCTTGGACTTCAGGCTGTCCTGGTTAGCCTCGATGAAAGCCTTGATCTCCTCGGCCATGGCGAGCAAGCGCAGCCATTGCTCTTTGTAGAGCGTGACTGGGAAGCGCCCCATGCCATAGACGGACAGCGCCCCCTTTTCGCTCACTTTCATCGCTGGCTTGGCACGGCCCGCTTCCTTCAGGCGCGCGTTCTCGGCGCGCAGCCGCTCGAGTTCTGTCTGCAAGTCTTCGCTCATGCATGGCTCCTCGGGGGCGGCTGAAAGCTGGAGTATACCGCCCGAGCGAGGCGCCATCGCCCTGCATCAGGATTCCGGCATCGTCTGGCCGAGCCATCGGCTGCGTCGCTGCGCGCCGTGAAGGCCACCGGATCGCTCGCAGCACATGGCCGATCCGCCGCGAACCGGGTGAGCCCGAACCGCCCCGCCGGCTCGTCACGGCCCGGACAGATCCAGGTGCTGAAGATCGGCCATCATCCCGGGACCGGTCGGTTGCCAATCCAACTCGCGGCGTGTCCATTGGCTCGCGGCCGGCACATCGAGCGCCGCAAACAGGCTCATCCAGCCGAAATACGCCTCAGCTTCATGCGCAGGCAGAGAACGGACCGGCAGCTTCAGGTGCTGCGCGATGACGGTCACCATCTCCTTGACCGCGATGCCTTCTTCCGCAACTGCGTGATAGCGCGCGCCGGGCCTGCCGTGCTCAAGCGCGAGCCGGTACAGGCGTGCCACATCGAGCACGTGAGCCGCGGGCCAGCGGTTTTGCCCCTCCCCGAGGTACGCGCACAGGCCCTTCTCGCGCGCGGTCGCGATCAGGTAGCTCACCAGGCCCTGTCGGCGGGTGTCATGCACCTGCGGGAGCCGCACGACCGAGACATTGGCGCCGACCGCGGCCAGGGAGCCGGCAGCCTCCTCCGAGGCGGCCCGGGGAAACTCTGCGGCACTGAGGGTCGGCCCGGTTTCCGTGGCGGGCTGTCCGGGGACCGTGCGGACCATGCCTGTGCCGGAGGTGACGAGCAGTGGGCGTGCTGAGCCGGCCAGCGCTGCCCCGAGCGCCAGGATCACGCGTCGGTCGTGCTCGCAATTGGACTGGAAGGTCGAAAAGTCGTGATTGAAGGCCAGATGAATGACGCCGTCGGAACGCTCGGCGCCGCTGCGCAAGCACTCCAGATCCTCGGTCGAGCCGCGGAGCACCTGCGCACCGGTAGCCGCCAGAATGTGGGCCTTGTCCGACGAACGGCAAAGGCCCAGCACCTGATGACCGGCGCCGATCAACTCCCGCACGACGGCGAGGCCAATGAAACCCGTGGCGCCGGTCACGAATACACGCATGAGTCGCACTCCCGTGGTGGTGGATGCGAATCAGTCTGCTGACCACCAATATCCGGGTAAAGTAGTGATCTTATTCCGGTATAGAAGATACCTGCTTGGATATGCCGATCACCGATGGGAACCGGCTCGGTGAGTCCCTCAAGCATCGCCGCCAAAAGCCCGACCACGCGGCGCTCGGCCTTCCCGCGGCGTGCCGCCGCACGCCCGGTCTGCGGCGCGACGAAGTAGCCGAGCGCGCCCACATCCTTGCCCCTTGGTATACCGAGTTCGGGCAGGGGCGGTGCCCCTTCCGCCGATGTGCTCGACCGCATTGCCTGCGTGCTCCGGCTGACCGATCCGCAGCGTGAGCATCTGTTCCTGCTCGGCCTCGGGTGCCCCCCGGAGGTGCGCTACCGAACGAGTGCCGGCGTCACGCTGCGACTGTAGCCGGTACCTGATTGCTCGATCCCAGTCCGGCAATCATCCGCACCGCGACCTGGGACGCCGTGGCCTGGACACGGGCCACGACCGTGCGGCTGCGGAATGACCGGTCGCTGTTGAGCGAGTCACGCAACATCCTGCGCGGGCTCGTTCTCAATCCGAACGCGCGCCGCGCAATACGATTGGGACAGCGTCGCGCGGTCCGCGCGGGCGCAGTGCGCGGGACCTCGCCATGGCTCGAGGAGTTCTGCCGCCTCACTCCGCAATTCAACGCGATGTGGCAGAGCAACGACGTCCGCGGTGCCGCTGGCGAGGTGGTGAAGCCGATCCGTCATCCGGCTCTCGGCAGGTTTGCATTCGAGTACCCCTTCGCGCTCGACGGTTGCACCGACCTCAACTTGGTGATCGACCCCCCCTGCGAACCGTCAAGCCGCCGAGCGAGGCGCCTCCTTGTTGACGGCCCCGCTGCACGAGAGCACTCCTCAGGCGAGCGCCTGCGCGCGGTGAGCGTTGGTCGGCGGTGTCTGGCGCATGCACATCCGGTGGTTCTGCGGCCGGCGCACCCGTCTGCGCACAGTTTGAACCGCGCACGGAATCCCCACCTGAGTGTGACTCCTCTCGCTCGTTTGAAAATCTGGTGTCTCTCCAATCAGCTGAACTCGCGTACATGTTCGGCCTTTGAACCGTCTGTCATGTCAGAGCATCCAGCCACCCTGAACGTGTGCGGCAGCTCGCTGAGATGTTGTCGGACGGCGATGTGTGCCCTGATGCGGCCGCTGAGCGACCGCCTCAGCCGCATTGGCGCAGCCGTGCATCGGTCCGGGTTGCCGGTCCGTGGCGCTCTCAGCGAGGGTCGCCTGACCGCCGTGCACAGCTGCGGCCGCTTCACCTGGCGCGCCGCCCCGTGCAGGGATCGCTCGGGGGGCGTGTCGGCTTGACAGCGGGCATCGCCGAGCGGTCAGTGTCCCTAAGCGCTCGCGAGGCTCGCCCAATCGCAGCCCGGATGCTACTGTCACGCCGGAGGTATCGACGTCGTGAAACGCTCCTTTCCCGCCATGGAATTCTGGCTGCTCCTGCTGCTGACGTGTGGCTCGCTCGCGCTGGTGTCCTTCGTGAGCATCGATGTGCCCGTCGCCGCGTATTGCTGGAAGTTCAGCCGCTTTCTGCATCCTTTGGACAAGCCGCTCGGTGCGCCGGTGCTGCTCACGATCGAGGCGGCCGTGGCCGTGGTCCTGATTCTGGCGCGCCTGGTGCGAGGCCATCTGTCGCTGCTCGCCGAGACCGTTGCACTCGGCTGTCTGGCCTCGATTTGCGCCTACAGCATCAACAGCCACATCCTGAAGCCGCTGTTCGGCGTGCCGAATCCAACTGCCGTGATGCACGGTGCACTGCATGCGATACACCTCTGGCGGGGCTCGGCACAGAGCAGCCTGCCCTCGGGTCACATGGTGCTTGCCGGCGCGCTGGCTGGCGTTTTCATGCGGCTCTACCGCGCCAGTATCTGGCCGCTGAGCGCGCTGCTCAGCGTGGCGGCCGTGCTGCTGGTCGCCGGCGATTGGCATTTCGTCAGCGATATCATCGCCGGGACTTTTTTTGGCGTCTCCGTGGGCATTCTGGTGGGCCATGGCTGGGCGCGGCACAAGCATCTGCTGACCGCGTCAGAATGAGCGGTCCGCGCTCGCAGATTGCGCTCGCGACGGCAATTGCTTCGGCGGCTTGCCGCGCGCATAGTGCGCTTCGCTGCCGGGGGCGATGTCGCGTGAAAAATCGGAGTCATGACCTCACTGTCGCGCTCGTCGCCGGCCGCCTGCGCGACGCTCTGCTCGGCGGTGTGCTCGCGATGAGCCTCACCGGATGCGCCGTGACGAGGTCATACTCCAGACCGCCCGCATTTTCACAGGCCCTGGCCGCTTCAGCGCGGGCGGGCAATCCGCGCGCCGAACTCAACCTCGGCATCCTGCTGATGCAACATGCCCATTCCCGGCGGCGGCGATCTGCGGCCGCGCGCTGGATCCGGCGTGCGGCCATCGGCAACCTCGCCTCGGCGCAGGACCGGCTCGGCTTGCTCTATCTGCGCGGCGAAGGCGTGCGGCAGAACACCGCGCTGGCATTGAAGTGGATCACGGGCGCGGCGCGCCGCGGCGCCCCCGCCGCCCAACTGCAGCTCGGTCATCTCTACGCGGCGGGAGTGCTGGTGCCCCTGGACCGCGTCCGCGCGTACTACTGGTACGCGGTCGCCGCCAGGACTGCGTCCTCGGACATCCGTATCGAGAACATTGCGCAGGTCCATGCGTTCGCCTGGCGGCACTGCCAGCGCCTCGCGACCTGGATTTCCCCTGCACAGCGCGCGCTCATCACCCGACGCGCCGAGATGTTTCGGGCCGTGCCGAGCGTGCCGTACAGTGGCGTGGTGCAGCTTGCCCCCGCCGTTTGAGAATGGGTCTTGTGCATCGGTGCGAATTGAGCCCGAAAATTCAGCGCGCGGCGGTGCCAGCCGCGCAACGTATGCCCGTTGATCGAACCGTCTTGCTTGGCTACAGTCCAACGTGCACGGCGTGATGAACGCGGCATATCCGTCGTGTTTCCCCGACAACCATCCGGAGCAGGCCATGGATCTCGCGCATTCCAGTCGATCGACGCCGCAGCGCGTCCGCGATCCCGCTGGCCCGGCACAGCCCCGCGGCGTGCTTCGCCTGCGGGCGCTGAAGCTCTCCGCCGATGCGCTCGCGTTTCTGCGCGCCGGGCTGCGTGACCCGCGACGCGTCGGGGCCGTTGCGCCGTCCGGCCGCGCTCTGGCGCGGCTCATCACCTCGGAGATCGCCGATCACACCGGGCCGGTCATCGAACTCGGCGCGGGCACGGGCGTCTTTACCCGGGCGCTGCTCGAGCGCGGCGTGCCGGAGCGACAGTTGGTGCTCGTTGAGGCGCATCCGGATTTCGCGCGGCTGCTACAGCAGCGTTTTCCGGCCGCCCGCGTGCTCGCCATGGAGGCAGGGCAACTGGCGCGCGTCGATCCGTTTGAGGGGCGCACGGCCGGCTCGGTCGTGAGCGGGCTCCCCCTGCTGTCGATGCCACGCCGGGAAATCATGCGCATCCTGCGCGGCTCGTTTCGCCGTTTGCGCAGCGGCGGAGCTTTCTACCAGTTCACCTATGGACCGATGTGCCCGGTTCCAGGTGCGATCCTCAAGCGGCTCGGCCTGCGCGCCGAGCGCATCGGCTGGGTGGCGACCAATCTGCCGCCGGCATCGGTGTACCGGATCGAGCGGATTCGACGACCCGCAGTGCGCAGGCGAGGCCACTGAACTGCGCGCCGCACGAGCCCTCAATGCTCGTGACGATGATGGATGTCAGGAAAATGCGCATGCGTGTGCGTCAGAGGCTCGTGCGTATGCTCGTGATCGTGCGGCTCGTGTCCGTCCCATGGAAACTCGTGCGCATGCTGATGATGCGCATCATGGCGATGGCTGTGCGCGTGCCGCTGGCGCTGATGCGTGTGCGCATGAGCGTGGGTCTCGGTCAGATGCAGCCAGACACCCAGACCCATCAGTACTGCCGCCAACACTAGCGAGGGCTCCGGCAGGCGCCGGAATACCAGCAGCGAGAGCAGCGCTCCGATGAACGGGGCGGTGGAAAAGTATGCCCCCGTGCGCGCGGTGCCCAGGTGGCGCAGCGCCAGCACGAACAGCGTCAGACTCACCCCGTAGCCGGCGAAGCCGAGCAGACCTGCGAGCGCGATCTGCCCCGCATGCGGCCAGGTCAGTCCCAGGAACGCGGCGGCCCCGAGGTTGACCGCTCCGGCGCTCACGCCCTTCAGCGCAGCGATCAGCACCGGATCGCCAATCGAGACCTTGCGCGTGAGGTTATTGTCGATCGCCCAGCAGGCGCACGCGCCGGCGATCCACGGCGCGCCGCCGCCGAGGGCAAGCCGCGCCGGCGAGGCCAGCAGCACGCCGCCGAGCACGATGGCGATGAAGCCAAGGAGGACGCGGCGGTCGAAGCTTTCGCGGAAGACAAACCACGCAATCAGCGCGGTGAACACCGCCTCGAGGTTCAGCAGCAACGAGGCGCTCGCAGCCGAGAGCTGGCGCAGCCCGGTCATCAGCAGCACCGGAGCGAGCACCCCGCCGGCGAGAATCGAGCCGAGGAGCCACAGCGCACCGTTGGCCTGCCGGAGCCCACCGCCGTGCGCACGTCCCCGCACGACTGCGCGCAACGCGATCCATGCCGTCAGACCAACGCCGCTGCCCGCATAGAGCAGGCCCGCCAAGGTAATCGGCGCCATGCCGTGCAGCAGAAGTTTCGCGAACGGGGTGCTGGCGCCGAACAGCACGGCGGCGAGCAGTGCGTAGCGGCTGCCAAGGTTCTCAAACGGTTGCGCCGGATCGATGGCGCCCATGCCGCCGCCGCTCACTCGGTCTGGCGGATGAACTGCGCGACGTTCTCGTGCAGGTGCGCAAGGCCCTGCGGACGCACATAGATCATGTGGCCGGTGTGATAGAAACGGAACTCGATGTTCTTCTGCAGTTGCGGCTGCATCGGCAGCTGGCGCATCTGGTAAACCGCCGCGTAATACGGCGTTGCCAGATCAAAATAGCCGGCATTGACCATGACCTTCAGGTCCGGATCCAGCGTCATTGCCAGGGCGAGATCCGGCAGCACGTTGGGTGTGACCGGCGCCGGCGTGCCGGCGCCGGGCGGGGTGTGCAGCCATTTCCATTCGTTCCAGATGCTCCCGGAGAGGAACACGTAGCGGTGTCCGGCACCGAAGTGCAGCGTGTCGCGCAGATACTGATTCGCTGCCGAGACGTATGCCGATCCGATGCCGGAGATCAACGGATCGTACTCCGCGTACTCCGCGAGCGGGTCGAGCGTAGGCCCGGAGAAGCGCGCATCGAGCCGCCCGGTCGTCTTGCCTTCCTCAGCGAGGAGCTCCTGCTCGAACTGCGGTCCGGTGACGCGCAGATCCGCCTTGAGCAGGTAGTGCACGCTGAGGCCGGTGTATTGGGCCATCTGTGTCGCGATCGCGCGCGCCTCGGCGCGCGGCAGCGCCGCACCCCGCTCGAGCGCAGCCAGATACGGTCCCATCGCCCACGCCTGCACCTGATCGAGCCACGGGTGCAGGCGGGGGGGCGGTTGCGCCAGGCGCTTGTGATACCACGCGACCGCCGCGTAGCTCGGCAACGCCAGCGCATAGGGAAGATTCACGCCCGGATTGAGATTGGCCTGATCGATGCTCGTATCGAAATTGAGGATGGTGGACAGCAGGATCACGCCGTTGAGATCAATGTTGTCGCTGTTTGCCAGGATGCCGGCGACTACCGCGGAACGCGTCGTGCCGTAGCTCTCGCCAAGCAGATACTTGGGCGAATTCCACCGCCCATACTGCGACAGAAAGTCCGTGATGAACTGCGCGAACGTCTTGCCATCGGCATCTACACCATAGAACATCTTCGGCGTGCCCACGCCGCCGTCAGCTTTGTCAATGATGCGGCTGAAGCCGGTGCCCATCGCGTCGACGAACACCAGGTCGCTCACATCGAGCAGGCTGTAGGCGTTGTTGACCAGTTGGTAGGGCGCCGCTGGCGTGTGCGCGTGGCTCAGCGTGCGCACGCGGACCGGGCCGAATCCTCCGATGTGCAAGGGTGCGGAACTGCCGCCGGGGCCGCCGTTATAGACGAAGGCCAGCGGCCGGTGATCGGGCTTGGCGCCATTTTTGAAGTACGCGACGTAGAACATCTCACCGGTCGGCTTGTCAGCCTTGTCGCGCAGGATGAGTGTCCCGGCCTTCGCCGTGTAATGAATGACGCGGCCGCCAACAGTCACACTGCCATGGGTCGTGACCGTGTGCGCAGTGGTCCAGAATTTCGCGGGACTGGCACTCGGCGCTGGCGCCGGGGACGCGGCAGCTTTGGCGTGAGCCAGCGCACTCGCCGAACCCCATCCGGCGAGCAGGGCCGTCAGGACAATGGCACGATAGGTGGGCATGGTGGATCTCTTTGGTGGTCTACGGCGCAGCGGGATCGCAGCGCGTGTGCACGAGGTGCTGCTGCCGCTCATCCTAGCAATCCTCCGCGCCGGCGCGCGAACCGCTCATCGACGCCGCGGGTCAACTGGGCCCAGGTGGCGCGGCAGGCGGCGTCACGACTGGCAGGTCATCGGGCCACGCGGGCCTGCAGATCGTAGGTGTCGGATCCAGTGATCTCAACGTCAAGCCACTGCCCCGCGGCGAGCCCAGGGGCGCCGGCGATGTGCACGACGCCGTCGATTTCCGGCGCCTCGGATTCGCTGCGTGCGACGGCGCCATCGGCATTCGCGCTGTCGACCAGAACCCGCAGCCGCTGGCCGATACGCCGTTGCAGACGCTCTGCGCTGATCTGTGCCGCACACTCCATGAAGCGCGCGTAGCGCTCCTCCTGAATCTCGGCCGGAACGTGGCCGGGGAGCGCGTTCGCGCTTGCGCCTTCCACCGGTGAGTACTTGAAACAGCCGACCCGATCGAGCTGCGCGGCGCGCAACCACTGCAGCAATTCCTCGAATTCGGCGTCCGTCTCTCCAGGAAATCCAACGATGAACGTGCTGCGCAGCGTCAGCTCCGGGCATTGCCGGCGCCACTGCGCAATACGCGCCAATGTGTCTTCGGCATGCGCGGGCCGGCGCATGCGCTTCAGGACCGTAGGACTGCCGTGTTGAAAGGGGATGTCCAGATAGGGCAGCACACGGCGCTCAGCCATCAGCTCGAGCACCGCATCGACGTGCGGGTAGGGGTAGACGTAATGCAACCGCACCCAAACGCCGAGCGTGCCCAGTGCTCGGGCCAGATCGAGGAACCGGGACTGGTATTCCGTGCCGTGCCACGCGGCGCTCTGGTAGCGGATGTCCGCACCGTACGCACTGGTGTCCTGGGAGATCACCAGCAGTTCCTTCACTCCCGCGCCGACCAGACGCTCCGCCTCCGTGAGCACCGCATCGATGCGGCGGCTCGCCAGCTTGCCGCGCAGTGCCGGAATGATGCAGAAGCTGCACGAGTTGTTGCAGCCCTCGGAGATCTTTAAGTACGCGTAATGACGCGGAGTCAGCCGGATGCCCTGGGGCGGTACCAGATCGAGGAACGGGTCGTGCTGCGGCGGCAGATGTTCGTGGACGGCGGCCAGTACGGCGGCATAGTCGTGCGGGCCGGTTACCCGCAGCACGTGCGGGTGGCGCTCGAGGATACGCTCGGGCCGTGCGCCGAGGCAGCCGGTCACGATGACCCGGCCATTGTGCTCGAGCGCCTCGCCGATCGTCTGCAGTGATTCGTCGATGGCCGCATCGATGAATCCGCAGGTATTGACCACGACCAGATCGGCCCCTTCGTAACTCGCGCTGAGTGCGTAGCCCTCGGCGCGCAGGGTGGTCAGAATGCGCTCGGAATCGACCAGTGCTTTGGCGCAGCCGAGGCTGACGAATCCGATCTTCGGGGTGCGTCGGCGCGCGCTCGCGCGTCGGCGGTTTGAGACGTTCATCTGGGGTCTGAGGCGCTCAGGCGGGGGGCAGACACGCTCTGCCGCGGCGCGCGCAGCCTACCCGTGCCGCAGCGCCCATGCAACCGCTGGGCGTTAACGGCCATACGATACCGTAATCTGCGTCTTGGCAATCGAATCTGCTTGGACTGCGGCGGCAACCACCCCGGGCGGGGCATCCGCGGCGAGGGCAAGGTGCGCCACGCCGAGCGCGTACAGCAAGACATGGTAATGATGTGCCGGACCGGGCGGCGGGCAGGGGCCGCCGTAGCCGATCGATCCGTAGTCATTGCGGGTCTGCCGCGCGCCGGCGGGCAGCCCCAGCCCCTGCGCGCCACCGGCCCCGCTCGGCAGCGCGCGGATCCCGGCCGGGATGTCGATCACCAGCCAGTGCCACCAGCCGCCCGCGGCATCGGAGTCGAATATCAACACGGCGAATCCGCGGGTCTCGGCCGGCGGATGTGCCCAGGTGAGGGCGGGGGAGCGGTTGGCGCCCCGGCAGCCGTTGCGGTCGTAGACTTGAGCCCGAGGCACCCGGCCACCCGGGCTCAGATCGGGGCTGCTCAGCGTGAAACCTGGCGCGGCACTCACGCGGTCCGCGTCGGCGCCTCGTGCTGGAACGACCATCGACAGCAGCGCGGTGAGCACGGCCATCGTGCCGCCCGGTTCGAGCATCGATCGAGCACGCATGGTTCTTCCCCGGCGTGGCGGGCGAGGCCGCCCGCCCACAGTGTGCAGCCGTGCGGGTCATCCGGCAAACTAGACGCATGAGTACCGTAAAGACCGCCCTCGTCACGGGCTCCACGGATGGCTTGGGCCGCACCGTCGCTCGCTCGCTCGCTCGCAACGGCTATCGAGTGTGGCTGCATGGCCGTGACCGCACCCGGGGCGAGGCGCTGGTACAGGAGATTGCAGCGCAGGGCGGACAAGCGCACTTCGTGCGTGCCGATTTTGCCTCGCTCGCCGAGGTGCGCGCACTGGCGGCAACCGCGCTCTCGGAGCTGCCGCGACTCGATGTGCTGATCAACAACGCCGGGATCGGACCTGCCACGGCGAACGTGCGCGGCCGCGAGCTGAGCGTTGACGGCTACGAGCTGCGTTTCGCGGTGAATTATCTGGCGGGCTTTCTGCTGACCCGGCTGCTGTTGCCGCTGCTCGAACGCAGCGCGCCGGCGCGCATCGTGAATGTCTCCTCGCTTGCGCAGTATCCGCTCGATTTCGACAACCTCATGCTCGAGCGGGCCTACAGCGGCGCGCGCGCCTACGCGCAGAGCAAGCTGGCACAGATCCTGTTCACGTTTGATCTGGCGCAGCAACTGCGAGCCTGCGGCGTGACGGTCACCTGTTTGCATCCGGCAACGTACATGGATACCACGATGGTGCGTGCCATGGGCGTCGCGCCGACGAATACGGTCGAGACCGGAGCCGCCGCAGTCGTGCGTCTTGCCTGTGCGCCGGAACTTGCCGCGACGAGCGGGGAATATTTCAATGGGCTCGAGCCGGCGCGGGCGCATGCCCAGGCTTACGACGCCACCGCTCGCAAGCGCCTCGGCGAAATCAGCGTCCACCTGGCCCCGCCTGCAGCGGCGGTGACGGCTTAAGCGATGCGCTTCGACCAGGCGTACTACCAGCGCTTCTACTTCGATCCGCGCACCGCGGTGACCTCGCGGAGCGAAATGCGGGCCCGTGCCCGCCTGATCGGTGCGTTCACGGTGCACATCGGTCTGCCCGTGCGGCGCATTCTCGATGCCGGGTGCGGC
This sequence comes from Pseudomonadota bacterium, assembly GCA_021808195.1. Next base: position 33,067 of record JAKBCE010000007.1, read on the forward strand.
ACCGGACTGCTGCGGGCGCCGCTGCTGCGAGCGCTGCCGAAGGCCGCATATGTCGGACTGGAGACGAGCGAATATCTTTGCAGCCGCTATGGGTGGATGCGCGGTCAGCTGCAGAACTACCGGTCGGACACACCGTTTGATCTGCTCGTGTGCTACGACGTTCTGCAGTATCTCGAGGCCCGCCAGGCCGCGCTCGCGCTCGCCAATTTTGCACGGCTGTGCCGCGGCGTGTTGTATTTCAGTGCATTGACCCGCCGCGATTGGCAGACCAACTGCGATCGCTCCCGTACGGACTCCGAGGTGCACCTGCGCACCGGGGAGTGGTACCGCGAGCGTCTGCGCCGCCATTTTCGCGAGATGGGCGCAGGCTTCTGGCTGCGCCGTGGCGCGCCGCTCACGGTGTGGGACCTGGAGAGCGCCGGCTGAGGCCGGGAGAGGTGATGCAGAGGTCTGAATCCGACCGCTTGATCGCCGCCTTTACCGGTACGGCTGCCTGCACGCACGAGTCGGGCGCTGCGCCGGCGCTGACGCTGCGTGGCGTCAGCGCCGAGGATCCGGCGGAGACACTCATCCTCAGCTTCATCGCAGTCTCTGCAGCAGATTGGCCCGCGACGTTCACGGCGCCTCGCGTGCAAAGGGTGGATGCGCAGTCCTATCGAATCGAGAGCGCAGCCCGGCACTGGCGGGTCCACGCTCGCGCGTTGTACGTCCATCGCGACGTCAGTGCCGAGTTTTTTCGGGCTGTGCCGCCACGGCCCGTGCCGCTCGGCAAGCGGCTGTTCTGGCGGGTGGTGCTCGGGCTGGCGCGTCGGCGGGGTGGACTGCGCGTGTTGAGCGCGTTGCGCCGCCGCTGAGAGTGCGGGCCGCTCAGCCGGCCTCGGCCACCTCTTCCTCGAGGGCCGTGACGCCGTCCCCGGCAAGCAGTGCGCGATAGACGCCGAGTTGCCGCTGAAACACCCGTTGCCAGGTGAAGCGCTGCAGCACGCGCGCGCGCGCCTGCTGTCCCAGGGCATCGCGATCGCAGTCATACAACGCCGCAACTGCGGCGGCGAGGCTCGCGGCATTGCCCGGCTCGCTGAGCAAGCCGCAGCGCTCGTCGAGCAGTTCGGGTACGGCGCCGGCGCGCGCCGCGATGACCGGCCGGCCGCAAGCCATGGCCTCGAGGATCACCAGCCCGAACGTCTCGCGTGTCCCGGCGTGCACCAGCGCATCGGCCGAGGCGAGCCACTGCGCCAACTCAATACTGTCGCCCCGGTACGGCAGCAGCGTGACGTTGGCGGCGAGTTGCCGAGCGCGGCCACCGCCGATCATCACCAGATGGTAGGGGCTGCCGAGCTTTGCAAACGCACGCAGCAGCACCGGTACGTTCTTCTCGTCGGTAAAGCGCCCGGCGTACACCAGTACGCGGGCACTCTCAGGCAGGCCGAGGTGTTTGCGCAACCGCTCGCTGCGGCGGTTCGGATGAAACACCGTGGCGTCGACTCCAAGTGGCTGGTGCACCGCCTGGGTGACCCCGAGTTGCTCTAACAGTTCCACCATCCGTCGGCTCGGTGCAAACACCACATCGAAGTGTGCGTACAGTCCGCGGACGTAGTCGCCGACCAAGCGCTCGGTCAGGCGGCCGCCGCAGCGTCGCGCCATGATGCGCGGCAGGTTCGAATGAAAAAAGGCGGCGCACGGGATACCGCGCCGACGGGCGATACGCCAACTCGCCCACGCCGGGTGAAAGGCGTCGCCGACTTCGATGAAATCGGGCATGAGCGCATCGAGGCAGCGTGACCAGCGGCGCGGGTTGAGCGGCAGGCGGTAATTGAACGTGCCGGGCACCGGGATGCCGCTCAGCGTGGAGATTCCGCCCGGCTCGAGATGCTCCTGTGCGCCCGGCACCAGCAGCGTATGTTCCCAGCCGGCTTGCGTACTCAGCCACGCGTGCTTGGCGGTCAGGTAGCGCCGCACTCCGCCGCTCGTCGGCGAATAGAACAGCGTGGTGTCGACGAGACGGCGCGGGTTCATGGGTCGATCCAGATCCTCGGGGCCCGTTTCCCCGGGACGCATTGCACGCCCGCCGCCTCAGGGTGTCAAGGCGGTCGCTGTCGCCGCCGTGCGGCGCGATGGCGCACTTTACGCAGCCGACTGGGCGCGTCGTCGATTGCCGCTGCGCAGAGCGGCACAGGCGGAGATCAGCTCATCGGCGCTGCTGAAGCGGTCTTCGCGATGCTTGGCAAGCAGGCGCGCGAGCAGCGGTGTGTATCCGGCGAGCGAAGGCGGCAGGCGCGGCGGGGAGGTATTGACATGCTGTTGCAGAACTTCCATCGCGCTGCTGCCCATGAAGGGTTTTCTTCCCGTGAGCATCTCGTGAAAGATGACGCCCAGGCTGTACAGATCGGAACGCGGGTCGAGTTTCTCGCCGAGTGCTTGCTCAGGACTCATGTAATACGGTGAGCCGCGCAGCACGCCGGTGTAGGTGCTGTGATGGGTGACATCCAACTGCCGGGCCAGTCCGAAGTCGATCAGCACGACGTTGTCGTTTTCGCGCAGCATGACATTCGGTGGCTTCAGATCCCGATGCAGCAGCCCTGCCCGGTGCACGACGGCGAGCGCTGCCGCGATTTTCTCCAGGAAGCGCAGCGCCTCCGACTCAGTGACGCCCACATGCATGCGCGCTTTCAGATCGCCGCGCGGAAAGTATTCCATGGCGAGGTATTCATAGCCGCCCTCGAGGCCGTGGTCGAAGATGCGCACCACGGCCGGATCGTGTACGGCGAGAATCGCCTGGTACTCCCGTTCCAACGCCTGTTTGGAGCGATCTTCGCAGGGAATCTTGCTGACCTTGAGCGCCACGTCCGTGCCGAGTGACTGGCTGGCCGCCAGATAGACGATGGCCTTGTCCGATTCACTCAGCTTGCGGGTGATCTCGTATCCGGTGATTGTCGGCTGGCCGGCCGCGAGCGGCGTGGGCAGGGCGGGCCGGGCCGGCTGGGCGGGTGCGGCATCGGCTTGCGGCGCGGTCCCGTCCGCAGCGGGCGGGGGATGCTGTGCCGCGAACGCCCGATCGAGCGATGTCTTCAGCCGAGCCGGCGTGACGAGCCGCTTCGGCAAATAATCGCTCACGCCGGCGCGCAGCGCCTCGACGGCGGTCAGCTCATCGCCCCGCTCGGCGACCATCACCAGAATCGGCGCCGCCTCCGTGCCGCGCAGGCTGCGCGCCAGTTTCAGGCCCTCTGCTTCGAGCTCCTCGCCGCCATCGCCGAAGTCGGCGGTCACGACCAGCACCTCACAGAGCTGGCCGGCGCTCAGGCCGCTGAGCGCGCCGTCTTCCCCCGGATCGATCGTTCCGATGCTGGCTTGGGGGTAGAGGATTCCAAGGTGCAGCCGTAACCACTCGCGATATTTCGCATCGCGATCGACGATCAATATACGTATCGCTGCGGAATTCATACGCCGGTCCGAAACCTTGGACCACCCCGGTGCGTTTGTCGCGGCCGGCAGGGCGATTCTGTGAAACCCGTCATCCACGGGCGTCCGTTATGTGATCCGGGCGGCCGGCCGGCGCTCGCTCAGCGCGGCAGGAGGAACTCCCGGCCCTGGTAGGACAGGACCACCCCATCGGGCCGGATCTTGACCACGGTGACCCCATTGGCAAGCGCATCGCCCTGGCGCAGCTTCTGCATGTTGAGCATGACGAAGCGTTTGCGGGGATTGGGATCGTAGACATGCAGATCCATGTGCAGCGCGGGTAGATCGCTGCCGGGATCCGCGGCGATCTGGCCGTATAGCGGCAGCTGCGCCGTTGCCGCGCCGGCTCCCGCTCCCGAGGTGGGCGCCGCCGGTAGCAGCGCTGGGGTGAAATCACCTGGGTTGCTCAGGCTCGCCGGCGGCAGGCTGTCCGCCGCAGCGCCTGGGGCGAGCGGCATCGAGGCGCTGGAGGTGACAGGCGGCGCTGTCCCCGCCCCCGCCGGGGCACTGGCTTCAGTCGTGACAGGACCGGGCGTGGACGCAGGACTCATCGCTGTGGAGCTCGCCGCGGCGGGCGGGGTTGCTGCGGCGGGCGCGGTGGAGGCGGCGATCGGCGCCGGTTCGATCCGGGCCCGAGGCGCGCTGGCGTGGTGGCGCAGGAGGATCCACGACAGCGTGATGCCATTGACCAGCAGCAGCAGGCCGATGGCGATCGCCCAGAGCGGTACCGCCCGACGCGGCGGGGCAACTTTGACCTCGAACAACGCGGGTCCTGCCTGACGCTGGCGGGCATTTTCCGACTTCTTCAGTGCATCGAGGATGAATGACATATCAGCCGCCGTTGCGATCCGCGCCGAGCAGCAGCGGCGTGCGGGGTTCCGCCAGTGCGCCCGACACGGCCACCTGTGTGTCGACTCCCGCGATGCCGTCGACTGTCAGCCCATGCGTCCTCTGGAAGTGGCGCACCAGCCGGACCAAGCTGTCATCGTACACGTTGTCCACCGACCCGCTCGAGTGCACGCCCTCCAGACGCTGCAGGCTCGTGCGCAGCCAGCGTACGCCATCGCCGCTCATACCCGTGGACAGCGTCCGCACTCGTCCGTCCGCTGGTCGCCACAACATCTCGTATTCACCGGCCCACTGGCGCGACAGCGCAGCAAGTCCGACGCGCCGCGGGGTCGCGCCCAGATCAAGTGTCGCATGGGTCTCGCCCAGATGCCGCATGAGTACGTGGTACGTGTGGCCCGTCGAGTCGGTCAGTACCAGGATGGCCGGGCGATTGTAGAGCCGCAATTCCCCGAGCGAGCCCTGATCCTTGAGGCAGGCCAGGCCGTGGCGCGCGGCGCGTTGGCAGGGGTGGATGCCCGACCCTGCGCGCAGGCCCCACAGGCGCAACAGGCCGGCGTAGGCCGCCTGAGCGGTGGTCTGCTCGGCGTGGCGATGCAATACGTCAGACAGCGATGCCGTAGCGGCTGGCTGACTCTGATGTGCCGGCCTCTGGTGGGTCGCCGCAGGCTTCGTCGTAGGCGCAAGGGGGCGTGCGCCGGCGCGCGCCGCCGGCTGCATCTGGGCGCGCGCCGGCAGCCATCCGGCCGGCGCCAGCCACCACAGCGCGAGGCCGCCGCTCGCCAGCAACACTGCCGCCGCCGCACCCGACCAGAGCAACCACGATCGGCTGGCGCGTCGACCGAACACCTCGATGCTGGCCTGGCGTACCAGTCCCGGGGTGATGCGGTGCCGGTCCAGCGAGTAGCCGCCGAGCAGTGCGCGGTCACACAGGATGTTGATCACTCGCGGCACGCCGCCGGAGAGCTGGTGAATCCGGTGCAACGCACGGCGGGTGAAGATCTCGCTGGTCGCGCCGGCCACGCGCAGACGGTGCCTGACGTACGCCACGGTCTCGGGCGCGCAGAGCGGATCGAGGTGATAGCGGCCGGTGATGCGTTGGGCGAGCTGGCGCAGCTCGCTGCGATCGAGCAGCTCGCGCAGTTCCGGCTGGCCAATCAAGATGATCTGCAGCAGCTTCTGGGTGTTGGTTTCGAGATTGGTGAGCAGACGCACCTGCTCAAGCACTTCGGGAGCGAGGTTCTGCGCCTCGTCGACCACCAGTACGACGCGTCTGCCGCCCGCGTGCGCGCGCAGCAGATAATCGTTCAGGATGTCGACCAAGTCCTTCAAGCTTCCCGCGGCGCTGTCCGGCACGCCGATGCCGAGTTCCTCGCACAGCGTGAGCAGAAACTCCGGGGCGGTCATGCGCGGATTGAGAATCAGCGCGATCTCGGCATTCTCCGGCGTCTGCGCGAGCAGCGAGCGCACGATGGTGGTCTTGCCCGTGCCCACCTCGCCGGTGAGCTGGATGAATCCGCCGGCCTCCTTGATGCCGTACAGCAGGTGCGCCATCGCCTCCGCGTGCCGCTCGCTCAGGAAGAGATAGCGCGGATCCGGTGTGATCGAGAACGGCTTCTCGTTGAGACCGAAAAACGACAGGTACATCGGTAAGTGACTATTCCAGCATGTTTCCACGGCGCAGCGCACGGCTGCCGAATCGCTCGCGGACCTGATCGAGCGCCACATCGAGCCGCTCGCTGGCCCCGTCCGGCGCGCTCTCGAACAGACCGATCTGTGCCGCCGGTGCGAGCTCGGTGAGCACGATGCCGAGCAGGCGCAGTTTCGCACCCCGGTGCTCGGTCAGCCAGCGGCGCAGCAGATCCCGGGCCACCTCGCGGATGGCGCGCTCCTCCTGTGCCGGCGGGGCGATCGAGCGCTGGCGCGTGAACGTCGCGAAATCGTGGCAGCGGATCTTCACGCCGATCCGGCCGGCCATCAGCCCCTTGCGGCGCAGGCGCTCACCGGCCTTGGCCGCCAGGCGGCACAGGTGCGTGTCGAGCTCGCGTGGATCGCTCAGGTCGCGGGCGAAGGTATCCTCGGCACTGAGCGACTTCTCCTCCAGGTCCGTCAACACCGGCCGCTCGTCGATGCCGGCAGCGCGCTCGCGCATGCGCGGGGTGTCGCGGCCGAACAGCGGCCAGAGCACCGCGTCGGGCGCGGTGCGCAGATCACCGAGCGTGCGCACACCGGCCGCTTGCACTTTCTCACCGAGCTTGCGACCGAGCCCCGGCAGGCGTCGCACGGACAGCGGATCGAGCACCGCGCGGACGCGCTCCGGCGCCACGACCGTGAGCCCATCGGGCTTGTCCAGATCAGAGGCAATCTTGGCGATCAGCTTGTTGGTTGCGACGCCGACCGAAGCGGTCAGTCCGGTGCGCGCGCGGATCTGCTCCTTGATTCTGCGCGCAATGGCCGGCGGCTCCCCGAGCAGCCGGGTGCTGGCGGTGACGTCGAGGAATGCCTCATCGAGTGACAGGCCCTGAACCAGAGGGGTGATTTCACGGAATACCGCGAATACCTGCCCTGACACCTCCCGGTAGCGTGCGATCCGCGGCGGCACGCAGACTGCCGTCGGACACAACCTGAGCGCCGTGCTCATTGGCATGGCCGAGCGCACCCCGAATCGGCGCACCTCGTAGCTCGCCGCTGCCACCACGCCGCGCGCACCGGCGTGGCCCACGACGAGCGGCAGCCCGGCGAGTTCGGGCCGGTCGTGCTGCTCCACCGAGGCGAAGAACGCGTCCATGTCGACATGCAGAATGGCGCGGATCATGTCCGAGTACGCCGTTGAGTGGCGTTGGCAACTTCAGGGCAGTATGGGTGAGGGGACCGTCACGTATGGCTATGCTAATGCGATCGACGCGGCCGACTGCTCGAGATCGGGCTGCGCCTGTGTGCCCAGCTCGTGTGGGGCGAAGTCATCGACGTGCACGAGGTTCATCACCTTGCGATCGAAAGCCCGCAGCGCCTCTGCTTCCGCCGCGGTGATGATGCCCGCAGCGAGCGCCTGCTCGATCTGCCCGGGCAGATCGAGCGCGCCGATCCGGCCGCTCTTGACGCCCTCGACGCGGATGCGCTTCTCCACCGGCTCCAGCTGCACCGCCAGCTGCAGCGCCTCCTCGAGCAGCCCGAGCGGGTTGCCCGGCTCGACCGTCGTGTAGATGTACTCCCCCAGCCGCTGACGGGTCGCCGAGGGTTGGGTGAGTCGCTCGGCGACCTGGCGGCCGAGACGGTCGGAGGGCGCCGAATAGTGTCGACCGCGCGGGAAGACAATTGCGCGCATGGCGGCGGCGAGCGGTCGGTTCGGGAAGTTGCGCAGGAAGCCGTGCAGTTGCTCCTGAGCGTGATAGAGCAGATTCCGGCACGCCCACTCGACGAGCGGCAGGTCTTCCTCCGGTCGGCCCTGGTTCTCGTGATGCTTCAGCACCATCGAGGCAAGGTACATTGCGGAGAGGACGTCGCCGAGGCGCGCTGAGAGGCTCTCCTTTTTCTTCAAGTAACCGCCGAGGGTGAGCATCGCCACGTCCACCGTGAAGGCGAATGAGGCGCTGAAGCGCACGATATGCTGGAAATAGCGGGCGGTCGGGCCCGCCACCGGTGAGCGCGTGAAGCGCGCGTGGGTGAGCGCCATGATCAGCGAACGGACGGCGTTCGAGATCGTGAAGCCGATGTGACCAAACAGAGCGCGATCGAATTCGTCGACGCCGTGCGGATGATCCGGATTGCGCGCGGCGTTCATCTCGCGCAGCACGAACGGATGGCAGCGCACCGCACCCTGACCGAAAATGATCAGACTGCGGGTGAGGATGTTGGCGCCTTCGACGGTGATGGTCACCGGTACGGCTTGATAACTGCGGGCCAGATAGTTTTTCGGGCCGAGACAGATGCCCTTGCCGCCGTGCACGTCCATGGCGTCATTGGCGACCTGACGGCCCATCTCGGTGACGTGATATTTGAGCATCGCCGAGGGAACCGAGGGTTTCTCGCCGCCGTCGATCGCCCCGGCGGTGACTGCCCGGGCGGCATCCATCGTGTAGGTGAGTGCAGCCATGCGGGCGAGCACCGCCTCGACGCCTTCGAAGCGACCGACCGGCATGTTGAATTGGCGGCGAATGCGCGCATACGCGCCACTCGCCCAGACTCCCGCCTTGGCGCCGCCGGTGGCATTCGACGGCAGGGAAATACAGCGCCCGACGGACAGCTGCTCGACGAGCATGCGCCAGCCCGCCCCGGCCATGCGTGGGCCGCCGATGATGCACTCGAGCGGCACGAACACGTCGCGTCCCTGCACCGGGCCGTTTTGAAACGGGATGTTGACCGGAAAGTGCCGCCGGCCGATGGTGATGCCAGGCGTTTCGCGCGGAATCAGCGCACAGGTGATGCCGATGTCAACCGGACCGCCGAGGAGTTTGTCCGGATCGAACAGCCGGAAGGCGAGCCCGATGACGGTGGCGATCGGCGCCAGCGTGATGTAACGCTTGGAGAAATTGAGCCGCATGCCGAGCACTTCGCGCCCCTGCCAGCTGCCTCGGCAGACCACGCCCGTGTCGGGAATCGAGGCTGCGTCGGAGCCGGCACGTGGTCCGGTCAGTGCGAAGCACGGTACTTCCTCCCCGCGTGCCAGGCGCGGCAGATAATGCTCCTTCTGCTCATCCGTGCCGTAGTGGTTGAGCAGTTCGGCCGGCCCGAGCGAGTTCGGCACCGCGATGGTGGAGGAGGCCGTGGCGCTGCGGCTGGCGATCTTGGTGAGCACACACGAGTGCGCGTACGCGGAAAACTCGAGCCCGCCGTAACGTTTGGGGATGATCATGGCGAAGAAGCCGCGCGCCTTGATGAACTCCCAAACGTGCGGCGGCAGGTCGCCGCGCTCGTGCGTGATGTTCCAATCATCAAGCATGCGGCATAGCTCTTCGCACGGTCCGTCGAGGAACGCCTGCTCCTCGGCGCTGAGTTGTGGTGCCCGGGCCCCGAGCAGCTTGCTCCACCTGGGCGCGCCGGTGAACAGCTCTCCATCCCACCACACCGTGCCGGCCTCGAGCGCCTCGCGCTCGGTCTGCGACATCGACGGCAGCAGCCGTCGGTACGTCTTCATGAACGGCCGCGTGATCAGCGCCTTGCGCAACCAGCGGACGTTGAGCAGCCACAGCGCCGCCAGCGACAACCAGAGAAAGCCCTTCCAGGTGGCCGCCGCGGCGTTGTTGGCGCCGAAGTAGCTGTAGGCGACCAGCAGCGCAGTGAACGTCACGGTGAAGGCGAGCAGCGAGAGCCGACGGTAGGCGAGATAGAGCACCGCGGCAATCAGAATCAGGGTGATGACACCCCCGGCCTGGGTCACGGCATAGCCGATGGCCGCGGCGGCGAGTAACGCAAGGAGTGCACCCAGCATGGAAGCTCCTTCGTGCCGAGATGGCGAGGCTGGTAACGGCGCCGGGGCACTATAGCGGTTTTCCGGCAGCTTGGGGCAGGCTGCCCCGCCGGGGCGAGCGGGCCGGGACGCTGCCCGAACCCGCTCGCTCGCCGCGCTGGCGCGCGGCGGGCCAGATCAACCGAGAAGCGCTTTGACGCCGTCGCGCTCTTCGTGCAGTTCCGCGAGGGTCGCATCCATGCGCTTGCGGCTGCCGGCATCGATGTCGAGACCTTGAACGATCTGGTACTCGCCGTTGCGGGTGGTCACCGGATAGGAATAGATGACGCCCTCGGCAATGCCGTAGCTGCCGTCGGAGGGCACGGCCATGCTCACCCAGTCGCCCTGCGCGGTGCCGTGCACCCAGGTATGAATGTGGTCGATGGCGGCCGAGGCAGCCGAGGCGGCCGAGGAGGCCCCGCGCGCCTTGATGATGGCCGCACCGCGCTGCTGAACGAGCGGAATGAACGTCTGCTCCACCCACGAGGCCTCAACGAGCGAGGGGGCCGGTTTGCCGCTGACCAGTGCGTGGGAAATGTCCGGATACTGCGTCGCGGAGTGGTTGCCCCAGACGGTCATGCGATGGATGTCGCGCACGTGAGTGCCGGTCTTCTCGGCCAGCTGCGACAGTGCGCGATTGTGATCGAGACGGGTCATTGCGGTGAAGTTGCGCGGATTGAGATCCTTGGCATTGGCGCGCGCGATCAGCGCGTTGGTGTTCGCGGGGTTGCCCACCACCAGCACCTTGACGTTGCGGTCGGCTGCTTCGTTCAGCGCCTTGCCTTGCGCGGAGAAGATCTGCGCGTTGGCGAGCAGCAGATCCTTGCGCTCCATCCCCGGGCCGCGCGGGCGCGCTCCGACCAGCAGTGCCACGTGGCAGTCGCGGAACGCAACCCTGGCATCATCCGTCGCCATAATCCGGTTCAGGCCCGGGAAGGCGCAATCGGCGAGTTCCATGACCACGCCATTCAGTGCCTGCAGCGCCGGAGTGATCTCGAGCAGATGCAGATTGACCGGCTGATCCGGTCCGAGCAGCGCACCGGAGGCGACGCGGAAGGCGAGGGCATAGCCGATCTGGCCGGCGGCGCCGGTGATCGCGACGTTCATTGCGGGTTTCATGGTGGGTGTGTTCCGTACGGGAAAGCCCGCAATTCTAGCGCCGATAGAGACGGTTTATCATCCCGATGCGCACAAGCGATTGGTCTGCAGCAGATGCGCAGTGCTACAACAATGGCATGCACTGGCGGCCGCGGCGCGATCAAGAGTCATACTATTCACCGGTGGCTCTGCCGGCCGGCCCTGATGGACAACGACCGAGGAGAACACCATGTTCGAGACACGCAATGATCTTTCCGCCGACACCCGCACGCAGGTGATTCGCCTGCTCAATGCGCGTCTCGCCGACGCCATCGATCTCGGCATGCAGACCAAGCATGCGCACTGGAACGTCAAGGGGCCGCATTTCATCGCACTGCACGAGCTGTTCGACAAGATCGCAGAGGAGATCGAGGAGCATGTGGACAGCATGGCTGAGCGGGTCACGGCGCTCGGCGGTACCGCAGGCGGCACCGTAGCTGCCGTCGCGCGCGGAACCACGCTGAAGCCGTATCCGGAGGACATCGTCGAAGGCCTGGCGCACGTTGAGGCGCTCGCCAACGCCTTGGCCGATTTCGGCCGCAAAGTGCGCGCCGGCATCGATGAGTCCGGCCGCCTGGGGGACGCGGACACCGCGGACCTGTTCACCGAGGTGTCCCGCGAGGTCGACAAGCAGCTGTGGTTCCTCGAGGCCCACCTGCACGCCAAGCGCTGAGTGCACCCGCGTGCGCTAGGCGGGGCGCGTGGTCGCTTCCGCCTGGCGCAGCAGGTGCCCGAAGGAGGCGCCGGCGCTGCCCTGTCGTTGCAGCAGCGCGAGCAGTTCCTCGGCCGCGCACGGATCGCCAAACAACCGCCCTTGGGCCTGATCGCAGCCGTTGTCGTGCAGGAACTGCAGTTGGCTCGCCGCCTCGACGCCCTCGGCGACCACGACCATGCCGAGATTGCGGCCCATCTCGATCATCGTCCGCACCAGCGTGGCATTGCCGGCATTTCGATCGACATCGCGCACGAACGACTGATCGATCTTCAGTGTGCCGATCGGAAACTGCTGCAGCGCGGAAAGCGAGGAGTAACCCGTGCCGAAGTCATCGATCGACAGGTGCAGCCCCATGGCGTTCAGCTCCTCGAGCAGCCGCAACGTGTTCTTGGTGTCGGCCATGAGCGTGGTTTCGGTGATCTCGAGCTCGAGAGCCGCGGGCGAGACGCCATGGCGACGGAACACCGAGCGGCAGCGCAGGATGAAACTCGCCTGACGCAACTGGCGCAGGGACAGATTGAGCGAAATGCGTCCCGGCTCGCTGCCGGCGCTCTTCAGGTGGCGGTAATCCATGCACACCCGGTTCAGCACCCACTCGCCGATGTCCAGGATGAGATTGGTCTCTTCGGCGAGCGGGATGAAGCGCGACGGCGGGATGTCCCCGTGGCCAGGCAGGCGCCAGCGCAGCAGCGCCTCGGCGCCCACCACGCGACCGGTGGCGAGGTCGACCTTCGGCTGATAGCGGATCACCAGCTCGTCGCGCTCGAGTGCGCGGCGCAACTTGCTCTTCAGGATCAGCCGCTCGACCGCCGCAGCGTTCATCTCCGGGGAGTAGAACGTGAAGGTGTTGCCGCCGTTTTGTTTGGCGTGATACATGGCGGCATCGGCATTGCGGATCAGATCGATCACGTTCTCCGCATCGCGCGGGCAGAAGGCGATGCCGATGCTCGCGGTAAGGAAGACCTCCTGCTGGTTGAGCTGGAATGCACGCGCCACTTCGTTCAGGATGGCGCGCGCGAGCTGTCCAATGGCCACCCGGTTGTCCGTCTCGGCGGGCAAACCGTGTACGCACAGCGCGAACTCATCGCCGGCGAGCCGCCCCAGGATCGCCGCTTGCGGCACGGCGCGGATCAGCCGCTCGGCAAGCACCTCGAGTACCCGGTCGCCGGTGTCGTGACCGAAGGTATCGTTGACTTCCTTGAACCGGTCCATGTCCAGATACAGCAACGCAACCGCTCGCCCGCTGCGCAGGCCGCGTGCGAGCGTCTGCTGCAGCAGGTGCTGGAACTGCATGCGGTTGGCGACCTTGGTGAGCGTGTCGTAGCGGGCGAGATAGCGGATGCGCCGCTCGGCGCGCTTGCGTTCGGTGACGTTGCGGGCGACGAAGATGTTGCCCTGGAACTGCGGATCATCCGTCTCGATGCGCGAGCCGGCGAGCGACACCGGGATGGTCTGCCCGTCGCGGGTGCGTACCACGGTCTCGCGCGTGTCCTGAGCGGCCTGCAGCAGGTCGAAGTCGCCGCGCACGCTCTGGTCGAGCAGCGCCAAGATGCTGCGGCCGAGGAGTTCCTCCTCGCTGAAGCCGAGCATCTTGCAGGCCGCCGCATTGGCGGTTTTCACCACCCCGTCCGGCGAGGTGAGGAACACCGCATCGGCCATGCTGTCGAGGATGCTGCGCAGGTAATCTTTGTTGATGGTCGATTGGCGCAGCCGCGAGCGCATCCGCTCCATGGCCTCGGCAAGCTCGCCGAGCGCTTCGTGCCCGCGCTCCTCGACCGGCCGCGCGTACTCGCCTTGTCCGATCCGCTGCGCGCTGCGCGTGAGGGCCTCGGCCGCCAGATCGAGTCTGCGGGCGCTGCGCCACCAGCGCAGCGCGAGCAGCGCGCTGCCGGCGAGCGCGACCCCGAGGGCGGTGCCGAGCGCGAGCACACCGGGCCAATGACCCCAGAGCGCCACGAGCCCCGTCAGCACCGCCACACACAGCGTGGTGCCGAAGGCCCAGAAGGCGGAACCAAAATGTTTCAAGGCGCCATTCACCGCACACTACTCGCTTCGCAGAGCTCGATCCGGATATGCGCCCGCCGCGCGCGTGCGCACCGGGTAGTCGCTCTGGGGCCACGGCCTCTCGGGTGAACGTCTCGGCCCGACACGCTCGCCGACCGAAGCGGCGAGCCCCGTCCGTTCAGGGTCACCTGTCCCAGGCGGCTTAAACCGCTCTCCATGCCCAGGCGCCCAGGCATAGGTGGTCATGGCATTGAGAATAGAGGCCGCCCGCGCGGGCGTCAACGTGCGTCTGCGGCGCCCCCCGGTCGATGGCTGTGCTCCCGGTCGGGCTCGGCTGCGGCGCGGCGATTAGCCGCGGGCGTTCGTCCAGACGCGCTTGAGGTAGCTCACCATCAGACCGCGCATCGTGGCCATCGGATCGGCGGTGGCCGCGAAGATCGGCGGACGACGCCGCAGCAGCCGCCAGTTCTCGCTGCGCAGCACCCGGCGCAAAAACTCCAGATTGCGCTCGATGGCCTCCATGTACGGGTTGCGCCCCCCGTAGAGGACCTCGAGGTGGTGATAGGCACCGGCGAAATCGCCCTCCAGGCGTTTGGCTCTCACCTCCTCGATGAACTGCGGCGTCTGGCGCAGCAGGTCCAGTCCCGAGGCATATCGGACCTCGGTCCGCCCGGCGGCAGAGACCGGCAGTGCCACGCCACCCAACACGAATTCCAGGTACAACCGATCGCGGCACTTCTCGAGGTAACAGCGATCGGCCATCTGCGCGATCATGTCTGCGGTGCCGAGCAGGTGCCCGACGGTGATGTCGCGCCGCTCCGCCAGGCGTGCCTCGATCACGGAGGGGGTGAACTCGTAGCCGGTGAAGTGGATCACCTCGCGCGCGATTGGCACCCAGCGCTCGAGTCCGATTCGCGGCAGGTACTCTTCGAGAAAGCGCGCGCCCCGTGAGACGTGCACGCGAGTGAACTCGGCGCCGTTAAGCGAGTCGTGCTCATCGGTGCGGCGCAGATACCCGACGTCGTGGAACAGTCCGGTGATCAGACCCATCACCGCACGTTCGCCGCCGAGGCGCTCCGCCGCTGCAGCCTGGCGCTCGAACCCCACCAGCAGGCGCGCCAGTGCAAGGGTGATGTCCAGCGTGTGTTGACGGTCGTGATAGACGGTATCGACACCGTGGAACCCCGGGACCTCACCCGCGAACAGCCGCTCGAAATGCTCGAATGCGCGCCGCAGCGGCTCGAGCGAAGTGCTCGGCCAGGTGGGTGCGAACAGCGACTCGACCGCGGCCAGCACCGCTGCCGGGGAGCTGACTTGCACGGTGTCGGTGACGTCGAAATCGCTACGCCGGACGCTACTCATGTTGTTCAGGAGGGGGCCTGCGCGGTGGCTCGCCGGCCTACGTGACCTGCGGGCGACTGTGGGCCAAAGCCTGGTCTGAAACTGAGAGCCACTGCTCAGAATCATCTGGCCTGCCACCGAACCGCGAGCCCCGTCACGTTACCGGCTCGGGGGAGGCGATGCCGTGTTGTCGCAGCAGCGCATGCACCTCAGGTGGCCGCCCGCGAAAGGCGATAAAGGCGGCGAGCGGATCGCAGCTGCCGCCCTGGGAGAGAATGGTGTCGAGATAACGTCGGGCGGTGGCGCGATCAAACGCGCCCTGTTCCTCGAATGCGGAAAACGCGTCCGCCGCGAGGACCTCTGCCCATTTGTAGCTGTAATAACCGGCCGCGTAGCCGCCGGCGAAAATGTGCCCAAAGCTCATCGGAAAGCGATTCCACTCGGGAACGGGAATCACTGACACCTGGCGGCGCACCTCGCCGAGCAGATCAAACAGCCGTGCGCCGTGCGCCGGGTCGTACTCGGCGTGCAGGCGGAAGTCGAACAACGCGAATTCAAGTTGCCGAACCATATGCAGTCCTGCGTGAAAGCTGCGGGTTGCACGCAGCCGCTGCTGGATGTCGGCCGGGAGCGGCTCGCCGGTGCGGTAATGTCCCGAAATCCGGCCGAGCACCTGCGGATGCCATGCGTAGTTCTCCATGAACTGACTCGGCAGCTCGACGGCGTCCCAGGCGACACCGTTGATGCCGGCGAGGCTCGGGAAATCGACCCGTGTGAGCAGGTGATGCAGGCCGTGCCCGAACTCGTGAAAGAGGGTGAGCACATCATCATGGGTGAGCAGCGCCGGGTGCTCCTCGCCCGGCGGCAGCACGTTCAGCACCAGGTACGCCACCGGTAGCGCATCGCCGCTGGCGAGGTGTTTGCGCCCGACGCACTCGTCCATCCACGCTCCACTGCGCTTGTGCGGGCGTGCATAGGCGTCCAGATAGAAGCTGCCGATCACCCTTGCCGCATCACGAATCTCGAAGTAGCGTACGTCGGGATGCCAGAGCGGCACACCGGTGCGTTCCTGGATGCTCACCCCGAAGAGTCGTTCGGCGACCTCGAACAGCCCGTTGAGCACCTTCGGCAGCGGGAAATACGGCCGCAGCTCTTCTTGCGCAATGGTGTGGCGCTGCTTCTGCAGCCGCTCGGCGTAAAAGGCGACGTCCCAGGCCTCGAGTCCCCGGCCCGCGAACTTCTGCAGTTCGGCAAACTCGTGTTCCGCCGCCGGCCGCGCCGCGCGCGCGAGTTGCTCGAGGAAGCCCATGACCTCGCCCCGGCTGCGCGCCATGCGCTTGGCGAGCGCGTAGTCGGCGAAGTTCGCAAAGCCGAGGATCTGGGCCGCTTCGTGTCGGCGGGCAAGGATCTGCTCGATTACCGGGGCGTTGTCCCAACGGCCCGCGTGCGGGCCTTGGTCGGAGGCCCGCGTGGACCAGGCCGTATAGAACGTGCGGCGCAGTTCAGCAGACTGTGCATCGGTCAGCACTGCGACGTAGGTCGGCTGGTCCAGCGTCAGGATCCAGCCCTCGACGCGCTGCGCCACGGCGCGCCGGCGGGCCTGCTCCACGATCACCTCGTTGAGCCCGAGGATCTGCTGCGGATCGGTAACGTGGTGGCTCCAGGCGTTGGTGGCATCGAGCACGTTCTCTTCGAACTTCGCTTGCAGCTGGGTGAGCTCGAGCATCACCTTCTTGAAATGCTCCTTGGCGGTACGCGCCAGTCCGACTCCGGCGAGGGTGAACTCCTGCAGCGCATGCTGCACGACCCGATGGCGCACCGGCTCGAGCGCGCTGCCCTCGTGCTCGAGGATGTGGCGATAGGCGCGATACAGCGACTCGTTCTGCGCGAGGTCGGTCTGGTAGGCCGACAGCAGCGGCAGGCAGGCGTTGTATGCGGCGCGCAGCGCGTCGGTATTGAGTACCGCGTTGAGGTGGCTCACCGGCGACCAGACCCGAGCGACGCGATGATGCAGTGCTTCGAGCGGCTCCACCACGGTCGCGAACGTCGGTGATTCGCAGGCGGCGATCGCATTGATCTCGGCGCGAGCCGACCCGAGCAGCGTATTGATGCCGGGCTCGACGTCGGCGGCCGTGATGCGAGGGAAGTCGGGCAGCGGGTCTTGGGCGAGTAGCGGATTGTCCATGCCCGCATTCTGCCCGAGCCGCGCGGCGGCGCAACTGCCGTGCGCCGCCCTGCGCCTAGCGCATCGTGACCAACTCCTCGGCACTGGTCGGGTGAATGGCGACGGTGTCGTCGAAATCGGCCTTGGTCGCGCCCATGCGCACCGCTACGGCGAAACCCTGCATCATCTCATCGGCGCCTGGGCCGATCACGTGCACCCCCGCCACCCGCCTTTCCGGGCCGACGGTCACCAGCTTCATGTCGCAGCGCGGCTTGTGTTCCGTCATGGCGTAATACATCGGCACGAAGCTCGATTTGAACACGGTGACGTTGTCATCGCCGTAATTCTCGCGCGCCTGCTGCTCGGTCAATCCCACCGTGCCGATCGGCGGATGGCCGAACACGACGGTTGGGATGTTGTGATAATCCAGGTGCCGGTCGGCCTGCCCGCCGAACAGCCGGTCGCTGAGGCGGCGGCCCGCCGCGATCGCCACCGGTGTCAGCTGCGCCCGGCCGGTCACATCACCGATGGCGTAGATCCCGGCGCTGCTGGTCACCTGGTACTTGTCGGTGCGAATGAACCCGTCCGCATCGCAGCTGACCCCGGCCTGCGCCAGATTCAGCTCCGCGATGGCGCTCGCGCGGCCGACCGCCCAGAGCACGCAGTCGAACGGGCCGAGCCGGCGGCCGTCGTCGGTCGCGAGCGTCACACGGCCCGCCGCACCCTCGAGCGCGGCGGGGACGGCGTGGGTGTGGACCGTGACACCCTCGGCGGCGAGGATCTTCAACATCGACTCCCCGAGCATGGTGTCGAACTGTTTCAGCGCCGCAGCGGACCGCAGCACCAGTGCGGTACTCGAGCCCAGGGCCGCGAAGATGCCCGCCAGTTCGACCGCGATGTAACCGCTGCCGACCACGGCCACCCGCTGCGGCCGCTGCTCAAGCTCGAAGAATCCGTCCGAAGTGATGCCGAGGTCGGCGCCGGGAATCGGCGGTTGCACGGCCCGGCCGCCCGTGGCGATGACGATGTGCGGGGCGCTGAGCCGGGTATTCTCGACCGTAACGGTCCGCCGGTCCGCAAACGCAGCCCGTCCGCGCAGCAGCGTGACGCCGCGTTTGGAGAGATTGTTCGCGTAGATGCCGTTCAGTCGCTCGATGTAGGCGTCGCGCCTGTCCTTCAACAGCCGCCAGTCGTGCTCGTGCGCGCCGAGTGTGAAGCCGTAGCCGGCCGCCTCGCGCATCCCTTCGGCGAGGTCCGCCGCATACCACATCACCTTCTTTGGCACGCAGCCGACGTTCACGCACGTGCCACCGAGCCGGTGGGACTCGATCAGCGCCACCTTCGCGCCGTATTCCGCGGCGCGCTGCGCGGCGGCCAGCCCGCCGCTGCCCCCGCCGATCACGATGAGGTCGAATGTGCTCAAGATCTGCCTGTCAGGTCAGCCGCGCCACGTTACTTGGCGGTGCGGGTTCGGGTGGATTTCTTCACCGCGCCGCCGGCGCGCTTGGCCGGCGCGCGGGCGCGGGCCTTGGTGCCCGCTGCCTTCTTCGCCGGCGCTCTGGTCCGTGCGCGCGGGGCGGCGGGCTTCTCGGGTGGCGCCTCGGCTAGCGGCGCCCCGGCAGTGGCCGGCGCGGCGGCGCCGGCGCGCTTTGCACGGCCGGCGCCTTTGGCGCCCCGTCCGAAGCGGCCCCGCCCGCGCGGTGGAGCCTGTGCGAGCAGCGCGCGGCACTCCTCCAGGGTGAGCGAGCGGGGCTCGCGGTCCTTGGGAATCTTGGCGTTGCGGTTCCCGTCGGTGACGTACGGGCCGTAGCGGCCGTTGAGTACCTGGATGTTGTCGACGCCGAAATCGTTGATGATCCGGTTGGCGTCCGCTTCCTTCTTCAAGCGGATGACCTCGAGTGCGCGCTCGAGGCTGACCGTGTACGGATCGTCTTCTTTCAGCGAGACGTACTTGCTGCCGTATTTCACATACGGGCCGAAGCGGCCGATGTTCGCGACCACGCTCTCTCCCTCGGCGGTTTCCCCAAGGCTGCGCGGCAGCTTGAATAATTCCATCGCATCGGCGAGGGTGATCGAGTCCATCTTCTGGCCCGGGCGCAAGCCCGCGAAGCGCGGCTTCTCGGCGTCGTCCTTGGTGCCGATCTGCACAAACGGTCCGAACCGCCCCATGCGCACGCTTACCGGCTTGCCGCTGGCGGCATCGACGCCGAGCTCCCGCGCCTGCGCAACCTGTTCGCGCGTCACGTTCTTCTCGGTCTGCTCGACCTGATGAATGAACGGCTTCCAGAATTTCTCGAGCGGCGCCGTCCAGGCCTCCTCCCCGCGCGAGACCGCGTCGAGCTCATCCTCCATGTCGGCGGTGAAGCTGTACTCCACGTAGCGGTGGAAGTGATCGGTCAGGAAGCGGTTGACGATCTTGCCGATGTCGGTCGGGATGAAGCGCCGGTTGTCCATCTCGACGTACTCGCGATCCTGCAGCGTCGAGATGATCGTGGCATAGGTCGAGGGCCGACCGATGCCGTGTTCCTCGAGCGCCTTGACCAGCGATGCCTCGCTATAGCGTGGTGGCGGCTCGGTGAAGTGCTGTGCGGCAGTCAGGGCAAGCAAGGCGACCCGATCGCCTTCTTGCAGTGGCGGCAGCGCATGATCCTCCTCATCGGATTTGGCGTCATCCGTGCCTTCCTGGTACACGGAAATGTAGCCCGGTTTGACCAGGGTCGAGCCGGTTGCCCGCAGCACGTGCCGCTCAGGTCCGTCCGGCCCGGCCAGCAGGTCGGCCGCCACGGTGTCAAACACGGCGACCGCCATCTGCGAAGCGACGGCGCGTTTCCAGATGAGCGCGTACAGCCGATACAGGTCATGATCGATTTTGCCCTCGACCTCCGCGGGGGTGACCGCCGCCGAGGTCGGCCGGATGGCCTCGTGGGCCTCCTGAGCATTCTTCGATTTGGTCTTGAAAACGCGTGGCTCCTCAGCGACCTCGTCCTTGCCGTACAGACGCGTGGCCACCGCGCGGATCTCCTGCACCGCCTCCTGCGCAAGTGAGACCGAATCGGTACGCATGTAGGTGATCAGGCCGATGTTGCCTTCGCCGAGGTCAACCCCTTCGTAGAGTTGTTGTGCCAGGCGCATCGTGCGCCGGGCATTGAAGCCGAGCTTGCGGGCGGCCTCCTGCTGCAGGGTCGAGGTGGTGAAGGGCGGTGCCGGAGTGCGCCGGCGCTGCTTGCGCTCCACCGCGAGCACCCGCAGTTCCCCGGGCGTCTCGAAGCGCTCGCCGTCGCCGCGGGCGCCGGCAGCTTGCTGCAGCGTGCGCTGCACTTCGTGCGCCGCGGTGGTGTCGGTGAAGGAGAACTGCTCGACTCGGCGACCGCGATACTCGAGCAGCTTCAGCGGAAAGGGCGAGCGCGCCGCGCCACCGGTGCTGGCCCCCTCGCCCTCGAGCGTCCAGTACTCGCGGGCGATGAACGCCTCGATCTCCGCCTCGCGTTCGCAAATCATGCGCAACGCCGGACTCTGCACCCGGCCGGCGGACAGGCCGCGCCGGACCTTCTTCCAGAGCAGCGGCGAGAGATTGAAACCGACCAGATAATCGAGCGCGCGGCGTGCCTGCTGCGCATTGACCAAATCGAGCGACAGATCGCGCGGCCGTGCCACAGCATCGCGGATCGCGTTGCGGGTGATTTCGTAGAAGACCACGCGGTGGACGGTCTTGCCGTCGAGTTCGCCCCGCTCGCGCAGAATCTCCTTCAGGTGCCAGGCGATGGCCTCGCCTTCGCGGTCCGGGTCGGTTGCCAGGTACAGCGCCTTTGATTTCTTCAGGCCGCGGGCGATGCTCTCCACGTGCCGCTCGTTCTTCTCGAGCACCTGATAGCGCATGGTGTAACCGTGCTCGGGGTCGACTGCGCCTTCCTTGGGCACCAGGTCCCGGACGTGGCCGTAGGAGGCCAGCACCTCGAAATCCTTGCCCAGGTATTTCTTGATGGTTTTTGCTTTGGCAGGTGACTCGACGACAACCAGATTCTCAGCCATGTCTTTTTGTGTCCGATTCAGTGCCGCGCGAGATTGCGCTCGCTCGCCATCAGCGCCTCGAAGCGGGCGAACGCGGCGTCCTCCGCGGGCTGTACGGACAGCGCCAGGAGCACGACCCATTTGAGCTGATCCAGCGTCGGCTCAGCGACATCGAGCGCCAGTGTGCGCTCGATGACCAGTTCGCGCTGCTCGCTCGTCAGCACGCCGTCACGGTCGAGCCGTGTGAGAAAGTCCCGGCACTCGCCCGACAGGCGCCACAGCTCCCCGTCGCTGAAGACCCGTACGGCCGGCGGACGGGCCGAGGGCGCGAGTGTCGGCGTCCGTTCGCAGTGCGCGGCCAGCACGGACAGCCATTCCATCGCCTGGGCTACCTCGGTTTGGGTGAACCCCTTGCGGGCCAGCGCGGAGAATATCTGCCGGCTGGCCGGGACCTCAGCCGGATCCGACAGCATGTAATGGTCGTAAACGTAGATCAGTACGTCGAGAACGCAGCCGGTTGTCATTGAATGAAGTAGTCAGTGCGAGTCGATTCGGTCGTGATGGCCGAGGGATGCGGCGCGCTGCCCCCTGCAGGCTCCGGAATCAGCAGCATCGAGGCGATTACCGTGCCGCGTCAGCCTGAATGGGGCGCGACAGTCTCGAGGGTCTCAGGCTCGAAACCGAGCGCATCTAACAGCATTTCATATTCCTTGTCCAATGCAGTCGGGCGCGGAATTTACATAAGTACATGATTTTGCTGATCAAATAAAGACTCGCGCGGCGCGCGCAGAGGGTTCGGTCCGCCGCGGCGGTACGGCAGCTCCGCGATAAACCTTGATCTGTAACGTAGCAATATAAAACGCCGGCGGTCGACCTGAGCGGTCGACCGCAGCGGGACCCGCGGCGCTGCGGCGTGCGCAGTGCAGGTGTGACTTTGCTACTGTCCGGGCGCATGAAATACCGGCACTCTCACCACGCGGGTAATTTTGCGGACGTGCACAAGCACGTGACCGTGCTGGCACTGCTGGCGGCGCTGCAGCGCAAGGACAAGGGCCTGCTCTATTTCGAGACCCATGCGGGCCGCGGGATTTACGATCTGGCCGATTCGGCTGCCGAGTCCGGTACCGGGATCGCGCGTCTCGAGGGCGCCGCGTGCAATGCGCCGGAATTGCGCCAGTATCTGCAGAGCGTTGCGCAGTTGCGCCGTGCCGCAGGTGCGCCGGGTCTGTATCCGGGTTCACCTTGGCTGGCCGCGCATGTGCTGCGTGCCCAGGACCGGGGCGTGTTCGTCGAGGCGCTCGCCGAAGAAGCGCGAGCATTGCGTCACGCACTGCCGTCCGCAGGCCACGCGCGGGTGCGGGTCGAGAGCGGCGATGGCTTTGAGCGATTGCGCGCTGTGTTGCCGCCCCCAGAGCGCCGCGCGCTCACGCTCATCGATCCGCCCTATGAGGACACGCGCCGCGATTTCGAGCGGGTGAAAGCGTGCGCCGAGGAGGCCCTGCGGCGTTTTCCGACCGGCGTGCTGGCGATTTGGTACCCGGTGAAGGACGCGCGCGACACCGATCGTTGGCTGTCCGGGGTCGCCCGCACCATCGGGCGCGCGGCGCTCGTGGCAGAGTTGTGGCTGCATCCGCGCGATTCGCGCGTGGCACTGAACGGCTCGGGCCTGGTGATCGTCAATCCGCCCTACCAGCTCGATGAGCGCATGCCAGTGTGGCTCGATGAACTGCGCCAGTGTCTCGGTGGCGGGCCGGACAGCGGTAGCTCGGTCCGGCCGCTGCCGCCGACGCCGGGGTGACACCGGGCAGGGCCGCGGCGCAAAATCGTGGCATGAATGGGAGCGTGGATCAGTATGCGGTCGTCGGCCACCCGGTCGCCCACAGTCTCTCGCCGTTCATCCACTCACTGTTTGCGCGGCAGACCGGACAGTCCCTCACCTACCGGCTGATGGACGTGGAGCCCGAGCAGTTCGACACGCGTGTGCGTGACTTCTTTGCAGGCGGCGGGTGCGGGGTGAACATCACCCTGCCGCACAAAACTCGTGCCCTGACGCTGGCCAGCGAACTCACCGAGCGGGCGCGGCTCGCCGGCGCGGTCAATACGCTCGCCGCGCGCCGCGATGGCACGCTGCTCGGCGATAACACCGATGGGGCCGGGTTGGTACAGGATCTGACCGTCAATCTCGGCACGCCGGTCGCCCAGCGCAGCGTTCTGCTCATCGGAGCGGGGGGCGCTGCGCGCGGGGTGATCGCGCCGCTGCTCGCCCTCAAGCCACAGCGCATCGTGATCGCCAACCGGACCGCTGAGCGGGCGGTCGCGCTGGCAGCGGTGTTCGCGGGGCTGGGCGAGGTGCAGGGATGTGGCTTCGCCGAGCTCGACGGGGAGGCCTTCGACCTGGTCGTCAATGCCACCTCGGCGAGCCTGACCGGGGCGCTGCCCGAGGTGCCCACCACCGTCTTTCGCGCCGATACTTTCTGTTACGACATGGCTTACGGCCGCAGCGATACGCCCTTTGTCGGTTGGGCGCGCGAACTCGGCTGTCGCAGGGCCGTGCCGGGGTGGGGCATGCTGGTCGAGCAGGCGGCCGAGTCCTTCCGTCTCTGGCGCGGGGTTCGACCCTTGACCGCGCCAGTGCTCACCGCGCTCGCCGGGCGCGGGACGCCTGGCGGCTGAGATTCGCGCCGCAACCGCAGTGGGGCCGTTACGGGTTTTGCACGACGTCGCCGATTGTGATGGTGGTCGAGGCGGCCACCACCAGCGCGAACGACAGGTCGCGGTAGGTCTTGAAGATCAGCAGCGTGCCGGCGCGATAGTCGGGCAGCTGCACGCGCGGTGCAAAGGCCCGGCCCGTAGAGCCAAAGGAGCGGAACAGCCAGGCGAACGCGCCATGGGTATCGTGAACCCGCGAGCCGTGATGTTCGACGGCGAGCACGTCGCCGGGTGACAGTCCGGCGCGGCTGCCGCGATCAAGGACCACGATATCGTACTGGCCGGCGAGATCCGCTCCGCCGGTGCCGCCGACTACCCAGATGATTTTGCCGCGCACTGGGCGCGAGGGTGCGCGCGGTTCCATGGTGAGGGGAGCGGTTGTGTCCGTGCTCACCAGGCGATCGCCGCGGAAGGTTTCTCGCGCCGAGTCCGCCAGCAGCGCCGTGGCCGGGGGGCCGTCGGCGGTGATCACCGCCGTGGCGGTATAGCTGCCCAGGTAGCCGTAGACGTGACCAAAACCCAGGTCGCCGGGTTCGCGCAACTTGTGCCCGACGTGGATGATGCTGTAGCGGCTGTGCGGATGCGGTCCGAGACTGCTGATGTAGGCCACCGTGCCGGTGCCGGCAATCTGTGCCTGGTCGCGGAACGCGATCACGTGCGGTGCGCGCCGGATCTGTCCGGCGCTGAGCACCACGGGACGGGCGAGGAATGCGGCGATGGCCGAGTACGGAATGGTCGGGATGGCTGCCGTAATGGGAGTGCTGCTGAGGTGCGGTTCGAGCCGGACGGTCGGCTCTCCTGCCGCCTGCGCGCGCAGCGGGCTCGCCCGCAGCAGCCGGATCGAGGGCCTGCCGTGGCGACCATAGGCGAGGGCCAGGACATCGCCCGGGTAGATCAGGTGCGGATTACGAATCTTGGGATTGAGGTACCAGACCTCAGGCCAGTCCCAGGGATTGCGCAGGAATTTAGAGGCGATGCCCCAGAGCGTATCGCCCGGCTTGACCGTGTAGGTCATGGGGGCGCTGCGGCGGATGATCGGGGTCGAGTACGCGCTCGAGCTCACCGCCGGCGCAGCCGGGGCGGGAGCTGCGACCGCCGCCGGGGGCGGGCTCGCAGGCGGTGGTGCGCTCACGGTCGGCCGGCTCGCCCCGTGCGTGACCGAGCAGGCCGCCAAGAGGGCCGGTACCCCGCCCGCCAGTAGAAGGCGGGCACAGCGAATCTGTTTCGACGCCATGGCCGCGTATAATCGCATGTCGGCCCCCCATGTACGGCGGTTTAATGTCAAGCTGTGCATCCGGTCACGGTCGTGCCGCGGCGGGCGGCATGCCCGGCTCGGCTGGAACCACTCCCCCTATCGCGACTCCAACGATTCATGGCGCTCAGAACGATACTCGAGTTTCCCGATCCGCGTCTGCGTACGCGGGCACAGACGGTCGTGCGGTTCGATGCCGAATTGCATCGCCTGATCGACGACATGCTCGAAACCATGTATGCGGCCCCCGGTATTGGCCTGGCGGCCACACAGGTCGATGTGCATCAGCGCCTCATTGTCATCGATGTTTCGGAGACACACAACGAGCCGCTGGTGCTGGTGAATCCTGAGATCGTGGAGAGCGAGGGCGAGGCGAGCACCGAGGAGGGCTGTCTGTCGGTGCCCGGGATCTTCGATGCCGTCAAACGCGCCGCGCGCATCCGGGTGCGCGCCCAGGATCGCACCGGTCAGGTGTTCGAGCGCGACTGCGACGAGCTGCTTGCCGTGTGCGTCCAGCACGAGATGGATCATCTCGACGGCAAGCTGTTCGTCGACTACCTGTCCAGCCTCAAGCGGGATCGCATCCGCAAGAAACTGGAGAAAGAGCGCAAGACGCGCGCGCAGCGACGTGAGACCGCGCCGCTGCCGGCGCTGTGACCGGTCGACGCGGTGGCCGAGCCCCAAGCATTGCGGGTGGCGTTCGCCGGAACGCCGGAATTCGCCGTCCCGGTCCTGCAGGCGCTGGCGCACAGCCGGCACCGGCTGGTCGGGATCCTCACACAGCCTGATCGGCCCAAGGGTCGCGGCCGGCAGGTGCACGCCTCGCCGGTGAAGCGGGCCGCCGGACCGGGAGTGCCGGTCCACCAGCCGGCGGTCTTGTCGGCGCCCGCCGATTGGGCGCCGCTGCTCGGGTGGCAACCCGATGTGCTGGTCGTCGTGGCGTACGGACTGATCCTGCCGCAACCGGTGCTCGACCTGCCGCCGCTCGGTTGCATCAATGTGCATGCCTCGTTGCTGCCGCACTGGCGCGGCGCCGCGCCGATCGAGCGCGCGCTGTTGGCCGGGGATCGCGAGACGGGCCTCACGATCATGCAGATGGATGCCGGTCTGGACACCGGCCCGATCCTGCTGCAGCAGCCCGAGCCGATCGAGTCGACCGATACCGGCGGCAGCTTGCGCGACCGCCTCGCCGAGCGGTCCGGGCCTCTTCTGCTGCAGGCTTTGGAGGCGCTCGCGCGCGGCACGCTGAGCGCCACGCCCCAGCCGGCCGAGGGTGCGACCTATGCGCGCAAGCTCGAGAAGCGCGAGGCGCTGATCGACTGGGACCGTCCGGCGGTACAGATCGAGCGGCAGATTCGGGCGCTTCGCCCGCGCGCAACGGCCGAAACCGTCTGGTTCGATCCGCAGAGCGGTGCCGAGGAACGACTGCTCGTGCATCGCGCGCGTCTGGTGACCGAGGCGCAGGAAAGTCCCGCCGCGCCGGGGTGCATCCTGCACACTGCAGGCCATCACCAGGACGGTTACATCCGCGTGCAATGTGGCTGCGGCAGCCTCGATCTGCTGACGCTGCAGCGGCCCGGCGGCTCGCCTCAGTGCGCGGGCGTGTTCGCCAGCGGCCAGCGCCGGCTGCAGCCGCAGATGCGGCTGGGTCGGGCGCGTTGAGCCCCGCCGAGAACCCCGCGGCCGCCGTCCTCGCTGACGCGGCCCGTGCGGTCGCGGCGGTGCTCGCCGGGCAGTCCGCCGATGCGGCGCTCGCGCCATTTGAGACCAGTCCGCGCCGCGCCGCGGTGCGTGCGGTCGCCCTCGGGACGGTGCGCTGGTATCTGCGCCTGCAGGGGGCCGTCGAAAGCCTGCTCGCCCGACCGCGTTCGCTCGGGCGCGACGTGCACGCGCTGCTGATGTGCGCGGCTCATCAGATCGAGTATTCCCGCAATGTCCCGCAGCAGACGGTGCACGCCGCGGTGGATGCGGCGCGGCTGCTGCGCCAGGGGCACGCCAGCGGCCTGGTCAATGCCGTCCTGCGCAAGCTGGTTCTGCAGCGTGAGGCACTGTTCGCACGGGTCGACCGTGATCCGGCGCGACGCACCGCTCATCCCCGCTGGCTGTTCGATGCGCTGCAGGCGGCCTGGCCGCAGCAGGCGCAGGCCATGCTCGAGGCCAACAATGCGCATCCGCCCCTGACCGTGCGCCTCAACCCGCACCGGCGTGCCCCGGAGCGCTACCTGGAAGATCTCGCGACCGCCGGGCTGAGCGCTCAGCGCCTCGACGGGGTGGCGGGCGCCGCCGGTGCCACGGCCATTCGCATCGATCCGCCGGTACCGGTTGCCTCGCTACCGGGGTTCCGCGAGGGATGGGTCTCGGTGCAGGACGCCGGCGCGCAACTCGCCGCGCCTCTGCTCGAGGTCTGCCCGGGCATGCGGGTGCTCGATGCCTGCGCGGCTCCCGGGAGCAAGACGGCCCACCTGTTGGAACGAACGGCAGCGCTCGAGCTCTGGGCAGTCGACATCGATCCCGCCCGACTCGAACGGGTCAGTGAGACGCTCGTGCGGCTCGGCCTGCACGCGCATCTCGCTGCCGCTGACGTCCGCCAGCCGGAGTCGTTCTGGGACGGGCGACCCTTCGAGCGCATTCTGGTCGATGCGCCCTGTTCGGGCACCGGCGTCATCCGCCGCCACCCGGACATCAAGCTGCTGCGCCGGGCGGAGGACATCGCGCCGCTCGCGGCCACGCAGCTCGAGATTCTGCGCGCGACTTTCCGAATGCTGGCCCCGGGTGGCCGGCTGCTGTACTCGACCTGCTCGGTGCTGCCGCAGGAGAACGAGGGGGTGGTGGGGCGGTTTCAGGCCGAGGAGCCGCGGGCCCGCTCAATCGCTCTGCCTGCGGCCGAGTTGCCTGCCGGGGCGGTGTTCGGCCCCTTCGGGGTGCAATTGCTCACCGGAGGGGCGGCGCAGACCGACGGCTTCTATTATGCTTGTCTCGAAAAGACAACGTCGGGACACTAAGCCAGCGCAAGCAAAGGGGGATTTACGCGTTCGTTCGTTGCATCGATGCCACGAATCGGCTCGCGACGCGTGCGAGGGACCGGAACGGCGTGCGCACGTCTGCTGCTTGCGCTGCTGGTGCTGGTACTGAGCCTGGGGCACGCCACCGCGTATGCGGATGCGCTCGACGGCGCGCTCGCGGTGCGCTCTGCGTACGTCAATTTCGATCACGGCGTGATCGAACTCAACGCGCACGTCACTTATCCGCTCAACCCCACGATTCTCAAGGCACTGCAAAATGGCGTGACACTGAGTTTCGACGTGGAAGCGCGCATCGAGCAGGTGCGCCGATTCTGGTTCAACGCCACGGTGATCGACGTGACGCTGCACCGCGAGCTGGCCTATCACGTGGTGACGCGCCGGTACGTGGTGCGGGACGCGCAAAGCGGTGCACAGAGCAGCTTCGCCACCGTCAAACAGGCGCTGCGCTATCTGCAGCGCGTGCGCAACTGGCCGATTCTGGTCGAGTCACAACTGCAGAGCGGGCGCTACATCATCAGCGTTCGCGCCGGGGTGCGTCGCGGCCAACTGCCCGCCTCGCTGCGGGCGCTGC
Organism: Pseudomonadota bacterium; assembly: GCA_021808195.1. The sequence continues at coordinate 61,739 of JAKBCE010000007.1, forward strand.
TGTTCTGGACCGATGACTGGCAGCGTGAGAGTCCGTGGTTCTCATGGCCGCTTCCGGGGTAAGTGGATCGCCGCGGCGCGATGGTGCACGCGCCATCGCCGCCATCGCGCTGTGGAGCGTGATCGGGCTGGCTGCTCTTTTGCTGCTGGCCAAGAGCGCGCAGAACTCCTCCGAGTTCGGCCGCCTGCAGCCGTGGATCGTGCTGCTCAATGTGTTCGGGGTGTTCGCGCTGATCGTGCTGCTCGCGCGGCGCTTGTGGCAGCTGGTGCGCGATTTTCGCAACCACGTGCCGGGCTCGCGTCTGACGGCGCGCACGGTCATGATTTTCGGCGCGCTGGTGATTGCCCCGCTGCTGATCGTGTACTTCTCCTCACTCGAGTTCCTCGACCGCGGCATCGACAGCTGGTTCCGGGTCGAGGTCCGCGAGGGTCTGAAGGACGCGCTGGTGCTCTCGCGTTCGGCGCTCGACCTGCGCGTGCAGGCCGAGTCGCGCCGCACCGCGGTGCTGGCGCGTTCCCTGCTCGGGCACTCGGTCCTGAAAATCCAGGGACAGCTCGATCAGGCGCGCCGCGCCGATTCGGCCCGGGAGATCGTGCTCTATGGGGCCAACGATCGCATCCTCGCGGCCAGTCTGCAGGATCCGCTCGCCGACGTGCCGCTGTCTCCGCCGGCCGACCTCGTGCGCACGGTGAGCGAGCGGCAGACCTACGTCAGTCTCGAGCCACAGCCGCACGGCCGATTCGTCATCCGGATCGGCGTGCCGCTCGCGGGCGCCTCCGGCGACGCGGGCCAACGCTACCTGATGGCGGTCTATCCAGTGCCCAGACAGCTTTCGGAGCTCTCCGATGCCGTGCAGCGCTCGTATTCGCGCTACGGCAACCTGACGGCGCTGCGCGAGCCGTTGAAGTACAGCTTTCGCCTGACCCTCACCCTGGTGCTGCTGCTGGCGATGCTCGCGGCCATTCACGGGGCGATCTTCTCCGCCGAGCGCCTCGCGCGCCCGGTCCAGGACCTGATCGCCGGGACGCGGGCGGTGGGCAAGGGCGACTTCGCGACCCGGCTCGCGCTGACCTCGCGCGATGAGATGGGCTACCTGGTGCACTCCTTCAACGATATGACCAAGCGGCTGCGCCGTGCGCACGATGAGGCAACGCGCAGCCAGCAGGCGGTCGAGCGCGAGCGCGAGCGGCTGGCGATCATCCTGGCGCGCCTCTCGACCGGCGTGCTGGCGGTCGACCGCAATCTGGTGGTGCGCATGGCCAACCGGGCGGCCGGCGGCATTCTCGGCACCGATCTGTCGGTGGCCACTGGACGGGCGCTACCGGATCTGGCCGCCGGCAACGAGCGGCTCGGCCAGTTCGTGGCGGCGCTCGCGGTGCGCTTCGCGCGCGGTCGCGAGGAGTGGCGCGAGCAGCTCGACCTCGGCAAGCCGGCCCGGATGGTGACCCTGATGTGCGCCTGTACGCCGCTGCCGGGCGAGAGCGGCGACATGGGCTATGTCATCGTCTTCGACGACATCACCGCGCTGCTCGAGGCGCAGCGCGATGCGGCCTGGGGCGAGGTCGCGCGGCGCCTCGCCCACGAGATCAAGAACCCTCTGACGCCCATTCAGCTCTCGGCGGAGCGGCTGGCGCGGCGCCTTAAGCCGATTCTCGCCGCGCCGGAGGCGGAATTCCTCGAACGCGCCACCCATACCATCGTGCAGCAGGTCGAGAGCATGCAGCAGATGGTCAATGCGTTCAGCGAATATGCGCGGGCACCGGAGATGCGCGTCAGCCGCTTCAGTCTCAATCAGCTGGTGACCGAGGTGGCCGACCTGTATCGCTCGCAGGATCCGCGTGCGACCATCACGCTCGATCTGGATCCGCTGCTGAGCGCGATCGAGGCCGACCGCGGGCGGGTGCGGCAGATTCTGAACAATCTGTTGACCAATGCGCTCGAGGCGCTCGAGGGGCATCCTGAACCGCGGCTCGAGATCAGTACGCGGCTCGAGGGAGGGGGCGTGAGCGCGTTTGCATTCATGAGCGTGTGTGACAATGGGCCGGGTTTTCAGGCAGACCTGCTGGGGCGGATCTTCGATCCGTACGTCACCAGCAAGCCCAAGGGCACTGGGTTGGGACTGGCGATCGTGAAAAAGATCGTCGAGGAACACGGGGGTCGGATCGACGCCGACAACCGTCCGGAGGGAGGAGCCCGGATCCAAGTGGCGTTGCCGGTGGCATTCGGCAAGCGCGCTGGAGCGCAAGAAAAACGACAGTCATTGCGGAGCGAGCAGGTATGAGTGCGGCACATATTTTGGTGGTCGACGATGAGGCGGACATCCGGGGTCTGCTGAAGGAAATCCTCACCGAGGAGGGCTACGTGGTCGAAGTCGCGGCCAACGCCGCGCAGGCGCGCGCCGCACGCGCACGGCAGACACCCGATCTGGTGCTGCTCGATATCTGGATGCCCGACGTCGATGGCATCACGCTGCTGCGGGAGTGGTCGAGCACGGCCGCGGACGGCTGCCCGGTCGTGATGATGTCCGGCCACGGTACCGTGGAGACAGCGGTGGAAGCGACTCGGCTCGGTGCATTCGATTTCGTGGAAAAGCCACTGTCGCTGGCGAAACTGTTGCGCACGGTGGAGCGCGCTCTCGATGCGGGGCGGCGCAAACGCCAGGCCGGCAAGCTGTTCGTGCCGACACTGGTGGCGCCCGCGGGCAAGAGCAAGCTCATGCAGCAGTTACGCGCCGAGCTGCAGCAGATTGCCACCCACACCTCTGCTGTGCTGCTGATCGGCGAGCCGGGCTCCGGACGGGAGCTGTTCGCCCGCTATCTGCATGGGCGCGGCCCGCGCGCCGGGGCGCCGTTCGTGACATTGGTGGCGAGCAGTCTGCGCGACGCCGATGCCGAGAGCCGATTGTTCGGCTCGCTCGAGAGCGGCACTCGCCGCCCCGGGCTGCTCGAGCAGGCGGCCGACGGTACGCTGTTCATTCAGGAACTCGAGGACCTGCCGTCGGCGGCGCAGCGGCTGCTGTTCGGGGCGCTCGAGTCCGGCCGCTTCACGCCGGTCGGTGGCAGCGAGTCGATCGAGCTGCGCGCGCGGCTGGTCTCCTCGGCGCAGCCCGGGATCGAGAGCCGCGCCGGCTCGGCGTTGCGCCGCGATCTGCTCGCGCATCTGAACACGCTGATCGTGCGCGTGCCGCCGCTGCGCGACTACGCCGAAGACGTGCCGGAGCTGTTGCGGCACCATGTCGACCGCCTGGTTGACTCCGAGGGCTTGCCGCTGCGGCACTTCAGCGTCGCGGCCCAGAACCGGCTGCGCAATTACCCCTGGCCCGACAACGTGCGGGAACTGAAGAATCTCGTGCATCGCCTGCTGATTCAGGGCGGTGGGGAGGAGATCGGCCTGGAGGAAGTCGAGCGTGAGCTGGCCGTGCAGGCCCCTGCCGGTGAGCCGCTGGTCAAACAGGATCTGCTGGCCTTGCCGCTACGCGAGGCTCGTGAGCAGTTCGAGCGTGCTTACCTGCAGCAACAATTGCTGCTGTGCAACGGCAAGGTGGGACAACTCGCCAAGCGCGTCGGCATGGAGCGCACGCACTTGTATCGTAAATTGCGCTCGCTGGGCCTGGACTTCCGCGCGATCGCCGAGGATTGACGGCCGGCCGCGCTCAGCGCGCGCCGCGCGGAATCACCATCGCCGGCAGGCCCACCGCCTTCAGCACGCCGCGGATGCGGTTCAGTTCCGCCGCTTCCGTGAGCGGGCCGATCCGTACGCGGTGCAGCGTTGCCCGGCCATCGGGCACCGAGTCGATGTGCGCGATGATGCCGAGGCTGTCCAACTCGGCGATTACCCGCCGCGCCTGCGCCTCGTCGCGGTAGGAGCCGACCTGCAACACGTAGCCGGCGAAGCGGGTGTGGCCATTGGCGCCGACCGAGAGCATTCCGGGTGCGGTTGGACGCGGTACGGTCACCTTGAGATTCGGCAGCATCTGGTAGAAGTCGTACTGCGGCGGCGCCGGCGCGGCTTTGCCGGGCGCATGGGACGGCGCACCGCGCCCGCTTGCACGGGCGAGTTGGGAGGGGTTGGAGCGCTCGGGGGCGGCGCTCGTCCGTGCGCTGCGGGTCGCTGCCGCCACGGTGGCGCGCGCAGCGATGCGCGCGCTGTTGCGTGGTGCCGGCCCCGGGGCGCTGTCTGCGGCCTCGGTCGTGGGGGCGGAGGTGGCGCTGGCGGCGCACGCGGTGGCACCAGGCCGGTGCGCATGGTGCATCAGCAGCACGGTGCCCACTGTGGCGAGCAGCGCACCGGCGGCCGCGCCGAACAAGAACTCCTTCAATCCGCCGGGAGTGCCCGCACGCCGGCCGCCTCCGGTGCCCTTGTAGTCGCGGCTGGTCAGTTGGGACATCGACTCACATGCTCTCGGGCGCACTCACGCCGAGCAGTTCCAGTCCGTTGCGCAATACCTGCTGCACGCCGAGCACGAGCGCCAGACGCGCATTGCGCACCTTGGAGTCCTCGACCAGGAACGGCTCAGCGTTGTAATACGTGTGCAGTGTGTTGGCGAGTTCCCGCAGATAATGCACCAGGGTGTGCGGCGCGCGATTGACGGCAGCCTGTTCGAGCGCCTCGGGAAAGCGCGTCACGCACGCGAGTGCTGCCTGTTCGTGCGCACTGGTCAGCAGCTGCGTGTGCGCCAGGCCTTCGCTGCGGTCGAACTGCAGTCCGCGTGCCGCCATCTGCTTCTGGACGCTGGCCACGCGTGCATGCGCGTACTGGATGTAATAGACCGGATTCTCGTTGCTGCGCGACTTGGCGAGTTCCAGGTCGAAATCAAGCGGTTGGTCGTGGCTGCGCATGAGATAGAAGAGCCGGCAGGCATCGTTGCCCACCTCCTCGCGCAGCTGGCGCAGGGTCACGAACTGCGCTTCGCGTTTGCCCATGGGGATTTTCTCCCCACCGCGAAACAGACTGACGAACTGGATCAGATTGACTTCCAGGCTCTCACCCGGCTCACCCATCGCCGTCAGCCCGGCGCGCACTCGCGCCACATAGCCGTGGTGATCAGCGCCGAGTACGTCGATGAGACGCTCGAAGCCGCGCTCGCGCTTCTCGAGGTGATAGGCGATGTCGGAGGCGAAATAGGTTTTCTGGCCATTTTCGCGCACCACCACCCGGTCCTTCTCGTCACCGAACTCCGTGGCGCGGAACCAGGTCGCACCCTGTTCGCGGTACAGCCGGCCCTCATGCTCGAGGCGCGCGAGGGCCCGTTCGATGGCACCGCTTTGCTCCAATTCCCGCTCTGAGTACCAGCGGTCGAAGCGTACGCCGAACTGCTCGAGGTCCGCGCGGATGTCCGCCAGCATTTGTGCGAGCGAACGTGCCAGCACGCGCGCAAACCCGTCAGTGCCGATCAACTCGCGGGCACGAGCGATCAGCGCGTCGATGTAGAGCTCCTTGTCACCGGTTGGCGCATCGGCAGGCAGCCCGGCGAGCACGCTCGCCGCCGCCCGCCGCAGGCCCTCGCCCTCGCTCGCCTGCAACTGCACGGCGATCGCCCGCACGTAATCGCCGCGGTAGCCGTTCTCGGGAAACGGAAGCGTTTCCCCGCATGCTTCGAGATAGCGAATCCAGGCGCTGACGGCCAGGATGTCGACCTGGCGGCCGGCGTCGTTGATGTAATACTCACGCGCAACATCAAAGCCAACCGCAGTCAGGATGTTGGCGAGTGTCGCGCCGTAGGCAGCCTGGCGTCCGTGTCCGACGTGCAGAGGGCCAGTCGGGTTGGCCGAGACGAACTCGAGCAGCACACGCTCTCCCTGGCCGAGCGGACTGTGTCCGTATTGGCCTGCCTGCGCGTGGATCGCCGCGAGCTCCTCGGCATAGGCGGCCGGGGAGAGGAAGAAATTGATGAATCCGGCGCCGGCGATTTCGGTTCGCAACACCAACGGGCTCGGCGGCAAGGCCGCGATGATGCGCTGTGCCAGCTCGCGTGGATTGCTGCGCGCGGCTTTCGCCAGGCGCAGCGCGATGTTGGTTGCGAAATCGCCATGACGTGCATCGCGGCTGCGCTCGACCGTTACGGTCTCGGCCGCCTGCGGCACACCCAAGGCGTCCCGCAGGGAGCTCAGCGCCGTGGCGAGGAGTTGCTCGAGTTGCTGTTTCAAGGAAATCGGGTCCAAACCAGGGGGAAATGACGAATTCTACCCGATTAAAACAGCTCCATCGGATCGACATCGAGCGCCCAGCGCACCCGCCGTCCGCTCGGCAGGCTCTCCAGCTGTGGCAGCCATGCCTCGAGAAAACGGTGCAGGCTGGCACGCTCGCGGCTCTCAATCAGCAGTTGCGCATGATGGCGTCCGGCGCGTCGGGCCATCGCGGCCGGCACCGGGCCCAGCAGACGCACCCCGTGTGCTCCAGCGGCGAGCGCGCGCGCCTCCGTGAGAAATTGCAGGGCGTCGGCGGCGCTCGGCGCGGAGTCCCGTACTGCGGCGAGGCGAGTGAAAGGGGGCCAGGCTGCCTGTCGGCGCTCCTCGAGTGCCGTGTGCGCGAAGCCCTCGTAGCCTTCGCGGAGCAGGCCTGTGAGCAGTGGATGATCCGGAAATTCGGTCTGGATCAGTACCTCGCCGGGACGCGCACCGCGGCCGGCGCGACCGGCGACCTGCACGATGGTCTGCGCCAGGCGCTCGGGGGCACGGAAGTCTGTGCTGAACAGTCCCTGGTCGGCATTGAGCACCACCACTAGCGTCACATTGGGGAAATCGTGTCCCTTGGTCACCATCTGAGTGCCGACGAGGATGCGGCCCTCGCCCGAGGCGACGCGCCGCACGGCGGCCTCGAGGTCGCCGCGCCGACGGATCACATCGCGGTCGAGCCGCACGCATGGCACGCCGGGGAACCGCTGCGAGAGTGTGTCCTCGAGCCGTTCAGTGCCCTGACCCACCGGCTTCACCGGGAAGCCGCACTGCGGGCAGCGCTCGGGCAGGGGCTCCTGTGCGCCGCAATGATGGCAGCGCAGAACGCGCGCACCGAGGTGCACCGTCAGGCGTGCATCGCAGTCCCGGCATGGCGCGACCCAGCCGCATGCGGTGCAGGCGAGCGTGGGTGCATAGCCGCGCCGGTTGAGGAATACCAGGGTCTGGCCGCCGGCACCGAGATGGCGTTCGATGGCCTGTACCGCCGGCATGGACAAACCGGCGGTGTGGGCGTGGGCGCGCAGGTCGATCAGCGCGAGCCGGGGTGGGGCGGCCTCGGCGGCGCGCCGGGTGAGTGTCAGGCGCGTATAGCGGCCGGCGGCGACGTTGTGCAGCGTCTCGAGGGCGGGCGTGGCCGAACCGAGGACCACGGGCACGGCGGCGCTGTGCGCGCGCATCACGGCCAGATCCCGTGCCGAGTAGCGAAAGCCGCCGTCGTGCTGCTTGTAGGACGCGTCGTGTTCCTCGTCGGCGATGATCACGCCGAGATTGGCCACCGGGGCAAACACAGCCGAGCGCGTCCCGAGCACGATGCGTGCGCGGGCAGCGTGCGCCTCACGCCAGGCGAGCAGCCGTTCCTGGTCGCTCAGTCCGGAATGCAGCACGGCCATCGGCACGCCGAGGCGCTCGCGGAACCGGGCGACCAGCTGTGGGGTGAGGCCGATTTCCGGCACGAGCACCAGGGCGCTGCGTCCCTGCGCGAGTGCGCGCGCGGCGACCTGCAGGTATACCTCGGTCTTGCCGCTGCCGGTGATGCCTTGCAGCACGAACGCGCCGAACTGGCCGAGCGATGCCTCGATGCGCTCGGTCGCTGCCCGCTGTTCCGGATTGAGCGTGGGTCCGTCGGCAGGCGTGAACGGCTGCGCCGAGGCCACTGGTGGGGCGCAGGCAACCTGCGCCGAGGCGATCCAACCGCGCTCCTCGAGCGGGCGAGCCGCGCTGCGCCAAGCCTCGCCAAGCTGCTCGCGCAGCTCGACGGCGGAGCGGTCGTGGTCGAGCAGGGCGGTGAGCACTGCCCGCTGGCGCGGCGCGCGGCGTGGCTCGCCCTGTGCGTGCGCGGCAGTGCCGGCGGGGGTGATCCGCCAGCGCTGCTCGTGCGCGGCGAGGCTCGCGCCCAGGCGCAGGGCCTTCGGCAGCGCTGCGGCCAGCACCTCGCCGATCGGGTGATGGTAGTAGCCGGCCGCCCACTGCAGCAGCTCGAGTAATCCGGGGTCGAGCAGCGGCCGGTCATCGAGGGTCTCGAGCACCATCTTGAGCTTGTCTTTCGGGACGTCCGTGCTCTCGGCGGTAGCCAGGACCACGCCCACCAGGCGGCGCCTGCCGAACGGGACGCGCACCCGCACCCCCGGGGGAGGGGGCTCGGCCGGGGCGAGATAATCGAACAGCTGACGCAGTGGCGTGGCCAGCGCGACGCGCAGGACGGGAGCGGAGGGCATGGGAAGTGATTGAAAAATCAACGCTGCTGCCCGTCCGTTGCTCTGCCCGTCGCCGTCAACCGACAGGCTGGGGTCGCGTTATACGGGCTATGTCAGACTCTGCTACGCTTGTCTCGCCTTATAGCATGCCGGCTGCCCTTCGCGGCGACGTGGATCGATCCCATTCGAATGCCCAGACCGCACAGCATGCGCTCAGCCAGTTTCTGGCGAGCGTGGAACTGAAGGCATTCCGCATCGCACAAACCGCTTTGCGCCACGAGGACGATGCCCTCGATGCCGTGCAGGACGCGATGCTGCAGCTGGCCCGCGCCTACGCGGATCGTCCCGCGGCCGAGTGGAAGCCGCTCTTCTATCGAATTCTGGAAAATCGCATTCGCGACGTCCAGCGGCGACGCAGCGTGCGCAACCGGGTGATGGCCTGGTTGCCCTTTCACCAGGAATCCGACGAAGCGGATGACCCGCTCGCGACCGTGCAGAGCCCCGAGCTGCCGGTGCCGCAGCGCATCGAGCTCGATGAGACCATGGCGGCGTTGCAGAGCGCGCTGAACGCGCTGCCGCAGCGGCAGCAGCAAGTGTTTCTGCTGCGCGCGCTCGAAGGCCTGGATGTCGCACAGACCGCACGTGCGATGGGCTGCTCGCAGGGGAGCGTCAAGACACATTACTTCCGCGCGCTGCGCGCACTGCGCGCACAGCTGGGTGATCCGACATGAGCGACGTGGACGACAAAGCGGCGTTCGAGCGGCGGCTGGTTGCGCTCCTTGAGCGCGATGCGGACACGACGAGCGCTCATGTGCGCTCGCGTCTCACCCAGGCACGGCACGCCGCACTGGCGCAGGCGGCGCAGCGGTCCGGCTGGTTGCGCCGCGGTCTGGTGGTGCGGCGCGTCTGGATGCCGGCGGCCGGCGCGCTGGTCGCTGCGCTGGTGTGGGTGATGCTGCTCGGCCCGCGACGTGCCGCGCCGGCGCCGCCCTTTACGGCAAACGCCGGTGCGCTGGCGGCCGAAGATGTATCGCTGCTCAGTGATCGCGACGGACTGGCGCTCGTTCAGGATGGCGACGGACAGTTCTACGAATGGGCGGCGGCACAGGCACGCTTGGCGCCGCAAACCGGGGCCGAGGCCGTCGAGTCGAACGAGAATGGCGGATAAGCGATGCGGCGGTGGCAGGACGGCGGTAGTACTTCTGGCCGCGGTGGTTGCGCCCGGCGCGTGCGCGGGGCAGCCGCCGCCCTCGAGCGCGCCGCAGCCGGTCTCGCTGAGTTTCTTGGAGTACCTCGGCGCGAGCGATCCGGCCGGCCCTGCCGACCGCTCGGCGGGCGGCGGCTGGATGCGCTACCTCTCGCAGCTGAAGCTCGGCCCGTCCAAGCCGGCGGCGCCCGCGCCCGGCAAGACTTCCGCCCCCCCCGGAAATCGCGCGCCGGCGCAGCCCCAGGGCAGCGGCTGATGAGCAGGACCTGGCGTGTCGTGCTTCTTGCGCTGCTGCTCGCGCTCCTGCCGGCATGGTCCGGCGCGCAACAGGCGCCCGCGGGCGCGGGTCGGGCAGTGCCCTGGTCGGCGCTCACGAGTGCGCAGCGGCGGCTGCTCGGCCAGCTGCACGATCGGTGGGCGCAGTTGCCGCCGGCTCGCCAGCGCGCGCTGGTGCGCGGCAGCCGCCTGTGGTTGCACATGACGCCCGCCGAGCGGCACCAGGCACAGCGTCGCTTCGCCCAATGGCGGCGGATGTCCCCGCAGCAACGGGCCGTGCTGCGCCGCCGCTGGCAGCGATTCCGGGCCCTTCCGCCCGCCCAGCGGGCCGCGATCCGGCGTAGCTTTCGGGCATACGAGCGTTTGCCGGCCTGGCGGCGGCGGATGCTGCGCAAGCGCTGGCAAAGGGCGACACCCGCTGAGCGGCGGATGATGATTCAGCGCTTGCACCAGCGCATGATGCGTCAGCGGATGATGCGTCAGATGCAACGCCGGCAATTGCGCTCGCTGCGGGGGATGGGCCGCTTCGGCGGCGGGATGCGCGGCCTGCGCCGCGGCGGGCGCCCGCCGTCGCGGCGGGGCTAGCTGAGTGTTTTGACGGCCTGGATCAGCTCGGCGCCGACTTTCTGGGCATCACCGTAGAGCATGCGTGCGTTGTCGAGGTAGAACAGGGCGTTCTCGATTCCGGAGAAGCCGGCTCCCTTGCCGCGCTTGATCACGATCACGTTCTTGGCCCGGTCGGCATTGAGGATCGGCATGCCGTAGATGGGGCTCGACTTGTCGGTGCGGGCCACCGGATTGACCACGTCGTTCGCCCCGATGATCAGCGCCACATCGGCGGTGTCGAACTCCCCGTTGATCTCCTCCAGATCCCCGATCAGATCGTACGGCACACCCGCCTCGGCGAGCAGCACGTTCATGTGCCCCGGCATGCGTCCGGCCACCGGGTGGATCGCAAAGCGCACCGTCACGCCCCGCTCGATCAGCAGCTGGCACAGCTCCCAGATCTTGTGCTGCGCCTGCGCCACCGCCATGCCGTAGCCGGGGACCACGATCACCTTTTGCGCAAAGGCAAGCATCACCCCTACGTCTGAGGACTCGATCGGCTTTAAGCTGCCGCTCACCGCTCCGCCCGCCTCTGCGCCCGCCTCGCCAAACCCCGAGAACAGCACGTTGCCAAGCGAGCGGTTCATCGCCTTGGCCATCAGCTGCGTCAGCAGCGTGCCGGCCGAGCCGACCACCGTGCCGGCAATGATCATCGCCGCGTTGTGCAGCGCAAAGCCCTCAAAGCCCACCGCCAGCCCCGTGAGCGCGTTGTACAGCGAGATCACCACCGGCATGTCCGCCCCGCCAATCGGCAGCGTCATCGCCAGCCCCAGCAGCAGCGCCCCGCCGAGCAGCCCCGTCACGTACCCCGCAGCGCCCCCCGGGTGCACCACCTCGAGCACCCCGGGCAGCAGCGCCCCGCCCAGCAGCAGCACGCTCACGAACTGCTGGCCACGAAAGCGGATACTGCGCCGGATCAGCCCCTGCAGCTTGCCAAAGGCAATCGCGCTGCCGCTGAAGGACACCGCCCCAATCAGCCCCCCGGCCACCGCCAGCGCCGTGCTCATTCCCCCGCCGGCCCCGTTGCGGTACAGCTCCACCGCTGCAATCGAGGCCGCCGCTCCACCGCCCATCCCGTTGTACAGCGCGATCATCTGCGGCATGTTCGTCATCGCCACGCGCTTGCCGCTCCACCACGCCAGCGCCGCCCCCAGCACGAGCGCCGCCCCGATCAGCGGGTAGTTGCTCATCCCCGGGTAGGCCAGCGTCACCAGCGTCGCCACCAGCATCCCCGCCCCGGCCCACACAATGCCGCTGCGCGCGCTCACCGGGGAGCTCATGCGCTTCAGCCCCGTGATGAACAGCACCGCGGTGAGGAAGTAGCTGCCCTGAATCAGCGCACCGGCGCTCCACAGCCCAGAGAACGCCCCGGACATCTAGCGCTCCTCGTGCGCCGCGGTGCGCACCTTGCTGGATCTGAACATCTCGAGCATCCGCTCGGTCACCACGTACCCGCCCACCGCATTGCCCGCCGCCAGCAACACCCCAATGAAGCCAATCGTCTTCTCAAGCGGCGTGTGCGCCCCGCCCAGCGCCACCATCGCCCCAACCAGCACAATCCCGTGCACAAAGTTCGACCCCGACATCAGCGGGGTGTGCAAGATCACCGGCACCCGCGAGATCACCTCGTACCCGGTGAAGGCCGCCAGCATGAAAATGTAAAGCGCAACGATTCCAGTCATCATCGTCCCCCGCTGCCCCTCATCCGCCAAGCGCTTGGCGGGTCGGCTCGTGACGGATCTGTCCGTCGTGCGTCAGACAGGCCGCGGCAAATACCTCGTCCTGCCAATCAATCGCCAGCTCCCCCTCCTTCAGCGCCGGGGAGAGAAAGTTCAGCAGATTGCGCGCGTACATCTCGCTGGCGTTGTACGCCAGATCGGCCGCCAGGTTCACCGGCCCCATCACCCGAACCCCCTGGTGAATCACCGTCTCCCCGGGGCGCGTCAGCTCGCAATTGCCCCCTTGCTCGGCGGCCGTGTCCACAATCACCGACCCGGCCCGCATCCGCTCAACCGCGGCACGCGTGATGATCTTCGGGGCCGCTCGCCCCGGTACCGAGGCGGTGCTGATCAGCGCATCGGCCGCCGCAATGCGCCCATCGAGCACCTCCTGCTGGCGTCGCTGCTCCTCCTCGCTCAGCTCCCGTGCATAGCCTCCGCTGCCCTCGGCACTGACCCCGGTGTCCACAAAGCGCGCTCCAAGGGAGCGAACCTGCTCGCGCGTGGCGCTGCGCACGTCGTACGCCTCCACCACCGCACCGAGCCGCCGCGCCGTGGCAATCGCCTGCAGGCCCGCTACCCCAGCCCCAATCACCAGCACCTGCGCCGGGCGAATCGTCCCGGCCGCCGTCGTCAGCATCGGCAGAAACTTCTGCAGCTCATTGGCCGCCAGCAGCACCGCCTTGTACCCGGCGATCGAGGCCTGCGAGGACAGTGCGTCCATCGACTGCGCGCGCGAGATGCGTGGCACCAGCTCCATCGCAAAACTGGTAATTCCCCCCTTCTGCAGCGCCAAAACCTCCTCACGGCGCCCGTACGGCTGCAAGAAACCCACCACCACCGTGCCCGCCTTGAGCATCCCAATCTGCTCAACGCTCAGCGGCTGCACCGTCAGCAGAACCTGCGAGCGCCCGAGCACCTCGGCTGCCTCGCCCCACTGCACGCCCCGATACGCCGAGTCCGCAAACTGCGCCAGCTCCCCCGCTCCGTGCTCAAGCAGCACCTTCGCCCCGCTGCGCACATACTTCTCGGCTACCTCTGGCACCACGCTCACGCGCCGCTCACGCGCCGCGCTCGCGCGCAACACGCCGATTGTGATTGGCATCAATGGCCCTCTTGGACTGGATTGCGCTGGAGAGGCCAGCGCTCGGTCTTGTTGCGCTCTACCCTACACGTTGTCACGTTGAACTCAAGCATATTCTTGCCGTATCTTAACCCCTGCCATGACAGGCATAGACTTCGAGCGGGCCGATCACGGTTCGAGCGATGACCTGCGGATCGTGCCGAGCGGTGCGGTGCGCGGGCTCTCCCAACTCGTGCTGCGCACCGACGTTGCGGGGATGCCGCTCGAATGGATCGATTATCGGGAGGCGGCCCGGCTCTATACCCAGCAGCAGGTCGCCTACACCTGCGGCAGCAACCTGTTCACGCTGTTCGGCGGAATCAATGCTCTGACCGGCCGGCGTACCGTGCTCGAGATCAATTCGATCGTGGCGACCATCGGGCACACCGGTAACCCCGGTAGCACGCGTGTTGATTACGTGCCGCCGCTGAACAACCAGACGCTTTTCCGGCGCGATGCGCACATCTGTCTGTATTGCGGACAGCGGTTCGCGACCCGGGATCTGTCCCGCGATCACGTCCGGCCGTTCAGCCAGGGCGGGCTCGATACCTGGACGAACGTCGTGACCGCCTGCCGGCGCTGCAACAATCAGAAGGCCTCGCGCACGCCCGAGCAGGCTAAAATGCAGTTGGTCGCGGTGCCGTTCGCGCCGACCTATGCCGAGTACATCTTTCTCAAGGGCCGGCGGGTGCTCGCCGATCAGATGGAATATCTGCTCGCGCACTTCCCGCGCTCGAGCCCGTTGCATGAGCGCATCCAGCGCTGGTTGAGCTGAGCGTCCGCGCCCCGTCCGCCCGGGGCGCGGACGACGGAATCACAAACTTTGCTTTATCTCATCGACGCCTCGGTTTACGTCTTCCGTGCTTATCATTCGCCGTTGCCCGAGATGCTCGATGTCGAGCGCAGGCCGGTGCATGCCGTGTTCGGATTCGCACGCTTCCTCGGCGATCTGCTGGAACGGACCCGCCCGCAATTCGTGGGGGTGGCCTTCGACCGACGCCTCGCCAGCTCCTACCGCAACGCGATCTATCCGCCGTACAAGGCCAATCGCGAGCCGGCGCCGCCCGATCTGGCGGTGCAATTCGATTACTGCCGCGAGCTGTGCGCGCACCTGGGGCTTGCCGTGTTCGTCGATTCCTACTACGAAGCGGACGATCTGATCGGCACGCTCGCCCAGAGAATGCGCGGACACGGCATTCGTTCGGCGTTCATCACCCGCGACAAGGACCTCGCTCAGCTGGTGCGCGACGGGGATCTGTACTGGGATTTCGGTGCGCGTGGTCAGCTTGGTTATCGCGACGTCGAGCGGCACTTCGGCGTCGCGCCGGAGCGATTCGCCGATTATCTCGCGCTCACGGGTGATACCTCGGACAACATCCCGGGCGTCCCGGGCGTCGGTCCGAAAACCGCCGCGGCACTGATGCGTGCGTTTGCTTCCATTGACGATCTGTACGCCGGGCTCGGCCGGGTGAGCGCGCTCGGGCTGCGGGGTGGGCGGGAGCTGCGCGAGCGGCTGCGCGAGCACCGCGAGGCGGTCTATCTGGCGCGGCGCCTGACCCGCATCGTGTGTGACATGCCGCTCGAGGTCGGCGCCGAGGACCTGCGGCCGCGCATCCCGAACCGCGCTGGGCTCGACGGATTGTACGACCGGCTCGGCTTCGGCCCGATGCTGCGCCGCCAAGCCGAGCGGCTGGCGGCGCTCGCGGCTGGCGGCGGCCCGTGAGGTGGGACCTGCGGCCATGCTCTGGCATGATTTGAGCCGTGCGTCGGCTATGCTCGGCGCTCGGTCACCGCAATAAACTGGGGGCTTCCATGGCGAGCAAGAACATCGAGTCCGTCCTGCAGGAAGAGCGCGTGTTCCATCCGCCTGCGGAGTTCAGTGCGCGCTCGCAGCTGAAACCGGCGGATATCGACGGCCTGCGGCGGCATGCCGAGACGGACTACACCGGCTTTTGGGCGCAGATGGCGCGCCAGGAAATCCTCTGGCACAAGCCCTTTACCGTGACGCTCGATGAGAGCGAGGCACCCAACTACCGGTGGTTCAGCGACGGGGAGCTGAACGTTTCGTTCAACTGTCTCGATGTGCATCTGGCCGAGCGCGGGCACAAACCGGCGATCATCTTCGAGGGCGAGCCGGGCGACGTGCGCCGCATCAGCTACCAGGAACTGCATGCCGAGGTGTGCCGCTTCGCCAATGTGCTGAAAGCCCTCGGCGTGCAGCGCGGTGATCGGGTGGCCATCTACATGCCGCTCGTGCCCGAGATCATCGTCGCCATGCACGCCTGCAACCGCATCGGCGCGATTCATTCCGTGGTGTTCGGCGGGTTCTCGGCGCCGGCGCTGAAAGATCGGATCGAGGACACCGGGGCCAAGGTGCTCGTGACGGCCGATGGCGGGTGGCGCGGCGGCCATGCGATCGAACTGAAGGCGGCGGCGGACAAGGCGCTCGCCGCCGGCTGCCCAAGCATCAAGCACGTCATCGTTCTGAAGCGCACCGGCCGGCCGGTCGGCATGGAGGCCGGTCGCGACCTGTGGTGGCACGAGACCGTGGCGGAGCACTCGCCGGTGTGCGAGCCGGAGTGGGTCGATGCCGAACATCCGCTCTACCTGCTTTACACCTCAGGCTCGACGGGCAAACCAAAGGGCATCCAGCACTCGAGTGGCGGCTATCTGCTGGGGGCGAAACTGACCACCCAATGGGTGTTCGACCTGCGCGATGATGATGTGTTCTGGTGCACGGCGGACGCCGGTTGGGTGACCGGGCACAGCTACCTCGCCTACGGGCCGCTCGCGGTGGGGGCGACCGTGGTGATGTACGAGGGCGCACCGACCTATCCCGACGGCGGGCGTTTCTGGAAGATCTGTCAGGATCACGGCGTCAGCGTGTTCTATACGGCACCGACGGCCATCCGCGCGCTGATGAAGCTCGGTGATGAGGTGCCGGCGCGCTACGACCTGTCGCGCCTGCGGCTGCTCGGCAGCGTTGGTGAGCCGATCAACCCGGAAGCATGGATGTGGTATCACCGCACGATCGGTGGCGCACGCTGCCCGATCGTCGATACCTGGTGGCAGACCGAGACGGGCGTGATCCTGATCTCGCCGCTGCCCGGGATCACCGCCACCAAGCCGGGATCGTGCACGGTGCCGCTGCCGGGCATTGCGGCAGACATCGTCGATGATCACGGTCAGCCGGTCACGCGGCCCGAGGCGGGCGGTTACCTGGTGATCAAAAAGCCCTGGCCGGCCATGCTGCGCACGATCTGGCGCAACAATGACCGCTATCTGGCGGCCTACTGGGAGAAGTTCCAAAACCGCTACTACGTGGCCGGCGACAGCGCACACCGCGACAAGGACGGTTACTTCTGGATCATGGGGCGAATCGATGACGTGTTGAACGTGGCCGGCCATCGGCTGGGCACCATGGAGATCGAGTCCGCCCTGGTGGCGCATCCGCGGGTCGCCGAAGCTGCGGTGGTCGGCAAGCCGCACGAGATCAAGGGCGAATCGGTCTTTGCCTATGTGGTCTGCCGGGGCGCCCGTCCGGCAGACACCGGGCATCTGGTGCAGGAACTACGTGAGTGGGTGGGCCAGCAGCTCGGCGCCATCGCCAAGCCCGATGAGATCCGCTTTGCGGACAATCTGCCGAAGACCCGCTCGGGCAAGATCATGCGCCGTCTGCTGCGCGCGATCGCCCGCGGCGAGGATCTCGCCCAGGATGTCTCCACCCTGGAGAACCCTGCCATCCTCGATCAGTTGCGCGGCGCCGGCGCAGAGGCCGCCCCGCCGCAGGGGCGCTCGCGGCGTCCCGCTCGAGCTGCGGCTCGCGTGGGTGCCGCGCAGCGCACGCGGCCACGGCCAAAGCCAGTGACCCGGACCGTGGCCTCAAAGCGCGCCAAGGCCGCAACGCCGTCGGCGGGGGCGGGCCGTAAGGCCAAGACCGCGAAGCGCCGCGCCGCCGCGGCGCAGGTGGGCGCTCGGCGCAGGCCGGCCAAAGCGGCCAAGCGCGCTGTAGCACGGGCCAAAAAGCGAACTCAGGCTTCGGCCGCGAAACCCCGCAAAGTCACGCGCTTACGCATTGCAGCGACCCCGCCGAAGCGCAAGGCGGCGAAGCGTTCCGCGGTGCGTCCGAGCGGACGCCGCGCCGCGCCCCGTCCCCAGAGCGCGCGGCGCCGCCGGCGCTAAAGCGCCCGCTTGACGGTTCATGGCGGGCGGCGCAGCGGTCAGAGCCGCTCATAGCGCCGCTCGCCGCTCAGCGGATCGTACAGAACCTCCACCGGCTCGCCGGTGGAGGGATCCTCGAAGCGCTCACCGGTCGGTTTCCAGCAGGCCGACGCCGGCAGCCGTTTGCGGTAACGCCACTGCTCAAAAGCGGTGCCGAGTATTCCCAACACACCGAGCGCCGCGAGTTCACTCCCGGGGGCCAGCCGACCGGCGAGCGCATCGCCTGTGCCGATCAGGACGAGGAGCGCGGCGAGCACCAGCACCAGGGCGCGTAGTTTCACGTGGCCGGCTCGATGATCACGGCCGTGCCGTAGGCGACGATCTCGCTCATCGTCTGACCGATCTCGGCGGAGTCGAACCGCATCATGACCACCGCGTTGGCCTGCATCAGTGCGGCATTGCGCACCATGCGGTCGATCGCATGCCGGCGCGCTTCCTCGAGCAATTGGGTGTATTCGGAGATCTCGCCGCCGACCAGCGAGCGCAGGCCCGCCATGACATTGCCGGCCAGGCCGCGACTGCGCACGACGACTCCGAAGACCTGACCCTTGACGGCCGTGACGCGGTGGCCGGGAACATTCTCGGTGGTGACGATCAGCATCGGGGGCTCTCCTGTGTTCGCCCGGCGCGCCGCTCGCGGGCTGCGCGGGGCCTCGGATGGTAGCACCCGGCCGTGAACGGCGCGGTGCAGCGGCGAGGCTGCGCAAAATTGCGCTTTTCCGGCACAAATGCCCCTAGTGCTCGCGCACCGGACGGACCTACTCTGAAAGCGGCCGTCGACCGGCGCCCTCGCCGGTCCGGTCCGATGGGGCAGGGCCGTCATGCAGGGGCGACGCTGATGGGCGAGATCATCCAGGTGGCTTTCGGGTCCGAACGCGATTGGCAGCGCGCGCGCAGCCATTGGAGTGAAGGTCTTGCGGCCGTTGGTGCGCTGTTTGGCGATGACGAGGCGCTGATGCGTGCCAAGGCGGAATGCTTTTATCAACTGCTGCGCCGGATCGTGGAGGATATTCCCGCGGTACGGGTGACGGTCAGTCTGCCGGAGGATCTGTCAGCGGACCACACTGCGCTGCTGACCGCCGCCATTCGGGAGGCAACACTGAAGGGCATCGAGGTCAGTACCTGCCATGCGGTGCGGATGCTCACCGCGGCAATCTTCGATCTGTGCACCTCGAAGTTGCGTACCAAGCCGTCGTGAGCCACCTCGTGCGCCGACAGGACCGTTGCGCAGCAGTGTTGGGTGCGGGTCCGGAGCGTCGTGCGATATGACGCTGCGCAGCAGTGATTACGCGGGAGTGTCGCGGGGCCGCGGGGCCGCGGGCCGCCCGAGCTCCACCTGGGTCCAGCCCTGACAGTGGCGGGCGATCTGCGCGGCGAGCAGCTCGGCATGCTCGGGGCGGGCATTGAGTGCCGGCACGTACTCGAACCGTTCCCCGCCGGCGTGCACGAACGCCGCACGGTTCTCGACATCGATCTCTTCGAGTGTCTCCAGGCAGTCGACGGCAAAGCCCGGACAGATCACCGTAACGTCCTTGATGCCGCGCGCCGGCATGCCCGCGAGCGTTTCGATGGTGTAGGGGCGCAGCCACTCGCTCGGTCCGAAACGCGACTGAAACGTGACGCTCCACTCGCCGTCCTTCAACAGCAGCTCTTCCGCGAGTAGGCGTGCGGTCTTCTGGCATTTGCAGAAGTATGGGTCGCCCTGGTGGAAATAGCGCTCCGGGATGCCGTGGAAGGAAATGAGCAGATGGCTGGTGCGTCCGCGTGCGGCCCAATGCTGCGCAACGCTCTCGCGCAGCGCCTCGATGTACTCGGGCTGGTCGTGATACTCGGAAATGAAGCGCAGCTCGGGCAGCCAGCGCCAGCCGGCAAGCTCGGCGTTGACCTGATCGTAGACGGCGCCGGTGGTGGCGCCGCAGTACTGCGGGAACAGGGGCAGGACGAGGATGCGCCGCGCGCCGGCGGCACGCAGCCGCTGCAGAGACTCCGCGACGCTCGGAGTGCCGTACAGCATGCCGAACTCGACCGAAAAGGGGGCCATCATCCGCTGCGCCAGCAGACTGCCGAGCGTGCTGCGCAGGCGGTCGGATTGTTCTTGCAGCGGAGAGCCATGCGCCGACCAGATCTTGCGGTATTTCGGCGCAATGCGCGCCGGGCGCAGCGGCAGAATGAATCCGTAGAGAATCGGCAGCCACAGCGGACGCGGCAGCTCGACGACCCGCGGATCACTCAGCATCCGCGCCAGAAAGCGCCGCACGTCGCGTGCTGTCGGGGATTCGGGCGTGCCGAAGTTGACCGCGAGAATGCCGATACGCTCGGCGGCGTCGCGATGGAAATCCGGGGAGCTGTGGTAGCGCATTTTTAGCAAGATAGCGCAGCGTGACCGCCGGCAACCAGAGTGAATGCGACGGGCGCCGAGCGGACCGGCCGCACGGTGCTCTGTCTATCTGAGCTCAGGAGCCGGCTTCGTCGGGGCGGGGCTCGCGCTGCAGCAGGTGCTGGGCCAGGAATTCCAGGGTCCGTCGGCGCGCCAGGGCGGCTGCGTCCGCGTCGTACGCGGCGCGCAGATCGCAGTTGAAGCCGTGGCCGGCCCCGGCGTAGAGATGGAAGATCCCGGCCGGGTCCATGGCCCGCATCCGGGCCACCTCGGCCGGCGGAATGCCATGATCCTCGCTGCCGAAGTGATACAGCACCGGGCAGCGCGGCGGGTGGCCCGCATCCTGCGCCTTGCCGTAATAGACCACCGCGCAGTCGACTGGCAGCAGGCAGGCCGCCCGGTACGACTGTGCGCCGCCCCAGCAGTACCCGACGGTCGCCACGCCTCCGGCGTGCTTGACGACGGCGATAGCCGCCGCCAGGTCCTTCAGTGTCTGCTCCGGATTGAGCTCCTGCATGTAGCCGCGGCCTTCATCGACTTCGGTGGGGCTGTAGCCGAGCTCGATGCCGCGGCGAATGCGGTCAAACATGCAGGGCGCAATGGCCGTATAGCCCTCGGCGGCGAATCCGTCGGTTACGGCGCGGATGTGCTGATTGACCCCGAAGATCTCCTGAATCACCACCACGCTGCCCCGAGCCTTCTTACCCGGCGGCGCGGCCAGGTACGCTTGAAACTGGTGCCCGTCGCGGGCCATTAGGGTGGTGAATTCGCCCATAGTGGTGTCCAACCTTACAGTGATCCGGTCGTGTCGAAACATTCAGGATATCGCGCGCCGCCCAGGCGCGGAAGCGCTCGGCCGCATTTGCCCGAAGCGCTGACCCGCAGGCCGTTTGACGCGCTGCGTGCGCACCATGATAGCCTACTGCCGGGGATCGGGACGTGGCGCGTCCCGCGGGAGGGTTCATGCTGGTCGGCACAGCCGTGCGGCGCGTTGCCATCGTGGGCGGCGTGCGCATTCCGTTCGCCCGGGCTCACACCGCGTACGCGTCGGTGGGCAACGCGGAGATGCTCACGGCGGTACTGCGTGGACTGGTCAGTCGATTCGCCTTGCAGGGCGTGCGCCTCGGTGACGTGGCCGCCGGCGCGGTGATCAAACACTCCAAGGACTTCAACCTGACGCGCGAAAGCCTGCTTTCTTGCGGGTTGGATCCCCAGACCCCTGGGTTCGACCTGCAGCGCGCCTGCGGCACGAGCCTCGAAGCGGCGATTGCGATCGGCAACAAGATTGCGCTCGGGCAGATCGATGCCGGGATAGCCGCCGGCGTCGACACGATCAGCGACCCGCCCGTCGTCTATCCGCGCGCATACCAGCGGCTGCTGCTCTCGAGTCACCGCGGGCGGCATCTCGGCGCACGTCTCGCGCCCTGGTTGCGCCTGCGGCCGGGGCATTTCAAGCCGATCTTCCCGCAGGTTGCCGAGCCGCGCACCGGCCTGTCGATGGGCCAGAGCACCGAGCAGATGGTACAGCGCTGGCACATCGGGCGCGAGGCGCAGGACCGGCTGGCCTACGCAAGCCACATGAAGGCTGCCGCCGCCTGGCGGGAGGGCTTCTACGACGATCTGGTCGAGCCATTTCTCGGGCTGTCGAGCGACAACAACATCCGTGCCGACACTTCGCCGGAGAAGTTAGCGCAGCTGCGTGCGAGCTTCGATGCGCACACCGGCACGCTCACGGCCGGCAACAGTACTCCGCTCACCGACGGGGCGAGTGCCGTATTGCTCGCCTCGCAGCAGTGGGCCGAGCAGCGCGGCTTGCCGGTGCTCGCCCACCTCGCCTACGGCAAGGTCTGGGCGGTGGACTTCGCGAGCGGTCGGGAAGGGTTGCTGATGGCACCGGCATACGCCGTGCCGGCCATGCTGCGCGATGCGGGCCTCGGCCTGCAGCAGTTCGATTATTACGAGATCCACGAGGCCTTTGCAGCCCAGGTGCTGTGCACGCTCGCGGCCTGGGAGTCGGCGGCGTTCTGCCGCGACTCGCTCGGCCTCGATGCGCCGCTCGGGGCCATCGAGCGGTCGCGCCTGAACGTCAAGGGCGGCAGTCTCGCGATCGGCCATCCGTTTGCGGCCACCGGTACGCGCATCGTTGCGACGCTGGCCAAACTGCTCGCCGCGGATGAGGCCTCCACTCGAGGACTAATTTCGGTGTGCACGGCGGGAGGGATGGGCGTCACGGCGATTCTGGAGCGGTAGTCGCACGGAGGCGTTGCGCACGGCGATACTGAGGAGGCGTGCGCATTCGACTGGAAAGGGTTGGTAGGCACGGCGCGTCCGTGCGGGACAAGCCGGCGGAGCCGGCCGGTAGGAAGGGGGATGAGCCTGGATCGACCTTAGAGCGAGCTGCCGGAGACACCGCAATGAGCCCTGGCATCTTCGAACACAGCAAGACTCCGCGCGATGAGCTCGCCGAGCTGTTGGCGGAAATGCCGCTGTTCAGCGGATTGTCCCCGGCGGTGCTGGACGAGGTGGCCGCAGCTGCCGAATGGTTGTCGTTGCCCGGCGGTGCGGTGTTGTTTTCGGAAGGCGACTCCGCCGACGCGCTGTATGTCGTGCTGAGTGGCAGTCTGGCGGTGCTGGCCGCCGACGGGCGCGTCCAGAGACGGTTCCTGGCGAGGCTGACCGCCGGCGACACGGTCGGGGAGATGGGACTGATCTCCGGCCATCCGCGCACGGCCAACGTGGTCGCGCTGCGCAACACGGAGCTGGCGCGGATCTCCGGCCAGGCATTCAACGAGGTGTTGCGCCGCGATCCGCAGACGATGTGGCGGATGGCACAGCTGATGGTGAGCCGCCTGGAGCGGATGGACAGTCCACCGCGTGCACACGTGCGTGGCGCGTGCACGTTCACCGTGCTGCCGCAGAGCCTGGAGGTCGACTTTGCCGGTTTCTCGACCGCGCTGGTCAAAGCGCTCGGACAATTTGGTCGGACTGAGCTCGTCTGGAACGCGCGCGCCGGCAGCCATACCAGCCAATGGTTCAACAACATCGAGTCGGCAAACGACTTCGTCGTCTATGTGGCCGAGCCCACTCCGAACCGCTGGACGAAACTGTGTGAACGGCAGGCCGATGCGCTGCTGCTGTTGGCGCGAGCGGAGAGTCCGGCAGGTAGTTGGGCAGCTTTGCGCTGGCCACACGATCACAGTCTGACGCCCCAGCGTTGGGAGCTGATTCTGGCGCACGACAGCGCCATCGAGACCGGTGCCGCGGCTCGCTGGCTCGCCAACCTACCGGATATCCCGCACCACCACGTGCAATCGGCCGCCGATTTCGCCCGGTTGGCACGCATGCTCACCGGTCGGGCGGTTGGTCTGGTGCTCTCCGGGGGCGGCGCGCGCGGCTTTGCGCACATTGGTGCCGTCAAAGCGCTGCGCGAGGCGGGAATTCCCATCGATCTGCTGGGTGGCACCAGCATGGGGGGCATTCTCGGTGCAGGGGTGGCTGCACGCTGGGGCGTGCAGGAGCTCACCGATCGATTCCGGCACTATTTCGTCGAGTCCCGGCCGCTGCGCGATTACACGCTGCCGTTCGTATCCCTGGTTTCGGGACACAAAGTCAGTCGGATGCTCTTCGAGGCATTCGGCGAACTGGCGATCGAGGATCTGCCGCTCGCCTTTTTCTGCATATCCTCGAACCTGACGGCGGGACATGTGCACGTCCACCGGCGCGGGGAGCTCTGGCGGGCTTTGCGTGCATCAGTGGCCGTGCCGGGGGTGTTGCCGCCGGTCGTGCACGACGGGGACGTGCTGGTCGATGGCGGCGCGATGAACAATCTGCCGGTGGACATCATGCTTGAGCTCGGACGCGGGCCGGTCATCGGCTGCGATGCCGGCGCTGATCGGGCGTTCACCACCCAAGGCGATGACCTCGACGTGCCATTGCCTTGGCAGCTGATGCGCTGGATCAAGGCACGCCGCCATCTGCCGAACATCTTCCAGATCCTCTGGCGGGCCGGGATGGTCAACAGCTCGGCACTGTCCGCCGCGCAGCGCGACCGGACTGATCTGGTCCTGCGGCCGCCGCTTGCGGAAATCGACATGCTCAACTGGAAGGCCTTCGAGCGGGCCATCCAGGCCGGCTACGAGTACACCGCGCGCTGCATCGACGGGCTGCCGGAGGACTCGCCGCTGTGGCGCAGCGCCGGCATGATCGACGGTTAGGTTCGCGCGGGCACGCGCCGTTGCGCACGCCTGTCAGGAACTGTATATTTGTACAATTCGCAGTCGCAGCGGTGCCCCATGCTCACCCTGTTTCACCATCCCAAGACGCGCTCTACGCGCTTCATTTTCCTGCTCGAGGAACTGGGCGTTCCCTATGAGCTGCGCCCTGTCGAGATCCGCAAGCGCGATGGTTCCGGCGCGCGGGATCCGGCCAATCCGCATCCGCACGGCAAGGTCCCCGTGCTGAGCGATGACGGCGTGGTGGTGTTCGAATCGCCCGCCATTGCGTTGTACCTGACCGACCGGTTCGCTGATCGGGGTCTCGGGCCTCTCGTGGGTGAGGCGCAGCGTGGCGCCTATCTGTCGTGGCTTGTCTATTACGGCAGCGTGTTCGAGCCGGCTTTCGTCTCGAAATTCCTCGGCGTCGAAGTGCCGCGCGGCACCGCTGGCTGGGTGGCGGTGGAGGAGGTCGTGCCGGTGATCCTGCGGACCCTCGCCGAGGGACCCTACCTGCTCGGGGAGCGCTTCAGCGCCCTGGATGTGCTCTACGGCACCTCGCTTGCGATGTTCAGCGGCAGTCCGCTGCTCGAGCGGTCACCGCCGATTGACGCGTACGCGCAGCGTGTCGTGGCGCGCCCGGCCTACCAGCGTGCCATGGCGCGCGGGTAGTGGGTCAGTTTGAGGAAAGAAGGCTAGACGGTTCGGTTGTTTTTCGGGAGCCGAAAAACCAAGGGCCGCCCGAAGGCGGCCCCCAATACCCTCGAAAGCTTGGTATCGCCTGCCGAGGGCACCTCCACGAGGGAGGATTTCACGGGCATATCTCAGCCCTAGACGGACCGGATCATATCCTCTGCATTAGATCCGAGCAATACGCAGCTAAACGTACTGAACTATTCCGAAGATGATTCCTGCGGCGGCTGCGCTTCCGGTGATGCTGCCGCCACTTCCGGCTGAATGTGTAATGTGGGGGCGATCCCCATGGCCCACAAGATGCATTTTTCAATAGCCAGCAAGTCGGCCGCTATTATCTTAACTTTCCGGTACTTACGATTGCCGTACGGGTCGCGGGTGTAGGGATCGACACACCTCTCTAGGCTAATCGTGGCGATGTAATCGCACTTGGCCCAGCGAGGCGTTCCCTGCCCTCCCCAATTGAGCGGCCATTCTCGAAAAGAGCGGTGATCCATCAAATGGTGCTGCCGTCCCGGCATGTGCGGAGCTGTCGTACTTAACGGCACGACTGTGATGAGGCGCCCGCGTTCCATCGCGTTATTTTGAACCACGACACAGGGCCTCATGGTGCCATCCATCTCTGGGGGGTCTTGCTTGCCCCCTAATTCAAAATCGACAACGACTACCCGGCCACGACTCGGGACAAATTTCATGTGCGTCCTTTATTCCGCATCCTGAAGGGCGGCGATTTCTTCTAGGGTCCACACGTGCTCGGAAACACCTGCAGCCATTGCCGGGGTAATCCGAAGCGACTGATGAATCCGGGCGAAATTGTAGTACATGAAGTGCAGGGCGACGGCATGGCCAAGGTTTTCTAGCTTTTTCGAGAATCCATTGGTCAGGCGGGTAAACCGCCGCATGGACATGCGCATCGTCAGGTTCTGGCGCTCCACGTAGGACGTGCTCACGGCCGCCATGTCCGGGTTCCCCGTGATCGTGGTCGGCTTGGCCCCCTTGCAAATACTCGGGCTGTACTTGCGCTCAGGCCCTTTATTCGGCGCATCGCCGTACAGCTTCACCAGCATGGCGTAGTCGATATTGGCCTCGAAAGCGCCTTCTACGGCTTCTAGGTAAGCCTTGTGGCCATCCGTCGTGAGCTGGACCCGATTGCTCAGGCGAGAGGCCAAATCCTGCATGAAATCGTAGGCAATGCCACCGTCCCGAGGGCCGATCATCCAGCACGGCACCAGCTTGGTATCTGCGCATAGCGCGGTCCACGTCCAGGCATCGCCAGCGCCTTCAGGAGCGGCTTTTGCCGTCTGGACGTTCTTGGCCTTGGCATAGACGAACGACCAAATCTCGTCGCACTGGAGGCGCTTGCAAGGCAGATTCCGAAGCGCCTTGTCCTGGTACTCGGCGCAAGCAGCGCCCACGTCCGCCAGGAGCTTCACGACCGTATTTTTCGCGGCACCAGTCATGCGCACCGTCGCCCGGATCGAATTGCCCTCGACTAAGCAAGCCAGGATGCGGGCGCGGGCTTTTAGGTCGAGCTTGTTCATGGGACAAAGCATATCCGTTTATGCATGAGCGGTCAAGCATATTGGTCAGTTTAATTTTATGGGGCGCACCCCTCTTTTCAGGCTCACCGATCCGAACTAAGATGGCTAAGTCGAAAAGGGCGCCCCCGGACAGAGTTGCACTGCCGACCAACCGGGTAGCAGACGGTTGCTCTATCTGCTGAGCTACGGGGGCACCAAGGTGACTACCAAGTCCCGGTGGGGGAGACGAGAGAAGCTTTCCACGGCGTACCCTCTCGTCTTCCCCCTTAACGGCGGCCGAGCCCGCCTATCTAGTTAATCTCATTTATATTTCGCTCCTTTTGGTATTGCGTGTCTTCAACGCATCAGCGGATCAACTGATGGGTCGGACGAAGGTCGCGAAAGCAGATCGGGCGCAAGACCCCATCCCCCATCTCGACGATTAGACTCAAAGCCTTCGGCGCGGCTCAGGTATGAAGCCAGATTGGTCGCGGGATCATTTCCATCGACTTCTACGCCACGTTCTTTTAGCTCGCCTAGGAGTTCTTTAGATGTCCGGCGACGCCCGTCTGAAAGAATCTCGGCGGAAGTCGAGAGAATCCTGTCCTTCTTGGTACGACGCGAGGATGAAGGCGGAATTATTGGGAGAGTCGGCCCATATGCCGGTCCGACAGGACTGGATGCTGAACCAGCTTCAAAGAGTTCGCGCCCAAGTGCTTCAAATTGCTCAATCTTTGATAGCTCCGCTTGCGCGTCTTTGATCCGCTGGATCAATTCGCGGCGCTTCTCGTCAATTCTTTGTTTGAGAATTTGATCCACAGTACTGCCCCAGAGAAGGCTGAGGCAAAATCATATCCGTTCCTTGCTATGTTAGCAAGGAGGGTGGGCTCTATGAAAAGATCATTTGCCCCAACGAGTTTTGGCCGCTTTCCGGGCGATTTCTACTCTTTTCTCCGGAGAGAGCTTTCGGGCGCGGGCTTTGCCCCCCTTCAGACCGCCCTTGCGGCCTAGGGACACGGCGGCGGCATCTTTGCCGTCTTCTGTTTTTGGTAATTCGGCTTGCCCCGTGGCCACATCTGCGATGAGCTTGGCCAGGGCGTTCACGTCTCGGGGGAGTTTTGGTTTCGTCATCTGCATCTGACCTCAACTAATGAGGACCAGAAGCAATAGAAATATTCCCACAGCAATATCTGCCCAAACTCGCGCTTTTGGCCGACCATCGAACCTACTATTCAGATAGCTTCCCATGAAATTTGCCACATAGATGCCGAACACTACGTCGGCAAAGATAGAGAATTTACTCATGGAGCTTTCCCTACCACGCGAGCCTGCTAATGCTTGAGCGGTCTTGCACATCCTCACGGTGCCACAGGTGCTAGGGCCGGTCAAATTCAAACTGACCCACTACCGGCGCGCGAGGCAAGTTGACGGACCGGACGCGTTCAGGCCTCGAGCCGCCGACACGCTCAAGTGGCGAGAAAATCGAGAACGCTCTGCTGCGCGGCCGTGAGCTGCTCGCGCGGGGTGATCACCGCCGAGCGCAGCGCGTGGCGGCAGGGGCGCGTCTCGTCATCACGGTATTCGTCGACGGCGAGTGCGATGAGCCGCTGCACGCGCACCAGGCTGTCGCGGAACTGACTCATCACCTGCTCGACCGAGACGTGCTGGGTCGGGTCATCGAGCCAGCAGTCGTAGTCCGTCGCTACCGCGATCGTGCAGTAGCCGAGTTGTGCCTCGAGCGCGAGGAATGCCTCCGGCACGTTGGTCATGCCAACCAGGTCGGCACCGGCGGCGCGCAACCAGAAACTCTCGGCGCGGGTGCCGAGGCGGGGACCCTCGACGCAGGCATAGGTCTTGTCCCGGTGCAGGGGCAGCGCGAGAGCATCGGCGGCGCGCCCGAGCAATGCGCTTGTGCTCGCGCAGGTCGGATGTGCGGTCGAGACGTGCGCCACCAGGCCTTGGCCGAAGAAGCTTCCCGCGCGCAGTCCCTTGGTGAAATCCAGATACTGAGCGGGCAGGGCCAGATCGCCGGGCCGGATCTGTTCACGCAGGCTTCCGACCGCGGACACGCCGATGAGGGTGCGCACGCCGACGCTCTTCAATGCCCAGATGTTGGCGCGGAAGTTGATTTCGCTCGGCAACAGATGGTGCTGCAGACCATGGCGGGCAAGGAACGCGACCGGCTTGCCGTTCAGCTGCCCGAGCATTACGGGCGCCGACGGCGATCCAAAGGGGGTGTCCAGCTGCCGGGTTTCGTTGACTTGCAGGCCCTCCATGCGGTAAAGACCCGTCCCGCCGATGATGCCGATCATGATGAGAATCTCTGTTGCGCCAGTGGCCGCGAGGCTGCAAGATGCCTCAAACCAAGCCGGGCAACAAGTTCGGCGCCTGTCACGGGGAACGTTCCATGAGCACCGCGCCCTTTCCCTCGCTGCGACCGCCGCGCTGGCCGCGGCGCATCACGCAAGCGGGTCTGGCGATCATTGCCGTCGGGCTGCTGTTGAGCGCGCTCGCAGGACCGCTCAATCGGTTCCATCTCGCGGGCGTGGGTGTGGCGCTGATGACCCTGGTGATCGGGCTTGGGGTGGTGGTGCTGGGCACCGCAACGAGCATCATCGGCGTGCTGGCCGCTACCGTCAAAGGGGCGCGCATACCCGGGACGGCGGCCGTGGTTGGCATCATCATCGGCTTGGCTGTCTCAGCGTATGTGCTCTCGTGGGTCGTACGTGCGCAAAAGAGCCCCCCGATCAACGATATCACTACGGATCTGACCAACCCGCCGCAGTTCGTTGCAGTGCTGCCGCTGCGCGCGCGCGCCCACGCCACCGCGCCCGCGCAATATCAGCGCGAGGTACCCGGTCCGGGCGGTAAAATGATCGATGTCCCGAAGCTGCAGGCACAGTACTACCCGTACATCAAGCCGCTCTTGCTCTCGCTGCCGCCGGCCCAGGCGCTGGCGCGGGCGCGGCACGTCGCCGAAGCAATGGGCTGGCGTATCGATGCGTACGTGCCGGCCGACGGACGACTGGAGGCGACCGCACACACATTTTTCTTTGACTTCAAGGATGACATCGTGGTGCGTGTGCGACCCAATGGCACCGGCGCGCGCATTGATGTGCGCAGCGAGTCGAGAGTTGGGCTGAGTGATCTGGGTACCAATGCGGCCCGCATCCGGCTTTTCATGAAGCGCATGCAGGCGCACTGAGACGAGGATCTGCATTGCCATGAGCGGCACCGCCCGCGACATCGTATTTGAGCGACGCCTGGCCTCGCTGCTGAGCGGCGGACGCAGCGACCTGCTGCGCGGCGGACGACGAGGCGTGGAAAAGGAGTCCCTGCGGGTGACTCCCGATGGGCGGCTTGCCCAGACGCCGCATCCGGCGGCGCTCGGCTCGGCGCTTACCAGCGAGAACATTACGACCGATTACTCCGAGGCGCTGATCGAACTGGTCACCCCGACCTTCAGCACCAACTGGGAGCTGCTGCAGTATCTGCTCGACATGCATCAGTTCGTTTACCGGCATCTCGGCGAGGAGTTGCTGTGGGCCACGAGCATGCCGTGCCGCATCGAGCGTGACGAGGAAATCCCGATCGCGCGCTATGGAAAATCGCATGTCGGGCGCATGAAGAGCGTCTATCGCGAGGGGCTCGGCGTGCGTTACGGCCGCATGATGCAGGCCATCTCCGGCGTGCACTTCAACTATTCGTTCCCGACGGCGTTCTGGCCGGCATACGCTGAGGTGCTCGGTGTCGCCGAGCACGGTGACGATTTCGTTTCAGCGCGCTATTTCGATCTGCTGCGCAATTATCGGCGGCACGGCTGGCTGGTTCTGTACCTGTTCGGCGTCTCGCCGGTGGTGTGCAAGTCATTCCTGCGCGGCCGCTCGCACGACCTACCCGATCTGACGGCGCATACTGCCTACGAGCCGTTTGCGACCAGCCTGCGCATGAGCGACATCGGCTACCGCAATCGCAACCAGGCGGACCTCACGGTCTCGGTAAACAGCCTCGCCGAATACGTGCGCGATCTCAGTCGCGCGATCAGCACCCCGCACGCACCCTACGCCGCACTCGGCGTGCGCAACGGGGAGGATTATCGCCAGCTCAATGCGAACATCCTGCAGATCGAGAACGAGTACTACAGCTTCATTCGTCCCAAACGCGTTGCCCGCTCGGGGGAGCGGCCGACCCAGGCGCTGCAGCGCGCCGGGGTGGAGTACGTCGAGGTTCGGGCACTCGACGTCAGCCCCTTCGATCCGGTTGGCGTGAACCAGAACAAGCTGCGCTTTCTCGAAGCATTTCTCGCCCTGTGCCTGCTGAAGGAAAGTCCGCCGATCGCCGACAGCGAGCAGCACGCGGTTGATCACAATCACCTCACCGTCGCGCGCCGTGGCCGCGAGCCGGGCCTGACGCTGTGGCGAGATGGGCGGGAGGTGCGGATGCGGGATTGGGCGGGGCACCTGCTCGAGGATATGCGCGGTCTGTGCGAGATCCTCGATCGGGACGATCCGGCGCAGCCCTATTCGCAGGCCCTTGCGGTGCAGAGCGCCAAGCTCGATGAGGTCGCGCGCACACCCTCGGCGCGGCTGCTGGCCGAGCTGGCCACCAGCGGTGAGTCGTTTGCGGAGCTCGCGCTGCGCATGTCGCGGCAGCACAAGGCCTATTTTCTGGACCTGTATCCGCCCAATGAGGCGCGGCTCGCCGAATTCGCCGCCGAGGCGCGCACCTCGCTCGAGCGCCAGCGGGCCATCGAGGCGTCTGATCGGGGCACGTTCGAGGAATATCTGGCCCACTATTTCGCCGCCTGAGCGGCCACGGCCGCCCCGTACTGCAGGCCCAGGCCGGGGCGGTCAATATCCCGCACGGGCCATTGCACCGCGCCCACTGGTAAGGGATTCTTACGGGTTATGAACGCGCTCTCCGTCCGTGGACTGACTAAAACCTACCAAAATGGCGTCCAGGCCCTCAAGGGCATCGACCTTGCCGTCGAGCAGGGCGATTTCTTCGCGCTGCTCGGGCCGAACGGCGCGGGCAAGACCACCCTCATCGGCATCGTCACCTCATTGGTGCGCAAAAGCGGCGGTGAGGCGAGCATCTTCGGCTACGACATAGACCGGCAGCTCGAGGCGGCCAAGAGTTGCATCGGCGTGGTGCCGCAGGAAATCAACTTCAATCTGTTCGAAACGCCGCTGACCATCGTTGTCAACCAGGCCGGCTTCTACGGCATCCCGCGCCGGGTCGCCCGCGAACGAGCTGAGAAATACTTAAGGCAGCTGCAGCTCTGGGATCGGCGCAATCACGCCTCACGCGGGCTCTCCGGGGGCATGAAGCGTCGACTGATGATCGCCCGGGCACTGATGCACGAGCCGCGGCTGCTCATCCTCGATGAGCCAACGGCGGGTGTGGACATCGAGATCCGACGCTCGATGTGGGAGTTCCTGCGTGAGATCAATCAGCGCGGCACCACGATCATCCTTACCACGCATTACCTCGAGGAAGCCGAGACGCTCTGCCGCAACATCGCCATCATTGACGGTGGGCGCATCATCGAGCGCGACCGCATGAGCAATCTGCTGCGTCGGCTGCATACTGAAACATTCGTGCTTACCCTCAGCCGACCGTTGACCGAGGTGCCGGCAGTGCCGCCGTATCCGGTCAAGCTGGTCGACGAGAACACCCTGGAGGTCGAGGTTTCCAAGGAAGAGAATCTCAACGATCTGTTTGCACGTCTGACGAGCCTCGGCATCGAGGTGCTGTCCCTGCGCAACAAGGTCAACCGTCTGGAGGAGATTTTCATGCGTCTGGTCGAGAAAGGAGCCGCGGCATGAGCTCGGTGCTCAAGAAGGCGGCCATTCGGCCCGAACCGCTGTCCATGGCGCAGGTCCGCCGGATCGGCTTTCAGACCATCGTGATCCGCGAATTCCACCGGATCGTGCGTATCTGGAGCCAGACCATCCTGCCATCCGGCGTTACGGCGACTCTGTACTTCCTCATCTTTGGCACCGTCATCGGCAGCCGCATCGGGCCGATGGACGGCATCAGCTATATGATGTACATCGCGCCGGGCCTGATCATGCAGGCCGTAATCAACAACTCATACACCAACGTAGTCTCCTCGTTCTTCGGTGCCAAGTTCGGCAAGCACATCGAGGAGTTGCTCGTCTCGCCGCTGCCGAGCTGGATCATCGTGTCCGGATATGTGGCGGGCGGGGTTGTGCGCGGCGCCATGGTCGGCCTGCTGGTAAGTGCGGTGGCGCTGTTCTTTACCCATCTGCCGGTCGAGCACCCGGTGATCGTGGTCGGCGCAGCGGTGCTGACCTCCGTCACGTTCGCACTCGGGGGGTTCCTCAACGCGATGTTCGCGAAGAACTTCGATCAGATCAGCATCATTCCCACCTTCCTGCTGACGCCGCTCACCTACCTCGGCGGGGTGTTTTATTCCATTTCCCGCCTGCCCGGCTGGGCGCGCCATCTGTCCTTGATCGATCCGATCCTGTACATGGTGAACGCCTTTCGTTTCGGCTTCCTCGGCGCATCCGACGTGCCTGTGCTCTATGCGTTTGCCATCATGATTGTCGCGATCGCCGGTCTGTTCACCGCGGCCGTTGTGCTGATGACCCGCAGCTCGGGCTTGCGCGAATAGCCGGGCGCGGCAGCCCGCAGTCGCCGCCCGCTGCGGCGACTGCGGTTCATCTGCTCAGCCTTTGACCCATGCGCCGCTGCTGTTGCGGTAGTACCAACCATTTTCTTTGGCGTGCGCGATCCAGCGGTTAGCGAAGGTGCTGCGGATATTGCCGACCCATTCGGGGTGACCGTTGGCATCGGCGATCTGAGCGTAGAGCTGCGACAGGTCGCGATTCTGCTGCGCAACGAGCTGCGCCAGGCGTGCACGCTGCATCAGCGGCACGCTGCTCTGGTCGCGTACCGCGATGATCCCTTCGCTGGTGATGCCGATCACGCCCGCACGGAAGTACGGCTTCAGGTGCGTGAAGCGCTGATGCATGTCGGCGATGATGGCGCGGATCTGCGGTGTCGAGATGTCGAGATCGGCCTGCGCGGCGGCCTGCGCGACCGGCACCAGGGCTGTCACCATGCGTCCGGCGAGCAGCGAGAGCAGCGAGTCAGGTTGACTGGGCGGCGCATTGCGTGCAGTCGGGGGTGGTGATGCAGGCGCTTTTTGCGGGCTGGCCTGCTGGGCGGCGCCGTTGCCGGCTGAGCCGGTGACGGCGTTGATGATCTTGTCGGCGGCCTTCTGCGCAGCGGCGGCTGGGAAGTAGACGTTTACCGTCACGCAGCTGGCGAGTAAACCGATTGCCGTGACGATCACTGCGGTGCGCAGGGCGCGGGCGTGGCCGCCGGCGGCTGCGTGCTCAAGCGGCGCGGGGCAGGTCGCGAATCTCATTGACGTTCTCCACTGGGACCCTGAAGATATTCTGACATCTGCGGCTGAATGCTGCCTGACGAATGCGACCTGGTCGCGTCAGTTGACCTTCACGCCGCCGTTGTGGATGCCTTGCGTGATCTGCGAGAGCATCTGCGGCCAGTTGACCCGCTGCACGTTGCCGATGATGTCGAGCCGCGGCAGCCAGCTGCCCTCGACGAGATAGTAACCGCCGTCGTCGCTCGGCCGAACGCCGGACATCTGGCAGACCTCATTGTGCAGCCGGCAACCGATGGCGAGTCGCCGGTAATGAAAAGTCTTGAAGAACTGCAGCACGCCGGACTCGAGCGCCGCTGCGACTTCGCCGCCACCGCCACCGAACGCCGCGATGCGCGTGACTGCCTTCTGGCTGATCAGGTGTGGCGAGCGGTCTCCCGGCATGGTGTAAATCCGCGCATCGAATGCAACCGGCGACCAGTCGAAGAGCTTCAGGCCGCGGATGTCCGCGTCAATCCGTCCGGTCATCGACCCGAAGGCGAAGGTGCGGGTGACCATGCCCAGATCGAGGCCACGCGCCGTGACGGTGGCGAACATCTCCGGCCACTGGCCGAGCGGATCATCGAGCTCAATGTGAGTGCCGGTGATGACGCCGTCGAATACGTGCGCCACCAGGGCGCCGTGAAACTTCAGCACGTGATGGCGGTATTGCACCAAGGGAATGTGACCGTACAGCTGCCCGTTCATGACCGGCCAGCCGAACGCCTTGGAGAGCACCGGCATGCTGATCGGGGTCAGATCGGCATTGAAGTCGAATTGCGCGTGGGACGTGCCGAGGTTGCGCCCCACCAGCGTGTGCACGACGATCGCGCCGTTGAATATCGGCAGACGGACGTTGCCGCCGAGCAGAGCGAAGTTGTGGTTCCAGGCGAGGAACGTCAGATGCGCAGGCCCCCCGGACAGCCCATAGAGGCCGACTCGCCGCCAGCTCAAGTGCGAGTGCGCCACTGCCACCCCCGAGGCCAGAATCCAGTGAATCGCGCCGTCCGCGTCTGCGATCGAAAGGCGCGCCGCCGGGTCGGAGAAATCCAACCGGTGCAGCGTCGCATCGATGCGCTCGATGTGCCCGGCGAGCACCGTCACAGCGCCGCTCGCCCAGCCGCTGCTTTGCAGCGTGCCGAGCGCCGAGGAGGCAAGGGACATCTGCAGGAAGCTGGTGTACGCGCCGGGAAAGCTCAAGCGGGTGAGGCGCACCCGGGCGCTCTGTATGCCTGGATGTGTGCCCGAGCGCAGCACTGCGGAGGCCTGCGCCTCGATGACGCCGCGCTCGTGCAGCTCGAGTCGGGAAACCTCGATGACGCCCGTGCTGCGCCGAACGGCAGCGAGCTGCAGCCGGGCGGGGTGCGCGCCGAGGTCGAGGTACACCGGTCCCGCGAGCGCCTGGCCACCCGAGCCCAGCAGCGTCAGGGAGGTGAGCAGTCCGTGGCGGCCTGCCGCCAGCGTGCCACGCATCGATGCGGTCACGTGTTGTGAGACCACCGTGCCCGGTCCGTTGCTGAAGTTCAGGTCCGGGCTGCTGAACGCGAACCGGATCTGCAGCGC
Source organism: Pseudomonadota bacterium (assembly GCA_021808195.1). Next base: position 97,039 of record JAKBCE010000007.1, read on the forward strand.
AGGCTGGTTGGCGGCAGAGAGGCGCACCGTGACGGGTCCGGTGAGCGTGTCGCCCGTCGGCAGCTGTACCCACCGCCGGGCGAGGTGCGCAGCCTGCGCCAGCTCGATGCGCCTCGCATCGGCCGTGACCTGCCAGTGTCCGGCCCGAAGCGCCCCCGATAGCGCGATGTGCCCGCCCGCCACCTGTACGTGATCGGCACGCAGCTTGAGCGCGCCGGTCCGTGTGTTGTAGCGGGCGGTCAGTGAGCCTTGCAGTGGGCCGAGTGCGCCGATGAGTGCCGCGAACCGTCCGCCACGGCACTGCAGAGTGATGCCGATATGCAGCCGGGCGCAGCCCAGGATGACGTTGCGCAGCGGCCCACTGCCGGCAGTCTTTGCCTGCACCGAGGCGGCGTGCGCCTGAACCGCGAAGCCCGAGGCGTGCAAGCGCACCTTCACCCGGCCGCCGTCGATCAGCGCCTGGGGCGTCCGTGCCCGGGCCACCGTGAGCGTCACCTGATCAATGGCGTGCGCCGAACCGGCGCCGATCAGCAGCAGCGACCCGAGTGCCCAACGCGCCGTTTGCAATAAAACCTTCACCACACTGTCATCCTGTCGACTTGCGCGCCACCGATCCTAGCGTGGCGCGAATCCTCCCAGCCACCATAGTGCACGCCCCGGAGCCCCAATGAAAGCGACCGCACTGTCGGCGTGGATCGCACGCGCCGACGCCGCGGAATATGCGCTGTGCCGCCGCTTGAACCGCGGCGCTGCGTTTGCTGTTCCGCGTCGGACGTTCCAGGTCGCCAGTCGTCTCGGTGACGGGGTGCTCTGGTACGCGGTCATTCTCGTGCTGCCGCTGCTGTACGGCCGTGCGGCCGTGCGTCCGACGGTGGTCATGGCGCTCAGCGGGATCGTCGGGCTCGTGCTGTACAAGCTGCTCAAGCGCACTCTGGTTCGCGAGCGTCCGTTCATGACCCATGAAAACATCGATCTGGCGATGGCCCCGCTCGATCGCTACAGCTTTCCCTCCGGGCACACACTGCATGCTGTGTGCTTCACCGTCCAGGTCGTCGGTCATTATCCAACGCTCGGATGGGTGCTCATTCCGATCACGCTGCTGATCGCCGGGTCGCGCACGGTTCTCGGCCTGCATTATCCGACTGACGTGCTGGCCGGCGCACTGATCGGATTTGCGCTCGGAATGGTCGGTCTGTCGTTCACCTGATGCGCGTCCTGTTCGTCTCCGACGTGTATTTTCCGCGGGTCAACGGCGTGTCGACCTCCATCGGCACGTTCCGCGCGGATCTGGAGCGCCTTGGCGTTCAGACGGTTCTGGTCGCGCCGCGCTATCCCGGCCATGAGTCGAGTGGTGAGCGTGACATCGTTCGCGTCGACGGCAGTCGCATACCCGGCGATCCGGAGGATCGGCGCATGCGTTGGTCGCACCTCGCGCGGACGCTCGCCGCGCTCGAGGGCGACCCGTTCGATCTGGTGCACATTCACACACCGTTCCTGGCGCACTATGCGGGTGTGCGGTTCGCACGCCGGCGCGCACTGCCGTGCGTGGCCACGTATCACACGTTCTTCGAGGAGTACCTGCATCACTACGTTCCCGCCCTGCCGCGCCGGCTCGGGCGGGGATTGGCGCGTGCATTTACGCGCTCGCAATGCGCGGATGTGCGGGCGCTGGTGGCTCCCTCTGAGCCGCTGCGCCAGGTGTTGCGTGAGTACGGTGTAGAGACGCCCGTGCACGTGATCCCAACGGGACTGCCCGCGGACCGCTTTCAGCCTGGCGACGGCGAGCGCTTTCGTGCCGAGTTTGGACTACCGAGCGGGCGCCCCCTGGTCACCTACGTGGGGCGGGTCGCCCACGAGAAGAACATCGAATTCCTGGTCCGCACGTTCGTCCACGTTCGGCGGGCGCTTCCACAGGCATTGCTGGTGATCGCCGGTGAAGGCCCGGCGCGTGACTCGTTGCGCAGACTGGTCAGCGAGCAGGGTCTGATGCAGGACGTTCGCTTCGTCGGCTACCTGGACCGCCATACCGCGCTCCTTGACTGCTATGCCGCTGCCACGGTCTTCGTGTTCGCTTCGCGTACCGAGACGCAGGGACTGGTGCTGCTCGAAGCGCTGGCCCAGGGGACACCGGTAGTCTCGACGGCTGCACTCGGCACCAAGTCGATTCTCGCGCCCGCGTGTGGCGCACTAATTGTCGAGGAGCGCGAAGAGCCGTTCGCCGCCGCAATAGTCCGTGTCCTCAGCGAGCCCAAATTGCGCAGCACGCTTGCTCAGCAGGCCCGGGTTTATGCGCGTGGCTGGTCGTCGTTCACGACGGCTGCGCGCCTGGCCGAACTCTATCACGAGGTCTGTCAGGCGCAGTAGAGCGCCTGCGCGCAGTCCTCCAGACCTCGGGGCGAGCGCACCGCCGCACCTGCCAATCCGTAGGTCGCGCCGGTGCGTGCACTGTATCCAGGTACGTTCACCCTTGCCAGCCTGTCCCGGTCCGTCCTCGCGTCCCCGTGAGCAGACGGCAGCAATCGGACAGATTCAACGAGTTGACCAGAGCCGCGCCGACACTCATCGTTGACCCAAATGGCGTCCCATCATCCGCGGCGGGTGCGAATGCTCGTCAATCGAGTCGAAGTGATCAACGAGTGTCGCTTCGATGGCGCCATGCGATGCCTCCAGATTACGGTCCTGTTCAGCCAGTTCCGCAGCGTCTCGAGCACAAGACCACTCTGGTGGCGCTGCCAATAGAGCGCATGGATCATTGGCCTGCTGGGCATCCCACTGTTTGGTTGAATCCCATTGCGAAGACGGCACACGTCGGACTCGATACGCAACTCGTCCGCGTTCAAGCGCCGGACGGTATCAAGTCTGGTTTCGCGAAAAGTGACAGCACGGAAAGCCATTCTCGGCATTTACTGCCTGCCGGGAATCCTCATCAGGGGGACAGCACTGCATGTGCGGGTATAAATGAGCTGTCGTTCCGTGCCGCAGACGCCTTATGCGCCGTTGCTGGCAGGTGTCCGGCTTGCATATGAGAGTGTCGTCAGAATTCTCTCATCTATGTCTGCTGTTGCCCCGCGCGTTGGTAGTCGATGCTGGCGGTGGTGACTTTTCCTCGGGGCGCGAGTTGATCCTCGACCTGGAAAATCAAGGTCTGTTCGCTCTGGCGTATCGCGGGGACCGCACGTTTGGCGCTGACTGGTCCCGGGCGGTGCGTCGAGGCGAAGTCGTTCAGCGCATTCTCTGTTGCAGGGTGGCGTTCCGTTTGCGACATCCGCCCGAGACGTCCTACGCTTTGGGCGGGCAGTCGAGCGTGGCCGTGACAACTTCAATCGAGCTGAGCTGTGACCACGTGTCGGCGTCGAATGCGAACTCGGCGACGGTACAGGTTGGCAGGTGATCGACCGCACGGCAGAACCTGTGCGCCAGCTCGCTCAAGCCCGGATCATGTCCGATCAGCATGACGCACCGTAGCGGTGGGTCGAGTCCCTGGATGACCTCGAGCACCGCATCGGCGCCGCCCGGATACAGCCGCTCGTCCACGACGATGTCGGCACGCTCGTAGCGCAGCGGACGGGCCATCAGCTGCGCCGTAGCCAAAGCCCGTCGCGCGGGACTGGAAAGCAGCAGTTCAGGTTGCACACCGCGACGGTGCAGCCGCTCGGCCATGCGGGGCGCGTCGCGCCGGCCGCGCTCGGCCAGTGGCCGCTCACGGTCATCGAGTGCGGCCCGCTCCCAACTGGACTTGGCGTGCCGGACGAGAATCAGGATTTTCATGTACCACCGCATCGAGCGTGGCCGCCGTACCGCATGACCTGCGGGCTGGGGTCCAACACGGCTCATGCTCGAGCGGCGCAGGACCGTGCACCGGAGGATAACCCGGAAGCCGCCGGTCCGCCGCCCCGGCGTGCGTGCCGTCCCGGATTGACCGGTCCGTCTCGGCTGCCTGCGGCGGTGGCGGTCGTTTTTGCGCTACACTGGCCACCGGTTATTCAGAGGCCGGCAGGTGTGGCAGGTGGCACAGACAAGCGCGCGGGGCGCCGAAGCATTCGACAGGGATGCGCCGGCGGCGCCCGGGATGTCGGATGATGATTTTCGTCCACCGTGGTGGTTGCGCAACCGCCACCTGCAATCAATGTTGGCGAGTGTGGCGGTGCGTCGTGCCCCGATCGTGCGCCGCGCTCGAGCTTTGCTCGCGGCACAGCAGGAACTGATCCTCGAGTGCGGCGAGGGCGTTCGGCTGCAATGCTGGCGCTCGATCGGCTCGTCGGGCGGAACCCCGGTGGTGGTGCTGCACGGATGGGAAGGCAGCGCCGAGTCGCTTTACGTCCTGTCGCTCTCGCAGCAGCTCTACGAGCGTGGCTTCGACGTTTTCCGGCTCAACCTGCGCGATCACGGTGAAACCCATCAGCTCAACCCGGGTTTGTTCCATTCCTGCCGCCTCGCGGAGGTCTGTGGCGCGCTGCGCGCGGTGCAGCGGCTGACCGAGCAACCGCTGCGGCTGGTCGGGTTCTCCCTCGGGGGCAATTTCCTGCTGCGTGCGGCCGCTCAGGCACGCGCCGCCCAGCTGCAACTGGCGCGGGTCGTAGCCGTCTCGCCGGTGCTCGATCCGCACGCGACTCTGCTGGCGCTCGAGGAGGGATTCGCCGCCTACTCGCTGTACTTTGCACGTAAGTGGTGGCGGTCGTTGCGCAAGAAGGAAGCGCACTGGCCCGAGCAATACGATTTGCACGATCTGCGCGGCACACACAATCTGCGCCGGCTGACGGCGGAGCTGATCCGCCGCTATACCGACTTTGCGACCCTGGACGACTATCTGCACGGCTATGCGATCACCGGCCAGCGGCTGGCGAGTCTGGAAGTTCCGGCGCTCATCATCAGCTCGCTCGATGATCCGATCATTCCGGCGGGCGATCTGCAGCGACTGGCACGCCCGGCGGCCCTGCGGCTGCTGGTCACGCGTCGCGGCGGCCACTGCGGGTATCTCGAGCAGCTCACCGGGCCCACCTGGGCTGAACAGCGAATTGTTGCCGAGCTCACGCTTGCGGAGTCGGCTGTCGAATATCCGTCTGAGCACGCCGAAGAGCTGGCCTAAGCGTTAGCTGATCTGGGCGGGCCCGGCCCCGGGTCTCCCGAGCGGTGGACTACCCGCTCTCCCAGAGGGCATAGGGGCCCGGCGCGGCGGCGCGCCTGTGGGCTCGGGGCGTACACTGGCACGATGAGACGCTCTGCCCGCGCCGCGATTCCCGCTTTCCGCGCTCCGGCGCCCGCCGGCAGCGAGAGCGTGCATGCGCAGGTCTTGGCCAACGGCATGCAGGTGCTCGTCTGGCCGGTGCACCAGATTCCGAACGTTGCGCTGAATTTGTGGGTGCGTGCCGGCAGCCGTAATGAGCGACCCGGGATCACCGGGCTGGCGCATTTCTTCGAGCACATGATGTTCAATGGCACGCGCACGCGCGCGCCCGGGGAATTCGACCGCTTGATGGAGGCTCGAGGCGGTGCGAACAACGCCTTTACCAGCGATGACGTTACGGTGTACGAGGATTGGTTTCCCTCGAGTGCGCTCGAACTGGTGTTGGAGCTGGAAGCAGACCGGGTGGCGAATCTCGCGTTCGTGCCGCAGCTGATCGAGAGCGAGCGCGGCGTGGTGGCATCGGAGCGACGGCTGCGCGTCGAAGACAACAATCATGGTCTGCTCGCCGAGCGGGTGCAGGCGGCGGCCTTCACCGAGCATCCGTACCGGTTTCCGACCATCGGCTGGCCGGAGGACATCCGCGCCTGGCGCCTGGAGGATCTGCAGGCGTTCTATACGACCTATTATGCGCCGAACAACCTGACATTGACGCTCGCCGGTGATCTCGATCCGAGCGCGGCCGTCCAGCTCGTGCGTCGCTACTTCGAGCCGATCGCGGCGCAAGCGCCACCCGCTCCGGTGCGCGAGCGCGAGCCGCCGCAACAGTGCGAACGACGCGTGAGCATCCGCCGCCAGGTCCAGACCCCCGTGGTGCAGTGCGCCTACAAGGCCCCTGCCGCTGCCGATGAGTCCGCGAGTGCGATCCACCTGCTGATGTCAGTGCTGATGGAGGGAGATGCATCCCGTCTGCATCGAGCGTTGGTCGAGGAGCAGCGTGTAGCCATCGAGGTTGGCGGTCACTGGCAGGAGGGATTCGATCCAGGTCTGCTCTGGCTGTCGCTGACGCTGCCCCAGCATACCGATCCGCATGCGGCCCTGGCGGCGCTCGATGCGCAACTGGAGCGCCTCATCGAGGTGGGTGTGACGCAGGCCGAGCTCGAGCGGGCGCGCAATCTGGCCATCGTGGGTTTCTGGAAGCGCCTCGCCACGATCGACGGCAAGGCGCATCTGCTCGGTGAGTACGCGGTGTTTCATGCGCACTGGTCGGAACTGTTCGAGGCCCCACAACGTCTCGCGGCCGTCACCCGCGAGCAACTGCGGGTGATCGCCGCAGAAATTCTCGCGGCCAGTCGGCGAACCGTCGGCATTCTTGCGCCGAGCGTGCGGCGTACGAAGGTTCAGGCCTGATGGTGCGCGTCCCCGAGCACGAGCGCCTCGTTCTCGACAACGGGGCGACAGTGATTCTGCTGCCTCGCCGTGAGGTGCCGCTGCTCGCCTGTCAGGTGTTGCTGCGTGGTGGCAGCGTCGCCGATCCCGTCGCTGCGCCGGGCGTTGCCTCGCTGGTGGCGGCGCTGCTCGAGAAGGGAGCCGGTGGGCGTGACGCGTACGCATTCGCCGAAGCCGTCGAAGGGGCGGGCGGCAGCTTCGGGGCTGTCGCGGGCCCGGAGGCGATCGCGCTGCGCAGCCAGTTCCTCGCACGCGACCAGGGACTGATGCTCGAGCTGCTCGCCGACACGCTGCGCGAGCCGCGCCTCGAGGCCGAGGAATTCGAACACCTGCGGGCGCGGCAGATCGAATTCATCAAAGCGGTGAAGGACTCCGAACCGGCCGAGCTGATCGACGCGTACGGCCGCGCGCTGCTGTTTGCCGGGCATCCCTATGCGCAGCCGGTGCACGGCAGCGAGGCGTCACTCGGGCGAATCGCTCACGCAGACGTTCTGGGCTACTACCGAGCGAATTTTGGCGCCGACCGCCTCATCCTGGTCCTGGCCGGCGATCTCGACGTTCATCGGGCCGAGCACGCCGTGCGTGGCGCATTTGCCTCATGGCCCCGAGCGGCCGCGCGCACCCCGCTCGGCGTGCCGTCCGCACCGAGCGGCCGGCGAGTGCTGCTGATCGATGCGCCGGAGGCGGCACAGACGCACTTCTGGATCGGCGCCCCGAGCGTCGACCGCCGGTATCCGCACCGGGCCGCGCTCGATCTGGTCAACACGCTGTTCGGCGGACGCTTCACTTCGCTGCTCAATGCGGAGCTGCGGATCAAGTCGGGCCTTTCATACGGCGCCCGTTCGGGATTTGTGCGCGGCAGCGTCGCTGGGGAGTTCGCCATCCGCTCGTTCGTCGAGACCGCGAACACAGCGAGGGCGATCCACATGGCTCTGCAGGCGCTCGAACGGTTGCGTCAGGACGGGGTGAGCGCCGAGATGCTGGCCTCGGCGCGCGCTTACACGCTCGGACAATATGCGCTCGGTCTGGAGACGGCCGCCGACTGGGCGGGCGCGCTGGGCGATATCGAATTTTTCGGGCTCGGCACCCGTTATATCGACGAATACCCGGCGCGTCTCGCCGAGGTCGACCCGCAGGCCGCGCGCACGGTCATCGATGAGGCATTCCCGAGCCCGGAGCGGGTGAGGTTGGTCGTCATTGGTGATGCCGCGCGTCTTGCCGGCCAACTCAGTGAATTCGGCCCGGTAGTCAACATGCGGCTCACGGACCCGGAATTTGCACCGCTGCCGGCCGGAAGCGAACAGCCACTCTGAGCGCTCACGCGTGTTGCGTCGTGCCGGATCGGGGTTGTGGCTCGGCACTGCTGCAGAGCGGCCTGGGGGTGGATTCCGGGAGACGGACCGCGCTCGAGAGGGGGGGGTGAGCTGCCGTTCCGTCTCCCGGACCCGTTCGGATGTCGGGACGGGCGGTGGATTCCGGGAGACGAGGCGGCCTCATGAGGGGGGGGAGAGTCCGCCCCGTCTCCCGGATCCTTCAACTGGCGTCAGCGCGCGTGTCCGTCCGATGCGACCTTAAAGCCGCGAAGTGGGTGAAGACGAATCCGGCCCGAGGCGCGAGCGCTCTCGCCGTGCCGAGGTCGGCAGGGGCGCCGTGTGCATCACCGCGCCGCACCGCTCGATTCGGACAGGCCGCTGCCTCGGCACGCCAGCGCTGCCTCATCGCCAATGCTACGCAACAAATGTCTGCCAGACCGCGCGGGTCGAGTCCCGCAACGCTTGGCGTGCGCAACTGTCGTAGCGCGGCGCAATGCCGACCTGCAGGCCGATCCCGCCGGCCCCGTGCGGCACCGTACGCGCGCATGAGTAAGCGAGGCGGTTGAGCGCCGGGGAGGGTGGCTGCCGAGACCGCCGGAGCGAGGACTGCAGACACCGCCAAAGACGCTATTCGACGCTTTTTGCAGTGCGATGTCATGTTCTTCCTCCTGGTGACTCGGGCGTCGCTCGGGGCTGCTGCCCGGGCGTGTGGCCAGAATAGGGGGCGAATGTGACAGCTACAAGCAAAAAGATTATTGCGATGCATGAGCGAATCTCATTCAACACACTGATCCGCCAATTCGCAGCCGAATGTCTCATGCAGCCAGTCGATCAGCGCGCGCACAGCCGGCTTGTCACCGTCTTTCGCGCGGTAGACAAGGTAATAACTGTCGGCGGTAGGCAATTCAACGGCAAAGACGCGCACCAGGGTGCCGGCGTGGAACGATCGGTAACAATGTCGGGTCGGCACCAGCGCGATGCCGACACCATGCTCGGCGGCGCGCACCACCGCGTGCAGGGTGTCGAGTTCAAGCACGCGGGCCGGTTCGGGTGTGGCGATTCCAACTTCCTGTGCCCAGGCAGGCCAGGCGTCGGCCGACGGTTTGTGAACAATCAGCGTGAATTGCGCGAACACGGTGCTGCCATGCTGGGCGATCGTCGGCAGGTGCTGTGGCGCGCATGCGGCGCTCAGCGATAGCGGAAACAGCCGCGCGCACTGCAGCCCCTGCGGCGCGGCATCGAGAAGAAGAACGGATACGTCCGCGCTGAGCGAATGTACGGCGGGCCGCGGGTCGTGCGAATCGATTTGGATATCGATGCCTGGATGCCGGGCGCAGAACTCGCCGAGGCGCGGAATGAGCAACTCGCTCGCGAAAAATGGCGGTAGCACCATGCGCACCTTGCGCCGGCCACCGCCGCGGACGATTTGCGCAACGCTGCGGTCGAGCGCTTCGAGCAACGGCTCGACCTCCTCTACGAGCGCCGCCCCGGCGCGTGTCAGCTCGAGAGAGCGCGGTTTGCGTTCGAACAATCGAGTGCCAAGCGTCTCTTCCAGCTCCTTCATCTGGTGGCTGACGGCAGAGGGCGTCAGATGCAGCTCGTCGGCAGCGAATTTGAAGCTGCGATGACGCGCCGCGACGCAGAACACCCGCAGGCTGCGGGTGGGCGGCGGACGGGACAGGCGGATCATGACGGCGGTCGGAACATCGTGGACGTGAAGCGATGCAATCGTCATGCCATGTCGGTGGTCGGGCCGCCAGCCATGCCGGGACCGGTCCAGACGGGTTCCCGTGCATCGAATTGGACCTCGGCACCGCGGCGATGCACCAAATCGAGGCGGCCGGCGGTGCGCCGCCGCGACGCAGGCTACTGTCCGAAGCGTTCCGCGCCGTTGTTCAGATAGGCCAGCTCTTCAGGGGTGCTCGGACGCCCGAGAGCCTCGTTGCGGTGCGGGAAGCGCCCGAAGCGCTGGATGATGGCGTGGTGTCGCTCGGCGGACGCCTGCGCGGTGATGAAAAATGGCCGCAGATCGCTCGGTGCCTCCTCGAGTAACCGGCGATAGGCGGCGACGGACTCCTCCTGCACATCGAGCCGTTCGGCATGCTGCAGCGGCATGCACAGAAACACCCGCTCCAGGGGCGAGAGGGCAGCATCGGCCGCCGCCTGAATCCCGGAGAGCGCCAGGGCGAGCGCCTGCTCGTCGGTGGCGAAGGCGCGGGCGGTTCCCCGGAAGGCGTTGCGCGGCAACTGATCGAGCAACAGGATCAGTGCGAGGCGCCGGTGTGGACTCGATGCCCAGGCGTCGAGGACGCCCTCGGCTGCGCGGCCCATCAGGTCAGCGAAGCGCACACGGATCAACTCGTCGGTCGCGGCGAGCTCCTGCACACTCGCGCTCGCGCCGAACCACAGCCGCTCACGCTCGCGCAGGGTGTGCAGGCCGAGCGGTGCCCGGCCGAACCAGAACCGATTGACTGCGTGCGCCTCGTCCCGTGAAACGGCTCCGCGCAGCGCGCTCATGGCCGATTACTCGCACAGACTCTCGAGGTATCCCTGGGCGACCGGCGAGAGCCGCTTGCGCGCCAGCGCGCGCGCCTTGGGCGCATCGACAATGTATTCGAGCGGGCCGGAAACGAGCATTTGCCGGATACCGGGATGTCGTGCCGAGACGCGCGCCATCTTATTGAGCACGGTGAACCCACGGTAGATTTTCTGACGGGGCGCGCGATTCTGTTCAATGGTGCGGGCCAGGTACTGCCCGAATCGCGCATAGAGAAAATAATCATCGTCGCCGACCTGAAAACGGGCCTCGGCGAAGAAGTCGGGAAAATTCTTTTCCAGATACGAATTGACGCTGCACAGAGCAGGCCGGGGATCGCATTCGCGCGACGCAATGGGCTGCTTCATCTTGCTCGCCACACCTCCTGGGGGTCCGGACCGCCATCGCTGGGCGTCGCAGGCGGCACCACACCCCGCGACGCGGCGCGAATGGTGCGCGAGAAGCTCGGCCGATGCAAGCGGAATGACACTTCTTCCCCCCGCTCGAGCGCGGCGCGGGTAGTGGCTCACTATCAGCCTCCGCGGTGAGTGTGATGGCGCCGCCACGCGTGGCTCAGCAGCTGCGCGGCGAGAGCGACCGCCACGAGCAGCGCAAGCGCGCTCGTGGCCAGTGTCAGGTTCAACATCTGCTCGAGTGTCCTGTCGCGCAGGCGTGCCCAGCGATTGGAGGTCTGCGTGATCTTCAGGTGCGCGATCACGCCGCGACCCCCGGCACCGCGGATTGGGGCGTCGGCGCTGATGTGGGTCGGGTCGTCGGGCCCGATCAGGCGGCGGAACAGCCGGGCCAGCAGCCCTGGCTGCTGCGCCGGAATGGCCGGTACGTGCGGGCTATCGGCCCGTGCCAGTACCGCGCCGGAGGGCGTCGTGACGGCCACGCGCAGACCGGGGCGCAGCAGCCGGTGCAGATAGGCGGGCAGCGCCGCCGAGGCGAGGATCAGGCCACCGCGCGGCTGCAGGGGAGTGTGACTCAGCATGCCGTAGCGGACGGGCGGTTGACCGAGTCCGTTGCGATCGTCGACCAGGATTCCGAATGGACCCCCGAGCATCGAGAGCGGCAGCGACATCTCGACGTCATACCCGCCGGAGTGCGGTTGTAACGCGCCGATGATGCGCGGGTCCATGACGGCGCGCCGCCGGCCGTATTCGCCCCGGACAATCCGGTGTGCCACGACGGGTCCGGCGCCGGTGAGCGCCAGGAACTCCGCGTGCAGATGTCCCTGCACGCCGCGAAAGCCGATCCAGATGCGATCCCCGATGCCGCTGCGGCGCAGCGGATCGCCGAGCGGAGCATCGAAAACCAGGTGCGGATCGGCGACCCGCAGCAAGACATATAGGACCCTGCCATACACGCCGCAGAGGATGGCGAAATGATGTGGGCCGCTGCCGAAGCGATGCCAGAGGCGGCTGCTGCGCGGCCAGCCGTCGGCGTAGCCTTCGACAGAGACCGGCGCGGGGAGCAGAACCGGAATCAGGTCGTAGCGGCCGGCGTTCGGACCGAGCGAGGGGTATCGGTAGATGAGATGCAGACGGCCTTCGAGCGAGGCCGCGAGCGTGCCGGCGAGCGAACGCAGATCCTCCCGTTCGCTCTGGCGCAGTGCGGATTCCATCTGGCGTGCATAGCGCACCCCATCCCAGGGCAGCACCAGGCTCACCAGGATCAGCAGCAGCAGCTTCAGCCAAGGTCGCATCAGATCGTTTAAGCCACAATTCAGGTGGGGCGCTTATAGTGCAACCACCGCTTCACGGGAATACACCAGCCAACAAATGAAGATACCCGAGATCCTGAACGTCGAGACCGTCCACCAGCCGGGCAGCCTGGCGAGCGTCCTGCAGGTGATTGCCGAGGCAGGTCTGACCATTCAGCACCTGAGCGCCGTGCGGCGCGTGCAGGGCCGCACGCTTTGGGAAATCACCCTGGAGATGGATGAGCAGGCCAATCACGATCTGTACCAGCGTATCGATCAGCTGCCCAATGCCCGCTTCATCGGCAAATCGGACCGCGTCTTCAATCGCCACCGCGGCGGCAAGATTCGCATGGTCGCAAGCCTGCCCATCAACACGCTGCAGACGCTGCGCGATGTGTATACCCCAGGGGTCGCGCGGGTATGCCTGGCGATCAGGCAGGACCCGCAGCTCGCGCACGACTATACCGCCATCGACAGCACCGTGGCGGTCATCACCAATGGCACCGCGATCCTCGGACTCGGTAACATTGGCCCGCTCGCGGGTCTGCCGGTGATGGAGGGCAAGGCGGCGCTGTTCGCGGACCTCGTCGGGCTGTCGGGCGTGCCGATCCTGCTCGAGCAGACCGGCGTCGAGCAGGTCGTGGAGCTCATTGCCGGCATTCATCTGTCCTTCGGCGCCATTCAGCTCGAGGACTTCGCCGCACCCGAGTGTTTCGAGATCGAGACGCGGTTGCGCGAGCGGCTGCGCAAGCCGGTACTGCACGACGATCAGCACGGCACGGCGGTCGTGGCGCTCGCCGCGCTGATCAACTCGGCGCGGCGCGCCCAACGCAGCCTTCCGCAGAGCACCGTCGGACAGATCGGGCTCGGGGCGGCGGGCACGGGTATCGTGCGCCTGCTGCGTGCCTACGGCGTCAATCACGTGCTGGGTGCGGACCGAAATCCCGCTGCGATCGCGCGCATCGAGGCGCTCGGCGCCGAGGGGACGAGCCTCGAGGAGATCATGCGTCGCGCCGACATCGTGGTCGCGACCACCGGGGTCAAGGGCCTCATCCGGCCGGAATGGGTCCGGCCCGGTCAGGTCATTTTGGCGCTCTCGAATCCCGACCCCGAGATCGAGCCGCACGTGGCGCGTGAGCACGGTGCCGCATTCGCCGCTGACGGCAAAGGCATCAACAACGTGCTGGCGTTCCCCGGGCTGTTCAAGGGTGCGCTGGCCGCCAAGGCCACTCAGTTCACGGACGCGATGCTCATGGCCGCGGCACAGACGCTGGCGGAACTCGCGCCGCTCGCACAGGAAGACGCGCTCGTGCCAGACCCGCTCGATAAGACCGTGCACGAGCGGGTGGCCGCCGCGGTGCAGGCGGCCTGCCGCTAGGCGCAGGCCGCACAGGCGCGGATCTCAGGCCGTTACGGGCTCCGGGGCCATCAGTGTGCGCAGCTTACCGAGCGCATTGGCTTCGATCTGGCGGATCCGCTCGGCCGACACACCGTACTGTCCGGCCAGCTCGTGCAGCGTCGCCTTGTCTTCGCGCATCCAGCGACGCTCGAGGATGTCGCGGCTGCGCTCATCGAGCCGATCCAGGGCGCTGCGCAGGCGGACTGCGGAGTCGCTTTCCCATTCGGACTCCTCAACCTGGGCAGCCGGGTCGGCATCCGGAGCCGGCAGATACGCGGCGGGGCTGTAAGTCTCTTCCTCATCCGCATCCGGTGCCGGATCAAAAGCGAGGTCGTGCGCTGCCAGACGCTTTTCCATCTCCGTCACTTCGCCCGGCGTGACGCCCAGATCGCGCGCCACCGCAGCGGTTTCCTCAGCCGTCAGCCAGGTCAGGTTCTTCTTCATTCGCCGCAGGTTGAAGAAGAGCTTGCGCTGTGCCTTGGTGGTGGCGATCTTGACCAGCCGCCAATTGCGCAGCACGTACTCGTGAATCTCAGCGCGGATCCAGTGTACCGCGAAGGACACCATGCGCACGTTCAACGCCGGATCGAAGCGCTTGACGGCTTTCATCAGGCCCACGTTGCCCTCCTGGATCAGATCCCCGAAAGGCAGTCCGTAACCGCGGTAGCCGCGCGCGATGTGCACGACGAAGCGCAGATGGGCAAGCACCAGCTGGCGGGCCGCCTCCAGGTCACCCTCGTCGCGGAACCGCACAGCGAGAGCGTGCTCGGCTTCGCGGTCAAGGACAGGGATACGGCTCACCCGGTCGACGTAGGCATCGACGCTGCCGATGGGTCCGGCAAGCGAGAACTCGCACGGCCGGGCAACCAATGCAGTCGCAGTACTCATGGAGGCTCCCATAACGCTTTAGTGCAATTTTAGCACTCGGGTAATTTGAGTGCTAATCCGGCCCCGGGGTTCCCATCTGATACCGACCTTTTATTTAACTGTCACGTTCATGCTTAAGGAACTTTTTGCGCTCGACCTCGGCCCAAAGCCCGCCAATTTCATCATTCGTTCAAAATTACCGGCTATTGTGAGCGCAGCGCTTGTTTGGCCCTGTAGTTCCGCTGCTTCCGCAACCAGAAGGGGATCCCACTTGGCTTCCACGGCAACGACCGCGACCCGCGAGCTGAAATACGACGGCTTCAGCATTTTTCTGCACTGGCTGACTGCCCTGCTGGTCGCCACGCTCTGGCTGCTCGGGCAGTCGCTCAGTTTCTTCCCGAAGGGCTCCCCCCGGCTGTCCGCACTCGGAGTGCACATGCTGCTCGGTATGCTCGTCGGTGCGGTCATACTGGTGCGCATCGTGTGGCGCTCCTCGGGCGGGCGTCACCTGCCCGCCGCGGACGAGGGACTGCTGAACCTCATCGCCAAGGGTGCGCATTACGGGCTCTATCTGCTGCTCGTGCTCACCGTGGGATTCGGAGTGGCGCGTGCCTGGGTGCACGGCGTTCCGGTGTTCGACTGGTTCAAATTCCAGCGGCCAGGTTTCGCGACCCCCTCGGTCATCCACACCATCAGCGAGCTGCACAGTGACTTGGCGGACATCCTGGTGATCGTCGCCGGACTGCACGCCGCTGCGGCTCTGATGCACCACTATGTGATGCGCGACTCGGTGCTGCGGCGCATGCTGCCGCGCAAACGGGCGGGTTAAGGCTCGCGCTTGCCGGGAGCCGCTACGGCGGGCCAGGCGGGCTGCATCATTCCGTGGTTCACGTTCACCGGGATCGGTGCAGGCATGCCGGAACTTCCTGAGGTCGAAACCACCCGGCGCGGTATCGAGCCGCACGTCACCGGTCGGACGATCACGGCGCTGCAGGTGTATGAGCGGCGGTTACGCTGGCCGGTCGCGCGCGAGCTGCCGGGGCTGCTGGCCGGCCAACGCATCACCGGTGCTGGGCGGAGGGCCAAATACCTGCTCATCGGGCTCGAAGGCGGGACGTTGATCGTGCATCTCGGCATGTCCGGGTCATTGCGCGTCCTCGATGCCGGCGTCCCCCGGCTGCCCCATGATCAGTACGACCTGCGGCTCGATTCCGGTCGGGTCCTGCGTTTCAACGATCCGCGCCGCTTCGGCAGTCTGCACTACACAGATACGGACCCCGCGCAGCACCGATTGCTGCGCGATCTGGCGCCTGAGCCGTTCGATGCCGCATTCAATGCCGAGTATCTCTGGCAAATCAGCCGCGGGCGGCGGCTCGCCGTCAAGCAGCTGCTCATGAATAGCCACCTGGTGGTGGGCGTCGGCAACATCTACGCCAACGAGGCGCTGTTCCGGGCGCGGATTCGGCCGGGTCGCCAGGCTCGCCGCCTCAAGCGCGCCGAGACAGCACGCCTGGTCAGCGCGGTGCGTGCGGTGTTGTCGCAAGCAATACGCGTCGGCGGAACGACCCTGCGTGATTATGTGGGTGCGGATGGCTCGCCGGGCTATTTCCGCCAAAAACTCTATGTCTATGAGCGTGCCGGCCAATCCTGCCGGGTCTGCGCGACGCCGATCCGCCATCGCGTCCAGCAGGCTCGTTCGAGCTACTACTGTCCGGTGTGTCAGCGCTGAGCGCTCAGTTACCGCGACGCTTCTTCAGCTCTTCTTCGACGATCGGGTGCACGAATTCGCTCACGTCACCGCCCAGCACCGCGATCTCGCGGACCAGCGTCGAGGAGATGAACGTGAATTGCTCCTGCGGCGTGAGGAATACCGTCTCGATGTCCCGCTCGAGATGACGGCTCATGTTGGCCAACTGGAACTCGAACTCGAAGTCCGACACCGCACGCAGGCCACGGACGATGACCTGAGCGCCCTGCTTGCGCGCGAACTCCACCGTGAGACCGGCGTAGCCCAGCACTCGCACGTTCGGTAGATCGCTCAGCACGCGCCGGGCCATATCGACCCGTGCCTCGAGCGGGAACATCGGCGCTTTGTTGGGATTGGCCGCGATCGCGACGATCACCTGCTCGAAAATGCTGGCGGCGCGGCGCACCAAGTCCTGGTGGCCATTGGTAATCGGATCGAAAGTGCCCGGATAGACGGCGTGACGGTTCATTCGGCGGCGATCCCCCTGTGTCGCAGATACAGATGATACCCGACCTGTCCCGAGCGCTTGTCCCGCTCATGCCGCCAGTTCGGCGGCACCGGCGGGAGGCTTGCCGCGGGGCATTCGAGATAAATGCGGGCGGTCGCCGCGAGCCAGCCGCCGGCCTCCAGCCGCGCACACGCCACCGGCAGAAGCCCCGAGGCGAAGGGGGGGTCGAGAAAGACGATGTCGAACGGCTGTGCGCGGCCCGCCAGGAACGCCTCGGCCTCAGCACTGACAATGCGCCAAGTGTGTCGGCGCTCATGATCCCATTGCTGCAGGCACGCCTCGATCGACTGGGCGGCAGATCGGTCGCGTTCGACGAAGGTCACCTGTGCCGCCCCGCGCGACAGGGCTTCAAGACCCAGTGCACCGCTGCCTGCGAACAAGTCGAGGCAGCGGGCGCCAGGCATCACTGGCGCAAGCCAGTTGAACAGAGTCTCGCGGACGCGGTCGGGCGTCGGTCGGATGGCTGGTGCGTCGGGGAAGCGCAGCCGACGTCCCCGCCACGTGCCGCCGATGATGCGCAGCACTCGCGCGGCTGCGCCGCGCCGGTGTGTCGAGGACGGACTGCTCACGCGCTGTCTTTCGAACCTGCGGACCGGGCCGCTACGATACACTAGCCCGCACCCATGTTCGGACGTGATACTCAAGAAGCGCCGTCCGGCGGCGCACAACGTCAGGGCTTTCTGAAGCGCCTGGCGCAGCGACTTGGTCGCAGTACGCTCTCGTTCGACCTTTTCAATGTGTTCCGCGGCCGTAAGATCGACGCCGAGCTGCTCGAGGAGCTCGAGACCCGGCTGCTCACCGCTGATGTGGGCGTCGAGGCAACCGAATTCATCCTCGCTGGCTTGAACAAGCGTTTGGCGCGCAAGGAGCTCGCTGACGTCGAGGCGCTGATCGGGGCGCTCCGCGCGGCGGTGGAGGAAATTCTCAAGCCCTGTGCCCTGCCGCTGCGTATCGATGCCGACCGCAAGCCCTTTACCATTCTGGTGGTCGGTGTAAACGGTTCGGGCAAGACCACGACCATCGGCAAGCTGGCGCGCCGCTTCACCGACGAGGGCCGCAGCGTCATGCTGGCTGCCGGCGACACGTTTCGGGCTGCGGCCATCGAGCAGCTGTCGATCTGGGCCGAGCGCACCGGTTCGAGCTGCATTGCGCAGCACGCGGGTGCGGACCCTGCCGCGGTGGCGTTCGATGCACTGCAGGCCGCGCGCGCGCGCCATACCGATGTCCTGATCGCCGATACCGCCGGCCGGCTACACAGCCAGTCGCACTTGATGGAGGAGCTGAAGAAGGTCAAGCGCGTCCTGCAGCGCGGTGATCCACTCGCGCCGCACGAGGTGTTGCTCGTGCTCGATGCCAATCAGGGCCAGAACGCCCTTGCGCAGGCCGTGCAGTTTCACCAGGCAGTCGGCGTGAGCGGTCTGGTGATCACCAAGCTCGATGGTACTGCCAAGGGCGGGATCGTGATCGCCATCGCGCGTCGTCTGGGATTGCCCATCCGCTTCATCGGTATCGGTGAGCAGCCCGGCGATTTTGGCGAATTTGACGCCCACGCATTCGCTACGGCGTTGGTCGAGGGGGCCGGCGTGACTGCGCCGCAGAGGCCCGCATGATCCTGCTCGAGCGCGTCAGCAAACGCTATCCGAACGGACGCGAAGCGCTGACCAACGTCAGTTTCTTCGTTGATCGTGGTGAACTGGTGTTTCTCACCGGACGGTCCGGCGCAGGCAAGAGTACGCTGTTGAAGCTGATTGCGTTGCTGGAGCGTCCGACGCGCGGCAACGTGACAGTGAATGGACGCAGCACCGCAACACTCAAGGCGCGGCATATTCCGGCTTTCCGTCGGCAGATCGGCGTGGTCTTCCAGGATCACAAGCTGCTCGCGGATCGCCCCGTGTTTGATAACGTCGCGCTGCCGCTCGTCGTGGCCGGGGCACCGCTTGCGGAAGTAGACAAGCGGGTGCGCGCCGCACTGGATCAGGTGGGTTTGCTGGGTAAGGAGCGGATGCTACCGATGGAGCTGTCGGTCGGCGAGCAGCAGCGCGTGGGCATCGCAAGGGCGATTGTGGCCAAGCCACCGCTGATCGTGGCCGATGAGCCGACCGGCAACCTGGATCCGGATCTGGCGCTGGAGGTCATGAGGTTGTTCAAGCGCTTCAGCGATGTTGGCGTGACCGTGCTGGTGGCGACACACGACCTGCATATCGTGCGCGAGTTCGGCGGCCGTGAGCTGACGCTCTCGAGCGGTCAGCTCGCGGGCGGTGCGCCCGATCCGCTGCCCTCTCTGGTGGCGAGCCGCTGAACCCGCCATGACGCCCGGCACAGTCGTGACCCGCCACGTTCAGGCGCTGCTTGGCGCGCTGGGACGGCTGGCGCGGGCGCCGCTCGCTACGGGCTTGACACTGCTGGTCATCGGGCTTGCGCTGGCGCTGCCGGCGGCGCTCGGTCTGCTGGTGCGCAACGCGCAATCGGCTACGGGGGGGGTGGGGCGGGCCGTCGACATGTCCGTCTACCTCAAGCACGGCGTGTCACTCTCGCGTGCCCAAGAGCTTGCGGTCGATGCACGCGCTGTGCCGGGCGTCGCCACGGTGAGCGTCATTTCGGCTGCTGAGGGACTGCGGCAGTTTCGTCAGTATTCAGGCTTTGGCGCGGCGCTCGATGCATTGCAGACCAATCCGCTGCCGAACGTGCTCCGGATCGTGCCGCGTGCGAGCGCGAGCGGTGTGGCTTCCCTCGAGGCATTGCGGCGGACCTTTGCGCGATGGCCGGAGGTGGACATGGTGCAGCTCGATGCTCAATGGGTGCTGCGTTTCAATGCCATTCTGGCGGTCGTGCGCCGCCTGGTCGGCATCGCGGCCGTGCTATTCGGCGCGGGCGTGCTCGCCGTGATCGGTAACACCATCCGCCTGGAAATTCTGAATCGGCACGCCGAAATTGAGGTGACCAAGCTGGTCGGCGGTTCAAATGCATTTGTGCGCCGCCCGTTCCTCTACACTGGCATGTTGTACGGCTTGGGTGGCGCGCTGCTCGCCTGGCTCGTCCTGGAAGGGGCAGTGCTCGGGCTGAGGGCTCCGGTGGAGCACTTGGCGCACCTTTACGGCAGCGGCTTCGAGCTGACCGGGCTCGCGGGACGGGAACTGCTCGCCTTGTTCGGTGGCGGGATGTGCCTGGGCTGGCTCGGCGCGTGGATTTCCTCGCACCGCCACCTGCGTGACATAGAGCCGCGGGCGTAATCGGCCGCCCGTGGTGCCCGGTTATTTGATCTTGGCTTCTTTGTAGGCGACGTGCTTGCGCGCCACCGGGTCGAACTTGCGCACTTCGAGCTTGTCCGGGTGCAGGCGCTTGTTCTTGGTCGTCACGTAGAAGTGGCCGGTGCCGGCGCTGGAAAGCAGTTTGATCTTGTCTCGCATCGCTTAAGCTCCCGCCTTCAGATCTTCATGCCCTGGGCGCGCAGGTCCGCCACGACCTGGTCGATACCCTTCTTTTCAATGGTGCGCAGGCCGTGCGCCGATACGCGCAGCGAAACCCAGCGCTTTTCGGTTTCCAGCCAGAACCGCTGATTATGCAGATTGGGCAGGAAGCGGCGGCGCTTCTTGTTGTTCGCGTGGGAGACGCGATTTCCGACAGCCGGCCCCTTGCCGGTGATCTCGCAGACGCGCGACATATGCAACGACCTTAAAAATCAATGACTTGGTGCAAACGGGACTTCCCCGTCCGCAGGAGCCGGCCTTTATACCAGCAGAGCAGCGTGGCGGCAAGACCCAGGGGGCCGGCAGCTCGGTTGCCACGGATATCCCGGCCGCCAAGGGAGTCTACCCGCTACGGCCGGCGCAGCGCCGGCCGTAGCGGGCGGGCTTGCGCCGCTTAGCTGCGGGCCGTGAAGGAGGCGCACCAGCCCTGCGCGGCTACGCGGTAGCCCGGATAGAGCTGACAGCCCGCATAGCCGGCTTTCTCCCCGGCGGCACCTTGGAAGAACTGGCACACGGCGCAGTGTTCGCCCGGCGCGTAGGTACGGTACTTGGCTTTGTCGACCTGCACGGCGTCGGGCTCGTAACCCATCGACTTCGCCAGGGGGTTATTGCTCTGCGAGAGCAGCGGCAGAGCGGCCGCCTCGGCCCGACGGGGACGCAGTCCAATGACCGCTGCCGAGGTGACGACGGCGGCAGCGGCGAGAAACGTCCGGCGGGAAGGATCGTGGCGATGATCGTCTTGAGACATGGCTAACCTCGGTGAGCAAACATACTTGTCATTACTCTGGCAACTTCGCGCTCCATCGCGGCGGCACTGCTCCTCCTGAGCAGGCGCAACCTGGGCGACTGCGGTTCTCGCGTTCGCCCGCCAATCAGTCCATGCGGCAGTGCCGGCCGGCGTGGCCGGGGCTCTCCGACTTGCGAATGCCGACCGGAATTGTGGCGCACGGGGTGGCGCAGCCGGACGCGGAAGGTGTCCGGCTCGCTCGCCCTTGCTTGTTGTTTCCGCGCTCCACGCGGCCCGCATTCGGCCGCCCGGGCGGGGCGGCTCGACCTCATGCGCGAATCAGACCACACAGGCCGGCGCTGGTGCGATGAAACCTCCGAAAAGAATGCGAAGCGATGACAAAGCGCAATTTTCTCCGGGCAGTCATGCCGTCCGCGTGCTCACAGCAGTCCGTGCTCGGCGAACGAATAGCAGCGACTGCCACCCACGATGACGTGATCGACGACCCGCATGTCCATCAGCGAAAGTCCGGCCTTCAGTCGTCGCGTGATGGCTTCATCCGCCGGACTCGGCTCGAGACCGCCGGAGGGATGGTTGTGGGCCAGAATGAGCGCTGTCGCGTTGTGCCGCAGGGCTTGGCGTAAGACCTCACGGGGATGCACCTGTGCGCAGTCGACGGTGCCGCGGAATAGTTCCTCGAACGCGATCAGCCGATGCCGGTTGTCCAGGTACAGGCAGCAGAACACCTCATAGGGACGGTCGCGCAGTTGTGCCAGCAGAAAGCTGAACGCCGCTTGCGGCGAGGTGAGCGGCTCGCCGCAACGCAATTCCTCCTGCAGGTGGCGACGAGCGAGCTCCACGGCCGCCTGGATCGCGGCGTAGCGCGCCGGACCGAGCCCCTTGCGCGTCCAGCGTGACCGCTCGGCAACCAGCAGCGCGCGCAGCGAGCCGAAGTCCGCCAGCAGACCGCGGGCCAGCTCCACCGCCGAGCACCCGCGGGTACCCGAGCCAATCAGCAGCGCCAGCAGCTCGGCATCCGAGAGTGCCTGTGAGCCGCGGTCGAGCAGCTTCTCGCGCGGCCGTTCGGCGCGCGGCCAGTCGCGAATCGCGAGTATTGCAGGGGCTTCAACCGACGGCATGAGCGTGCTCCGTTGCGGGCCAAGGCATCCTGCGGCTCGTCGCCGGCATTTGAGGAGGGCAGTAAGCGTCGCCTCCGTCCACAAATGCGCACCCGGTTTGCGTCTCGGGGGAGCGGAGCCGGATAATCGCCGGCATGCAAGGTCAACGTATCCTGCTCGGAGTCACCGGTGGCATTGCGGCGTACAAGAGCGCGGAGCTCGTGCGCCGCTTGCGCGAGCGCGGTGCTGAGGTTCAGGTCGTCATGACGGCCGCCGCCCGCGAGTTCATCGGCGCGCTGACGTTCCAGGCCCTCTCCGGGCGGCCGGTGCGCACGGACCTGTGGGACAGTGCAGCCGAGGCCGCGATGGGCCATATCGAGCTGGCGAGGTGGGCCGAGGTGGTGCTGGTCGCGCCGGCAAGCGCCGATTTCCTCGCCCGCCTGGCGGCGGGTCGCGCCGATGATCTGCTCGCCACGGTCTGTCTCGCGACTGCCGCACCGATTGCGGTCGCGCCGGCCATGAATCGGCTGATGTGGGCCAATAGCGCCACGGTGGCCAACGTCGAGTGCTTGCGCCAGCGGGGCGTGCGAGTCTTCGGTCCTGCCGAGGGCGCCCAGGCGTGCGGCGAGGTGGGCGAGGGGCGCATGCTCGAGCCGGCGGAGCTTGCCGATCGCCTGGCTGCGCTGCTGCCGGCCACCGGCCCGCTATCTGGACGGCGAGTGCTGATCACCGCTGGCCCCACTCGAGAGTGCATCGATCCGGTCCGATTCATCAGTAACCGCAGCTCGGGAAAGATGGGATTTGCGGTCGCGCAGGCCGCGCGTGAGGCAGGGGCCGAAGTGGTGCTGGTGAGCGGCCCGGTCTCGCTGCCGACGCCGCCCGGCGTTCGGCGGGTGGACGTGGAAAGCGCCGAGGCGATGTTCGCGGCAGTGCAGGCGGAGGTGGCCGCCGCAGACATATTCATCTCCACCGCTGCGGTCGCGGACTATCGTCCGGCGCACCCGTGCGGGCAAAAAATCAAGAAGACGAGTGAGCGGTTGCAGCTCGAGTTGGAACGGACCACGGATGTGCTGGCGAGCGTCGCCGCGCGGCCGGACCGGCCATTCGTCGTGGGCTTTGCGGCCGAGACCGAGTCTGTCGAACACAATGCCCGCGCGAAACTGGTGAAGAAGAACCTGGACATGATCGCGGCCAACGAAGTCAGTCACACCAAGGGCTTTGACTGTGAGGACAACCACTTGATCGTGCTGTGGCGCAACGCTCGCCAGGATCTGGGTGCCGGTCCGAAACTGGCGCTCGCGCGGGACCTGATCCGGCTGATCGGCGAGTCCTACGTCGCGGCAGCGGCTTCGCGGCCGCCTGCACAGGTGCACGCTTGAGCAGCGGCGGTGCGGTGGCGCGGCCGCTGAAGATCCGCATACTCGATCCCAGACTTGGTCGCGAGTTTCCGCTGCCCGCTTATGCAACGGCCGGTTCCGCTGGCATGGATCTGCGCGCCTGCGTCAATGAGCCGCTCACCCTGGCTCCGGGCCGCGCGGAGCTTGTTCCGACCGGCATGGCCATTCATCTGCGGGACCCGCAACTCGCCGCTGTGGTTCTGCCCCGGTCGGGACTCGGTCACAAACATGGCGTGGTACTTGGCAATCTGGTCGGACTAATCGACTCGGATTATCAGGGACAGCTCATGGTGTCCTGTTGGAACCGCGGACATGAGCCGTTCGTCGTTCAGCCGGGCGAACGAATCGCTCAGCTCGTGATCGTGCCCGTGATACAGGTGACGCTCGAGGTGGTGGAGGACTTCGAGCAGAGCGAACGGGGTGCCGGTGGCTTCGGGCACTCCGGCCGCCACTGAACGGTGCCGTTCAGGCGGCCAGCATCCATACGCCAAATTCGCTCCGGCCGAGCAGGGTGCGAAAGCCCTCGGGCATGCCGTCGTGCAGCATGTTCTTCAGCAGGCCGTGTACCCCGAGTGAGCCCAGTTCGCGCCACATCTGCTCCGGCAACGGACCAGGCGCTGCCGACTGCATGAGTAATGCCAACAGGTACAACACGATCAGATAATTGTGCGCGGTCGTGAGATCAAGCGGATACGAGTACACCTTGCAGAAGAGCGTGTTGCGCAGAATCTGCGCCATGACAGCGGACTCCTCGACCTCCAGCGTCGGCAGACTCTCGGGTATCTCGCGCGGCAGCTCCCGCAGCACCGCGCGGTTCCAGCCGAGCAGGCGCGCGAGCATGCCGTGAATGGCCGCGCGGAGTTCCGGGGTCAGCGCTGGAACCGGCTCGCTGCGCCAAGCGGGTACGTCCACGGGACTGCCATCCGCGAGGGCGCCGAGCAGCCGGGCGCCGACATGTAGTCGCCGCCGCAGCGGCATCTCCTCGGCGGCAAGACAATCACACAGTCCCTGCTCGATGTCTCGGAACGGCTCCCAGGCTAGCGCAACGCCCGGCGCCAGGCGGTAGCTGTCGGTCGAGCGCGGTCGCGCATGGACCAGCCGCTCACGTAAATCCTCGAGGCGCTGGTGAGCAGGAATGCCGTGCCCGTGTCGCGCGCTGGCGCAAATCGGGCTCAAGCCGACCGCGATGCCTTGCGGCGTTTGCGCGAATGAAAACGGAAACACGCAACACGCACCGAACGGTTGCCGCCCGAGGGTGCGGTGAATCAAACATTGATTCCCCGCGCCCAGGAACCGGCAGACTTCCTCGGGTGACTTCAGCTGCAGTTGACCATCGGCGCGCACTGGCAGGCGAGTGCCGGCGAGTGCCGGCGCGAGCGTGTCCCAGGGCATTGCATCGAGTAACAACTGCGCTTCCGGCGGCAGGGTGATCTCATAATCGTGTCGGCAGCACGCCCCGCTCATATGACAGCTGAAGCGAGCCTCGGGCAGCGTCGAGAATTGCAGCGCCGGCCGCCAGTAGCGCCGGAAGTAGCCCGCATCGAGGAGGCTGCGGGGGAGCGCCGGTTCGGCCCGGCGCATCCATGGATAGTCCGCGAGGGATTGCAGCAAGCCTTCACGGAATGACCAGGGCAGCATCTGCTCAGCGGGCGAGCTCCACACCACCCGCGGACCGGCGTCCTCGGTGCGCACACCGAAGGCGACGAATATCTGGCGTGACTCACGGCTTTCCTGCGCTTCGAACCAGGCGATCGCCTCCGTCGCGCGCTCGCTGCGGCAGATCTGGCGCAACCGCGCCGAAGCGAAGCGGGGGAGCTGCAGTTCGCCGCGCCGGCTGATGTCCCGATGCGTCGCCGCGAATCGATCGGCATCGATCGCCCGGGCCGGCCCGATCCCATCGCCCTGGCGCACCGGCGCATCGGGGGCATGCAATCGGTACAGCGCCTCGCCCCCATCTGGATTACACAGCGCTGCAAAGAATGCGCTGCCGAGATCATCCAGTTGCGCAAACTCGAAGTCTGACGCGTGTGGTGCGGCGTCGCTCGACTGCGAGACCGGGGCGTCGCACTCCGTCTCGGGGTCGGTATGCTCGCCGTGACCCAAAGTGCTACGCCCCGATCATAAGCGGTCGGCACTCCTCCGGCTGCCCACCGGCGTGGCGAGCGGCGGTATCGGCGGCGCGCCTGCGTTCGCCCAACTGGGCCGCCGGTATTCCGATCGGGCGGGTCATAGAGCGTTCTCCTCCCTCGGAGCAATGCGACGAAGTGCGTCATTATAGGCCTGCCTGCTCCGACTCGGGGGCGATGCCCGCACCGGTCATCCTGCTTTGCCCAGGCGCCTCGTCGAACTGCTGGCGGATTCGCTCGGCACGCCCGCCGGATCCTGCCCGCCTGGAGGTGGATCGCACGCCAGGCCCGCATGCCGAAGCTGCGCACGCAGCACGTGCTGCTCACTCGGATAGCGTGCGCTCGAGCGCAGGATCCTTGCCCAGAATTCGCCGTCGAGCATCACGAGCAGAGCATGAACGTGATGCCCCGGCGGCCACAGCAGCTATTGGGACTGAATCTCGATGAAGTCCAGTTCGCGCTGCAGCCGTGCAGCACTTTCATGTGGGGCGTGCCCAGGGGCCACAGACGCAGCGCGATCCAACCACCCGTCTGGGCCACGAGCAGCGTATCGCCATGCTCCATTGCCGCACTGGCAGCACAGCACAGGCTGATCCGCCGCCCGGTGAGACCGCTCGAGCGATTGCAGACCGTGTTGAATGCGAGGACGGCCTCAAATGATACGTTCGAATCGCTATCGAAAAGCCGCTGTTACGCCCACTGGTACGAGTCGGCGCCGATCTATCGAAGCGCGGCGAGCCATGCGCCGCGCCGGGTCCCGTGCCGGCCTGCCAGGATGCGTTCGGCAAACCATGCGGTTAAGCCGAGGAACAACCTAACGACGCTCGCGTCAAGCGCCGCACTGATCGTGCGCAATCCCGGTTCGCAGCGCGCCGCAGGGCGCACGAGCAGCGCCTTAGTGAAGCCTCGGAAGAACTTTTGCGCCAGAGCCGCTTTCGCCCGCTGCCGGATTGTCTCACGCCCGAGGCGGGCCGTATGGCGGTGGGCACGCCCTTCCTTGACTCGGCTCACGGAATTCTTGCGCTCCCGTGTGCGCAGGATGCTGAGCACGGTCGTGTACGCGAGACTGCTTTGCAAGTACGCGTGAACTTCCGCAACCGACGATGTGCCGTGCTTTCACAGCACGTTCATGATATCCGTCTCGCGATCGGTGAGGCGCATCGTGGTCGAGCCGCACTACTCATGTACTAGTCATTAGGCGCCAAACAGCGCGCGCTGTGAAAGAACAGCTCCCGTGGCAGGCTCTGCGTTGCGGACAGGGGATGTCGAGAGGCAAGGGCGGCGCAGATCCGCAGGTGAGCAGGCCTTGGTGGAGCAAGCCGTTCGCGTCCGGTTCCTTGCTGTGCAAGCACCCCATTCCTGGTGTCCAGCCGATGCACACACGTGCCGGCGATCCCGCGCGCGGAGCGCGAGAAGCCCTATACCACGAGCAACTCTCGGATGGTCCGCAGGAAAGTCTCGGCCTGAACGGGTTTGCTGAGGACCCGAAGATTTGGATTCGGAGCCAATTCCTTGATCGCCGAGGAGGTATCGCCCGTAATCAGAATCGCCTTGATGGCTCGCTGCAACACTTCGCCCAGACGCAGAATGACCTGGACCCCGGTCTCACCGGCACCGAGGTGAAAGTCAGTCACCACGAGGGCGAGCTGCGGGTGATCAATGGCCTTTTGCACCGCCTCGTGCAGTGTCGCCGCGACAGTCACGCTGTAACCTTCTGCTTTCAACAGCATGCGGGTCGCATTGCGCACCTCGGGGTCGTCTTCCACCAGCAAAATCTGCACACCCGGTGTCGCCTCCTCACGTTCGCGCCCCGGCTGCTGCTGGGCCGTCACGGCCACCAATGGAGTCTTGCCCTGGGGAAGACGGATCGAGAATGTTGATCCTCGTCCGACCTCGGATCGAATCTGGATTTCAAGCCCAAGCAGCTGAACCAGTCGCCGCACAATGCTCAGGCCGAGACCATAGCCCTCGCGAGTCGTGTTGCTCGGCACTCCGACCTGATAGAACTCTTCGCCGAGCAACTGGATCTGATCCGGAGGGATACCCACGCCGGTGTCGCTCACCTCGATCGTGATCCACGGACCGTCGTTGACCGCGCGAACCAGAACCTGCCCCTTGCGGGTGTACTTGACGGCATTGGAAACCAGGTTTCTCACGATCTGCTCGACGAGCGAGGGGTCGCTGTGGGCGCACGCGGAGCTTGTCTCAACGTGCAGCGCCAATCCCTTGCTCCCGGCGACGCTGCGAAATTCCCGCTCCATGGCCTCCAGTATCGCCGACACCGAAAAGTCTGTCGGCTCTGGTCTGACGGCACCAGACTCGAGTTTGCTGATGTCGAGCAGCGCATTCAGCAGGCGGCTCATTGCGCCGATCGCTTCGTCTTGTTGCCGCAGCGCATCAATAATGTCGGGCTCGTGCGCCGTGCGTCGTAGCGTGCCATTTAACAGTGAGACGGCCTGCAACGGCTGACGAAGATCGTGGCTCGCCGTGGCGAGGAATCGTCCCTTTGCGCGCTCGGCTTGTCGTGCCTCCTCCTGGGCCGCGCGTGCCATCTCCGTCGCGTGCGCCAGCTCCACGTTGCGCCGTTCCAGCTCCTGATTGGCCAGCACGACATCTTCAGCGCGTCGGGCAAGCTCCCATTGCAAGTGTCTGCCCTTGCGGTAATTGAGCATGACCAGCAGCAGCCCCGACATCATCAATGCAGCCGCGAGCAGCGTCGAAGCCAGTGCGATCTGCTGCATGGTGTGATCCTGCGCCGCGACGAGCGCTAATCGCCGGGAGAGCAGTGCGTCCTCGGTCGCGGTCAATGCATCGATCCGACGATCAACCGATTGCATCGTGTGCCGTGCGGCGTTGGTTCGCACGATTCGCAGCGCCTCGCCGGTCCCCGCATGCCGATAGGCCGTCATGGTGCCGCGCAGCTCTCGCAGCTGCAGATTGATACGGTCAGAAAGCTCGGCAATGTGCCGCTGCTGATCGGTGTCGAGAATCGCCAGGCGTGTCAGATCAGCCAGAAGATCGGGTGCGTCGCGCATCGCGACGCGATAAGGAGCAAGATACGCAGGCGTTGCGGTGAGCAGATAGCCGCGTTGATCGCGCTCCGCATCCTGCAGTGCGTTGCGCAGCGCCTGCGCCGTCATGATGACTTGAAAACTGTGTGCGACCAGCTTCTGGCTGAGCGCCGCGCGCGGCAGGCGATTCAGGGCTTCGTAACCCTGCATTCCGATCAAGCCCAGGAACGGCAGCACGATCAGCGCCAGCGCAAGCCGCAGCCGTCCACGATCGCCGGCAGAACTCAGTCGGTGATGCGAAGCCATCTGTTCCGTTCGCGCCGCGTTCCGAGTTGGACCACGTCGTTATGCGTAAATGCGCCCTTCTGGCCTATTTTTAATCCGCAAACGAGGCGACGCACATCGTGGAAAACCCATATAGCATTGAGCCACGGAATCGAGGTCGCTCGCTCGTACCCAATGGAATGCGCGCCGGGCCCATCGTGGCAGAGCGGCGCCGCGTGATGAGCTGCGTGCCCCGGTCGGCGAGCCCAAGCCCACGGAGCACCTGCAGAACGGCGGTAGCCGGGTACACGTGACCGACGCATTGTCAGGCCGGGTAGCCGCAACCGGCTGGTCGAGCCAAGGCCTTCCGGTCTGCGCCCGCAGCGCCTGACTGCCCAGGGAGTGCGGCGATGGACGGCGTGCCGGATCAGTAGCTTGAGAGGAGCAACTGCGTCACAGCATCCGGCTGGTCGAGCATGACGTCATGACCGCAATCGATCTGATGGGTCAACCAGCCACGGGCCTTGGCGCGAGCATAAAACGGTGCGAACGGGGAATCTTCGCCGGCCCAGCCGGAAGCATAGACATAGTGAATCTGCCGGACACGATCGAGACCACCCCGCTCGAGCTTCACGCTCTGGCGAAAGCAGGCCGCAGACTGGATCGTGCACTGTCGATCGACCCAGGCGCGGTCTGCGGGATTCACGCCGAACGCTTCGGCGCTAATCGGGGTGCTTTTCCAGCCATCGATGAGTTCCTCTGATGAAATTGGCGCCAAATCCGCCACGCTCTGGCCGTGCTCCGGAACAAAAGCATCCAGGAAAATCAGCGAGCGAATGCGCTCGGGCATGACGTCGGCGACGCCCGAAACAACCATGCCTCCATAGGAGTGACCACAGAGCACGATATCCGTGAGTTCCTCCCAGCGGATGAGATTCAGCACATCGAGCGTCTGGGTGCGAAGGTCCACGCTCGGCGAAAGGAGATGCATCCGCTCCCCGACGCCGGTGAGCGTGGGCGTGAACACCTCATGTCCCCGCAGCTGCAATGCCCGCCGAACGCGCTTCCAGCACCAGCTGCCATGCCACGCACCGTGAACCAACACAAATGTGGTCATTTCGGGCTCCTTTGGCTATCACCAGCTGTCCCGGCAAAGCGTTCGCAATTTCAGCAGATCGTGGCAAGTGAACGGGTCCATTCGCCGATCGACACAACAGCTGCCTGTCTGGGAAAAATCTTCTCGGTCAGTAATCGCTGCACTTCGGGGTCGGCATCGCAACACCCGTCTTTCAGAACCGTGATCCGGTAATCGAGATCCGCGGCCTGTCGTAGCGTCGATAGAACCACTCCACTTGTGGCGATGCCCGCCAGAACCAGCGAGTCGATGTCAGACGAGCGCAGCACGACGTCCAGATCGCTGCCCGCAAAGGCACTGATGCGCCGCTTGGTGACTACGACGTCTCCCTCCTGTCGCACCAGTGTCGGATGGATCTCGCTCTGCGGGTCCGACTCGACTAGGCGTCCACTCGTGCGCAGGCCGGAGAAAAGCGCGTTTCGGGGGCTCACTTCGGGGTAACCGGCGCGGAACCGGACCACCACCCATATCACCGTCATATTCGCCCGCCGCGCCGACGTGAGCGCCTCTTGTATGCGCGACAGATATTCCGCATCCGCGTAATTGGCAATGATGCCGGCCTGCAGATCCATCAGCAACAAAGCGCTTCGGCCGGTCCGCAGTTCGTTCATGTCTTCTCGCACCTGCCTGGTAAATCTCATTTGCGAGTGTGTGTCTAACGGCCGCTGCGAATCAAGTCCGCCCGCCTGTATCGTGCCCAGAGCGTGCGGACGACACCGGTCGTGCACAGAGACGGCCGACGCGTACGCGGGAACACGGACCGGAAAAAATGCTAAATGTCTGGTATAAAGATTGACATGAACTTCTCGCGCGAATTCGCCGGGCAGCTCATCGTGTCGCAGCGGCCCTCGACCGAGCGCTGCGCGAAAGCCGGTTGGCTGCGGAATAAACTCGCCGCCATGCCATTGCCGAAGCTTCCTGCGCTCGCCTCGCGCGTGAAGCGGGTGTGCATCTCGCGGTGAGCCCGGCAGATCGCTCTGTCCGGTGTCTCGCATCGACTGAGTGCGGTGGCTGTGACTTCATGCCCGTGCAGAGCCGGCTACTATTGGCCAGTTACTGTAGCGATGGGGCCTCCGGATGCGATCCAGTGAGCACTGGTCGTACACGACGGCTGCGCAACTTGGCCGGTGCCCACATGCCGGTCGCCTCGCCCGGCAATTCGGTATCGCCGCGCCGGGCGCGTCCCCACGTCATCCCGATCTGCGGTCTGGGATCACCGCCACGATGCTCGCCAGACACTACGATTCCCGAGCAGTGCGATGCACCGGTGGTGCCTCGAGTGGAATCGAGGCGTGGGGGGGGCTCCTGGCATTTCGGGGTATCGATGTTGAGGTTCGATCATGTTGAATGGCAGCTGGTTTGAGTCGCATCGGAGCGTAGTCGTTCAGGCGGGCATCATCGTGCTCGCGTGCGCAGTGCTGTATGGCGCATTGTGGCTCTCCGGCCGCGTGCTGATTGACAGATCGTCGCAGCGGGCCGAACGCTTGCGCGACGTGGTCTTTCGCTCGCTGCACTCCCCGCTGCTTGCGCTGATTGTCGTCTGTGGAATCTACCTGCTTGGCATGCTGATCGATGCTCAGGCTCGCATCGGCGTGCTGGCTCAAGTGCTTAATCCGGCGCTGCACGTCGGCATCATTGGGATGATTGCCTGGGCCGGGTGGAATCTCCTGAAGACATATCCGCAGATACACCGTCCGCACAGACATGAGCTCGATCCGATGATTTACGATCTGGCGGGTAAGTTTGCTCGCCTGATCTTGCTCACGATTGCCGCGCTGCTGATCCTGAAGACACTGCACTTTCCGATCGCAAGCCTGCTCACCGTCGGCGGGGTTGCCGGAATTGCGATCGGGTTTGCGGCTCAGGGTGTCGTCTCAAATCTCTTTGGGGCACTGGTGATCTATCTCGACAAACCGTTCAAGATCGGGGAGTGGATCGTACTGCCAGAAATCAACATATCGGGAACCGTAGAGCACATCGGTTGGCGCTCGACACGCATTCGCGGTTTCGATACCAGTCCTTACTACGTGCCCAATTATGTGTTCAATTCGCACGTGGTGGAGACCCCGCCGCGCATGCAGGCGAGGCGCATCCAGCAGACCGTTCCGGTTCGCTATGCCGACGCAGAACGACTGCCTCAGATCTTGAGGCAGTTGCGCGGATACATCGATCAGCATCCGGGCATTGACCACACGCAGAGCCGGATGGTGAACTTCACCGGTTACGGCACGCATTCACTCGACCTCTTGATTTACTGCTTTGCAAGCACGGTGCAGTGGGGCGAGTCGCTCGATATTCAGGAGGATGTGCTTCTTGGCGCGGCGCGGATCATTAGAGAGAATGGCGGTCAGCTGGCGTTACCCATCACACGAGTGCAGATGCAGGCGGGGGAGCCCGAGGCACCGTTGGCGGAGCACAATGCCGGATCCTGATTCAGTCTCGGATGTGTCGACGCAGCGCCAGGCACGGGGGAAAGCGGCCTGACAAAAGGTTGCTTGCCGCGCTGCGGCAACCGCCCTTGCCATGACCGTCTGCCGACTGCGTGATCGAACTGTGCGGTCGGGCGTGTCGACGACGGAGCGCCATCGCTAGCCGATGTCGAGAATCATTGCGCCGAGCGCAATCATGGCAAGGGCAGTCATGCGCCGGCCACCCGGGCGTTCTGCGAGAAACCACCACGCAAACAGAACACCGAAGAGCATGGCTGTCTCGCGCAACGCAGCAATGGCTCCGATCGGAGCGATGGTCATGGCCCAGAGCGCCAGGGAATACGAGACAATCGAACACAGACCGCCGCCTACGCCGCGCCGCAGCAATGACGGCAGCGTATCGCTTCTCAGCAGAAGATCTGGCCGACCTCGCGTGAGTACGAGAGCGGTAGGCAACGCCGGCAGAACGAAGGTCCAAAGCGCGTACGCGACGGCAGAGTGGGCGCTCCGGGTCCCCAATCCGTCGTTGACCGTATACAGTGCGATAATGAACGCGTTCAAGAGCGCAAGGCGCAGCGCTCGAGCCTCACCGGCGGCGCCACTGCGGCGAGCCTGCAGGGAGGCGCCCGCTGCGATGAGCAGTAAGCCGCTCCAGCCCGTGAAACCGAGGTGTTCACCGAAACACACTGCGGCGATCGCCGCAGTCAGCGCCGGTGCCGCACCCCGCATGATCGGGTAGGTCAGGCTGACCGCGCCCAGCGAATACGTTTCGGCAACGAGATTGAAATACAGAACATGCAACACCGCGGACACGGCAAGATGCGGCCAGGCCGCGGTCGCAGGAGCGGGCAGGAACGGCAGGACGAGAGCACCCATCAGACCGGCTGCCAGCACGAGCACGGCGGTGGATGCGCGCCGGTCCCGGCCGCCACGGATACCGACGTTCCAGGCGGCGTGGAGACTGGCTCCGCCCAGAACTGCCGCCGTTGCGATGGGTGGGACGATCATAATCCAGTGGATGTGCCGAGTCGGTCCGCGGCGGTCACGGCCCCTTGGGAACCGTCACCGCCAGCGCCGCAATGGCAGAATTGTACGTCGTTATGCTGCCCAGCGTGCTTCGCCTGAGGACGGCGCACCAGCGCCAGTGCGGCACTATGCACCATCTCTTATTTGCGGCTCCAGCATGACGTGTGCCTGGAGTGATCAGGAGTCCTCGCTCGCAAACCTTGCGGCTCGTGCTCGCTACGCTCCATCCGAGGGCGGCATCGCCCCTGCCCGCATCGTGGCTCCCCACATGCCACGGGGCCATGTGGGCGACACGAGCGCGACAGAACGATGCACGTAGGCCGCATACCCTGCCGAGGTTCGCATTTTGAGCCACCGTAGCTATTCAACTGAACCCGACCGAAACAACGCGAATGAATCGGCCGGCTGGCTCAATCGCGTGGTCTTGGGCGCGGGACTTACGAGTGCTCTCGGGGATTTTTGCTACGAGACGGCAACGGTCATTCTGCCAGGATTTCTGTCCGTACTTGGCTTGTCCGCCGGAGTTCTGGGACTCATCGAAGGTGCTGCAGAGGCGGTCGCATGTTTCGCCAAGCTGGCCGCCGGCTATGTCGCGGACAAGATTGGTCATCGAAAGCTGCTCGTCCTCATCGGATATGGATTGACGCCACTCGGACAAGGGGCGCTCGCGTTTGCAATGGGATGGCCTTTGCTGCTGATCGGACGGCTGATTGCGTGGCTCGGTAAGGGCCTGCGCGGGCCGCTGCGGGATGCCATCGTCGTTCAGGCGGTCACGCCCCAAACCAGAGGCCGCGCAATGGGATTTCACCGGGCCGCCGACTCGGTCGGCGCAGTTCTGGGACCGCTACTCGGTGTCCTGCTGTTGAACTGGGCTCACGGTCATCATTGGGATGCATCCGCGGCACCCTTCCGGCTGGTTTTGTGGATGTCGGTGCTGCCGGGCACGCTCGCAGTTCTCGCGTTTCTCATCCTGGTGCCGGATCCGCGGCGATTGCCGAATCCGACACTCCGATTCGTGCCTGCGCTTGACGCTCTTCCAGTGCGATTTAAGCGATATCTCGCCGCCATCGGCCTGTTCGGACTGGGAGACTTCTCGCCGTCGCTCCTGATTCTCGCGGCAACCCGTCTCCTCGCGCCTTCACTCGGCATTCTCGCGGCGGCCGAGGCCGCCGGATTGCTTTACCTGCTGCGCAACGTCGTTCAGACCGTACTCTCCTACCCGGTTGGCGCGCTGGCGGACCGTCTGGGGCATGTACCCATGCTGGCGTTCGGCTACGCGCTGGGCGCCCTAACGGCGATTCTGGCGACGTTGTCATTCTGTCTGTCGGTGCACAGCGTGCCAATACTCGCGATGATCTTTGTCGTCGGGGGAGGCTATGTGGCAGTAGAGGAGGCGCTGGAATCTACTGTGACGGCAGAATTGGTCTCGCCCGAAACCGTGATGGTCAGCTACGGTGTTCTCGGCTCTGTCAACGGTGTGGCGAAATTTGCATCCAGCGCCCTGGTCGGAGTGCTGTGGACGTCTCTGTCGCCTGCCATCGGCTTTGCTACCGCAGCAGCGCTCATGTCGGCCGGCACCGTGGCACTGCTCCGGGTGTGATGACCATTAACGCGTACGCACTAACTTCTATTCCCCGACTATACCCTCGGAACTGCTGCGCAATCCTGGCGCAAGAAGCTCGTGACTGAATATTGCGCACACCTGGGACTGCATTCCCTCTGCGACACGACGAACCAGTTGACGCGAACTGATCGATCGCGTGCGACCGATGAGCCTATGTCTCAGAGACCAGCGTCTCGCCGTGATGGAGGATCTTGATGATTTCGTGGCTAAGGCGATTGCGCATCACAGGCCGTTCGTCGGCCCGCGTAAGATAGCGTACAACTACAACCACGCCGGTATCCCCGGCTCGGATATTGACGGCAGGCTGAGCGGAGAACGAGCGCGTTCCATAGCGAGTCGAAACCGTAAGCCACTCGCGCTCCGCCTCTTGAACCTGACTTTCCGTCGCGGCGGCCACGACGGTTCGTATCCTATCCATGATTGGATAAGGATTTTCGCCGGTCGGGATCGCGACCTCGAGTTCATCCCAGAGCCATTGGCCGGACGTGCTGAAATTGAAATAGTAGCCTGCGACCGCATACATATTCATGAACGCAACCTGGCGGCCAGTGTGATGCCCCGGCTCATTCCAATTTCCCGTTTCCAGAAGCACCGTGCGAAACAGCGTAATCTCGATTACCTCTCCTCGCACGCCGCTGAAGGAGTTCGTGTTGATTTCTACGAAGTCTCCTACTCGGATGCCGTGCCTGCCCATCAAAATGAACCAGCCGAGAAACGACAGGATGAAGTCCTGCAGTGCAATTGCAAGCCCCGCGCCGGCCAGTCCGAGAACTGTTGATAAATTACGCGGTCGTCCGAATAAAATCATCAGGATGACGATAACGCCTACGAGCCGCGCACTGATTCGCAGCATCGCCTGAAGCGTCGCCTTTTGCTTGCGGTGCAGCGCCAGCCCGGCGAACAAGTGCTCGATGATCCGGTTGACAAAGAAGACGACCGCCATAGTCACGACGATCCAGAGAAAGCTTGCGATCAAATGGTGCAGAGCGGCGCGCTTGCTCGCCAGCACGAGTGCGTCCCAACGCGTGTAGGCAGAAACCAGCGCCCGAGTGCTCTGGATGCGACGATCGAGAAGCCGCACCATGATGCGGTCGGCGGAAATCTGTTGTATCAGTCCTATGAGGGAATCGGATGGTCCCTTCTTCAGGCCTGAACTGCCGACCGGGACCGATGGGCTGCTCGCCGGCCGGGCTGCAGACTCAGCCTGCGCTGAAGCCGGCAGAGCGGTCCGCCTCGGAGGTAATTCTCTCTTTGCCCAGTCCCGTCGCTGCGCTTCCTCCGCTGCAACGCGTGCTTTCAACGTCTCACGCTGTGCGGCAAGGCTCACCGCATAAAATTGAGCTGCCTGCCGAGCCTCACGAATCCGTGCGTCTAACAGAGTCACCGCTGAGTACTGGGTCCATTTCCGGTACAGGCTGCCGGCAATCGAGGCTCGTGCAGGCGGTTGAAATCGGAATGAATCATGCTCTCTGGAAAGAGCTGCGTGCTCGGCTGCCAGCCGGGCGAGACGGCCCTGCAGGCTTCCTCCGTCCCGGTCGAGCGAATCCTCAGCATCGTGCAATGCTTCATGAAACAGGCTCAACTCTGCCTGCCGAACATCGAGCAACTGCTCCAACGCGCTCTTGCGCGTCCCATGCATGTGAGCAACACGAGCCGCCAGCCGACTGACCTGCACGTTCCGGGTCGCAATCGCGGTGTCGAGACGCTTGATCCGGGCCTGAATCTCCTTGATCCGTGGACTCGACGGGACTGGCGTGATCGAAGCAAGCTGTAATGCAAATCCGTATTGCAGATCCAATTCCCGATCCGCCGAATCCAGCGCGCTCTGGGCGGCTCGCCGCTCCTGAGGGGTCGAGGCCCCAGCCGCCAACTGCAGCGCGGTGGTCAGGTAACGGGGATCCAATGAGAGAAGATCTGCTGCCCTGCCGCCCGTGGAACCGTGCGAAGTGGAGTCGTAGGCCGCGTTCGACGTCAGATATAAACCGGCGATGCCGACACCAAGCAGTATCAGCAACACGAACCCTGCCAAAAACCGTCGTGCCTTCATCATCATATGACCTGTCGGCATCCCGAGACCGCCGGAACCGTTGGCTCAACGTGCGTCGCTCAATTCGCAGGCGACAGCACATGCAATTGGATGACATGGCCGCTTATCGCATGCCCGCCACGACCGAAACTGGCTGATCCTGGGAATTCCGAGCTCATCAAGGACCAGCGTGAATTCCCTATGATCCGCTGAAACTTGCCAGGTTGCAGCGCATCCTCGCGCTCGTCTACCATGAACTGAGTTTCAAAAGGGATCGTATGGATGGCCGGGAATTGAACAGCCTACTGCGGGCAACAAACCGCAACGAAGGTTAGCAGAATCGCAAGTCATTGTAACGATAGTGCCTCTCTACACGCTTCGAGACATTGCTGCCGGACCTGCTGTGCCCGGAGGCGCCTGCGCACATTGGTAGAGTTGCCGTCGGGTCTTTGCGCATCAAACGCCGCTTCCCTCGGTGCTCAGGGACTGGCATATCGTGCGCTTAACACTGCCGAGGTGAGAAATCTCCGCTAATATCTAATTCACATCACACGATCGCTGGCTGTCACATCAATGCGATACCCATGAGCTACACGCCTCTACGCAACCCGCGATATCAAGATCTCAGCATCCGTCAGCTGCGGCACAGAATTGCCTGCTGGGGCGAATCATCGACCTCTCCAATCGTCCTGCTCCATGGGTTCATGGACAATGGAGCAACCTGGCAGTTCTTGGTGGACAGCCTGCCCGCAGATTTTTCCGTCGCCGCACTCGACTGGCGAGGCTTCGGCCACAGTGCTTGGGCTCCGGGAGGGTACTGGTTCCCGGATTATCTCGCTGACCTCGATGCCCTACTCGAATCGCTTTCTCCGCGAACACCGGCGCGCATTATCGGCCACAGTATGGGTGCGAACATTGCGCAGATGTACGCTGGAATTCGACCGGACCGCGTAGCGTGGTTGATTAACCTGGAGGGACTGGGGCTTGCGGACTCGAAAGCTGAAGACGCTCCGGTTCGATATGAGCAATGGCTGAGAGAGATCAACCGGCCCGTTCACGACCGTCGATATCGATCAGTCTCGGAGCTCGCGGCGTTGCTGTCTGCGAGAAATACCAGGCTCCCGGCGGATCGAGCCGAGTTCGTGGCCCGGGCGTGGACGCGACCGGTGAATCCTTCAGAGGTCGACGGAGAAGTTGAGCTCCTCTTTGATCCGCGACACCGCATTGTCAATCCCATCCTCTATCGAAGGACGGAAGTGCAGGCCTGCTGGGAGCGAATCACAAGCCCCGTGCTCCTCATTACGGGCGAGGAATCTCCTCAAGTGCGGCGGTCGGGTGCGACCGTCGAACTCATGGAGCCCCACATCGGAAAACTGCGACGGGTCTCAGTTCGCGGAGTCGGCCACATGATGCACCACGAAAATCCGAGCATCATTGCAGCGGAAATAGTGAAATTTCATGCGGAGCACTTGGGTCAGACTGTCTAGGAGCGGATCCGATTCATGGATTCGATGCGCTCGCGAGTGAGGTCTTTGAGGCCTAAGAGCATGGCGAATGTCTTTCGAGAGCGGAACGCGGAGCCGTGTTGGCTCAATTGACGTTCGAAGTCACCATTGTTTCAGAGCTTTGCGAACAAAATCAGCGGGCTGATGTCGTGGAATTGGCTTGGCCCCTCCACGGCGAGCGTAAGCGGCGGATCGATCGGGCCATTCTCGAACAGAGTCAAGATAAATGCATGTAGGATTCCAAAGCATCGACTCCTCAAATATCAGACGCCCTCTCACGATCACCAGGAGCACCGATATGCACAGGGCGATCTACATTTGGCTCTTGGTGGCATTCTCCGAGGTGCCGGAAAACGCATTGATCCGCAGCTGCTGCTCGATCCATTTGAAGCACAGCTCCACTTGCCTGCACATCGTGTAGAGCTGACAGATCGTGAGCCGCTCGAGGTCAAGATGGTTGGTGATGAACACCAGCTTCTTGCCGGTCTCGGGGTCTTTGAAGCGAACGCGGTGCAACGGTTTCGAATAGCCCTGCTTGGAGCACAACATGGTCGGAGCGATCGTGCGGTCGCAGATCATACCTGCGCTGCGGTCGGTCTTGTGCCACGCGAGTCGCATAGACCGCATGCCTCGTGTGGCTCGGGTCACAAGGCGCGCATCAGCCTGATCGAATTGCGCCAAGCGCTCGAACTCGATGTGGCCGCAATCGACGACATAGGAGGCGCGAGCGTTGGGAGGGAGCTGATCGAGGACGTTGATGTCGTGGAGCTTGCCATTGCGGATGTGCAGGAAAGTCGTGGTAAATCCGCGTAGGTCGAGCAGTGCGTGGAGCTTGACCGCCGCTTTGGTCGACTGAGCGGGCTGCCTAAGGTACCAACGACAGACACAGATCGATGGTCGTCGAGTCGAACGCGTACACCGTATTGGGCGGTTCGACTCCAAAGCGATTCGCATGCGTAAAATTTGCGTACCATCGCGATGAGCGCTGCTAAAGAATTCGACGTATATGCGTCCATCGCACAGGGCATTGCCGTTTGCCAGCGTGCTGCGTGCATTCTGCGAATGCAATCCCATGTGACGGCGCTTGACGGGCGGGGCGCGAACAGATGCCTCGATGTCGCGCAAATTCTCGCGAAAGGCATTGTGCGCGAAGATCATGGCCTGCAATAGCTCGATGCGGGTGAAGCTCTCGACTTTGTGATCCTCTTTGTAACGGGCCACGCAGCGACGAGATGTTGTCAGCGGAAGATGCGCGGTCAATTGCGCGAATACCAGTTTCCCGGTGTTCAAGGCGACTCCGGCACGGATGAGAAATCCGTGCCACTTTGCCGCAGTTCGGTTGGCGTTGCCCGGGATTGGAGCGGGTGATGGGAATCCAACCTATGGGCGATTCCGGACAAGTCAGCAGCTTGGATCTCTTTAGAGAGGCAAGTGCGATTCAAGTGCGAGATTTCGCGGTACGCGGGGCTCTGTGAGGCAACGTGCGGCAATTGACGGAACGAAACAATCCGGTCCTGTAGCTAGGGACCGAGGAGGGCAGCAGGGACGACTGCGACACCATCCTGGCGGCGGTACGCGTGCTTGCCGGTCGTGATGACTGCCATGTCCGTCAGGGTGCTGCCGATCTGTTTGCGGAGCCAGAGAAGATGGTTCACGTCCTCGTCCGTCACCTCGGCACTTGTCTTGACTTCAAGTGCAAGCACTCGGTGGTCGTCTGTCTCGACGATGAGGTCGATTTCGCGCCGGCCGTCGTAGGTGCGGCAGTGATACACACGAGCCTCTGCGGCCTGCGCGTAGACGCGCACGGACTGAGTCACGAGCGCCTCGAACAACTGCCCGAGAAGCGTGCCGTCGCGCGGCCGCGTTGCCGTCGGCGCGATCGTCACGAGCTTGGCTCCTGCGGTGATCCCGCCGAGCAAGGCCCCCACATCGACTCCCAGGAGTCGTGCAGCGAGCGCGGGATCGACCAAGTGATGCTTTGGGGCCTTCGTGAGGCGGCTCAGGTGGTTGTTCGTCGGCATCCAACCAGGGACCTGATCGAGGATCCACAGCTGCTCGAGGATATTGCGGTAGGCGATGACTGTGGTTTTCGCCGGAACTTCTTCGGCCCCCGTTGCGGCGGCATTGCGAATCTTTTCGAGTGAGGTGGTGGTCGCTGTGGCCGCCGCGAACGCCGCCATCCAGCGGCAGAGGGTCTGTGGCCGTCGGACCGCGTACCCTTGTTCCTCGAAATCCCGATCGCCGATTCGCTCGAGGTAGCCGTCGAGCTGGGCGCGCAGCGCCCGACCTGACAGCCGCCTAATGGCGGGAAAGCCCGAGGCAACGATTTCGTGGGCGTAGTCGGCGAGGCCGAAGCGCGTTTGACCCCCTGTTTTCGGCTGCGCGCCGCCAAGCAGCGCGCTGAGACTGACGGTTGGCTCGCCTAGGCCTCGCTCGGCCAGACTGAGCGGGCGCATGCGGACTCTCACGATTCGGCCCGCTCCCGAATGGCTCGGTGGCTTCGTGGGTGTTGCTGATCCTGTAAGGAGGAACCGGCCCGGGGTTGGGTCTCGATCGACTGCTGCGCGCACGGCGTCCCAAATCGCCGGTACGTGCTGCCATTCATCGAGCAATACTGGCGACAGACCCCTAAGCAACACCGTCGGATCCGCAGCCGCAATGGACCTGATCTCAGGCACGTCAAGGCGATGCACGGTTGCTGCGCGGCGTTCGGCCGTTGCAGTCTTGCCCACTGCTTTGGGACCCTCAATTGCGATGGCGGCGAGTTCTGGAAGAAGCTCGTCGAGCTCATCATCGACGATCCGCTGCGTGTAATCAGTCATGGGTGATTGGTGGCTCGAGTCCGATCCTCGTCTGCGTGCTTCGCCATCAACGATACCATACAGCCGGCCTCTATACTACCGTTCAACCGAATTACGAAATACTATATTTCCATCTTCTACGCCACCGTTTAGCCAAATAGAGATGGCGACCAGTACCGTCCTACCATGATCTCTGGGATGATCGATGGCCGTCGGGTAGTCGAGGGCTTCGCCTGGTACTACGTTGAGGATTTCGTAGCCTGCATGGGCTGGGAGGACGACGGCCAGCCTGAGGGGGCACCGTGAAGATCGCGGTTCGCTGAACAACATGCGCCAATTCCTCCGTTCCGACTTCGGCTCTAACGACTTCCACGCACCCGCGGATCGCGCCCGAGATGGCGCCCTCCGCTCCGTTGCGGTAGTTCCCAGGAATCCCGCGCATGACAGGGAAGTCTCAGATCGACCCGTTCCGGTCGTCCGGCAGTTCCTTTAGCCGCCTGCCAGCAGCGGCAGAGCGGACATTTGCAGCATTTATGTGCGAACGCATCAGTTTTCGTGATAGCGGCTTGCGATAGCGACCCGCTACGCTGCGGAGATGCCCAAGCCCGAAACCACACCTGTCCCGGAGGAGCACATCAGCCATGGGGTCCGCATCGTGCGTGGACGGCGGGTTCTGCTCGACGTCGACCTCGCTGCTCTGTACGGCGTCGCCACGAAGCGCCTCAACGAACAGGTTAAGCGCAACCTCGATCGGTTCCCAGAGGACTTTCTCTTTCAGCTTTCGAAAGCCGAAGTGGAAGCGCTGAACCGGTCGCAAAATGCGAGCGGTTCCCAGAAGCATCGGGACCCGCGCTTCCGGCCTCATGCATTCACGGAACACGGCGCAATCATGGCCGCGATGGTTCTGAACAACCAGCGAGCGATGGAGACTTGCGTTTACGTGGTGCGCGTATTCGTGAGACTTCGAGAAGCCATATCCTCCAACAAGGAACTCACCGTGAAGCTCGGCGAGCTGGAGCGAAAACTCGATACTCATGACGAAGCCATTGTGGGAATTCTCAAAGCCATCCGCCAGCTGATGAATCCGCCTTGTCCCCCCACACCGCGGGATCGGATTCACGGCTGATCTTGATTCCAAAACCTGAATGGTTGCACGTCGGCAATGGAGAATTCACCATCCATACTCAGAACGACGGCTCCTGTTAAGCGTTGTCCGAGGCCTGCCCCGTGTGCTGCGGTATCCGGACCGGACAGGGTTAACGGGTAGGCGTCGGACAACACCCAAGGGAGGAAACCGCGGGAGGAGACGAGGCGGCTCAGTCAGGGTGGTGAGCTATGGGGATTTGAAGCGCAGCGATGGCGGTGAGGGTACCGCGCGGACTCGTCGCTGCTGTTATCGCAGCTTGCGTGGGCTTGCCCTGGAATGGAGCGGGTGATGGGAATCGAACCCATGGACGATTCCAGACAAATCAGTCGCGTGGCTCCATTTAGAGAGGCAAGTGCGATTCAAGTGCGAGAATTTTCGGCATGTGGGGCGATGTTGGGCAACGTACGGCAACACGCAGATCCAGCCGTCTTAATTAGAAGAGGCGTCACGCTCGCGATCACGGTGTCAGGGTGAGCAGAACAGCAGCGTACGATTGCAAAAATTTGAGGATTCCCGACCGGATGCCCAGCAGGTTCGCAACGGCGCTTAACACACGGCGTCGGATTCTTCCGCGGCAGACTATCTTGAACTCGCCCATTTGGTAGGGCACCCGCCACTGAACTTGTGGCGCACCAAATGGCGAAATATCGATTTCGTACAGCGACTGCGGCGATCGATAGGCCGCTGCCGCAATTGAGCATGAAAAGCCGCCACCGAATGGAGGAATTTCATGCTATCCTGCGCCTGTGCTGAAACGAACTCGATTGCTTCACGGCGTACGCCGTGGCCTTAGGCGAAGCCGTGTCGTTGCCCTGATCGGCCCGCGACAGAGCGGGAAGACTACTCTGGCGCGGAAAATAGTGCCCAACGGATCCGGCAACTACTTCGACCTGGAGGACCCGACAAGTCGAGCACTCCTCGCCGAACCCATGACCGCCCTTCAGGGTCTGCGTGGCATCGTGGTCATAGACGAGGTCCAGCATCGCCCTGATCTCTTTCCGGTGCTCCGCGTGCTGGCCGACCGCAAACCGGTACCGGCTCGATTTCTGATTCTCGGCAGTGCATCACCTGATCTGCTGCGGCAGTCTTCAGAATCTCTTGCCGGGCGAATCGAGACGATACCTGTCTCAGGGTTCAGCCTCGATGAAATTGGAGATCGCGCCCTTGACCGCCACTGGCTTAGGGGCGGATTCCCGCTGTCGTTCCTCGCGCGAACAAATGCGGACAGCGTCGCCTGGCGACAGCAGTTTATCCAGACCTTCCTCGAGCGCGATTTGCCACAGCTCGGCGTCACGATCCCTGCTCCAGCGCTGCTGCGCTTCTGGACTATGGTGGCGCACAGCCATGGAGGCATCTGGAACGCAGCTGATCCGGCGCGATCACTGGGCATCGGCGAGTCCACAGTGCGGCGCTACCTCGATCTGTTTACGAGCCTGCTCATCGTAAGACAGCTGCAGCCCTGGCATGAGAACCTGAGCAAACGGCAAGTCAAAGCGCCGAAGGTGTACGTGCGCGATAGCGGGTTGATGCATGCGCTCCTCGGCATCAGGAGTGCGAAGGATCTGCTATCTCATCCGAAGTGTGGCGC
Source organism: Pseudomonadota bacterium (assembly GCA_021808195.1). The sequence continues at coordinate 141,076 of JAKBCE010000007.1, forward strand.
GTCGTGGGAGGGGTACGCCATAGAGGAAATCCTCAAGATATTTGAGCCCGAGCAAGCATACTTTTGGGCAACACATCAGGGTGCTGAGCTCGACCTGCTGCTGTTCAAGGGGGGGCGCCGCATCGGCATTGAGATCAAGCGGGCGGACGCACCCGCTATTACACCCTCGATGCGAATTGCTATCGCGGATCTCGGACTAAATCGGTTGATCGTTCTGTATCCTGGCTCACGCACCTACGACTTGAATTCGCAGGTGCGCGTAATGCCGCTAGATAGTCTGGCGAACGGCGGCTTCCTCTCGGCACTCGGCAAACCCGCGATGCGCAGCCGGAAAAGACGCCCCTGAGTGCTCGCAACCAGCACATCGTTATCGGCGAGCCGGGATTGGTACCGAATACTTCTCAGTTCGGCCCGGAGTGGGCGGCCGTGACAGACCGCTTTGAGATCGGGAAAATGGCCAACCGCCGACGAGTCGTCAGGCCTCTTTAGATGGGTGCGCCATGAGAACGACTATTCTCGGCTTCGCCCCCGCATTAGTCGCTGCCACTAGCGTAGCCAAAAGTCCTCATGACGGGTCGGCTGCTTGGTTCTGGCGCGTATCGTGTGGCAGTCACGGCCTCGCCATTGATGTCACGGTTGATGCGCAGTCCGTATACCACGCGGAGGTTCCGATCTGCCGCATGGCGCGAACCTCCGGTGCCATACGCCAAGAAAATGACGGTTTCAGTTTCATATTTACAACCGTCCGGCAAATCACCTTCTCTGGATATCGATGGGCCAATGACGTTGTGCCCGCTGGAACGCAGCTGAAGATGGACATCTGGGAGGCCGGAGCGGCTCCAGACGCCCTGATACTAGGAGTTTCGGTACGCGGGCCGAAAATCGCCCTAGTCAACACGTTAATGATCGCCAAGCCTGAGGCACTCAGCACAACTGAAATCGCTACGGGCTTAACCATCACAACGCACCCCGTAGAGCCAAGGCCAAGACTATAGGGATGAGGCGAGCACCGAGGGGCGATTCGAATGAGTGCTATGGGCTGGCCAATTCAATTGAGCGTCCTTCCGTTTTTGCGCGACTGCGGGAGTTCCGCTTCGGTGGCGAGCAATCGGTTGATCAAGAATTGAGGGGTTCAGTTTGTTGTCTCTGATTCGCACTTGGAATATGAGACGCAAGCCAAGTACGACGCTACGTGCGAATGCCGGGGCAACGAGGGGCAAGCACGGGCAATTACCCCGGGCGGGCTCGCCGCGCAGTTCCCATGAAATTTCCCAAGCGATCAGATATTTGCCGTCGCTGCTGTTGCCGCAGCTTGCCTGGCGTCGCGTGGGAATGGAGCGGG
>JAKBCE010000066.1 GCA_021808195.1 Pseudomonadota bacterium
CAAGACCCCGGACATGTCGCTCTCCGGTGGCGCGATCGGCGCGACGATCAACGTCAAGTTCCCGAATCCCTTCGACAATCCGGGTATGCATAGTCAGATGCAGATCTCGGAGAACACCCACAGCATGGACGGAGGCTTCCGGCCGAGCTTCGGCGCACTGTGGAGTGATACGTTCGATCACAACAAGTTCGGTATCCTGATCGACGGCGACTACATGGATTCGCACATCCTGGGTCACCACCAGGACATCGTCGGCTGGAAGGGCAATACCTCGTTCCCGTGCTCGAACCTCGCGGCCAATTACACCACGGCCTTCGGCAGCACTGGCTGCTCGAGCGTCGGTGCCGGAGCCACGGGCAATAGCAATGTTCCGGTGTGGTATCCGCAGGACATGGCAATGTACCTCGAGCGCACCGATTCGCGGCGCAAGGACGGGCGCGTGTCGTTGCAGTGGCATCCGGTCGACTCCGTGATGGTCACGCTCGATGACAACTACTCTTCGGATGACGAGCACACTACGCGCTGGCAGCGCAGCACGTGGTTCGGTAACTTCCCGGGTGCGACGCTCGATGGAAACGGAACGATCACGAATTTCAATTACAACGGTCCGACCGACTTCAACTCGTTCGTTGCCATCAACTACATCACGACCAATACCACCGGTCTGAACGTCCTCTGGGATGCGAATGCGGACTGGACTGTCGAGGTGGATGCCGATCACTCGGTGTCGAAGTTCAATCCGAACGGCGGATATAGCGACATCGATTCAGACATCGGCTATGGCAACGTTCCGGCCAATAACTACACCGGCGGTCTGGCGCTGAGTTCGAACAGCAATGTGCTGCCGTATTGGAGCGCCTACGGCCCAGGTGCTGTAGCGTCCGGGTCCTCGGCGGTTGCCTCCAGCAATTACAACGGCCTGAGCCCGTATATCATCGGGTCGCACGTGCTGCCGATTCAGACGCAGATGAATACTGACCAGGTCAACGAAGCGCAGCTCGCAGCTACCTGGCACAAGGATTCGACGCGACTGAAGTTTGGTGCCCAGTTCATCGATGATGACTGGAACAGCAAGGAAATGGACACCTTCACCAATAACTACTGGGAGTTGTGGTCGGGTTACGGCACTTCTCCGGGCAACGGTGTGTCGATTCCGTCATCCTTGATCTCCACCGCGAACATCTCGCCGTGGATGCCGGGCTTCAGCGGGGCGAACAATCTGCCCTCGACGCTGCTGATGTACAACCCGTATTCGGTGCTCAGTTATCTGATTGGCCAGCCGGTCAATCCGAGCGCCAACGCGACAGCTGTGACGGATGGCTACCCGGCTTACGCCGGTGGCGTTCCGGCGTTGGCCCTGAGTCCGTCGTCAGTGCAGCACGTGGCGCGAATGAACTACGATCCGTTCGTCACGGTCGATCACAATTTCCCGATCGGCGACATGACGTTGAAGGTCGGTGTGGGGCTGCGATATGACCGCACGGAAGAGACCATCGCGGGCCTGCAGGCGCCGCTGCTGAGCGTGGGCTGGAGCGGTTCGGGAGACCCGACCGCCTATTCGTTCAAGCTCGGCTCACCGCAGTGGACGGAGACCACTAATTCGTTCGGGTACTTCCTGCCGTCGTTGGATCTGAATCTGATGGTCACCCGGGATCTGAAGCTGCGGGCGGACTTCTCGCGCACGGAGAGCCAGCCACCCAATGGCCAGTTGTTGCCGAACACTTCCTACGGCGGACGCGTCAATGCGCTCACCGCGACCGGCAACAATCCAGGGTTGATGCCCTACCTCTCGACAAACTTCAATCTGGGTGCGGAGTGGTACTACGGGTCCAATGACTACGCGTCGATTGAGGGCTTCCTGAAGCGGGTGACGAACTTCCCGACTTCGAGTGTGTCTTCGCTGCGGGTCCCGGGGGTCACCGATCCGGCGCCATGCACCTATAATGGTGCACCGTTGTCCAACACCTGTGGACAGCCTCTGACGTTTGCCGAAACCACCTACACCAACCAGCTCTCTGCCACCGTGACCGGCGTGTCGGTTGCCTGGCAGCAGATGCTGAAATGGGGCTTCGGGTTCCTGATCAACGGTACGTACGCGCACAGCAACGCGAATTTCAATACTTACAGCACGACTTCGAACCAGTTCGCGCTGCCGGGTGTGGGAAATTCGGCAAACCTGATCGCGTTCTACCAGAAGCACGGGATCCAGGCGCGCCTCGCGGTGCAGTGGCAGGCTTCACAGCTGCTCGGGCTAGGACAGGAGCAGAGCGGCGGAGCGTTCGGCGCCGAGCCGGTGTACCTGGCCTCGAATACGGAGGTGGATTTCAGCACGAATTATGCGATCAATAAGCATCTGACCGCGTACTTCGAGGCGCTGAACCTCACCGATTCGGTGTACCACACCTATGGCCGGTTTAAGAACCAGACCCTCAATCTGGTAGACTACGGTCGTTCGTACACGATTGGACTGCGCGCCAATTTCTAGGTGAACAAGCCTGTCAAGGCGGTCGTCATCGTCGGCGGAGGAACTGCCGGCTGGCTCACCGCAGGCATCATCGCCGCCCGCCATCAAGCTCGGATGAAGGCGGGCGGCCTTTCGATCACGCTGGTCGAATCCCCGGATATCCGGGCGATCGGCGTGGGGGAGGGCACGTGGCCGACGATGCGCTCGACGCTCGAGCGGATCGGTGTGTCGGAGACCGCGCTGTTCCGCGAATGCGATGCGGCGTTTAAGCAGGGGGCGAAGTTCGTCGGCTGGACGACCGGCGCCGCCGATGACGCCTACTACCACCCGCTCATGGTTCCCCAGGGTTTCAGCCGGGTGAACCTCGTGCCGCACTGGCTGCAGGCGGGCGGTGGCATCAGCTTCTGTGATTTCGTTTCCCCGCAAGGCCGGCTCTGTGATGCCGGGCTTGCGCCAAAGACCATCGCGCACGGTGAGTACCGGGCGCCCGCCAATTACGCCTACCATCTCGATGCTGGCAAGTTCGGCGTGTTTCTGGGGCGGCATTGCCGTGAGAAGCTCGGCGTGCGTCATGTGCTGGCGGACGTCGACTCCGTGCGGCAGAGCGAATCCGGTGACATTGAAGGTCTGATCACCCGTCAGGCCGGGCAGATCGGTGGCGATCTGTTCATCGACTGCACGGGCTTCTCCGCGCTGTTACTCGGCAAGACCCTCGGGGTCGGATTTCGCGAGTGCGGTGACATTCTCTTCTGCGATACGGCGCTCGCGGTGCAGGTGCCGTACGATTCACCCGATGCGCCGCTGGCTTCGCAGACCATCTCGACGGCCCATGAGGCGGGCTGGACCTGGGATATCTGTTTGCCGACGCGCCGCGGCATCGGCTATGCGTATTCGAGCCGGCACACCAGCGAGGAGGCTGCGCGCGAGACGCTGCTGCGCTACATCGGGCCGCAGCACAAGGATTTGCCGGTGCGCAAGATCCCGATCCATGCCGGGCACCGCGAGACATTTTGGAAGAACAATTGCGTGGCCGTGGGCCTCGCCAGTGGCTTTCTCGAGCCGCTCGAATCCTCGGCCATCGTTCTGGTGGAACTGTCGGCGAAGCTGCTCGCCGAGCAGCTGCCGGCCTGCCGCGAGGTCATGGATCTGGTGGCGAAGCGGTTCAACGAGAACACGATGTACCGCTGGGGCCGCATCATCGATTTTCTCAAGCTGCACTACGTGCTCACCCGCCGTACTGATACCGCGTTCTGGCGGGACAACTGCGATCCGGCGACCGTGCCGGAGCGGCTGCGCGAGCTGCTGACGCTCTGGCGCTACCAGTCGCCGTGGTTCTACGACGAGTTCGACCGGCTGGAAGAGGTTTTCCCGGCGGCGAGCTACCAGTACGTGCTCTACGGCATGGGATTCAAGACTGAGGTCGCGGCCGAGGAAACCGTCGATACCGCCGCGACGGCGCTGCGCTGCGTGCAGGATAATGAGAAGATGACCGGTGAGCTGAGCATGCGGCTGCCCACGAACCGCGAGCTTTTGAATAAGATTCACCAATACGGCCTGCAGCCGATCTGATTGCCGCCGCTGCCATGACGCAAATCGTACCGCTGAGCAAAGAAAAGCATCGCGAACTGAAGATTGACGCACGCGCTTCGGCCGCTTACGGCGACAACCGGCACTTCGTGCAGGTGATCGTCAATGAATTCCCGCATTTGCTCGTGCACTATCCGATCCTTTTCGGCAAAGAGGCGAACACGGGGCAGTTTTTCTGCGGTGCGATGCTCGGATTCATCGAGGGAGAGAACCAGTTCCTCGAGGAGTGGCAGCGCGATGCGCAGTTCTACCGGCCACTCAGCCTGCAGCGCGAACCGTTTTATGCCCACGGGCCGGAACTGGCCATCGACCTGGATCACCCGCGGGTTGCCGCCGCTGAGGGTAAGCCGCTCTTCAGTGACCAGGGTGAGCCGAGCCGCTATCTGCAGAGCATCATCTGGGCCTTTCAGGACCTGGTTCCCGGCATCGAGCGGACCCGGATCTTCATTGCCCGGCTGCTCGAGCTCGAGCTGATCGAACCGATCGATATCGAGGTGGAATTCGAGGACGGCACGCTGCGCAAGTGCGAGGGCCTGTACACCATCAATCAGGACAGGCTCGCGAGGCTGCCCGATGCCGTGGTGGTGGAGCTGTTCCGGCGCGGCTACCTGACGCTGATCCAGCTGATGATCGCCTCGCTGAAGCAGGTGCGCGAGATGGCGCGAGTGAAGAATGCCCGACTGCTCGAGCGCACTGCCGGATTGGCCGTCGCTCCCGACGCTGCGGCGCGCTGAGCGCGCGGACAGGTCGAGGGACCCCGCATGACTCGCGCCCCCGTCGAGATCGCTGGCCGTGAGCTGGACGGGCCGGAGCAGTTTCTTCGGGACATTCTCGAACCGTGCCGGCCGGTCGTGCTGCGCGGACTGGTCGATGCGTGGCCGGCCGTGCAGGCCGCCCGCAGCTCGCCGCGGGACCTGCATCGGTACTTTGCGACCTTTGATGCAGGCTTGCAGGTTGAGGCGTTCATCGGCGATCCGGCGATTGCCGGCAAGTACTATTACACTGCCGATCTGAAGGGATTCAACTTCGAGCGCCGGCCGATGCAATTTCTCGACGCCATCGGCCAGATGCTCGAGACGCTCGAGCGCCCCGAGAGTGCGACGTTGTACGTTGGCTCGGTGCCCGTGCCGCAGTGCATGCCGGGCTTCATGGCGGCGAATCCCGTGCCGCTGCTGCCGCAGCGCGCCGGCGCGCGCATCTGGATCGGGCATCGCTCCAACGTGTCGAGCCACTACGACACCTTCGACAATCTCGCCTGCGTGGTGGCCGGCAAGCGCCGCTTCACCCTGTTCGCCCCCGAGCACATCGCCAGGCTCTACATGGGGCCGATCGATCACACCATGGCCGGTCCGCCGGTGAGCCTGGCGGCCTCGGCTGACGCGCCGGACCCGCAGCGCTTCCCGCGTTTCGAGGAGATCCGCGCCGAGGCGCTGGTCGCGGAACTCGAGCCCGGGGATGCGCTGTATCTGCCGAAGCTGTGGTGGCACCAGGTCGAGGCGGTGGCGCCGTTCAACGTCATGATCAATCACTGGTGGGACGCTTTCAGCGCCGGCCCGGATGCGCCGTATACCAGCCTGTTGCTGGCGATGATCAGTATTGCCGAACGTCCGGCGGCGGAACGGCAGGCCTGGCGAGCATTCTTCGATCACTTCGTGTTTCGCACGGAAGGCCACCCGCTGCGTCATCTGCCTGAGTCGCAGCACGGACTGCTCGGGCCGCTGAAGCCTGACAATTACGGGCACTTGCGGGCGCGGATCATGCGCATGCTGCGCGGTGGCTGAAACGAGTGCTGCGGCAGGTGCGCAAATGCGGCACAGGAGACGGCGAGGGCGCATTCCTGGGACAAGGGCTCGATAGGCCCATGCACGCGAATGGCGCGAGGTCACCTTGAATGCGTTGTGCGAGCAGATCGCTCCCCCCGGCGTCACTCGAGGGGGCGCAGGGCCTCTGCAGCACTACACGTGCTGCAGCGACTGGCAACCGGTGCCGTACCTGCCGAAGCAACGGCGCGGTATCCTCGCCACTCTCGCGGGAGAATTGCCAGGAGCATAGGCCCATGCAGGTGATCCGGTTTCTGGCCAAACGCTTACCCCTGCAGCTTCGAGAGGGACGCTGTGCGCGTAGTGCCTAACGGGTGCGCGAGCGTCCGCCCCTCGTGTACGGTGGTACCCGAATCATGAGTGCGGACGGCCGGATTGCGTGCTTTGGCGAAATGCTGCTGCGGCTCGCCGCGCCGCGCGGCGAGCGACTCAGCGCGGCCGATGCGCTGCGGGTCTACGTGGGCGGCGCCGAGACCAACGTCGCGATCGGACTGGCCCATCTCGGCGCCCCTAGTGCGATGATCACGGTGCTGCCGGACAATTCGCTCGGCGATCTCGCCCTGGCGGAGCTGCGCCGTCATGCGGTGGATACGACCGCGGTGAGCCGTGCCGAGGGCCGCATGGGTCTTTATTTCCTCGAGCACGGCGCGGGGGTGCGGCCCGCAAGAGTAGTTTACGACCGGCGGGAGTCGGCATTCTGCCGCGCGCTGAGCTCGGAGCTGCCCTGGCCGGCGCTGCTCGAGGGCTGCAGCTGGCTGCACGTTTCGGGCATCACGGTGGCACTCGGTGCCGCGGCCAGCGAGACGGTGCTCGCGGCCGTGCGCGCCGCGCGCGAACTTCGGCTCGGAGTGTCATTCGATTGCAACTATCGCCCGTCGCTCTGGCAGGGCAGGAGCGCACAGGCCGGCGCATTGCTCGCGGGCATCGCGGCGCATGCCGACGTGCTCTTCGCCAGCGAGTATGACTTGGCGTTGATGCTCGAGCTGTCGGCGTCGGCGGCGAGCAATCCGGATTCGTTTGCGCTCGCGGCGCGCACTGCGCTCGAGCGTTTCCCGAGTCTGCGGCAGGTGGCATGCACGTTTCGCCTTGAGCGCGGCTCGGACGAGCAGGCGTTGTCGGCGGTCTGTGTGGCGCCTGACGGGGCATTTCACTCCCGCAGGCATGAACTGCGCGGCATCGTGGAGCGGATCGGCAGCGGAGATGCGTTCGCTGCCGGGCTCCTGTACGGGGTGCGCAGCGGTTTCGATCCGCAGCACGCCGTCGAGTTCGCCGCGATGGCGGCGAGCGTGAAACACTCGCTTGCCACGGACTTCAACCAGGCTACAGCTGCGGAGATCGAAGCGTTGCTGCGCGGCGGCTCGGCGCTGCTGCGGTGAGGCGCCGCGCGAGCCTCTAACGGAGACGGAGGGTCTGCGGGCGGGTCAGGGCCTGGTTCGGAACAAAGGTGCCGCCATGGGCCAGTTCCGCGAGCAGTTCTTCCGAACGTGAGAGCCAGGCGGCCTGCTCATCGGGGGTGATGTTGTTGTGCGCCGAGTCGATCATCGGCACCGCTTCCTTCGGCGCCGGAATCTCATTCAGTTCGGTCCACAATCCCGCCGGTGGCGCTGTGGTGTCGATGAACCCCATCGCGATCAGCGTCGGGGCGGTGATATGCGGGGCAAAGTTGACGGTATCGAAGTACGCCGCCGTGTGCAGCACCGAGGGGTCCTGCGTCGCATAGAACGGATAACCCGGCCGGCGACCATGCGCCACGCCGTTCATGTCGGCACCCGAGGGTTCGTTGACGATGACCGCCGTCTCCTGGCCGGGGTTCAGTCCAGCGGTGACCAGACTCTGCTGGCCGCCCATGCTGGTGCCGGTCAGGACCAGTGTCTTGCCGTTCCACCAGCGATTGTGGCGGATGTACTGCAGGGCGCGCGTGTCGCGCAGATACATCTTCAGGAAGTACGATGTCTGTGGGCTGTGCTCGCCGATGGCCGGATAGTCTTGCGGCACGCCGGTCCCGCTCCCCGGCGGGATGTCGTGCGAATCGACGTCGAACACCAGCCAGCCCTCGGCGGCGCGGTTCGTCGCCCACGCGCGCTGCAGCGGATAGACGCCGGCCCATTGGTAAATGATGAGTGCCGGGAAGCGGCCGGCGCGCGCTGGCATCGCCAGATAGCCGCGCACGTGCGAGCCGAGACTTTTCAGGCGAACACGAAAGAGTCTCACGCCTGCCTGAGCGGTCGGCATGGGGGTCAGCTTCACGTGCATCGGCACCTGCCGCAGCGCCGAGAGGTGGCGTGCCCAGAATGCTTCGAAGTGGTGCGGTGGCGGCAACGATGGACGCAACTGCGTCGGGGCCACTGCCGCGCCGAGGGTGGCGATGCGGTGTTCGGCATAGGCACCGAACGGGAACTGCGGGGCAAGCGGCTGGTATTGAGGGTAGCGGGCAAACAGGTGCTGCAGTGTCGGGTTGTGTTTGCTCAGCAGCGCCTTCAGGCTGCGGTTCAGCGTGCGGTATTGGGCGCGAGAAAGCGCTGTCGGAGTCGGCTCGTAGTCGATCGTGACGTAGAGCATGGCCGGCGTATCGAAGCGCAACGCCAGCGTCGCGTGGCCGGAGGTGAGTGAGAAGCGACCCGTCTTGACCACGTCCAGATCATTGCGCTTGATCGTGTAGGAGAAGCGGCCGCGCGGTCGTGGCGCGCCGGCGGGTACCGTCACCGTCCAACCCACCGTCTGGCCGAGGCGGTAGATGCCGTTCGCATGCAGAGGCGTGAACTGGACCTGCGGGATGCCAGCGAGCGCTGCGAGCGGCAGCAGACAGCCGGCGAGTGCCCAACCGAGCGTGCGTGCAGAGCGGCGGGTCGAAGCGGTGCGGTTCATGGGACGAGTTCCCTGCGCTGCGAAGAGTGGTAGTGAATGAACCTATCGACCCAGGCGATGAAGTACTTCATGTTGGGCGCATCGGTATGGCCTCCGTCATCCTGACGCCAGGCGAGCCGCCCAGAGAGCAGCCCCTGGTTGACCGGTGGCATCGGTGCCGTCAGCGGGTCGGCGCTTACCGGCAGTCCCGGAACGCCGAGCAGCCGATAGACGGCGCTCGCGGCGATCGCCGCCATGAAGCTGCCGCGCTGATCGAGCCACTGTGCATCGCCCATGGCCGGGATCCCGTAGCTGATGAAGACCAGACGCGGCGCGCACAGTGCGATCAGTTCGTTGGCGTCGACCGGCAGATCGCCGGGTGTGCGGGGACCGAACGCGGCGCGTGCGGCATCGTAGCGCAGGAAATTTCCCGCCATCCAATGATATTCCCCGGCCCCGGCGAGGTTGCCGACGGATTCGCCGAAGTTGCGCCGCAGCGGGGTGGCGCCGCCTTTGCCCGAGGAGCCGATCAGCCCCATGGCGAAGCGCGGATCGAATGCCATCGCCACCAGTGCGGCCTTGCCGAAGCGCGACACCCCTTCGATGCCCACGTGTGCGGCGTCGACCGCCGGTTCGCTGCGCAGCTCATCGAGGACCTGACTCGCCGCCCACGCCCAGGCGCGCAGCGCGCCCCACTCCCCGGGTGTGCGCGGGCGCCCCCGGTCGGTCAGGCCGATGATCCCGCGCGTCAGTCCAGCGCCGTCGTCGGCCTGGACCGCGGTCGGATCGAGCGAAGCAAAGCCCCACCCGGCGGCAATCAGCTGCACGATCGAGGGCGCTCCGCCGTCGACATTGCGCGCGCGGGCGGAAAATATCGAACGCGTGATCAGCACGGCGCCCGGGTCGCGTTGCAGTACGGCACGCGCTGCAGCGTCGTGCTGGGCGAGTTCGGTGCGCAGCGCGGCATTGAGCGCAGCGAACTGCTTGCGATCCGGCCCTGTGCGCGGAACGGGCGGGGCGCCGTACGTGAACATGATGAGCACCGGCACGGGATGCTGCACGCGGGCCGGCAGCACCAGAGTCACCGGAATGTGTACCGAGATGAGCGGATAGGCGCTGTTGTCTGCGGTGCCGATCAGGCGTCGGTACACGACCGGGTAGCCCCCGAGACGGGTGCGCCCGTGGCGCGCAACCTTCCAGGTGACCTTGGGCACGGTGCGTGGAATGCGCCCGTACACATCGCGTTCGAATGCTGCGAAGAGCTGCGGGCGGCGCACCTTCCACCAGATGCGCGCCGTGGTGTCCTCGCGGCCGTCCGCGAGCCGCAGCGCATCGGGCAGCGCTCCGTAGGGATCGGCGAGCGCCTCATCGTAGTTGGCGTGATGCGGCGAGTTCTCGTTGCCACTCGCTCCCGGTCGCAGTGCCTCGATGCCCAGCTGCTCCATCATGTTGCGATGGTCGTGGGCAGTGGTGAACGTGACCGGCGCGGTCCAGCGATGCGCGGCAGCCGCATGCACCGCCGGCGGACCGCAGGCCAGCGCCGCCGCCGCCACTGCGGCGGCACACGGCCCGCCTGCGCGCCGGTTCATCGGCCGGCGCTGGCCGAGTGCTTTGCGGGCGTGAACAGCGACAACGGGATGGCCGCAGCCATGGCTCGGTAGCCGGCCGGGTTCGGGTGCAGGTTGTCTCCGGAGTCGTAGGTCGGATTCAGGCGCTCGGGATGCTGCGGGTCGCGCACCACCTTGGCGAAATCGACGACTGCATCGAAGTGTCCGGGGGCGCGGATCCAGGCATTGATTTCGCGGCGGTCGCGTTCCGTTGCGGCCGACGGGTGGTAGTAGTTCGAGCCGCCGAACGGTGTGATGGTACCGCCGATGACTTTGATGCCGTGCTCGCGGGCGCGCAGGACGATCTGGCGATACGCGCCGATGATGTTGCGGACCAGCGCGGTATTCTGGGCTGCCGAAATGCGCCCGTGCATGGTGGCGACCCCCAGATCGTTGACGCCCTCGAGCACGATCAGGTAGCGCACGCCGGTCTGCCCGAGTACGTCGCGGTCGAAGCGGGCGAGCGCGTCGGGGCCGAGTCCGTAGCGCAGCAGACGGTTGCCACCCGTGCCGACGTTGAGCACGCTCAGGTGGCGCGTGGCCGGCGAGGCCTGCAACCGGCGGGCCAGATCATCCGGCCAGCGGGTGTCACTGTTGTTGGGTGTGGCGTGTCCATCCGTGATCGAATCGCCGAGAGTGACGACCGCGGCGGCCGGTCCATGCACCTTCACGTCGACCCCGGAGAGGAAGAACCAGTGATTGAAGCGCATTGCGCCCGGCAGGTGTGCCGCTGCCACGTGGTTGCCGTGGAGCAGGAAAGACGTCTCGCGCGAGCCCGGATGGCTCGTCTGGCGCAGCGGCGGTTTGCGCAGATAAATCGTCACTGCCAGGTCCGAGAGCGCCTTGGCGTGGAAGGCGACCGGATCGGAGTAGTAGGAGGCCCCGGGGGGGATGCGGATGCCGGGGCGGCCGCCGAAAGTCAGGTCGACGTCGGTGGCCGGGTCGATCGCCCCGGTGGTGCGCGAGACCGGCACCGCGAGGTGCGCGGCGATAATGTGCAGAGGTGTGGTGCCGAAGACATTCGAGAAGCGCACGCGCAGTTCATGCCCGCCGACGCTCAGGTGCACGATCTGGCGCAGCGTCGCATTCGTCAGCGCCGCACTCGGCAGTGTGTTGCGCCGCTCGGGAATCTGCTGCGAGGATGCCCAGGTCCCGAGCCAGTGCGCCGCTGCGCGTGCCTGTGCATGCGCCGGGGCAGGTGTGCTGGGGTGCGCGTGATGCGTCCGGGCGCCGCAGGCGGACAGCGCCGCGCAGGCCGATAGCGCGAGCAGGCGCGGCAGAAGGCATTTGATGTTCGTCGGCATGACATTCCCCTCTTTCCTGGGCGCAACGGTCGCGACCCCCTCGGGGCTGCCGGCGCAGAGTCCAAGAGCATGGTAGCGATAACACGCCCGGGCGACAACCGCCGCGCCACCGCGCGGGCCGCGAATACACATCTGAGCCGAAAGAGTTCGAGGCGAAATTGACATCCTGGAAGTGGTATCGCTACCATCCGGCAGACATTTAGACGGGAGCAGCGCTCTGTACCTCGGAATAGACATCGGCACCTCGAGCGTCAAAGCGGTGCTGCTCGATGAGCACGGCGCCATCGCCGCACACGCCTCCGCTGCCCTCGAGGTGAACCGGCCCGCGCCGGGCTTCTCCGAGCAGGACCCGCGCAGCTGGTGGCAGGTCAGCGTTCAGGCGGTGCTTGCGCTGCCCGCCGCGGCGCGTGCCGCGGTGCGCGCCGTAGGCCTCTCCGGACAGATGCACGGTGCGACGCTCCTGGATGCACGCGATCAACCGCTGCGTCCGGCGATTCTGTGGAACGACGGGCGTTCGGCCGAGGAGTGTCTGGAACTCGAGCGGCGCGAGCCGGCGGCGCGCGCCATTACCGGCAATATCATGATGCCCGGGTTCACCGCCCCGAAGTTGCTCTGGGTGGCGCGTCACGAACCGGAGGTCTTTCGCCGCACCGCCCACGTGCTGCTGCCCAAGGACTACGTGCGTCTGTGTTTGACCGGCGAACGCATCAGCGACATGTCCGATGCGGCCGGAACCGGCTGGCTCGACGTCGCACGGCGCGAGTGGTCGGATGCGATGCTGGCGGCGAGCGACTTGACGCGCGCGCACATGCCGAGCCTGGTGGAGGGGTCAAGTCCGTCTGCCACACTCACTGCGGCAGCGGCCGAGCAGCTCGGTCTGCCGCGGGTGATCGTTGCCGGCGGCGGTGGTGACAATGCCGCGAGCGCGGTCGGGCTCGGTGTGGTGCGACCCGGTCAGGCCTTTCTCTCGCTCGGTACCTCCGGGGTGCTGTTCGTCGTGACCGACCGGTTCCGTCCGAATCCCGAGCGCGCGGCGCACGCCTTCTGTCATTGTCTGCCGGACCGCTGGCACCAGATGTCGGTGATGCTGAGCGCAGCCAATACCCTTGACTGGATCGCTCAGGCGGTCGGTGCTGCGGATCTCGGCAAGCTCGCGGCAGCGGCCGAAGCCCAGGGATTGACCCGTCATTCCCCGCTGTTCCTGCCGTATCTGACGGGCGAGCGCACGCCGCACAACGATCCGCATGCGCGTGGAGTATTTTTCGGGCTGCGACCGGATACGACCCCGGCAGAGCTCACTGCGGCGGTGCTCGAAGGGGTTGCGTTCGCATTCGCGGACGGAC
>JAKBCE010000067.1 GCA_021808195.1 Pseudomonadota bacterium
AGTACAGACCATCGGACGTGGCCACCTGGATCGATTCGTCCTGGTCGAATGCCATGGGTGCCACGGCGCGCACCGAGAATGTCAGCTGCGCATGTTGGGGCAGCTCATTGCCATTGCCCAGATGAATGTGGCTGGGCGCATCCGCACCCGAGAGATACACGCTCTTGGCTATGAGCGCGACACTCGGCCGTGGCGCGGCGACGGCTGCCTCGAGCGTGAGCACCCGACCGTCTTTCAGCTGCACGCGCACCGTGCCCGCTTCGCCCGCCTTCAGTCGCGCCGCGGCCTTCGGCTCCTCGGCCGTCACGGTGAGCTGATCGACGCCGTGATGCGTCTTCAGCGCGCCCGGGACGAAGACGACACGGTCGAGGGTCAGGCGAGCCACCTCGTCGAGTCGACTGCCCTTGAGAATTCCCTCACTGTCTCCGGCATGGAGCACGAAGCTGTCGAGGCTGGCGGGCACCGAGTAGGCATCCAGCGGCACCCGGACCGGCGCCGCCGTACCAAACTGGCTCAACAGCACGGTGAGCGGCCCCGGCTGCGCATCCTTCAGCGGAAGCTGCACCTTCACTTCGTTCGCATGCACCGCCGTCCAGTGTGCGGACCGCTCTGTGCCCGCCGAATCGCGCACCGTGATGCGCTTCAGGCAGCTCAGACTGGGCGCGGTGAGGCGGACCGAATCCTCGCGGCCGACGATGACGGCAGCATCGCCCGGCGTCGCCACGCTCCAACCCACGCCGGAGGCATTCTCCAAACGAAAACGAGGTCCCTGGTAGCGCGAGAACCCCCAGTCCCCATGCAGCACTCCCTCCACCGCGTCGCGGAACGGCGTCCCGCGGATGGGGCCGGTATCGACGACGAAGCCGCCGACCTCGGCGTCCGCCCACGCCGGCAGGTCGATCGTGTGACCGTTCGCCTCCGTCAACCGCAGCCGCATGCGGTGCGCGTAGTTCGTCGAGAACACCAGCGGGGCACCCTCGACGGGCAGGATCAATCGCTTGTGGCGGATGCAGAAGCTTTGCTGCGGGCTCACTGCATGCAGCGGCGGAAGCTCCGGCGCCTCGATCGCCGGCAGTGCCGTCACCAGCACCGACTTCGGATCATGGAAGGACGGCGGCGTATTGAGCGTGAGCGCCAGCATGTCGCCATGCTGGGCAGCGAGCGCCGGGATGTACTCGTACTGCGCCGTGGTGAATGAGCTGAAGATGCGCGCGATATCGATGACCGAGGCGATGTACGGGCTGTAATAGCCATAGCTCAGCTGCGGCGTATAGCTCGCTTCCATGGCCAGAGCAGAGGCCGGGCCGGAGGTCAGCGCATCAACGATCGAAGTGCTGTGCCCGTCATTGAGGATCAGCGACTGCCCGCCACGCATCAGACACGGGGCCTGCAGCTGTGGAATGCGCTGCAGACACTTCGTGTTCACCTTGATCGCGAGACTGCGGGCGAGCTTCGGGGCGGCGTCCTTCAGGCGCTCCGGGGCGTTCACTTCCAGGAACTGGATCGCGTCCAGGTAGCGATCGAGCCGCGCAATGTCCAGAGTCGCCTGGTTCAGGTCCTGGGACGTCCGCACGAACGCCCCGGGTCGCCCGCGCACGGCACCGACCAGCGTTCTGTAGTCCCCGCTCGTTTCCGGCGCGAGGAACACCAGCACCTGCTCGGCCCCGCGAGGCACCCTCAGCGTCAAGCCCCGCCGTGCGCACTGCGGCTCCCAGGTCGAGCAGCCGTGGAACCAGCGCTCCGGCGGCGGATTGGTCGCGCCGCGCAGGAACGCCACGATCAGCAGGTAGCGCTCCGACTGGGTGGCGGGCAGGTCGGCACGAATCCACAGATGGTCTCCCACCGCGAGGTTCGGCACATCGGAAATCGGGAGCGTCTCGTGGTGCCGGGTGACGGTCACCTCGAGAGTGGGGCCGGCGAGGTCGAACGGTGCCACGCCGGCTCGAACGGCCACGCTGAGGAACAGGGAGAGGATGGCGCTGAGCGCCAGCAGACGGGGGACGCGCATGGCGACATTGTACGGGGGCGGGCTGCTGCTGAAATAGCCCTTTTGGACGGCCGAGTGCGCAGTGCCGGTATCCGTCTGCTGCCGTACACACTTTCAGGGTGATCGAGGCGCTGCGTACACGACCGGCGGGCCCTGGTTCAGGGCTCGTTCAGTGCGCCCGCGTCGGCCCCGGAGTGCACGACCCCAGCTCGGTCACACGGCAGCGCAGGAGCGCCGGCCGCATCATGACCCACGCAAGCAAAAACGCCGAAGCGACGTTCCGGCGATCCCTCTCTTCCCACCGGTTCGTCCGGTCCACCCGCAGCGCGCATCACAGTGCAGCGGGCCGAAAAAACTCTCACTGCCGAAACACCGTACACTCTCGGCAGGCTGCACCGACACTCGGACCTTTTTTTGCGCCACAGACCGGATCCGCCGACATGAATGAACGCGACACACCTCCCGAGCGACTCATCGACGTGAGCGGCCTCGTCACCGCGCTACGGCAGTTCGCCGCGGAGCGGGACTGGGACCGGTTTCATTCACCGAAGAATCTCGTGATGGCGCTGACCGGCGAAGTCGGCGAACTCTGCGAAGTCTTCCAATGGATGAGTGCCGAAACCTCCTGCGAGGCTGCACGGGATCCGGCCACCGCCACCGCAGTCAAGCATGAATTGGCCGACGTTCTGCTCTACGCCGTTCGTCTTGCCGACGTCCTCGGCGTTGACCTTAACGCAGCCGCCGCCGAGAAATTGCGGTTGAACGCCGAGAAGTATCCGGTGCACGCGGCGCGCGGCAGCAGCAAGAAATACACGGAATTCTGAGCGCACTGGCCCGGGAGAGCGAGCCTGATGATCGTCTACCGATCGGAGAAGAATGCCTTCCTGCGCGACGTCCGGCGAGGCGACATCGATGAGGTGATCCTCGAGCGATTCAAGGCAACGACCGGGCACTCCGTCGCCCGGTCGGAACAGCGCTCCTGGGGAAATTCTCTCCAGCACGTCGCGAATGTGCTGGATGACGATTCCGTTGCGGATGACCTCGGTATCGCCGTCGAGTTCGTGCTCCCGTTGTCGTTGAAGCGGATCGACGTGACCGTCGCCGGTCACACCGACACCGGTAAGCGCCGCGCCATCATCATTGAATTGAAGCAATGGGAGACCGCCCGCGCATCACCCAGGGATGCAATCGTCTTCACCCACGTCGGCGGAAGGGAGCGCCCGGAAGTTCACCCCTCGTATCAGGCGTGGTCCTATGCGGCATTCCTGCGCGGCTTCAACGAAGCCGTATATGAGGAAAACCATGGCATCGGTCTGCAGCCTTGTGCCTATCTGCACAATTACAAGCGCGACAGCGTCATTGACTCGAAGCATTACGATACGTATCTGCGCGCGGCGCCGCTGTTTGCCAAAGGAGAGGGGGAGAAGCTCCGGGACTTCATCCGCAAATACATTCCACACGGACGCGGCAATGAAGTCCTCGTGGCACTCGAGAATGGCCGCATAAGACCCTCCAAGGCCCTCGCAGACGCCGTCACCGGCATCGTCCAGGGTCAGCCGGAATTCGTCCTGCTCGACGATCAGAAAGCGGTCTTCGAGGCCTGTCTGGAGGCGGCACGCAATGCGACGCCCGGCGCACCGCATATCGTGATCGTCGAGGGCGGACCGGGCACGGGCAAATCCGTCATCGCCGTGCATCTGCTGGCGGCGCTGCTGGCGAATAAAATCTTCGCGATGTACGTGTCGAAGAACGCCGCGCCTCGGCATGTCTTCGTCGAGCAACTCGGTCGCCTCAGGCAGGACAAGGTCAAATTGGCCAGCCTGTTCACCGGCCCCGACCGCTTCCTGGACACCCAGGTGAACGCGGTCGGCACGCTGATCGTGGACGAGGCGCACCGGCTCACCGAAAAGGTCGGGTTTTTCGGCAACAAGGGCGAGCACTCCGTCAAAGACCTCGTTCGGGCCGCGCCCTGCTCGATTTTCTTCCTCGACGAGCGCCAGCAGGTGACGTGGAAGGACATCGGCTCGGCCGAAGTGATCAGTCGGTTTGCAGCCGAGCGCGGCGCGCAGCTCGAGGTGCTCCAGCTGACGTCTCAGTTTCGTTGCGCCGGATCCGATGGCTATCTGGCGTGGATCGATGATGTGCTCGAGATCCGCCCGACCGCAAACCGAACACTGACGGACAGCCCGCTCGAGTTTCGCGTCTTCGACGATGCCGGTGAAATGCACGCTGCGATCGAAGCCAGGAACATCCGCAACAGGGCTCGCGTCGTCGCCGGGTACTGTTGGCCGTGGAGGAGCAAGAACACGCCCGGCGCGTTCGACATCATCATCGGCGAGTATGAGCGCCGTTGGAACCTGACCGCGGACGGAAGTCTTTGGATCGTCGCCCCGGAATCCATCCGCGAAGTCGGCTGCATCCACACCTGCCAGGGCCTCGAAGTCGACTACATCGGCGTCATCATCGGACCTGATCTGGTGATGAAGGACGGCCGCCTGCAGACGGTCCCGGAGGCCCGCGACCGCTTCGACAAATCCATCAAGGGGTACAAGAAGGATCTGGCCATCGATCCGCGCGGCGCTCAGGAAAAAATCGACCGCATCATCAAGAACACGTACCGGACACTCATGACTCGGGGCATGAAAGGGTGTTACGTGTATGCCACGGACCCGGACCTTCGGGAGTACCTGCGGCAGCGCAGCGGCCGTTCCTGAGCCGCCTCACGCTGCGGAAGGGGTGAGCGAGCTGCCGTCCGGTGCGCCGCGAGATCCGAACCGTACGGCGTCGTTGCCCCTGCGCCCTCTAGCCGGCAGTGCGCCGAGATCCGCTCAGACGGAACACCTGATCGGCGCCCAACCCGTCGAAGAGCACGTCGTGGCAGCTGAAGACGAGCACCTGCAGAGTGTCGGCTGCCCGGAACAGCACCCGATGAATCTGGCGGATCCGCAGCGGATCGGTATTCACCAGGGAATCATCCAGGATCAGGGGCAAGGTTCCCTCCCCGGCCAGCACCTCGGCGAGCCCGATCCGGGTCAGAAGTGCCAGCTGTTCCTGCGCGCCGCCGGAGAGCTCCTCGAACGGCTCGCTCAGCGCGTCGCCGCGCAACCCGACCATCCCCAACGCATCGCCCAGATCGAGGTCGCAACCGGGGAACAGGCTCGCCAGATACGGCCTGACCCGCTGCATCACCGGCGTCGTGAGGCGCTCCACCACGCGGTTGCGCTCTTGCGAGAAGACTTCCCATAGACGTTTCGCCGCGGCCGCCTGCCGCTCCAGACGCGCAAGCTGCACACGCGTCAAATCCGCGCGCGCCTGAGCATCCTGCAGCGTGTCATATGTTCCCACACCGGACACGGCATGCAGGGCACCAGTGAGCTGCTGCACGCGGTCCCGGATCTCCTGGACGCGCCCCTGGAGGCTCTGCAGCGCTTGCGCGAGCCGCCGCGCATCGAGTTCGGCCTCCTCGCCCCCCAGGTCGGTGAACGCCTGTCGACAGTGCTCCACGGCCCGCTGCGCACTCGCTCGATGTCCTATGTGTTCCTGCAGCGTCTGGTTCAGCGCATCCGCAGTCGGTCGCGCGACCCAGACCTCCGCCAGACGCTCCCGCTCGAGCTGCTTGTCTCGGTGGACCGCGTGCTGCGCGGCGATCTGCGCGCGGATGCCGGTCAGTTCGGCATTCACCGTGTCGCGCGCACCGCGGGCGGATCGAACCTCCTCGTCGGCCGCAGCGAGCGCCGCGTCCAGCCCTTGCGCGCTGCCGGTCACCGGTTTCTGTGGCCCGAGCCGCTCGAGCTCCGCGTCGGTGCGCAGCATCTCTTCCCGCAATGCGTCCCGTGATCTGGACCACGTGGCGCGCGCCTGGGCGGCCAGCTGTTCGATTTTCTGGGTCATCCGCTGGATTTGTTCGTAGGCGGCCCGCGCCTGCACCACCGTCGCGACACCCGAACGGGTGAGCGCGTCCGCGAGTTCGGCATCGGCTTTGACCTTGGCGTCGCGCAACGCATCGAGCGTGCCGCGGCCGGGCTGGACCTCGACGGCGGCCAGGTCGCCGAGTTGGATCGTCCGGTTCTCGACTACGTCGATCGCTAGCCTCGTCCCGGCCGGATGCGCAGCTCCGTCGACGCGCGCGGCTTGCTTGAGCGTCACCACGACGCTGACGGCGGCACCGTGCAGATGAGCCTCCGCCGTGCGCGCCGACGCCTCGAGCCGCTGCAAGTGGCCGAGCGTCTCCTCACGAATGTCGGGCTCGCCGGCGCGCAGCTGTTGCGCCTCCCGCAGCTCCCGGTCGATGCGATCGAGTTCCGAGACCTTGTCTTGCAGCTCCCGGCGCCGCTCGCTCAATTCACCGCGGCGCGCTTCCCGCCGCGCCTGCTCCAGGGCGGCACCGACCGCTCTGAGTGATAGTTCTGCGGTGGACACGCGTCGAACCGCAGACTCGGCGTCCGCCGCCAGCACTTGCTGGCGTGACATCATTGCTTCCAGGCGGGCATCGAGCTCGGCGGATTCCTCGGCCAGTCGTCGGAGCGTCTCATCGGCCTGCTGCCGCGATTTCAGCTCGTGCTCGGCGCTCGTGGCCGTCACGACCGCAGCCTTGAGCGCTCCCTCGGCGGCGGCCAACTGCGTGGCGGCACGGTGCGCGGCCGCGGCACGCTCTTGCGATGCGGCTGCCTCGCGCTTGGCGCTCTCCAGTCGGCCCGCGAGCGAGGCCAATTCCTCTCGCGCACCGTGTAGTTCGGCCGCGGTCTGCTCGCGAGCCTCGTGCGCCTCTTGCGCGGCCTGCTGCGCGCTCTGCGCTTCCGCGAGCGCCTTGCGGGCATTACGCAGCAGCGTCGTCTCCTGGCCGGTCGGGGTGTAATAGCGCTCGTACACCGCGTGGATACGGCTCATCAGCTGCTGTCCCTTCGCCGAAATTGCTGCCACGCCGATTTCTGCGGACAGCCGCTCTTGGAGGCGGGCCCGACCGTCTTCGTTCAGATCCTCACTCGTCCCGCGCCGCGAGTCCCCCTGGGCCACCATCAACAGCGGCCAGATCCCCAATTCGTCTGCATGCGGCGCGCGCGAGCCGCTCGCGCGGGTGCCCAGGAGGCGGCGCAGCCCATCTTCAGCCTCCTCGGCGCGCAATGTCGTGCCACCGCCGGCAAGCTGCACCGACGCGCCCTTGAGGAACTGCTTGTGCAGTTCGTATTGACGGCCCTCGACCTCGAACGCGAGCCGCACTGATGGAGCCTCCGGGGCGCTCCAGCTCTGCAGCCGCTGTTTGTGCTGAGCCGCGCCCTTGTACGATTCGAACAGCGCGAACTGAATGGCCTGGAACAGCCGGCTCTTGCCCGCTTCGTTGGGACCAAGCACGAGGTTGAGCCGGGGCGAGAGCGGCGCGAGGGAGCGCGTGAGCCCTCGCCAGTGACGCGCTTCGACTTCAAGCAGCCGCATCGGAGGCCTCCCGCTGGAGCCGGTAGAGCAACTGCAGGGCGTCCGCATCGGCCGCGTCCGTTCCGGACTGCAGGCACTGGACACCCGCCGCCATGAATCCTTCACCCGTCAGGGCCGCCAAGTCTTCCGGGCGGGGCCGCGCGATCAGTGCATCGAGATCGGCATCGAGGTGGGCGAGCCGCTCGCCGTATTCCTGGACAAGCGCATCGAGTGCATCCCGTGCCGCCATGGAGACTGTGCCCCGTACGTGCAAATGCACCAAAGTCTGGGAGCGATCGGGCAGCGCATCAAGTTCCGCGCGCAGCTCGCCGACCTGCGCATCCTCGGTGATCTCGCGATCCAAAGTCAGCCAGTGAGTCTGGGCGACTCGCCGCCGCTGTACGCGCGGTTCGCTGCCCGGTGCGTCGATGTCCACCACCAGAACCGCCCCCGGCTCCATCTCCTTGAACCGGGTCGGCTCCGGGGCGCCGGGGTACCACGCTCGCGTGTTGTAGCGGAACGTTCCGTGCCAGTCCCCGAGGGCCAGATAGTCAAAGCCCTTCGCGATCACTCGATCCGCGTCGATGAGGTTCGGCACGGTGCTTTCGGCGTCGCTGGAGAAATTGATGACACCCCCGTGCGCAACGGCGATCCGGATGCCCTCACCTGCAGCCCGCTCCGGCAGCCACCCCGTCGGGTCTTCCGTTTCGTGCCGGCGATACAGGGGGCACGGATAGATCAGAGCCTCGCCGACCCGCAGGGGCTCCCGGGTGACCAGGAGACGGACGTTCGGGGGGAGCTCGAGCCGGCTCAGGGCACCATCGTCGGTCGCTGCATCATGATTTCCCGGCAGCAGCCCGACCGGGATATCCCCGAAGCTGCTGAGCGCATCAGAGGTCTGCTGCAGCGCATCGCGGCCGAGCGCATTGTCATCGAGGACATCGCCGGCGACGAGGACCGCGTCGGCGCGCAATTCGCGCGCGAGGGCGCCGATGGCACGCACGGTCTGGAACCGCAGCAACCGCAGCTGTGCCGCCCGCTCCGGGCTCACGTAGCGCAGCTTCAAGCCGAGCTGCCAGTCCGCCGTGTGAATAAATCGCATCCCTCAGTCTCCACGATGCCCCGCGGGTATTCCAGCGAATTATGCGCAGCGTTTCCAGAGGCGCCGGAGTGCTCGGGCATTCTCCCGTGTGGGCATCGCTGCGTGACCCGAGCAGGCGAGCCCCGTGGCACGCCGCACACGAACTTCATCTGCCGCGCGCCCGTTCACGCCGGAGATCACGCGCCACGGCCAGATCCTGCGATTACGCCGTTGCAGGCGCCGTCGGACACTCGCTGGCACGCTTCTCGTAGCGCTCCAGAGCATGCTCCACCATCCATTGGGCCTGCCGTGCGTCGTAGCTCCCTGAATTTCGACGAGCTCGATTCCGGCCTTCTCGAGTGCTCTGCGTTTAACGGCGTCGCGCGCAGCCGCGCGACCGCCGTCTCGATGATGGCCACTGCCGTGGTACTCCACGGCAGTGGCCGGGTGGCCGAAGGTGTCGATAATCAGAAAGTCCACCCGCTTGCTGTTGATCGCCATCCATGCCAGCCATCCCGCCCGCATCCGACCGTCCGCGCCTTCCGTGGTCAAAAATGCGCCCAGCGATACCTCCGCGAACACGCGATAGTGATGCGCTGCGCGAGTCTTCACGAGATGTTCGAGCTGCCTCAGAACAGTCGCGGCCTCTCGGTTGACAGGCTTCTTAGGTCGCAACACGGCGGCCTCCACTGCCTTCAACTGATCACCGGGATCCGACAGGTCCAAAAGGGGACCGTCGGAGCGCGCCCGGGTCAGGCGCCGGCGCGCCCGGAACCCGCGACTCCGAATGATGTCGGCCAATAGCGCGACGCATCCCACTCCGATGATGATCGACAGTAATCCAGAGGTCACGTGTTACTCCATGTGCCGCATCAAGACTCTCGTGCCCGCCCGCTCCTGTGCTGCGGCGCGTTTCGCAATAACTCGGGAGAACCGCGCCGGGGCGGCCGAATTACCGCGTGCGCGAACATGATGCCGCCGTCGCAATACGCTCCGGAGTACCTCCGTCACACTATAGGGAGGCAAGTCCGAGCGGTCTGTTTCCGAATGTCGATCAAGACGCACACTCTTGAGATTCTACACACACTGGAAGACGAGATTCTCCGCACCGGCAGAGACACAGAATGTATTCTGTCGCGTCAAACCCGCTCAGACTGCCGCGAGTACCGCCGCCATCGGCGCAACCGCGAAGCAGGCAACTGATCGTCAGAAGATGCGCAGCCTCATTTGCGCACATGCCCGGGTCACACAAATTGCGAAAGCGACCAATTATCCCCAGGCGATTCCCATTCGGACATGACTATCGAGCGCTCGGCGAGCACTGGATCGCCGGACGCGTCGGAGACTCCAGCTCTCGCCGCAGCCTGCACAGCGACTAACGATGGATTGTGTCTACAAAAAGAAGCGGCGCGTGGCTCCAGTCAGCGATAGCCGCGGATCATTGACACGCATAGCCGACTCGACACCAGAACGTCAAGTCGCGCCCACTGTCCTCGATGGACTCACACGGGAATTGCCAAGCCCGGCAGATGGCAACGGGTTTGCCCGCTTGCGTCACGGCGTTCCCTGGACACAGAGTCACGGATGTTTCGGTTCGTCTGCAACCGTACCAGCACCGGATCGGATCTGCCGGTCAATGATAGCCCGGGGCCGGCGACCCGTCGGACCAGAGCGGCACCAGAACGATGAATACAACGGTATGCCCACCCACGCTGGCGAACACGGGATTGCCCGGCAGATTGGCACCCCAGTTCGGCGCGAGCGCCCGGGGAAAATAGAACATCAGATGCGGCCGCCACGCTCCCGGATCCCCACCGATCCCGCGACCTCGTCTGGACATCATGTAAGACATGGCGCCCGGCAGAGGCTCCTCGATATCGCGTTTGGCCCACGCGATCTTTTCACGACTGGCGATATCATGCCGGGATGCCCCAGCAAGCACCCATCGTGTCCTCATCAGATAGAGACGGAGCACCGAGCGCACAGCGGCGGCGTTGAAACAGTATGGCGCCCGGAACCTGGGATTCCAGAACAGGGCACTGCGGGCATGCGGCGGGTAGTCCCAGGACCTCGCAACGAGGCAGACGAAGCCGTTGACACCCCTTGCCGCAACGACATAGCCGCGCGATCTGAGCACCATGATGGTCGCATGCGCAGAAACCGAGGGCGGCGCCGCGCTCCGAGCCAGGGCGACTTCCCGCGCCTCATTGGTCACGAGATAGGTCGCGATGCGAGCCCTGGACGTCGCGCTCCCGGGGTGCGCCCAAGCGATACTCGCCGCACTGACCACCAGCGACAGCACAAATAGAGCGTTCGTGCCGCGCCTGCCCTTATGTCGCTTGATCACGGACCACTGCGCAACGGATCAGACACATCACGGCTCGCATCCTCGGGGCGGGGGTCACGCTTCCGGGTATCTACGCAGAAGCTTCTCGAGAGCTCCCGCCCATCCGCCCGCATGTGAGCGAGCCGCGACCTCAGTGCGAAGCGCGCAATGCATGAGCGTCAGCTCGGTTCCCGTGTCAATGGCACGCAGGATGAATTCCACTCGGGACGTGTTGCCGACCTCATCCGCATCGCCTCCCTCCTCCCATCGCCAGCTCATGACGACTCGACTGGGTCTGACGAGTTCGAGAAATTCGCCGGCACATTCGTGCTCGCTGCCGTCGCACCTGCGGAACCGCACACGAAATCTGCCATGCAGCCGTGGCTCTGCCGTGGCGGACAACACCGGCAAATCATCCGGCCCCCACCAGGACGCAATACCTTCCGCGGTCACCAAAGCATCGAACACAATGGCAGGGCGAGCGGCAATTCGACGAATGAGAACAGTCTGTGTCATCTCTCATTGCCCTCCGCCTCTCGTTCCTTAGCTTCGGCGTGGTCAACCAACCGATCGAGACTGGTGGACCAGAAGCGACGATGGCGTTGCAGCCAGTCCGTAGCGACTTTCAAAGATCCGGGCTCAATCTCCACCCGCACGCTCCGACCCGTCTTGGCGCGGCGGACAAGGCCGGCTTCACTCAGGACGTCCAGGTGCTTCAATACCGCTGGCAACGTCACGGCAAAGGGCTCCGCCAGCTCACTGATCGTGAGACCCGGCTCTGCCTCGAGCCTGGCCAAAATCGAGCGCCGGGTCGGATCGCTGAGTGCAGAAAATACGATGCTGAGATGAGACTCACTACACTTTACCATTCGGTATAGTATAAACACAGATTGAGCCATGTCAATCAGCTCTGGTTCGGTTCCACTCAGGATCAGGCGGTATCGTGATTTTGATTCAGCATGCACACTCGCGAGAGAGATCCGGTGCTCCGCTTCCGATTGACCTCGCGCGCAGCATACAAACAGAGTTTGCCGGCATCGAACTTCGGGATGCGACCTGGACGCGGCGGCGATTCATCGCGAACGGCCTGGTACCCATGCTGCTGATATCCGCACTTCCGCGGGCACCGACGTCAACCGGCGCATCGCAGACCTCGGCTTTTTGCAGCACTCACACGGATCCGCCGAATGCAGCTCAATCCGGAACCACAAACCGCGTTCGAGTGGCACGATTGACGACACCTGTCTATCTCAACGGCCACGGGCCCTACCGCTTTCTGGTCGACACAGGTGCGCTACGTTCGGTTCTCGCAACTGAGATTACCGTGCGCCTCGCGTTGCCGCTCTGTCCGCAGGTGTTGCTCCAGGGGATCATCCTTGCCCGCAAGACTCCAGAGGTGAAGGTCAACCGACTCGGCGCCGGCAGCGTCACGTGTGCGAATCTGCGGCTGCCGGTGCTACCGCGCGCAATGCTCGAGGCGGATGGATATCTCGGGCTCGATGTGCTCGACGGACATCGAGTGGTTTTCGATTTCAGGACCAATACGTTGAGAATCGAGGAATCCCAAGGGTTCCTCTCGGCCCTGTGGCTCCGCCGTGATCAGATTCGAGTCCGCGCCGAAGGCGAATCCGGTCGATTGCGATCGACCGATTGCTACGCCGATGGCTTTCGCACCACAGCGTTCGTCGACAGCGGCGCTGAGGTCTCCGTGTGCAATTCGTCTCTGTACGCATTGCTGCAACAGGGCAAGTCGCCACCGGTGCCCCTGACTACCGTACAGCTATATGGGATAACGGGCGGCTCCATCGTCGGACGGGTGATCATGGTTGATACGATTCAGTTGCCCGGGATTACCCTGACCGAGGCGCCCGCTGTCATTGCTGATCTGCCCGTCTTCGCCTTGTGGGGACTCAGCCACACCCCGGCGATCCTCATTGGCATGAACTGTCTGCGCGCCTTCTCCAGCGTCAGGATCGACTATG
>JAKBCE010000068.1 GCA_021808195.1 Pseudomonadota bacterium
TCGGCAGCACGAAGTGATTGAAGTAATCCACTGCGCGCATCTTCGCCTTGTTCTCGCGGCCCATCGGAAAAATCACCTCACGCTCGGCGGAGCCGTCGATCTTGGCCTTATCGAGCGTCTTGACGAAGGCGATCGTCTTGGCGATCCGCGCTTTCAGTTCTGCCATCGTCTGCTCGGTGTCATCGTGTTTGGGGGGCTCGATCCCGGCGAGCCGTGCGCCACCGTTCTTGGCCGCGTCGCAGGCGATCTGCACCTGCCGGGTGAACGGGAACATGTCCGGGAACAGCCGCGTGTTGAGCAGTATCGCCGCATCGATCCTCTTCGCTGCGGCATAGGCTTCCGCCTTGTCGAGCATCGAGGAGAGTGCGTTGAGTCCGATCTCGAACGATGAGAGCGCTGCGTTTGACATCGACATGAAGTGACCTCGTTGTGCAATGCGTGATGGGGAATGCCACGGGTGCCGCCCGTGCTCCAGAACGGGCGAGGCTCGTGTCGCTGCGTAAATGATGCCTTTGCAGATGTGACGCTTCCGTGCATCCTGCGACGAGCCGAGGCGACGCTGCGACAGTGGTCGTCTCGCGCTTCAGTTATGGAACGGTCGTTATAGAATCGCATGGCCGCGCCGGGACGGCAAGGCGCGCGCAGCATCTTCCGACAACTGGTGCCATGGCAAGACCTAGAGAATTCGACCCGGATGTGGTTCGTGCGGCGTCGCTGCTTCTGGATGCGTGGATACGAGGCGACCTCGATCACAGATGTGCTCGCGCAGAACGGCATCACCACTGCCAGTCTCTACAATGCGTTCGGTGACAAAGAGGCGCTGTTCCGTAGCGCGCTAGAGCATCAGATCGAGACCGGCATCAATGCGCGTCTGCAGCGCTTCGAGGCGCTGCCGCGACGGCATGCGATCGAGGCGTTCGTCGCCGACATCGTCCAGCGCTCGCTCACGGACCCGGATCGCAAGGGATGCATGGTGGTGAACACTGCGCTCGAACTTGCCCCGCGCGATGAGCAGGTTCGCACCGTAATCACGGCGGTCTTCGAGCGCGTCGAGTCGTTCTTCCTGCGGTGCATACGGACCGGCCAGTCGGACGGCACCATCAATGCTGCGCTCGGTCCGTGCAACCTCGCCCGTAACCTTACGGCAGTCCTGATGGGGTTGCGCGTGCTGGCGCGCGCGTGCCCGGAGAAGGCCTTGCTCGAGGTGCGATCGCACCGGTGCTGGCGTTACTCGAGCCGACCGGCAGATGAATGCCGCCGTGGCGCGTTCCCGGGCTTCACTTCCTGATGAGGTTCATATGACATCCGCGTCGCTGAGGAAACTCGAGATCTCACCGCTGCCGCTCCCGGTCGCGTGGTCCGCGATCCCGCCGCGGCTCATCGTCGGGTTTGGCTTCATCCAGCACGGCTGGGCGACACTGATGCACGGCCCAGAGGTATTCATCGCGATTCTCCATGCCATCGGCGTGCCCTGGCCGCACGTGCTGGGCTGGGCCACGATCGTTGTGGAGTTGACCGGCGGGACGCTCATTCTGTTCGGCGCGCTGGTGCCGGCGACCGTGCGCACTTCGGGTGGCCGGGTTATGAGACCGACTTGCTGAACATCGCCGGTCTTCTGGCGCCGCGTCTGGCCGGTGCCGGACCCTTGTCCATCGACGGTGCGCTAAGGAAACGGTTCGCCCGGGGGTGAACGCGCGTCGTGATGTCGGCGCGCCGCTGATCGGCCAGACGGCCAGAGACTTGCCGGGTCACGCGGCACATCGGGGCGTCGGCGGCGTTGCTCTGCATTGCGCCGCTGAGGTCATTACAATGGCGCCGGGGAGAGCTTCTGGCAGCGGTTTGCGGCGGGGGTTGCGCGGGCGTTCGGTTGCCCGGGGCGTATCGCTGCGGGCGCGGCCACCTTCATAGAGAGGATGGCGGGATGCGACACATGTACTACGCCGTGGCGGCCACGGCACTCCTGGGGGCTTTCGGAACGCAGACGAGTTACGCCGTGACGGCGGCGAAAGCGGTCTTCGGACACCTGCCGGATGGCAGAGCCGTGTATGCGGTTACGCTACGCAATCGGCAGGGGATCACGGTTCGGCTGCTGACGTATGGCGCTCGCGTGCAGGAAATCCTCACGCCGGATCGCAACGGGCACTTCGCCGACGTTGCGCTCGGCTACCGCACGCTGCGCGGCTATCTCAGCAAGGCCGACCCATACTTCGGCGCCAGCGTCGGGCGGTTCGCGAACCGGATCGCCAAGGGCCGCTTCACGCTGAATGGTCACACCTATCAGCTGCCCATCAACGACGGTCCGAATTCGTTGCACGGCGGCACGAAGGGGTTCGACCGGCGGTTGTGGACGGTGCTCGCCGTCCACAGCGGCCCGTCACTCGGCAGCGTCACGATGCGCTACGTCAGCCCGAACGGTCAGGAGGGCTATCCCGGCACGCTCACTGCGACGGTGACCTACGCGCTCTCGAACCGCGACCAGCTCTTCATCCGGTATCGGGCCACGACCAATGCCCCGACCATCGTGAACCTCAGCAACCACACCTACTGGAACCTTTCGGGCGAAGGCTCCGGCAGTATCCTCAATGAGCGACTCATGATTCCGGCCGCGGACATCACGCCGACAGATGCGACACAGATCCCGACGGGCGTCATCCGGCCCGTGGCAGGCACACCGTTCGACTTCCGCACGTCCAAGGCCATCGGGCGCGACATTCTCGACGGCCACTCGCGCCAGCTGGTCTTCGGCCGCGGCTACGACATGAACTGGGTGTTCGGCCGCACGCCCATTGCCGGATTGCGCCTGATGGCGCGGATCGTCGACCCGGCCTCGGGTCGCGTGCTCACGTTGCAGTCGAACCAGCCCGGACTGCAGTTCTACAGCGGCAATTTCCTCAACGGCACGATCGTGGGCACCTCCGGGCACATCTATCGGCAGGGCGATGCATTCGTGCTCGAGCCACAGATCTTCCCGGACACGCCGAATCACCCGAATTTCGGCTCGGCGCGGCTGAACCCCGGACAGGTCTACCGCAACACCATCGCGTATACCTTCTCGACCACGCCGGCCGTCGTAGCGAGACGGTAAGGCACGCAGGACGGCCGGGCCTTCGGCCCGGCCGTCCTGGCGGCGGTCGGACGGTGCGGCTCGCGGCACGCAGGGGGCAGACTTTTGATCTAAAGCAGATTAATCTTATGAATAAGACAGGGGCAGTTCTCCGGTACACCGGATTCCCGCCGTCCTTTCCAAGCCGTCGCGGTGAACGCTCGCCGTGAGAGCGCTCGGAGCGTGCCGCGCGGGGTCCGTTGAGCCGCGCACGACGCTGCGGATATTGCAGGGGTCATGACATGACGATGAAACATGGGGCCGGCGCGGCTACCCCGCCGGTGATCGCCATCCTCCGCGGCGTGACGCCGGCCGACGCGATCGACATCGGCGCTGCGCTGATCGACAGTGGGATCCGCATGCTCGAGGTGCCGCTGAATTCCCCGCAGCCGCTCGAGAGCATCGCGCGGCTGACCCGCACGTTTGGCGAGCAGGCACTGATCGGCGCCGGCACCGTGCTCACGGTGCGGGACGTAGAGGACGTCGCTGCCGCCGGCGCGCGGCTCGTGGTCTCGCCGAATACTGATCCGCAGGTCATCCGGCGGACGGTGGAACTGGGGCTCGACAGCTTTCCAGGGTTTTTCACCGCCAGCGAAGCGTTCACGGCACTCGGAGCCGGCGCCAGGCAGCTGAAGCTTTTCCCGGCCCTCACCGTCGGCACGGCCTATCTGAAGGCATTGCGCGAAATTCTGCCCCGCACGGCCGGCGTTTGGGCGGTCGGCGGCACTGGCGCACATGATCTGGCCGACTGGCTCGAAGCCGGCGCCGCCGGTATTGGCGTCGGCGGCGCGCTTTACAAGGCCGGAGATGCCGCGCCCGTCGTGCGCGAACGCGCGCAGGCCCTGCATGCGGCCTGGGCGCGACATCTGGCGGCCCGGCGCGCCTGAAGGGGCCGACATGCATCCGAAGGCGATCGACTGGATCATCATGGGCACCTATTTCGCGGTGGTGCTCGGCATCGGCGCGGCGCTGAAGCGCTCGATGCGCACCAGTACGGACTTCTTCCTCTCGGGCCGTGCCATGCCGGCCTGGATCGCCGGGCTTGCGTTCATCTCGGCAAACCTCGGTGCACAGGAGGTCATCGGCATGGCCGCCTCGGGCGCCAAGTACGGCATGGCCACGAGTCAGTTCTACTGGGTCGGCGCAATCCCGGCGATGGTGTTCCTCGGGGTGTTCATGATGCCGTTCTACTACGGCTCGCGCGCCCGTTCGGTACCGGAGTACCTGAAGCTGCGTTTCGATGAGAAGACCCGGGGGCTGAACGCCATCACGTTCGCGGTGATGACGGTGTTCTCCTCCGGGATCTCCCTGTACGCGCTCGCGCTGTTGCTGCGACTGCTGCTCGGCTGGGACTTCAATACGAGCGTATCGCTCTCGGCGCTGATCGTGCTGGTGTACATCTTCCTCGGCGGGCTGACCTCGGCGATCTACAACGAGGTGCTGCAGTTCTTCCTCATCGTCTTTGGATTCGCCCCCCTGGTGCTGATCGGCCTGAAGGACGTCGGCGGCTGGCAGGGCCTCGTCGCCGGCCTGCACACGGTGGCACGCGCGCGCGGCTTCGCGCCAGATGCGTGGCTGAGTACCTGGGGCGTGATGGGCAGCCCGCATGAGAACCCGATGGGCATCGATTGGTTCAGCATGGCCATGGGGCTCGGGTTCGTGCTCTCTTTCGGCTACTGGTGCACGGATTTTCTGGTCGTGCAGCGGGCGCTCTCGGCCGAATCGATGGACTCGGCACGGCGCACGCCGCTCATCGCCGCGATTCCGAAGATGCTGTTCCCTTTCCTGGTGATCCTGCCGGGCATGATCGCCATTGCCGCCACCGTGCACGGCGGGGCGAGTGGATTGACGCTGCCGCGCCAGGCCGATGGACGCCTCAACTACAACATGGTCGTCCCGCTGATGTTGGGGCGATACTTCCCGAACGGCATGCTCGGGCTCGGCCTGACGGCGCTGATGGCGAGTTTCATGACCGGCATGGCGGGCAACGTCACGGCCTTCAATACGGTGTGGACCTACGACATCTACCAGGCGTACCTGCGCCCCGAGGCCTCTGATGCGCACTACCTCACGGTCGGTCGTGTGGCGACCGTGGTCGGGATCGCGCTCTCGGTCGCAGCGGCCTACGTGACCAGTCGATTCAACAACATCATGGACCTGCTGCAACTGCTGTTCGCGTTCGTGAATGCGCCGCTGTTCGCCACGTTCCTGCTCGGCATGTTCTGGAAGCGCGCCAGCGGACACGGTGCGTTCGCGGGACTGCTGGCCGGAACCGCGGCGGCGGCCGTGCACCACGGGCTGACGCTGCCGGCGGGCGCCGCCCCTGGCATCAAGGGCGGCTGGATCGCCGTGATGCATCTGTATCCGAGTCCGATGGCGCAGAACTTCTGGACCGCGATCTATGCGTTCAGCGTGTGCTTCCTGGTCACGGTCGGCGTCAGTCTCGCCACCCGGCCGCGGACCGAGCGGGATCTCGTCGGGCTGGTGTATTCGCTCACGCCGCGCCAGTCCGCCGGTGCGGCCCGCTGGTACCGCCGCCCGGCCGTGCTCGGGGCGTGTGTTCTCGGCGCCGCCGTGGTGCTCAACTTGCTGTTCTGGTGAGGCCTCATGGGACTCGACATCCGCATCCCGGTCGGCGCCCTGTTCAGTCTGCTCGGCCTGCTGCTCGCCGGGTACGGCCTGCACGGCGGGGCCGCGCTCGCCCAGCGCTCGCTCGGCATCAACATCGACCTGTGGTGGGGCGTGGTGATGACTGTGTTCGGTGCGGTCATGCTGCTGTTGGCGTGGCGCGCACGCAGCCGCTGAGGGGCCGCGATCGGCGTGTCAGGGCGCCCCGTCGGTCCGCGCATAGCGGCCCGGGGACATGCCGACCCGCCTAGCGAATGCCACGCTGAACGTGCTCGCGGACCGGTACCCGAGCTGTTGGGCAATTTCGGTGATGCCGAGTTCGCGCCGGCGAAGCCACTGCTTCGCCTTGGCCATGCGCCAGGTGAGCAGGTAGTCCATCGGGGCGGTGCCGACCGCCTGGCTGAAGCGCTCAAAGAACGCCGAGCGCGACAATGCCGCCGTCGCGGCAAGCTGCGCCACCGTCCAGGGCCGGCCGGGGTGCTCGTGCATCTGGCGCAAGGCGGCGGCGAGGCGCGGATCGCCGAGGGCGCGCAGCAGCCCCGGTGATGCCGCAGTCGATGCGCTCGAGCGCAGCGCCTCGATCAGCAGCACCTCGAGCAGCCGGTTCAGGATCACGTCGCGGGCCGGACGTTGGGCACGGGATTCTTCGCTGACCCACTGCACCAATGCGCCGACCCGCGGCTCCCCGCGCACCAGGACCTGCTGTGGCAGCAGGGAGACGAGCAGTGCCGCATCCCGGGAGTGAAACACGCCATGTCCGACGATGAAGCGGGCGTCGGGGGGGCGGTCGGCGGGCCCGAACCGGTGCTCCCCGCTGGGCAGACGGACCGGGTCGCACGCCGTCGCGGCGTCCGGGGGTTCGATGCTGCGGACCGTGAACGCCTGTGCCGCCGGGATCAGGACGAAATCGCCCTCGATGAGCGTCAGCGGCTCGCGGCCGTTCACGGCCAGCACCGTCGAGCCCTCCAGGAGGGCGCAGAAAAAGGGATGCTCCGGTTCGGTCCGCTGCACCTGCCAGCGGCCTGCGGCGCTGACCTGCTTCGACAGTCGTACGCTCGGCCGCAGGAGCGTCACAATGTCGGCGAGAGGATCGATCAAGGGCGGACTCTCTACAATGAAATATGGACTCTTAATGGTAGCGCGTCCGGAGGTCCCCGCCTATCGTGCGGCCTCCACCGTCAGTGCTCAGGAGCCTGCATGAAGACGATTCTCATCACCGGCTGCTCGTCAGGGTTTGGCCTGGAAACGGCGCGCTACTTCCTCGAACGTGATTGGCGCGTCGTCGCCACGTTGCGCAGGCCTCGGGAGGATCTGCTGCCCAGCAGCGAGCGGCTGCGCATGCTCGCGCTCGACGTCACCGATCCGCACAGTATCGCCGCAGCGGTGCAGGCGGCCGGACCGATCGATGTGCTGGTCAACAACGCCGGCATCGGCCTGCTGAATGCACTGGAGGGGACGAGCCCGCAAGCCGTGCGCGAGCTGTTCGCCACCAACACGCTCGGCACCCTCGAGATGACCCGCGCCGTGCTGCCGCAGATGCGCACGCGCCGTTGCGGAGTGATCGTCAATGTGACCTCCACGGTTACGGTGCAGCCGCTGCGGCTGCTGTCGGTCTACACCGCCACCAAGGCGGCCGTGAACGCGTTCACCGAATCGCTGGCGCTCGAACTCGAGCCGTTCAATATTCGAGTGCGGTTGGTGCTGCCTGGACGGGCGCCGGAAACCCGCTTCGGCGAAAACGCGCGTGCCCGGATGGCGGACGGGATCCCCGAGCCCTATGCGGCGTTGGCGCAAAGTGTGTTTGCGTCCTGGAGTGCATCGGGGCCCGTGACCCGTGCGATCGATGTCGCCGAGGCCGTGTGGCGTGCGGTGAATGATGCGGCGTGTCCGATGCGGCTGCCGGCGGGCGCCGATGCGCAGCTGAGCGTTCAGGCCTGACCCTGCGTTCCGCTGCCTCTGATGGCACGCCTGGGGTCTCGACGCGTGCCGCCCTGCCAGTTCGCCTCGCGGGAGGGCTGCGTCGAGACGCCCGCGCTCAGGCGTCGGTGGCGTGGCAGTGCGCGCGCGCCGTCGGCTCGCGCGGCTGCATGATGACCACGGTGAACGTCAGCAGTCCGCGCTGCACCGGGCTGAGGCTGATGTCCACGGGGACCTCAGCGCCCGAGTGGCTCAGGGCCAGCAACGGCAAGCCGGTGCCCATCGGCCGGCTGCGCCGGTGATCGGTGAAGCGCAGTCGCTGGCCGATGTGCGCGAGGCGGATTCGCTCCGGCAGCAACGCCTCGACACTCTGGCCGCACAGCGCCTGCGGGGTGTGACCGAGCAACTGCTGGACCGGCTCGCTGACGAACACGATCGTTCCCGATTCATCGACGATCAGTGCGGCGGCCTCCGGGTTCGGCAGCGCGCATTCTAAGTGTGCCGGCAGTTGCATCGCAGGCGGAGATTATTCGCCGAGTCCGGCCGGCGCTGAAGTCTGTACAAGTGCGTATGCACAGCCGGCGCCGCCGCCGCGCGGCGCCGTTGTTCACGACGTGAGCAGTTGCTCGAGACGCTTCAGCTGGCGCTCCAGGGTCTGCTGCGATTCCAGGAGCTCCACGGCCAGTGCGGCACCGCTCACGTTCACCCCAAGATCGCGCATCAGCCGCCCGGCGAGCGCCAGGCGCGGCAGCGCCGCAGCCGGCAGCAGCCACTCGGCCGGGGCGGTCCCCCGCGGCGTCACAACGCCGAGTTCGGCCAGCTCGGCAATCGCCGCGAGATCGAGCCGGCACAGCGCACAGATCTCTCCGGCGCCGATCCAGTCGGTCTCGCTCACCAGACACACCTCGTAGTGCTCCACGGCTTGGCTCACGACGCTATCTCCCGAGATCGGCGCGCGGGTCGAATGTTCCGAGTTTCGTGCGCATTTCTTCGTACACCGCCCGCGCCTGCGGTGAACTGGCCGGCGGCACCACGATCTTCAGCTGCACGTACGCATCGCCCGGCGGCTGTCCCGGCAGGCCGCGGCCGCGCAGCCGCAGTTTCTGCCCGGACTGCGCGCCGCTCGGGACCTGCATGTCCACCGGGCCGCCGAGCGTCGGGACGGTAACCGTCGCGCCGAGCGCGGCTTCCCAGGGCGCGATCGGCAGCGTCAACGTGACGTCGCGTCCCTCCAGCTGATAGAGCCGATGCGGCCGGATATGCACTTCGAGGTACAGATCGCCCGCACGGGCACCGCCGGCGCTGCGCTCGCCCTGGCCGGCTAGGCGGATCAACTGTCCGTCGGTGACGCCTGCCGGAATGCTCACGCGCACCGTGTGCGCGCGCACGTCGAGCGAGCCGTCTGCCTTCACATCGGGCCGCTTCAGCTCCAGCGTGCGTGTCCCGCCGCCAAAAGCCTCTTCGAGATCGATGTCGATGCGGGCATGATGATCACGGCCCTGGCGCGGGGTGCGTCGGGCGCCGCCGCCAAATGGACTCGCACCGCCAAACAGCGAGGAAAAGAAATCGCTGAATCCCTCTCCGTCGAACCCGTGTGCCCCGCCAGCGCCGGGGCGCGCCCCGCCGCTGAACTCGAAGCCGCTTGCCCAGTCCGGCGGCGGACGAAACTGCTGCCCGGACTTCCACTCGCTGCCGAGCTGATCGTACGCGGCGCGCTTTTCCGGGTCCTTCAGGACCTCGTAGGCTTCCTGCACTTCCTTGAACTTCTGCTCGGCGTCCTTTTCCTTGCTCACATCAGGGTGGTACTTGCGGGCGAGCCGACGGTAGGATTTTTTGATCTCCTCGGCCGTGGCCGTCCGGGCGACGCCCAGAAGCTGATAATAATCCCGGTATTCCATGTGCGACGCAGCCCTCGCGGAATCGATAGAGGATACGCTGAGCGCAAAGATGGGGGCGATGGCGGCGAAGCCAAGGGTCGGGGCGCTTGAACCCGGCCGGCCGCGGCCCCATGTCCCGCTCATGAACACCGAGACTCCCGCGGCCGATGCTCTGCTGGTGGCCTGCCCCCACTGTCACTCGCTCGTGCGGGTGCCCGAAGCGCGTGTCGGGGAGCACCCGAAGTGTCCGCGCTGCAAGTCCCCGATCCTCAGCGGGGAGCCCGTGGCCCTCGATGCTGGCGCGTTCGCCGCGCACGTCGAACGGGCTTCGCTGCCCGTGTTGGTGGATTTCTGGGCGCCGTGGTGCGGCCCGTGCCGCATGATGGCTCCGGTGCTGGACCGCGTGGCCGCGCAGCGCGCCACGACGCTGCGCGTCGGCAAGGTCAACACCGACGAGCAGCAGCTGCTGGCCGGCCGTTTCGCCATCCGCTCCATCCCGACCCTGATTCTCTTTCGCGGTGGCCAGGAGCTGGCGCGGCAGTCCGGTGCGGTGGACGCCGCCACGCTCTCGCGCTGGCTCGATCAGGCGTTGCGCTGAGCAGCCGGCGCGGGGGCGCCGAGCCGGGTACCGCTCAGGAGACGCTCTCGGCGCTGTAGCGGGCGAGCAGCCCCGTGCGCAGTGCGTAGCGGAACACCCGCACGAAGAAATATCCGGCGAGCGCGACGTCGAGCAGGGCGAGCGCTGCGCCTGGCAGCAGGGCGGCCGCGGGCAGCGGATGGCCGGCGAGGATCGAGCGCATGCCCTGGAACACGTACGCAGGCGGCAGCCCTCGGGCGATGAGCTGCATCCAGTGCGGCAGCGTCGCGAGCGGATAGAACACCCCGACGAACGGTGAGATGAGCGCCGGCAGCGGCCACACCAGCCACTCGGAGGCCGGGCCCAAGCGCAGCACCAGGGCGCTGGCGAGGATTCCGAGCGCGATGCCGAAGCAAAACAGCACCAGCAGGAATGGCAGCAGCATCGCACCCAGGGAGAAGAACGAGAGCCCGAACACCGCAGTCGCCAGCACCAGC
The DNA here is from genome assembly GCA_021808195.1 of Pseudomonadota bacterium. The sequence continues at coordinate 10,600 of JAKBCE010000068.1, forward strand.
ATCACCGCCAGCCCGATCGCGCTGGTGCCGATGCTGGTGATGACCAGCCCGGTGATGTACTCCGGCGTGGTGAGCGGGGTTGCGAACAGGTTGAGGAAATTTCGCGACCACACGTCCTCGAGGAACGCGGTGCTCACTCCCTGCATGATGCGGGTGAAGAAATCCCACAGCAGCACCGCACCGAGGAGACTCGGGATGTAGTTGAAGCGGCCCGCGCTCATCGTGTTCAGGTAGCGCGTGATGAACCCCCACACCACGATGTCGATCGCCACCCAGGCGAACATCGGCAGCGCCCGGACCGGGCTGCCGCGGATCAGGTAGAACTGGCGCAGCAGGATCCCTGCAATCGGGCGCAGCTTCATCGGGTGCGCTCCTCTGCGCTCAGCGGCTCGCGCGCCAGGCGGATGAACAGCGCCTCGAGCGTCTCGGCGCCATGCTCGGCCGGCAGCCGGCGCGGATCGCCTTCGAGCAGAATCCGGCCGCGTGACAGGAACAGCACCCGGTCGCAGACCGCCTCGACCTCGTACATGTTGTGCGAGGTCCACAGGATGCCGCAGTCATCATCGACCGCGAGACGCCGGATACGCTCGCGAACCGTCTGCGCCGCAGATGGGTCGAGGGACGCCGTCGGCTCATCGAGCAGCAGCAGCTGCGGCCGATTCAGGACGGCCTTGGCGAGTGCGACCCGCGTCTGCTCCCCTGAGGAGAGCACGCCGCACTTGGTGTTGCGCAGCGCGTCCAGATCGAACTGCTGCAACAGCGCCTCGACGCGCGCCGCCAGATGCGCGATGCCGTAGATGAGCGCGAAGAACCGCAGGTTCTGCTCGACCGTGAGGTTGCCCGGCAGCGTCGCGTAGACGGCCGCGAAGTTCGCCTCTGCCAATGCTCGCGAGCGCTGCTCGGCCAGATCGATCCCCGCGATCCGGATGTCCCCGGCACTCGGACTGAGCACGCCGAGGATCATGTTGATCGTCGTGGTCTTGCCGGCGCCGTTCGGACCCAACAGGCCGACCACTTCGCCGCGACGCACCTCGAAGGAGATGCCGTCGACCGCGGCCAGCGCGGCATACGTCTTGTGCAGCTGAGCGACGCTGAGGGCCGTATGCGCCGCGTCGTTGCGGCGGGCCGCGATGGCGGCGCTCTGCGCAGCGGCCGGGTCGGGTGTTCTATCGTGCATCGTCGGCAGGGGTGTCCAGAGTGGGGGCGGACGTAACACTGGGCCGTGCCGCAACGCCGGATCGGCATCGGCTTTCGCCACCGCGGGACCTGTTTAAGGGCCGGGTGCTACCGCGGCTGTCGGCCATCGCACCTCGGCCGGGGCGCAGGGTGCGGGCGCCGGAGCAGTTCGCAGGCACACCCCTCGTCGCGGTGATCCGCCTCGGCTTTGTCTGCCTGTGGACCGGGCTGCGCCACGATGGCATCGCACATTTTCTCGCTCCCACTGGGTGCCCGTCGCGCCGCCGATGCGCGGCGCCGCTGACCGGGTGTCCGTGCCGCTGAACGGTCTCACCGGGGCGCGCCGGTAATGCCGCGCAAGGCGGTAAATCTATCGAGGCGTCCGAATCGAATCAAGCCGCGCGCGTGAGCGGCCGAGCATTGCGGTTGCGGCGTACACGGCGTCGTGGTACATCATTTTGCATCGAGGGAGCGGGCCTAACACACCGAACGGGGCCCGAGTAGTGCCGTGCAGGAATCACCCCATCCACGATCCGAGGTCACGAGCGAGGCGGTGACGGGCGCCTACGGCCGACTGCTGCCGTTCCTGGCGCATCCGGTCCTGCGCGACCGCCCGCGGCGGCGGCTCACGGCGTGGACCTGGTTCGGCTGGCTGAGCCTGCTGCTGGTGCTCGGCTTCCTCGGCGGCCGGTTGGATGACCTGCTGGTGCACTGGTTCGGGTGGCGCATCGCGC
>JAKBCE010000069.1 GCA_021808195.1 Pseudomonadota bacterium
TCTACCGTCTGCTACGGGGCTCCTCCGAGGCGGAACGGCGGCGCGGTCATCAACTCATCGGCGCCGGGGATTTTGCCGCCGCGGCGGCGGCGTTCTCCGCCGCAATCGCGGCCGATGCCGACAACGACGAGGCCAAACTGGACCTCGCGGATCTGCTGCTGAATCGCCTTCCCTCCCGCCCCGATGCGCGCCAGCTCGAACAAGCCGATCAGGCCCTCGCTGCGCTCGGACCACGGGGTCAGGCCGACACGCGGGCCACCGCACTGAAGACACGTCTTGCGAGTCTGCGAGAAGCTGCTGCACTACCGGACCTCGCCACGCTGCGTGCACAGGTCACCGCCGATGGCGCGAATCTGCAAGCCCGCTCGGCACTCGCACAACGTTATATTGCCGACGGCGAACACGGCAAGGCGCTCGAAGAACTGCTCGAAATCATCAAGCGCGACCGCCAGTACGATGGCGGTGCGGCCCGACAGTCGTTCCTCTCGGTGCTAGAACTGGCCGCCGGTGAGCCAGCCCTCGTCTCCGAGTACCGCAAGCGGCTCTCGTTGGTTCTGAACTGACGCGATCGGCAGGTCCGCACGCGCCGGCGCAATCACCGCGCGTGCGGACGCTCGTCCATGCCGGGCCGTGCGCCCGCGTGTCAGAATCCCGCCCTGAGCGCTCCTTGCGCTGTTCCTGACAGCACTCGAGCGATCCCGGCCCCGACGGGCCGTTGAGCGGGTTGCCGGCTCTGCGCGGGACGGCTACTGCGGTCCGTGGCCGTGCGTCGCGCCCTTGAGCAGCGCGTCCACCTCGGCTTCCGCCTTCAGCCAATCGTGCTCTTCACCGCCGGGCGCGAAGCCGCGGCGTTCGGCGTGGAAATACGCCGCCTGCGCAATCATGGCGCGCCGGGTCTCGACCGTGACGCTCGTGGCCGTCGCGGCTGAATTCCCTGTCGGCTTGGCTCGTCGCACCCGGCGTGCCGGTGCCTTGGGCGCAACGGGCTGCTCGGTTTTGGGCGTGGGGGTCGAATCGGAACGTCGAGTCGCCATAAATCCTCCTCAGGATGGCTCCGTGCGCGAATTGCGGCACCAGGCTGTGCCCCCCCTTTCGGCGGGCACTCTGGCCTGCCGACGCGACAGGCTCACAGGATAGGCCCGAACGGTTGCGGGCGCCAACCCAGGCACTGAGATTTGTCCGTACTGGCGGTTGTCCGCGGACTGTCCGCTGTCCGCGACGCGGACACTTCAGAACGCCATCCTTTTGTTCTGCGAGTGAAATTCTCAGGCCAAATCCGCAAGTTACCCATGGGGTCCGCGTTGGCACGCGGCATGCAGACGCTGACTCAGCCATGAGCATCCTAGACCTGAAATCCCCCCGTCCCGCCGCCGAGCCTTCGGCAGTGGTCAGCTCCATCCGCAACACCGCGGCACAGGATGTCGCCGCCGATGAACGGCCCCCCTGGCATCGACGCCCCCCGGTGCTCGCAGCGATCGCCGGCGCGCTCCTCCTGCTCGGCGTAGCCAGCTGGCTCATCTACGACTGGTCGCAATCCGGATCAGTGCTCTCCCTCAGCCGCCTGGAGACCACCGTCGTTGAACGTGGGCGGTTCGTTCAGGACGTCGCGGCCCGTGGGACGGTCATCGCGGCGGTGAGTCCGACACTGGTCGCGACCGCAGCCGGCACCGTTCACTACCGGGTACATGCCGGCGATCGCGTGCGCAAAGGCCAGATCCTCGCGGTAGTGACGAGCCCGCTACTGCAGAACGAATATCAGCGCCAGCTCGCCACGCTCAACAGCATGAACGCCGCCCTCGCCGAGGAACGCGTGAAGCTGCAGGAAGAATTGCTCACCAGTCAGCAGCGCGCCAATCTCGATGCGGTGCAGATGAACGCGCAGCTGCGCGAGCTGCAGCGTGCCCAGGCCGCCTGGAAGGTGCACGTCATCAGCGCCCGCCGCTACGATGGCGCCTACGACACGTTCTCGATCGCGCGGCTGAATTTCGAGCATGCGCGCGAGGACGCGCACCTCGCCAAGCGCAAGATTCTCCTGGATCTGCGCACCCGCACGCTCGCCCGCGACGCACAGGCGCTGAAAGTCGCCGAACTGCACAGCCGGATGAACGCCCTTCAGGTGCGCTCACCCGTTACCGGGCTTGTGGCCGACAGTGCCCAGCCCGATGAGAGTTACGTCGCGGAGAATCTGCCTCTGGTGACGGTCGTCGACCTCTCTGCGCTCGCGGTCCAGTTCCAGGTCGCCGAATCACTGGCGGGCGGCATTGCACCGGGCGTTCCGGCGCAGATCACCCTCGGCGGCGATACGGTCAAGGGCGTGGTCACGGACATCGCACCGGCCGTGAAAGACGGGTGGGTCACCGGACGGCTGCGCTTCGAGGGGACCACGCCACCCGATCTGCGTCAGAACGAACAAGCGTCGGTGCGCATCATTCTCGGTCAGCACGCGAACGCTCTGTACATGGACCGCGGCGCCTACATCGGCCCTGAGACCCGATCCGTCTACGTGGTGCGCGGCAACACCGCCGTTCGCGTCCCCGTGACCTTCGGCGCCGCTTCCATCTCGGAGATCGAAGTCCTGCATGGACTGACCGCCGGCGAGACCGTCGTGATTTCCAATCCCACCCGGCTGCACGATGCAGCCGCCGTCAAACTCTCGAAGTGACCCCCAGCGAGGCCGTCATGCTCCGCATGCAGAATATCAGCAAGATCTACCGTACCGACCTGATCGAGACCCATGCGCTGCGTGAGCTGTCGCTCGAGGTCAAGGGCGGAGAATTCGTCGCCGTCAGCGGCCCGTCGGGCTCCGGCAAGACGACATTCCTGAATATCGCCGGGCTTCTCGAGACCTTCGACTCCGGCACCTATGAACTCGACGGCCGTGACGTGAGCCGCCTCTCGGACGATGCCCGCTCGCGGATCCGCAACGAGAAGATCGGCTTCATTTTCCAGGGCTTCAATCTCATACCGGACCTGGACATCTTCGACAACGTCGATGTTCCCCTACGCTACCGGCGAATGAAGGCCGCCGAGCGCCGCAAACGCATCGAGAGCAGCCTCGAGCTGGTCGGCCTCGCTGCGCGCATGAAACACCTGCCGTCCCAGCTGTCCGGCGGCCAGCAGCAGCGCGTCGCCATCGCGCGGGCCATCGCCGGAGACCCGGCGCTGATCCTCGCCGATGAGCCGACCGGCAACCTCGACTCACTCATGGCCCGCCAGATCATGGATCTGCTGGAGAAAATCAACGACATGGGTACCACGGTCATCCTCGTCACTCACGATCCGGAACTGGCGCGGCGCGCTGAACGCAACATTCACGTCGTCGACGGTGTGGTGCTCGACTCCCCGGCGCAGAGTCATACGCCGCAGCCAGGCCCGCAAGTGAGCCGCGCCGCGGACTGACACCAGAGATACGCCCATGCTCGGTTATTACATCCGTCTGGCGATCAAGAGCCTGCGCCGCACACCGGGCCTTACCGCGCTCATGATCGGCGCCATCGCATTCGGCATCGCCGCCTGTATCGTGACGCTCACCGTCCATCACGCCATGGGGCGAAATCCCATCTGGTGGAAAAACAACGTGCTGTACGCGGTGACGATGAACTCCTGGCCCCCCGGACAACCCTATGATCCGACCCACCCCGAGACCTCCCCGAACATGCTCACCTACCGGGACGCAACGTATCTCTACGGCTCGGACATCCCCAGGCGCAAGGCGCTGCTGAGCTTCGTACAGGGCGTCCTCGCCGGCGCACCTGATCAGGCCGCACCCGTGTGGGCAATGACGCGCGCCACCGACTCGGGGTTCTTCCACATGTTCGACGTACCGTTCGAGTACGGCGGCCCCTGGAGCGCGGCCGCCGATCGCGGACCCAAACCGGTCATCGTGCTCAGCCGCCGGACCAACCAGCGTCTGTTCGGCGGACGCGACAGCGTCGGACGCACGATCCTCTGGAACAATCAGCGCTTCCAGATCGTCGGGGTACTCGCTCACTGGGACCCCAAGCCGCGCTTCTACGACCTCTCCGGCGCCTACGGCAGCAACTTCGGCCGTCCAGCGCCTGTGTTCGTGCCCTTCAATTGGGCCTCAACGCTGCACCTGTTCCCAAATGGGCACGTCAGTTGCTGGGTGGCGCCCGGTGCGAAGCCGATCGAAACCTACCGGCAATTGCTCGGCTCAAATTGTGTGTGGATCACCATGTGGGTCGAATTACCGAGCGCGACCCAGCGTGAACGGTTCCTCGACTTCATGAACGCGTATTGGGCGCAGCAACGCGGCATGGGACGCTTCCAGCGCCCCCGCGACAATCACATCTGGACCGTCAGTCAGTGGCTGAAGCGCCATCACATCGTCAGCAATGACAGCCGCCTGCTGTTGCGGGTGGCCTTCGCTTTCCTCGCCGTCTGCCTCATCAATACGATCGGGATCCTGCTCGCCAAATTCCTCCGTGGTGCGCCGCTTGCCGGTGTGCGGCGCGCACTCGGAGCGACACGTCGGCAGATCTTTGCGCAGCACCTAATCGAAGTCGCGGTGCTCGCAGTGGCCGGTTCGGGTCTGGGACTGCTGCTCGGGGCCGGTGGACTCGCCGGGGTGAGAGTCCTTTACGCGCACAGCCACAGCGCCTACGGCGCACTGGCTCACTTCGATCTCATCGGCATCGCCTGGGCTCTGGGTCTCGCGGCGGCCGCCACACTCATCGCCGGGCTCTATCCGGCGTGGCGCATCGGCCGGGTCTCCCCGGCACGGTATCTCAAGAGTCAATGAACCGCATTTCAACCTGGTGAAACGATGAGCCTGAACATCCGCCCCCTACTGTCCTCGTTGACGCGCAGCCCCACCGGCGCGCTGCTGGTCGCGTTGCAGGTTGCCATCACGCTCGCGGTCCTCGTCAATGCTGCCTGGATCGTGCGTCAGCGCATCGAGAAAATCGAACAGCCGACGGGCATCAATACACGCGACACCTTCGTGCTCGTGGTTTCCGGATCCTCGAGGAAATTCAATATTGCCGCGGCAGAGAACGATGATCTCGCCTATCTGCGCGGCCTCGCAGGAGTCTCTGCCGCTACCGTGACGAGCGGGATTCCGCTCACCGGCAACGGCGGCGACACCGGACTGTATCTGCATCCGAACGAACGGGGCCGGCTCGTCGAAGCCGCGGACATCTCGGTCGATGCGCAGGGACTGAAGACGCTCGGTGTATCACTCGTCTCGGGGCGGAATTTCCGCCCCGATGAAATCGTACCCTATACCCCGGGCACACAGGCCCCGGCAGCCGAAGCCATCGTTACCCAATCGCTCGCGCAGGCACTCTTTCCGCACGGCCACGCGCTCGGCAAGACCATCTATGGCAGCACGCCCAAGACCATCATCGGCATCGTGCGGAACTTCATGGGTCCGCAGCTGGGTCCACCCGTCTACGACACTGTTCTGTTTCCGACGCTACCGGGACAATACGGCGGCTATTACTTGCTGGTACGCACCAAGCCCGGCCAACGCAATGCGGTACTGCATCAGGCCAAGCAGCACATCAGCGTGGCGCACCGCCACGGTGTCGTTCAGTACGTGCAGACTCTCGCATCGGCCAAGCGGCAATTGCACTCCGCCAACCGGAACGTCGCCATCCTGCTCGCCATCGTGACCGCTTTCATGGTGGCCGTATGCTGCCTGGGGATCTTCGGACTCACGACGTTCAATGTTGCCAGCCGCACCCGCCAGATCGGCACGCACCGGGCGCTCGGCGCGCGGCGGCGGGACGTCGTGGCGCACTTTCTCCTCGAAGGCGCCCTGGTGCTCGGCAGCGGAGCGCTGCTCGGCAGTCTTCTCGCCCTGCTCATTGGCAGCTGGCTCACCGCACATTACGCCTTGCCGCGACTGAATCTTGCCTATCTGCTCGCGGGCATCATCACCCTCATGGCCGTCGGCGAACTCGCCGCCTGGCAGCCGGCACAGCGCGCCGCGAGAATCCCGCCGTCCTTGGCGACACGTACGGTCTGACCAGGAATGCTTCGACGAATCGCCACTGCATGCACACATCCTTCCGCCAGAGCTTCGAGCATGAAAACGCCGTATCAGTGCATTGCGGCCGGTAGACCTCGGTGCACGTTGCAACGGACCTCGACACGAGGCCGGGCCAGGTTCCTTGTCGCATTCCTCGGCGCCATACTGGCATTCGGCACCGCCAGCGCCAGCGCAGCGACGAACTTCCTCGAGGTCTACCACGAGGCGCTGCGCAACGATCCGACCTACCGGCAGGCCTATGCCACCTATATGGCCGCCCGCGAGGCACGCCCGCAAGCCTGGGCCGCCTTGCTGCCGCAGATCACTGCCACGGCGGGCAAGACCTGGAGCCACTCGGCAGGGCGCAGCGGCCAGATCAATTCCACGGCGAGCGGCACGCTCTATTCGTACCAGCTGCCGTATACCTCGAACAGTACCGCGAAGCAGTGGAGCGTGAATCTCACCGAGACTCTCTTCTCCTGGACGGACTGGATGACTCTCAGGGCAGCCGACAAGCAAGTCGCCCAGGCGCAGGCGCTCTACGATGCCGCGGCCCAGAACCTGATCCTCCGGACCGCGACCGCGTACTTCAATGTTCTGGCGGCGGTCGACACGCTGCATGCGCAGGAATCTTCTCTGAGGGCCCTCACGCTCGGGCTCACCCAGGCGAAGGAGCGCTATCGAATCGGCCTGATCGCCATCACCGACGTCGAGCAGGCCCGGGCCGCGCGTGACACGGCGGCCGCGGCGGTCATCACCGCCAAGCAGACACTCGCCAATGCACTCGATCAGCTGCAAGTGATCACCGGCGCGCAGTACGCGAACATGGACGAGCCCGGCCCGGGCCTGCCACTTGCCATGCCTCATCCGGCGAATCAACAGGCCTGGGTGCAGGCCTCACTGCAGCAGAACCTCACCCTGATCGCTGCGCGGCTGACCGCAAATGCGGCCCAGGATCAGGTTCGCGCCGCCTTCGGCAGCGACATGCCGACCGTGAGTCTGGTCGCCAGCCGCTCGTACAGCACCGGCAATACCAGCGAGACGGTATTCGGGCAGCTCTTCCACGGACTGGGCGGCACGAGCAATGACCGGCAGATCGGCATCGAATTCTCACTGCCGCTGTTCAGCGGCGGCGGTGATGAGGCCCGCATCCACCAGACCCAATACCAGGCGATGGCGGCCGAGGATGCCGTGGAGCAGGCGTCCCGCACCACCGTGCAGCAGGCGCGCGACGCCTACCTCGGAGTCATCACCGGCATCGCGAATGTCCGAGCGTTGCGCCAGGCCCTCATCTCGAGCCAGACGGCGCTGAAGGCGACGGAGGCGGGGTACAAGTTCGGCACCCAGACGGAGATCGACGTCCTCAATGCACTCAGCGCACTGGTTTTGGCCCAGACGAACTATGCGACCAGCCGCTACAACTACATCAACAGCCTCATCCAGCTGCAGTACGCCTCGGGCACGCTCTCGGCGCGGGAGGTTGCGACGATCAACGGGTGGCTCACCACGACCGTCAGTGTCGCACCCGCGGGTGAGATGACCCCTGAGGGGATCACGCCGCCCGCCGCCCCCAATCGATGAATCGGGCACCAGGGAGCCTGACGTGAGGCATTGGCGTAGGAATGCAATTTGCCTTGCAGACCGACAGATCACGTTCGGCGCCTCGGGACGCTGAACCGGAGCGCACCCCATGTTCAGTTACTACCTACGCATGGCCTGGAAGAGTCTGCGCCGCACGCCTGGCCTGTCGATATTGATGATGTCCGGCATCGGCCTCGGCATCTCGGCATGCATCGTCACCCTCACCGTGTATCACGCCATGTCGGGCAACCCGATCTGGTGGAAGAACCGCGTGCTGTACGCGGTCACGCTGGATTCGAGAAGCGCACACGCCAGGATTCCCAAACACCGCGGTACCCGGGACGAACTGAATTACCGTGATGCAACCTATCTGTTCACCTCCCGCATCCCGAAGCACCGCGCACTCATGACCCTGCTGATGGGTGCGGTCACGGGCGCACCCGGTCAGAGCCGGCCAATGTCGGCAGCCGCACCAAGCAGATCGGGATCCGCCGGGCAATCGGCGCACGGCGGCGCGATATCCTGGCGCAGTTCCTGATGGAGAATGCGCTCATCCTCGGCGCCGGTATGCTGCTCGGCAGCCTCCTCGCTCTCGCCATCGGCCAGTGGCTGACCGATCACGAGGGTGTGGCGCGCCTGAATCCGTGGTACTTGCTCATCGGGATCCTCGTGCTCGGCCTCGTCGCGCAGTTTGCCGCGTGGCAGCCGGCGCGGCGGGCTGCCCGTGTACCCCCCTCGGTGGCCACCCGCACAGTCTGAGCATCCTTCCGGTACCATGAGTGAAATGGCCGTTTCCGGCAACGATCTGCGGCTCGATCCGCACCGGGTGCTCATCATCGATGACAGCCCGGCCGTATGCGCTGCGCTCGAAGTGCTGTTTTCGTTGCATGGCGCCGAAGTCCTCACCGCCGCCTCTCCGGCAGAGGGCATTGCCACACTGCGCACCCATGCCGTGGACCTCGTCGTCCAGGACATGAATTTCCGCCGTGAAGCCACGAGCGGCGAGGAAGGCGTGACGCTCTTTCATGAGATCCGCCGCGCGCACCCGGACTTGCCGATCGTCCTGATGACCGCCTGGACCCACCTCGAGACCGCGGTCGAGCTGGTCAAGGCGGGCGCAGCGGACTATCTGGCCAAGCCCTGGGACGATGCCCGGCTGCTCACCACGGTGCGCAACCTGCTCGATCTCGGACAGGCGCGCGCCGAGGCTGCCGCACTGCGCCGGGAGCGCCACGAGGCGCGCGCGGCACTCGAGCGCCGCTTCACCCTGTGCGGCGCGATCTACGAGAGCGCGGCGATGCACACGCTGGTGTCCATGGCCACCCAGGTGGCACACGCGGATGTTCCGGTGCTGATCACGGGGCCGAACGGTTCGGGCAAGGAAGTGCTCGCGGACATCATCCAGGCCAATTCCGCAGTGCGCGACGGCCCGTACGTGAAGGTCAACCTCGGCGCCCTGCCCGCGGATCTGATGGAAGCAGAACTGTTCGGCACCGAAACCGGCGCCTTCACCGGCGCACGGGCCCGGACCGGACGCTTCGAAGCCGCTGACGGCGGCACCCTGTTTCTCGATGAGCTCGGCAATCTCGCCGCCTCCGGCCAGGCGAAGCTGCTGCGCGTACTGCAGAGCGGACAGTTCGAGCGCCTGGGCTCGAATACCACACGCCGAGTCCAGGTCCGGGTGATCGCGGCCACCAATGCGGATCTGCAGGCGGCCATGCAGGAGGGGCGATTCCGCGAAGACGTGTATTACCGGCTCAACGTCATCGAGCTCGAAGTACCGCCGCTCGCAGCGCGGCCGGAGGACATCGTCCCACTCGCGCAGCACTTCCTCGAAGACGCTCACACACTCTCGGACGCGGCTGAACGGGCCCTCAGCCAGTATCCGTGGCCCGGCAACGTACGCGAACTGCGCAACGTGATCCGCCGGGCATGTCTGCTGTCACAGACCGCAGAGATCAGCGCCACGACGTTGAGCCTCCCGGCTGCGGCGGCCCGTTCCGGCGAGGCGCCGGAGCGCGCCGCGGTCGAAGCGGCGCTCGAGCGCACTGAGGGCAACGTCTCACGCGCGGCGCGTGAGCTCGGCCTCTCGCGCCAGGCACTCTATCGGCGCATGGAAAAGCTGGGCCTGAAGACCGACGCATGATCGACAGGTTGCGCGGCTCGCTGGCCGGACGCATGAGCGTCGCGCTCGCGCTGATGGCGCTCATCGCTTCGGGATTCACCGCAGCGGCCCTGCGCTGGCTCGGCGTCGGCGGACTCGCACTCACCGTTGCGCTCGTAGCCTGTGTACCGGTGCTGGTGTGGCTCGCAGCACGCGCCGCCAGACCCTGGCGCCAGACGCTCACGGCGGTGAGCGGCGGGATCGAGAGCCTGCGCGACCGTGACTTCAGTGTGAGCATCGCCCCACCCGGTCCGCTCGAGCTCCGTGAACTGGTCGAGGCGTACAACAGCCTCGGCGCGCTGCTGCGCCGCGAGCGGTTCGACCTGTATCAGCGTGAGCTGCTGCTCGATACGGTCCTGCAGACCACCCCCGTCGCGCTCGTGCTCACGAGCGAGGCCGGCCGGATCGTGTTCGGCAACCTCGCTGCCCGCCAGCTGCTGCGCGCCGGTCGGCGCCTCGAGGGACTGCAGGTCGAGACGCTGCTCGCCGAGCAACCGGCCGAGCTCAACAGTGCCGTCGCCGGCGGCACCGACACGCTCTTCACGCTTGGCGCCGGCCCCGAGAGCGAGGTCTACCGTTTCTCGCGACGCGACTTTCTGCTCAACGCCCGCCCGCACCAGCTGTGGCTGCTCGAGCGCCTGACCCGCGAACTCGCCGCGCAGGAAATCGCGGTCTGGAAGAAGGTCATCCGGGTCATCGCCCACGAGCTGAACAATTCCGTCGCCCCCATCAGCTCTCTGGTCCACTCGGGCAAGCTGCTCGCCGCCCAGGCCGACACGGCGACGCTCGGCCCGCCGCTCGAGCGCATCTTCGCCACCATCGGGGAGCGCACGCAGCACCTGGCGGCCTTCATCGACGGCTATGCGCGTTTCGCCAAGCTCCCGCAGCCGCGTCTGCAGCCCCTGTCCTGGCCGGCGTTTCTCGAGCCCCTGGCCGTGACGCTCGGCTTTCGGATCGAAGGCCCGCTGCCGCAGGTGCAGACCCGGGCCGACCCGGGTCAACTCGAACAGGTGATCATCAACCTGGTGAAAAATGCCCGCGAGTCCGGCTCGGCGCCCGAGGCGATCACCCTGCACATGCGCCGCGAAGCGGCCGGAGTGTGCCTCGATCTCGCCGACCGCGGCAGCGGGCTCGGCGAGCAGGCGCTGCGCGATGCGCTGCTGCCGTTCTTCTCCACCAAGTCCTCCGGCACCGGTCTCGGCCTGACGCTCTGCCGCGAGATCATCGAGGCGCACGGCGGGCGCCTGACTCTCGCCAACCGCCGGGGCGGCGGGGCCGTGGTCACGGTGTATCTGCCATAATCGGCCGATCGCCGCCCGGGAGAGCGCGGCGCAGAATCGGAGTCCGCGGATGCCCACTGCCGTCACGTCCCTGCGCCAGAACCTGGTCGCCGCGCTGCTGCAGACCAAACCGGCGCAACTGCCCTGGCGGGTGCTGGTGCGCAACACCGCCGCGGTGGTCCTGCCGCTCATCTGGGGCATCGCGAGCAACCAGCTGCTCCCCGGCATCGCCGCGGCGGTCGGCGCGGTGGTGACGATGTATTCGGACCAGCCGGGCCCCTATCGCCAGCGCCTGTTCCGACTGTTGGCGGTCTCGGCCGCCGGCGGCGTGGCGACATTTCTCGGACTGACCCTGAATCATCACCTGCCGGCGCTGCTGGTGGCGAGTTTCGCCATTGGCTTCTCTGGGGCGCTGCTCGTGGCCTTTGGCGATGCGATCGCGCGGGTCGGCATGACCGCGATGATCCTGCTGGTGATCGCCACCGATCTTCCCGCACCCTCGCTCGGGGCCGCTCTGGCACTCACCGGATGGGTCACGGCGGGCGGCGTGCTCCTGACGTTGTTCTCGATTGCCGCCTGGCCGCTGCAGCGGTACGGACCGGAGCGCGAGGCGCTCGCGGCCGTCTACCGCGAGCTGGCCGCCATGGCGCGCCGTGGCGCGCACGACAGCGGCGCGGCGCTCGAGCTCACCGCCGGGATGACCGAACTGCAGCACACGCTGCTCGGTCCGCTGCGCGCCCGCGGCGCCGTCATGGACCATTTCGCCGTCATGCTCGAGCTGGCCGAGCGGGCGCGGCTGGAGCTCACGGCCCTCGCGGCCACCGAGCCCGGGGAGCGCCTCCTGCCCCTGGTGCAACAGGACTGCTCGGCGCTCATCGAGGCGATCAGCGCGGCACTCGAGGCGGGCGGCGACCCGCGGGCGCGCATGCGCACCGAACTCGAGCGGCTGCAGCGCGCCGAGCGCGCCGCCGCGGAGCACGAAGCGGAGCTGCCCGAGGGCGCGTGGCGGCACGTCCAGGCGCTCTCCGGCCAGCTCTCCGCCGCGGTCCGCAACGCCGAGCGCACCGGAATGCAGGGACCCGGCCGCGCGATCGAAGAGGATCTGCAGCTGCCGCACGCGCTGCGGCCGCAATCGCCGCTCGCCATTCTGGGCGCGAACTTCACGCCCCGTTCAGCGGCCTTTCGCCACGCGGTGCGCAGCGCCGTGTGCTTCACGTTCGCGCTGTGGCTCGCGCGCGTTCTGCCGGTCGAGCACGGTTACTGGATTCCGATGACCGTGGCGATCGTGCTGCGCGCGGACTTCGCCGCCACGTTCAGCTACGGACTGCTGCGCGTGGTCGGCACGATCCTCGGGCTGCTGCTCACCACCGCGCTGGT
>JAKBCE010000070.1 GCA_021808195.1 Pseudomonadota bacterium
AGCAGGAGGCACAGCGCGAGGATCCGGGCTGCGCAGGTTCGGGGACGAATCATGAGACGAACTCCGTGCAGTGGCGCATGGCGAGGGGAGTGCGTGGACATGCGCCCTCGCCATCAGGCCGGTGGTCGTGGAGAGTCGGGATCATTCAGGTGCGCTGTCCCGGGTTCAGCCCGTGCGGGCGAGCACGATCAGGCCGAGACCGCAGAGGAAGCAGAGGAACATCGCCGTGAGCAGCGCAGTGACGCCGCGGGCCGGCTGCCTGAACTCGCGCCAGACGAACACGCCCCACAGCGCCGCAATCATGGTGGCGCCCTGGCCGAGGCCGTACGAAATTGCAAAGCCGGCGCGCCCGGAGGCGATGAGATTGAGCGACATGCCGATGCCCCATACGACCCCGCCGAGGAGGCCGGCCAGATGCATGGAGAGACTGCCGCGCCGGTAGTGGGCGAAGGGCACCGGCTCGCCCATGACCGGCAAGCGCATGGCGAGCGAATTCCACACGAACGTGCTCAGAAAGACGCCGACGGCGAAGACGAATACGGCGGCATAACTGCCCATCAGGCCCCGGACCGGATGGGCCGGATCGGGGTACATGGCTGCGGCCACGAAGCGGTAGAACACCCCCATGAAAATCCCGCTGGCGATCGACAGCACCAGGCCCTTGGCACTGACTCGCAGGGCGCGCCGGGATTGACGCCGATACGCCTCGGCGTCCAGAACGATCGCGAGGGTCACCAGCGCGACGCCCGCGGCGAGCAGCACGGGATTGCCGAGCGGAACCGCCACGTAGTTGAGGATGACCCCGAGCACCAGCGCGAGCCCGATGCCGACCGGGAAGGCGACCGCCATGCCGGCGAACTCTATGGCTGCGACGAGGAGGATATTGGCGAGATTGAACACGGCGCCGCCGAACAGCGCATGGACGAGACTGGAGCGGCTCGCCTGGGCGAGATCGGCGAAGAACGACCGCCCGCCGTGACCGGCGGTGCCGAGCGTGACGCCGAACAGCGCGGCAATGAGCAGTACGCCGAGCGCGTAATCCCAGTAGAAGAGCTCGAATCGCCATGACGCCGGCGCGAGCTTGCGCGCGTTGGCCCAGGAGCCCCAACAGAGCATCGTGACGATGGTGAGCGCGACGGCAAGCGAATAACTCTGGACGATGTACATCGCATGAAGCTCCCGGCGGTGGGTAGCGGATCTACGGGCGGCGGGCCCATTCGGCGTCGAGTTCTGCGCGCCGGGCGAACGACTTTTGCGCACCGATGCGGGTGGCCGATAGCGCGGCGTAGAGATTTGCGCGAGTCACGGCCTCGCGTTCGGGCATGCCCTCGGTCAAGAACGTGGCGAGACTGCCGATGAACGCATCGCCGGCGCCCGTCGTATCGACCGTCGAGACCTGGAACCCTGGGACATGGACGCGCTGCGTCCGCGAGGCGAGCATCGCTCCCTTCGCACCGACCGTGAGGACGATGCGGCCTATGCCGCTTCTCAGCAGATCATCGAGGCAGGCGTCCAGGTCGCCGGTGACACCGGGGCCGCGACCCGTCATCGTCTCGGCTTCCGTCTCATTGAGAATGAGGTAATCGGCTCGGGCGAGTGCGGTGAGATC
This sequence comes from Pseudomonadota bacterium, assembly GCA_021808195.1. The sequence continues at coordinate 1,610 of JAKBCE010000070.1, forward strand.
CGCGGCGAGCGCGGGCGCCGGATTGATCATGCAGGGCACGTGATGCGCCTGGGCGAGACGAACCGTGTGATACACCGTCTGCAGGGGGATCTCGAACTGCACGAGCACCATGTCGGCCGCGGCGATTCGATCCGCCGCGGCATCGAGGTCCGCCGGCAAGAGCCGATCATTCGCGCCCTTCACCACGATGATGCGGTTCTCGCCGCTCGGCTCGACCAGAATCAGCGCCGCGCCGGTCGCGGCATCGGGAGCCACCCGGACCGCGGACGTGTCCACGCCCCGCGCCCGAAGGTTGGCCAGCGCCTCGGTGCCAAGTGAGTCCGCACCGACCGCGCCGATCATCGTGACCTGAGCGCCGCACAGGCTCGCCGCCACGGCCTGATTGGCGCCTTTGCCGCCGAATCCCATGTCGAAGGCAGACCCGAGAACCGTCTGTCCACCGCGCGGTACCACTGGACTGATGAATTGCAGATCCGCGTTGATGCTGCCGACGACGACGATGCGGGGTGTTGCGGCCATTCGGAGTGCTCCTGCGCTCTGTGCCGGGCTGCTCAGATGCTGCGGACCGAATCGCGCTCGATGAGCGAGACGTCCAGCATCAGCGACGGGTTCTGTGCCTGGGTGCCGGACATGCGCTCCTGCAGCAACTCGACGGCCCGGGTGCCGATAGCTCCGAGCGGCTGTGCGATCGTCGTCAGGCGGGGGGTCACGATCCGTGCCCAGCTGATGTCGTCGAACCCCACAATCGACACATCCGCGGGGACCTTAACGTCGTGCTCATGCAGGAATCGCATCGCGCTGATGGCAATCAGATCATTCCCGGCGACAACCAGCGTCGCGCCGCGCCGGTGCAGCAGCGCTTCGCGCGCTTCGCGCGGCAAGATTCCATCGAAGCCGACGCGTGCCTCCCAGGCGATGTGCATGCGCTCAGGGAATGCCGTGACGAAGCCGTGGCGGCGCTGCTGGGCACTCTCCACGTTGCGCGGCCCCGACAGCAGGCCGACGCGGACATGCCCCTGCTGCAGCGCATACTGGGCCAGCAGTCGCCCGCCCATGGCGTTGTTCGAGTGCACGACCGGCAAGCCCGGCCGCGGCCGGTCGATCAGCACGATGGGCCGATCGAGCGCACCGAGCAGCCGGGGCAGACGCGCACCCACCGGACACAAAATGATCCCGTCGACGCCGTGCTGCGTGAGCAGACTCAACCCTTCGTTTTCGGCATCCGCCGCGTTCTGGCTGTCGATGAGGCACGCCAGCAACCCCAGACGGCGGGCTTTGTTCTCGACCGCCTGTGCCAGCTGGGAGAAGAACGGGTTGGTCAGGTCTGGCAATACCAGGCCAATGGCGCGGGTCCGGCCGGTACGCATGGCCTGCGCGGCGCGATGTGGACGGTAACCCAATGCCTTGGCGGCATCGAGCACTTTGCGTCGGGCCGCCGGACCCACGTTCGATTTGCCGTTCAAGGCATTGGAGACGGTGGCGACTGACACGCCGGCCTTGGCTGCGACATCTTTGATCGTGGCCATCGAGCGTTCACCGTCAGCCATGCGGCCGCCTTCCTCTTGTCAGCGTGCTGTCGCGAAGTATACAGCGGCACGGGAGAGCGCAAGCGCCAATAGCAACGCGCAGGAATGTTCCGCTGAACACTGCCGCTTCACCTGTGCGCGTCACCTCTCCCCGCCGAACGCATGTCGCCGCACGGCTCCGACAAGAAAAACGTTTAACGCTACTAGCTAAGCTGTTGAATTGAAACGGCGAGACGCCGGCGAGAGAATGCTTGACCGCGAATGAAGTTCGCACGTCTTAGCAGAAACACAGCAGATTGCGACGAAACTGTCTCTTTAAGGCCCCCCGATGAATATCGAGCGCAGGGCCGCAGCTGCTGTCACATTCCAGTCACGATCAGTCGCTACAGTAAATCGTTATAAACGCTGCCCCGGAGAACTCTCGATCGGCGTCGTGCGGCCAGCCGGTCGAGGCGAGTCATTCGAGGCAGCGGCCGTATCGCGAACTGACTGGGAGTTTCTGCAATGTCTATCGAGATCCGTAACGTGGTGCGAGAGATCATCGCGCCCCTGGCGGTATTCGTCCCGTGCGTGGTGCTGCTCTCAAATGCCCCGGCGTACGCGACACAGGAAGCGGTGATCCCGGGCATGGCGGCCGGCTCTGCAGCATCGACGCAGATCGCAGCTGCTCCTGCCGAGGACGACTCGATCAGTTCGGGCAACCAGAAGCTGAAGAAAATCGTGATCGTTGCGGCCGAAAAGGCCGTGGCCACGGTCAATCCCCTGAAGTTCGAGCACGTCAGTCCCGCCTCGAGCGTGACGAAGGTGCTCAACAACGTGCCGGGATTCAATGCCCGCGCACTGGGAGTCGCGGGGTTCATCGTCAGCAACACGGCGTATACGCTCGACGGTTTCCCCAGTTCCGAGCTTGGCAGCACCTTCGATGGTGTGCCCGATCTGAATACCTTTCTCGGCGGCATGTTCGGCCAGGGCGACCAACCGTTGGGTCAGGCGCTGGTGCCGATGGACGTCAGCGGAGCTCATGTCTATAGCGGTGCGAGCACGCAGTCCAAGTCCTCGATCGACGATCTGGGCGGCACGATTTCATTCGAGCCGGCGCTGCCGACCCGTGACTTCCACGTCGATGTCGGCATGACCGGTGGGGTTTATGCCGGCCAGGGGTCCGAGGCGCAGGAGACGTTCGCCGTCAATTCCGGCGCGATCGCCTCCCTCAACGGCTTGAACGTGCTGGCGAAATTCCAGCATACGCTGCTCCATGGGCCATACGACAACGTCGTCGCGCACCTGAATTCGTATTACCTCTCGATTGTGCAGCCGACTTCTTCGGGCGAGGTCAAGCTGGTGGCGCTCGTCAATGCCGCCAACGGTCAGCCGCCGCATTATCTTCCGGCGCCGATTATTGCGCAGCACGGATACAACTATCAGTTTCCGACGAGTGTGACGTACACCAATCAGGAAACGCAGTCGTCCTTTCTTGATCTATCGGTGAAGTCACTGCTGAACCGCTACATGATCGGGGAGGTCAAGGCGTTCTACGTCGGCACGAACAATGACCGAACCGCGTGGTCGGATCCGCAATACCACAATTCGTATGGCGGCTACTCCTATGATCTGAGCGATACGCTGAAGAGCTGCTCGGCACTGAATGCCTACGAAGGCTCATCGGTTCCGGTGAGCGCGTATCCGAACACCTACAACTGTGATGTGGCCACCCAGCAGTTCGGATCGGCTGCGGCGGGCACGGCGTATCAGCGCTACATCCAGAATTATTCCGAGATGGGCGCGATGGGCAATTTGACGCTGCTGCTGCCCGACAATACGGTTGAGCTCGGTGCAACGGGATTCGTCGCGCCGATGCTGTCGGAGGAGGCGTGGTACGGGTCGAGTCCGGTGCCGATCGGTACGACCGGGTTTAATATGGCGTGGCTTGAGCACGACGGGCAGACCTGGATGCAGGCTTACATTCAGGACAACATCCGGTTGCTTCATGGCCGGCTGCATATTTATCCCGGTCTCAAATGGACCCGGTTGAACATGTATGCCAATGACGATCAGGGGTATTACTACGATTTTTCGGGGACGGTGTCCGAAACGTACAAGTACATCGAGGACTCGCTCGGGGTGAATTACGCGTTCACGCATGAGCTGAACGCGTATGTCAACTGGGGACAGTCGGTGAAGCCGCCGAACATCAGTGCGCTCTATGGCAATATCGGTTCGAGTCCACAGCCCGTGGCCCCGACGACCAAGCCGGAGCGGGTCAATAACATCGATGCCGGAGTCCGGTTCGACAACGGTCAATACAACTGGGAAGTCGGGTTCTTCAACCGCGATTTCACCAATATTTTCAGTTCCACGTACAGCGACATCACCGGAATTACCCTCACCACGAATGCCGGCAAGGCGCTTTTCCGCGGCGGCACGATCAAGGCGGGGGTGCATTTGCCGTATCACCTGGAGCTCGAAGGCAACGCGGCGTATACGCATGCGGTGTACACCGAGAACTTCACGGATGTGAGCGGAACGGCCTTTACCAACGGCATGTGGCGACCGAACATCCCGGTGGTCACCGGAAATCTGGACCTGGTGTATTCGAACGGACCGTGGCATGCCGGCGTCACCGAGCATTACACGGGCTCGGAATACGTCGTCAATTACGAAACCGGTGCCACCACCAATTACCAGCTGGGCGGCTACGGGACGACGAGCGTGAACGCGGGGTACACCTGGAATCTCGACAGCGGTTCGCTCAAGGCGCTGAAGTTCGATCTCCATGTGGATAACGTGTTCAACCGGCACTCGCCCTTCTACTCGGCGGGACTGGATACCGCCTCGACGCCGAACTTCCTGTGGATGATCTACAACGAGCCGCTGTTCGCATCATTGTCGGTGACGGCAAAGTTCTTCTGACGCGAAGGTATCAGTCATGTCGGGAGACGGAAGTCGCGGCGTAATGGTTGGAGCACTCCTGGCCGCGGTCACCCTTGCCGGGTGTTCCGCGGCCGGGAACCCTGCGGTGCACGCCGGCGCGACGGCATCGCACGGCGCTTTGAAGAGCCTGGCTGGGGTCACGCACGTGATCGCCACGGGGAGGCGGATCAGTCCGGTGGGGCAGCTGGCTGCGACGGCCAATTTTCCGTCCAGCGTGGTCCGGGCCGATGGCGCTGCGTTCGTGCTGAGCGATGGCGCTTCGCATACCCAGTCGGTCGTGCGCTTCGAGGCGCAGACGCTTGCCCGACAGGGCGTGGTGGCTGGATTGCGCGGGAGAGGAGGGGGCAAGACCGTTGCAGGTGTCGTGACGATACCCCGGCAAAACTTCTTTCAGGGCTTGGCGTCAGGTCCGGGTCGCATGCTGTATGCGGCCGGCGGAGACAGCGATACTCTGCTGGCGCTGCAGGCGTCTGGCGACGGCCTCACCGTGCTGAAGCGCTACCCGCTGCGGTTTCATCCTTTCCCGGAGACGCAGTATCCGTATTGGTATCAGGGGCTGCACGTCGGGACGAGACATTTCTTCCCCGATGGTGTGGCGATCAGTGCGCATGGGCGGTACGCCTACGTAACGGGATTGCTGAGCAATGCGGTTGCGCGGATCAATCTGCGCACGGATGCCGTGCGATACGGCAATGCGGGTGCTTATCCGTTCGCTCCGGTGCTGGCCGACCACGGACGGCGCCTGGTCGTGAGTGATTGGGGCGGCTGTGGCGTGACCGTGCTGGAGAGTCGCACCCTGCGGACTCTCGGGCGCGTCTGTGTCGGTCCGAAGACCGGTCCGGACAATACCGATCCCGGAGTGCATCCGACTGCGATCGTCGCCGTTCCGGGTGGCAGTCGTGTGTTGTTCACCGCGTCGAACCTCGACGAGGTGGTCGAGGTTGACGTCCGCACGCTTCGCGTCGTCCGTGTCATCGATGACTCACCGTATCGGCACGCGCCGCCGGGCAGCTATCCGGACGGACTTGCAGTGCACGCCGGGCGGGTGTACGTGGCCAATGCCGGCAACAACGATGTCGCGGTGTTCAGCCTGGCGAGCGGCCGTGCGTTGGGGCTCATCCCGACGGCGTGGTATCCGACCGGTGTGGCGGCGGGCCGCCATGCGCTGTTCGTGGTGTCTGCCAAGGGTATGGGGTCCGGGCCGAACCTGCTGCATCAGTGGGTCGGTGACATGATGCACGGTGTGTTGCAGCGTGTTCCGTACGTGCAGATGAGCACGAAGCTCGCTCAGTTCACCACGGTTGCACGGGCCGATAATGGCTTCGGCAGGGCGGTACGCGCCCGTCGTGCTCGGCGAAATGCCGAGCTGGCGCGCCGTTTGCGGCGCCATATCCGCTATGTGGTCGTCATCCTGAGGGAGAACAAGACATTCGACGAGGAGTTCGGGAAATTCAAGGGTGCTGGGCCCTGGGCGGATCCGCATCTGGCGCTCTACGGACCGCGTGAGCTGCCGAATCTATTCGGGTATGCCCGGCGCAACGCCTTGTTTGTCAATTTTTACGCCGATGGTGAGGTGACCGCACAGGGGCACCAGTGGATGACGGGTGCGTCGGATTCGGATTTTGTTCAGCGCACTTGGCCGCAGTATTACTCGGGTCGGGGCCTGGTGGGCAACCCGGGCTGGACTCAGTCGCTGGTGCCGGCGTCCCGGGGCACGGGGCCGAGCGGCAGTGGTCCGGTGGGCGGCAAAAAGGTGGAGGCCAATCCGTATTCCGACAGCATCGATCTGTCGGTGCTCGGACGATGGTCGAATCCCTGGATCGCCTATCCGCAGCGGCTGTATCTGTTCAACGATCTGCAGGCGCATCACGTCAGCTTCGAGGATTTCGGTGAGTTCATCAGCCGTTCCGAGGCAGGTGTGATTCCGCGCGCACTGCGTGCGCACGTGGCCGGGCGATTCCCGGGCTGGGATCGCATGACGCTCGATACGGAGCGCGCGCACGTCGCGGTGAAGTGGATGCGCCGCCATGCGCGTCATTTACCCCACTTCATGTACATCTGGCTTCCGGACGACCATACGGCGGGCCGCGCGCCGTGCTATTACACGCCGGATTACTACGTTGCCAATAACGATCAGGCGACGGCGCAGATCATCCACTATCTGAGCACGACTGCGCAGTGGAAGCACATGGCGGTGTTCATCACCGAGGATGACGCTCAATCCGGGGCGGATCACATCGACGCCCATCGGACCTTCGCGGTGGCGCTGGGTCCCTGGGTGCGTCGCACGCACGTGACGACGCGCTACTCGCAGGTCAACATCCTGCGTACCGTCGAAGCGATCTTCAAGCTTCCGCCGCTCTCTCAGTGGGATGCGAACGCAGCCGTCATCGACGGAATCTGGCGTCACACGGCGGATGCTGACGTGGAACCGGTTCAGGTGCCACGGGTGCCTGTGGCCTTCAATCCCGGCGCCTGCCGCAATCACGCATTGTCTGGCCGCGCCGCGGCGCTGCGGGAGCCGCCGGCGCTGGCGCGTGCGAGCGGACCCTTGCCGCCTTCTGGGGAGTGGTACACGCCAACCAGTCTGCTGAAGGTGCCCGGCCGCGAACAGATGCGCCAGGAGTGGATCGCCAGCAAGGGGCGGGCGAGCTATCGGCGTACCCTGCAATACCTGCGCTCATGGGCGCAGGCTCACCATGCGCCGCTCAGTCAGTATGTGGCGAACGACGATGGTGAATGAGGGGGAACATCAGGGCTTCCCGGGACGCCACCGCAGTACGGCAATGTGGGCCCGATCCGGCCCACGGTTTTCGAGCAGGAGCGTTCGCGGGACCCCGGGCCGCACCAGCAGGGTGTCTCGGGGGCGGGCGAGCCGGGCGCGGTGCTCGCGGAGCTCGCGGATACCCACTGTGCCCGCCAGGATGAACAGCGCGCTGTAGAGATCCGCCGGCAGCGCGAGCGTGCGCCTCGAGGCAACCGCCAGGACGGATGGCGCGCGCACGATGCAGGCCGGCGAAACCCCCGATCCTCTGTGCACGATGAGGCTCAGATCCGTGCAGGGCCCCTGGGGAATGCTGCACTCCGTGGTCCATTCCCCTTCGAAGCGCGCGCCGCGCCGGGCAGAGGAGAGGTGTTGCGTTCCATGTCGAGGGAACTTCAGCCGCAGATCCTCGCCGCTGACCAGAACCAGCGCCCGGCGGTAGCCGGGGTAGGCGGAAAAGGGCCCGTCCTGGGTGATGTCGGCGAGGCTCACCCGCCAGGTGAAGTGTTCGCCGGCAGCCGGATCACGTGCAATTTCGAGCGTTATGCCTTTCCCGTTGCGCCACGGCATCGCGCGGTAGGCGGCGGCTCTGAGGAGCTTCAGCGGGGGTGGCGTCACGGCGGTCAATATCCTCAATGCGATGGCGATGGGCTTAGGCGCGCGTGAGTGTCTCTGGAAGTTCCCGTCGGCATTGCGCTGAATGTCCCGCTTCGGGCGTGGCGCGATCAGCGCAAGGCAACGGCAGTACCCTGCGTGCCTGGCTGCAACGGCTCACGCTCAGGGGCACGAGATGCAGGGGTGCCAGTGCGCCTGACGCTGCATGCGAAGTGTAGGATAAAGACCCGCGTGCCGGGGAGGGCCCGGCCGCACAGATCCGGCGTAACGGAAGTCCGGCGGGATTTGCCAGGGTGTCTGGCCGGCACCGCACGTGGACCGGTACAGTCCCCCTCATCAAATGACAGAACAGGGGTGCGCCATGTCGACGTCTCGACGCGATTTTCTGGTCTCCTCGGCTGCAGTACTGAGTGCAGGGGCTGCACCGTCGCTCGCGGCCACCACCCATCCGGCGTCTTCGGTCCGACCGCCAGGCTCGCCGCCCGCGTTCGGCACGGCGCCGGGTGTCGGGCCCGAGATCAGTGCGGCGACGTTTGCGGAGGCCGAAAAGCTGGTCCGGGTGCGCATGACACTGCCCGAGCGCACGGAGGCGGCATCGAACTGGCGCAACAGCATGGCGCCGCTGTACGAGCGGCGCACCGGTCCGCGCCGCGTCGCGCTCGAGCCGGGGCTCGCCCCGTATTCTCTGTGCAATCCGGTGCTCCCGGGCACCGATCCGATGCCGCACCGAGCCGAGTTCATTCGCAGCGGGCGCGATCCGGGTCCGCTGCCGAGCCGCGATGCCGACATCGCCTTTGCGCCGCTGTGGCAGCTGTCGCGCTGGATCCAGGCGCGACAGCTGACGTCTGAGCGACTCACCGAGCTGTATCTGCAGCGCATGGGTACGTTCGATTCGCGTCTGAAGTGTGTCATCACAGTGACCCACGATCTTGCCCTTGAGCAGGCGCGTGCGGCGGACCGGGAGATCGCCGCGGGCCGCCACCGGGGACCGCTGCACGGTATCCCGTGGGGCGCGAAGGACCTGCTCGACACTGCCGGCATCCGCACCACGTACGGCGCCGAGCCGTTCCGCAATCGCGTGCCGACAAAGAACGCCGTCGTCGTCGAGCGGCTGCACGAGGCAGGGGCCGTCCTCATTGCCAAGCTCAGCATGGGGGCCCTGGCGCTGAATGACGTCTGGTTCGACGGACAGACGAAAAACCCCTGGCTCCTGCAGGAAGGCTCGGGCGGTTCGAGTGCGGGGCCTGCCGCCGCAAGCGCCGCGGGTCTGGTCGGCTTCGCGATCGGCAGCGAGACCGAGGGCAGTATCGTTGATCCGAGCGATCGTTGTGGGGTGTGCGGATTGCGTCCCACCTTCGGGCGCGTGGCGCGTACCGGCGCGATGACGCTGTGCTGGTCACTCGACAAGCTCGGCCCGATCGCGCGCAGCGTCGAGGACACGTTGCTGGTGCTCAAGGCGATTTCCGGGCCGGATGTGGGCGATCTGTCGAGCGTGCCGAGCGTATTGGACTTCGATGCCCGCGCGCCCGTGAAGGGATTACGCGTGGGCTATTTCCCGCGCTGGGAACAGGAGGCGACCGACGTGGATCGGCACGCGCTGCAGACGCTGAAGTCACTCGGCCTCGAGGCCGTGGCCGTGGAGCTTCCGGACTGGCCCTACGACTCGCTCAACACCATCCTCTTCGCCGAAGCGGCTGCTGCGTTCGAGGAGCTCACCCTGAGCGGCGGCGTGAACCAGATGCGGATGCAGACGCCCGACGCGTGGCCGAACACATTCCGTCAGGCGCGCTTTCTCTCGGCAGTCGATGCGGTCCAGGCCGATCGATTCCGCCGACGGGTCGCTCAGCAGATGCAGACGCTGTTCGAGAAGGTCGATCTGCTCATCGTGCCGTCGTTGCGTGACGAAATGCTCACGATTGGCAATTTCACCGGCTACCCATCCCTGACTCTGCGTGCAGGCTTCATCGAGATCACGCAGGCTCGCAGCGACTGGGCCCCGGATCCGAAGCGGCCCCTGCCGCACTTCGATCCGCCGCGTCGCGTTCCGCATAGCGTCACGCTGGTCGGCCGCCTGTTTGATGAGGGCACGATCGGCCGGGTCGGGCTCGCGCTGGAGCGTGTCCTGAATGTCGAGCATGAGCACCCGCCAGGGTTCGCCTGAGCGGCGCTGAAGGAGCTGCTGATCGGCCCGACGGGCCCTTCCGCGGCAAGCTCCTGACCGATGGGCTCGAGCTCTACGACATCGTGACCGAGTCGTTGGGGCTGCAACACTCTGGCTGTCTGCAGCATTGCCGCACGTACTACCACAAGGCGTTGAAGGTCACCGAGCTCCCCTCCGGGCGCGCGCTCGCGCGGCTGGCGATGGAGGATTACCTCGGCAAGGTGTTCAAGACCGAGCGGGATATCAAGGAGCTGCGCGAACAACGCGAACGTGTCGGCAGTACCCTGGATCCCGATGAAATCCTCAAGTTCCGGCGGGAAAAATCCGCCCCCGTCCTCGCAGCGTTCAAGCGCTGGGTCGATGACCTCCTACCTGGGGTGCCCCCGCAGAGCGCCCTGGGCAAGGCGCTCGCCTACACCGTCAAGCAGTGGCCGAAGCTGGTGCTCCCCCTCGAGCACGCGGACGTGCCCGCTCAT
>JAKBCE010000071.1 GCA_021808195.1 Pseudomonadota bacterium
ATCGTGGTGGATGGGGGCCGACAGGGCACGAGAGCGTGTCCCGACAGAAGCTCGCGGTCCATGCGGGCGCGTGTTCCAAGGCCCCGTGGCGTGCGGCAGCAACCGCAGCGTGGCCCAGCCGACCCATTGGGGCGAGCCCGGTGTAGGATGGCGATCGATTGCCCAGCCCTCTCCGGTGGGCTCGCGGTGTGGCCAGAGGAGAACCCGTGTCCGCCCATTACTTGCTGAAGACAGAGCCTTCGGACTATGCCTTTGCCGATCTGGAGCGCGAGAAGGAGACGATCTGGGATGGCGTTGCCAATCCGGCGGCACTGAAGGTACTGCGCGGGATGAAGTCCGGGGACCGGCTGGTGATCTACGAGACCGCCGATGTGCGCAGCGCGGTCGGTACCGCGACCGTCCGATCTGTCCAGGGCGCTGAGGATCCAGAGCCGCGCGTCAAGATCAAAGTGACGCAGCGCTTGGCGCACGCGGTGCCGCTCGCGCAGCTCAAGGCCAGTGCGCTCTTTCGCGACTCCCCTCTGGTCCGTCAGGGGCGACTGAGCGTGGTCCCGCTGACTGAGGCGCAATATCGCTACCTGACGGGCGCCTAGGACGCGGGCGCAGTGCGGGGCAGGAGGTCTGCGCGAGGTCCTACAGAACCCTTGCGCGAGGCGCGCAAAATACACCCCGTGTCCGCAGTCCCTGGCGAGGGAGCGCATGCGGCGCGAATGCTGCGCACGTGCGACCCACGGCGCGCGGCTGAAGACGCGGGCCTGAGTGTTCGGCCTCGCCTCAGGCCGGCGTCGAACGCGCAGTCAGCGCCGCCGGACGGGGCCGATTGTGCTCATCGACCAGCACCACGACCGGGCGGTGCGTGGCGAGCTCTGCCTCCGAATACTGCGAGTACGCGCAGATGATCAGCAGATCGCCCACCATGGCCCGGCGCGCCGCCGCCCCGTTCAGGCTGATGGTGCCGCTGCCGCGCGCGGCACGGATGGCATAGGTGGAGAAGCGCTCCCCATTGGTGATGTTGTAGAGCTCCAGGTACTGGAACTCGACGATGCCCGAGGCCTCGAGCAGCGCCTCGTCGATCCCGCAGGAGCCCTCGTAGTCGAGGTCCGCCTCGGTGACGCGTACGCGATGGAGCTTGGCCTGAAGCAGGGTCTTGAGCATTGCGGTCTCGGGTCCAGGTTTGGGCCTGCCAAGCATAGCCGATGCGTCCCGGTGCGGATTGGGACAGGTCTGCATCCCGCGGGGACGCATCGCGCACGGGTGGTATGGGCCGCACGGCGGGCGCTCGAGATCGATCGAGGTGATCCAGCAAACGCCAACACGATCGCCGGGTCGTGACTTCAGTGCTGCGGTTCGAGACGCGTTGGGTGTGTCCGATCCGCAGGGTCCGTCTTGACTGCGATGAGAGCGCGGCACAGAGCCTCTGGGTCGAGGCGATGAGGTTGCTCGCCGCGGCTTCATCGCCCGCTGCCATCAAGAGGCCGGGAAGTCCCGCGAGGGATGGGCTCTGGGGGGCAGTGCGCATCGGATGGGCCATCCTCGAGTTGTGCTGGGCGCCGGCCCACGCCGAATGCGAACCGACTGAACGGCCCACTCGGGCCGCGACCGCTCGAGCCCTCTTAAAGGAAACGCACGATGAGCGCTCGGTGCGCGACCGGGAGATGACGCTACACGCCGGAGAAGATCGCCGCGAGATCCACGGCCGCATCCGTCAGTCCGGGCAGGAAGGTGAGTCCCGGATTCTCGGTCGCGGTTTCCTCCGTGTAGTGCCCGCCGGCGAGCTCGCGGAAGAAGTGCACGGTCGCACTGGTGAGATCGAACAGCCACACCTCGGGGATGGCGTGCCGCGCGTAGAACGGCACCTTGGTGTCGTGATCGTAGTGCCAGGTGGTATCACTGATCTCGATCACGAGCAGCGCATCGGCCGCTCTCGGGGCGCCGTTGCGATGCGGATCTGCCGCGCCGCGCAGCACCGCCAGATCCGGCTCCGGCTCCGAATCGCTCCCGAGGCGGAGCGGGGCATGACGCAGCACGATGCCCTCCGTGCCGACCGCCCGGCGCAGCAGCGCCTCGAGCCGCTGCACCGTGGCACGGTGCGCCTCTCCCGGGGGGGCCAGATCGAAGATGGCCCCCTCGATCAGCTCAACCCGGGCATCGGCGGCCAGCAGGCCCACCTCGCTCATGCGGTGGTAGTCCTCGACGCTGATGCGGTGCCGGTGGGGCCGCTCTTCGATGTGCGAGCTTGCGGTGTCGTTCATGGCGGTGCTCATCGGGCCTGAGGCGGACCGGATGAGTCTACGCGGGCTCGGCGCGGGGTGCATTTCGGTTGCGCGAGCCCCCGGGGTCACCCCGGGGTTGCCGCCAGGCACCGCTCCTGCAATCCTTGGCACCCGCAGCAGGAGGACGCATGCCGAATCTCAATGCCTTCAAGGCCTACGACATCCGCGGCCGTATTCCCGATGAAATCAACGAAGCACTCGCCTACGACATTGGGCGGGCATTCTGCGCGCTGGTCAAGCCGCAGCGTGTCGCGGTCGGTTATGACATCCGCCTCACCAGTCCGCAGCTGGCTGCGGCGGTGCGCCGCGGGTTGACCGACTGTGGCGCCGATGCGCTCGACATCGGCCTCTGGGGCACCGAGGCGGCGTACTTCGCAACTTTTGCCTATGAGCTCGATGGCGGCATCATGGTGACCGCCAGTCACAACCCGTCCGACTACAACGGCATGAAGTTCGTGCGCGAGCAGTCCCGCCCGGTGAGCTCCGATACGGGCCTCACCGACATGCGCGAGATGATCGGCGCCGGTGCGCTGCCGGCCAAAGCCGCCCGGCCCGGCCGCGAGCATCCGCTTGATATCCGCAGCCGCTACGTCGAGCATCTGCTCGGCTACCTCGAGCCCGGCCGGCTGCGCCGATTGAAGGTGGTGGTCAACCCCGGCAACGGCGGTGCGGGTCTTGCGATCGATGCGCTCGAGCCGCACCTGCCGTTCGAATTCATCAAGGTTAATCACCAGCCCGACGGCACGTTTCCGAACGGCATCCCGAACCCGATGCTCGAGGAGAACCGCGCAGCGACCGCCGAAGCGGTGCGCAGGAGCGGCGCTGACGTCGGTCTCGCCTGGGACGGGGATTACGATCGGTGTTTCTTCTTCGATGAGCAGGGTCGTTTCATCGAGGGCTATTACCTGGTGGGCCTGCTCGCCGAGGTGTTTCTCAAACGCGAGCCGGGTGGACGCATCGTGCACGATCCGCGCCTCACCTGGAACACCATCGACATCGTGCGCGAGCACGGCGGCACGCCGGTGTTGTGTCGCTCCGGACACGCCTTCATCAAACAGCGGATGCGCGAGGTGGACGGCATCTATGGCGGGGAGATGAGTGCGCATCACTACTTCCGCTCCTTCGCCTACTGCGACAGCGGCATGATCCCCTGGTTGGTCGCGCTGCAGGTGATTGCCGAGCGTGGGCCGCTCTCGAAGTTGGTTGGCGAGCGGATGCGGCGCTTCCCGGCAAGCGGCGAGATCAACCGGCAGCTGAGCGGCGATGCGCGCTCGATCCTGCAGCGGATCGAGCAACACTACCGGCGCGCCGCGCTGCTCATCGATCACACCGACGGGCTGTCGATGGAGTTTGCCGAGTGGCGTTTCAATCTGCGTGGCTCGAATACCGAGCCGCTGGTGCGTCTGAACGTCGAGAGCCGGGGCAGCGAGGCGTTGATGCGCGAGAAGACCGAGGAGGTGCTGGGGCTGCTCGATCGCTGAGCGCACCCGCGAGACACCGGTCACACAGCGGGTGTCGGCGCACGACGACACTAGTTATCGGTTGCCGATCGAGGTACCTTGTTGCGAATCTGATCCAATGGCCCGACACTCTGGGGGTTTCTCATGGCGCTGTGGAAAGACTCGAACTCCTCCGGCACAGGCTTCGCTACCGGCACGGCGCCCCCTGCGCCCGCGCCGCGCGATCCCGCGCTCAACGTGGCACCGCTGCCTGAGGCTCAGCGCCGCAGCGGTAAGGAGCGGGCGGAGGCCAAGGAGTCGCTGATCGCCGCGGGCCTCGCACTCGAAGGCAAAATCAACGGTACCGGCCATGTCCGCGTTGCCGGGCGCTTCAAGGGCGATGTGCACATCGACGGTACGCTCACGCTCGATCCGGGCGCGCGGATCGAAGGGCACGTCAAAGCAGCCGCAGTGATCGTCGGCGGTGAATTGCTCGGCAACATCGTCGATGCCGAGCAGGTCGATTTGCGCGAGGGCGGACGCATCGAGGGCGACATCAAGGCCGGATCCTTCACCGTCGCCTCCGGTGCGCGCATGCGCGGCAAGGTCGAGTTCGGTTGGGATCGCGCCGCCGAGAACGACACGTTGGCCGAATCGGTGATCACCGGCACGGTATGAGCGCGGTCGCGCGTTCGGTGGCGGCGGGGAAAACGCGGGTCTGCCCGCACTGCAAGGCGGTTGTGCTCGAGAGCCTGAGCGTCTGCCCGGGCTGCCGGCATCACCTGCGCTTCGATGCCGAGGCGGCACAGCGCCAGGAGGCGGCGATCCGTGCGCTCGAAGTCGAGGGGGATCTTTGCCATCCCCCCGGCGAGGACCCCTACGAGTACAGCATCGTCGTCACCGTGCGCAACGAGAAGGGCCAGGAGATCGCCCGCAAGCTCGTTGCGGTGGGCGCGCTGCAGGGCGGTGAGCATTGCACGGTTGCGTTGTCTGTGGAACTGCTGCCCACGCGCGCCGCGCCGAAGCCCGAGGCGCCGGCCCTGGCGGTGGTGCCCGAGCGGGCCGAGCCGCTGCCGGCAACGGGCGCTCGCCGGCTCCCAGACGGGACGATTCTGACTCCGCCGGGTCTGAAGCCGCGGCACTGAGCGCGAGCGGCGCTACGGGGTGTTGAAACGGTAGCCCACGCCGACGCCGAACAGAAACGGATCGAGGCGGACCTGGGAGATCTTCATACCCTGGTACTTCACGTCCGAGCGGATCATGATCCACTTGAAGTCCGCGTTGAAGTACCAGTTGTTGCCGAGCGCGTAGTCAAACCCCGCCTGCGCGGCAGGCCCGACACTCGCTCTGTCGAGCTGCAAAGTCCCAACCGTAGGCACCGTGAGGTGCACGTCGGAGATGACCGTCAGGTTCACCCCGGCGCCGATGTACGGCTGGAAGCGGTCCTCGGGCAGCAAGTCGTACTTCAGGAGCAGGGTGGGCGGCAGGTGCTTGAACGTCCCGAGCACCGTCGGTCCGCCGAGCGCGCTGTGCTCCACGGTGACGGTCTGGCTCTGCGGATAGGTCAACACCAGTTCACTCGACCAGTGCGGCGTGAAGAAGTACTCGAGATCGACTTCCGCAATCCACCGGCTGTTGACGTGAATGGCATTGGCGGGGATCTTCAGCGGATGATACGCATCCGACTGGTTCTGCATGTCAAGGTAGATCCCGCGTAGCCGCACTTCAAACGCGTGCTCCTGCGTCTGCGCCGCAGCTGTGCCGACGGCGAGCGCCGCGGCGAGCGCGCCCGCCATCAGTCTCATGCGCCGTTTCATGGTGTGCTCCCGTCATGCGATCGTGCTGCCTGCAGTCTATCGGGCAGTTGTTCGCGCTCCGATACGGGCTATTACGGAGATCGACAGACCGGTCCGGGTGCGCGCTGGGCGCCGAGCTAGAACTGTCGCTCGGTCTGCACCAGGAACTGCACGTGCTTGATGTTGGATCCGCCGTCGAACGGGAAGGCGAGGTCGATGTGAATCACGTTGCCAAAGGCGGTGCGCGCGTTGCCGAGGCGCAGTCCGAAGCCGGCGTCCTTCAGCAGGCCGAGACTCGGCGCGCCAAGTGGCGCGCGGCCCCAGGTGCGCCCCATGTCGAAGAACGCCGCCGCGCCGACGCGGAACAGGCGAAACGGATACCAGTTGCTGAACCAGCGCTCCTCGATCGTGAACAGGGCGCGCGCCGTGCCGTCCTGGTACCGCAGCGGATAGCCGCGCAGCCCGTTGTCCCCGCCGAGCAGAATCTGATTGTCGAGCGTC
The DNA here is from genome assembly GCA_021808195.1 of Pseudomonadota bacterium. The sequence continues at coordinate 6,010 of JAKBCE010000071.1, forward strand.
AGTCTGCGGCCGGCGGCGGCGCTGAGCGCGGTGTAGAGCAGCCATTGCGAGCTCTGCTCGGCGAAATTCACCACACTGAGGTTGAGCACGCCGTTCTCGAGCGTGCCGCGCTGCAGCCGGCCGGTGAAGCTGCTCGAGACGAGCAGCGTATCCCCGTGCGGCAGTGCGTAGCCGTCACCGGTGGTGAACTGAAACGGCACGGCGTCCTGGGTCGAGCCGAAGGTGCTCGCCGCCCAGCCGATCTGGCCGGTGAAGTACGCGCCGAGGTCGAAGTCCTCCGTGCGGTGGATCTGGTTGTGATTGTGCAGCTTGGTGTACTCGTCCTGGATCAGCGCGACACCGACCCACGGGTAGACGAACCGGCGGTTTGCCGGCAGCAGCGTCGGGCCGCCCCACAGACTGCTCGGTGCGAAGCGATGTTCGTCCTCGGTCAAGCCGACCGTGAAGCGCCGCGCCCAGCCGCGCTCGAGGCCGCGCGACCAGCCGGCGTAGCCCTGCAGGAAGCGATTGTGCTCGGAGAACTTGTCGATGATTGCGCCGCGGTCGTACAGCGGTTGATCGAAGGTCGAGTCGGTGAGGGATACGCCGGCGGCATGTCGGGCTTCGAGGGCGTAGAAGGGGCGATCGACGATGAGTTGGCGCAGGCGCCCGTCGCTGAGATTGCCGTAGGTGAGCGAGACGGCCGTCCAGCGGTCGAAGGCGTGCTGATTGGAGATGCTCACGTCCGACTCGGAGCGATCGACCGAGTTCAGATGCTTCAGCGAGACGTCCGTGCCGGTACCGAGCACGTTGAGGTCTTCGAGCTGCACGCCCGTGGTGCTCTTGCCACCGCTGCGAGAGAAGTCGAAGCCCGGATTGAACGTCCAGACATCTCGCGTGGTCACGAGGATATCGACCTTGCCGTCGTGGTAGTCGATGGGGCGGATCGAGGCGTCGTAGAAGTACGGATCGGCGCGCAGGATGCGTGCCGACTCGGCAAGCCGGTGCGCCGAGAAGCGCTCGCCGCTGTGAAAGAGGAGCTGCTTGCGGATGAGGCTGCGCCGGGTGCGCCGATGCAGCCGATTGGCGAGTCGGAACAGTGCGTTGTTGTCCTTCGGATTGCGCAGATCGAAGATGTTTCGGTTGTCGATCACGATCTTGCCGATTACCGCGCCCCGGCGCTCGAGCGTGGCGTCCGAGGGCAAGGCCGGGGCAGCTCGCGCTTCGCGGTGGCGCGCCGGTGCGGCGGGCGCCGTGCCGGCGCGCGCCTGGCGGGTGACTCCGATGAGTGCGAGTGCTCCAGCTGTCCAGAGCACTGCCCACGTCCATCGTCCGCCCGCGAACGCACCGTTCAAGGCGTACCCCGCGGGCTGACGCCTCGGGTTCGCCCGCTTTGCCGCGTGCAACGGCGGGCTCGTTTTCGATTCGGACTGCGCCGCACCGCGTTCACTCCGTTCACTTCGCCCGAGGATACTGTACCGACCGGCCGGGCGAGCAGACAATGCGGATGAGCGCGCCGAACTCGCCTCGAGGAGGGGTGTAGAAGGTGACGGCCGGCGCGATTGACGTGTGGCTTCGCCCGCGTATACGCTGCGCGAGCCGCGGCAAAAATCATAAACGATGGACAGCGTAGGCTACGGATCCGAGTTTCCGCCGCTGAGGCCTCTGGCGGCGCTCACCCCTTCTCGAGGGTTCGAAGCCCGATGGGGCGCGCAAAACAGCCGCTCCGTCCGCGTAGGCATCGGCGCAACGCGCTGTTGGACGCCATGCGTCCCGAGTGAGACGGGGGTCGGGCTGCCGTGAGCGAATCCAACCGCGAGAGCGAGTCCGGACCGTGGCAGCTCGATGCCACGGCGCTGCGCGCGCTCTTGGGCGCACTCGATGCCGATCCGGGACACGCGGCGCGTGAGTACGAGCGGCTCAGGCGCCGCCTGGTGCGCTATTTCGGGCTGCATGGCCTGCCGCACCCCTTCGATGCGGTCGACGAGGCGTTCAATCGTCTCGCCAAACGTCTCGGGGAGGGCGAGCCGGTGCGCAATGTCGAGGCGTACCTCGCCGGCATTGCGCGGTTGGTCATGCTCGAGCAGCGCCAGAAGCTCGCACGCGAGCGCCAGATGCTGCTGCGGCTGGTGGATTCGCCGCCGCCGAACGAGGAAGACGATCGGATGCTGACGGCGCTCGAGGGCTGCCTCGGGGAGCTGTCGGAGGAATCGCGGGCGCTGCTGACACGCTACTACGTGGCCAGAGGAATGGAGCGGATCCGCGCGCGCGAGCGGATCGCGCGCGAGCTCGGAGTGTCGGCGAATTCGCTGCGCAACCGTATGCTGCGGCTGCGCCAGAGGCTCGAGCGGGCGGTGCGTGCACGGCTCGGGGAGAGCGAGCGTGATGGGCTGCCCGCCGATGACACTCTAAACGAGGAGAATGACTAAATGCCCGTTGACGGGAACGAAATCTCCCGCGGGCGGCTGATCGGCTATCTGCTCGGGGAGTTGGCGGCCGAGGAGCTCGCGGCGATCGACGAGCGAGTGCTGCGCGATGACGCCTTTGCCGAGGCGCTCGAGGCACTGCGCACCGATTTGCTCGATGAATACGCGCTGGGCACCGTGTCCGCGTCTGAGCGTGAACGCATCGGCCGCGCCCTGAACCTCAGCGGCGAAGCCGACGCTTCGCTGCGGTTTGCGCGCGCGCTGCATCGGCAGTTGGATCGCGCCGGCGGGGGGCGCCAACGCGCATGGAGACTTCGGGCGCGCTGGGCGTTGCCGATCGCCGCGAGCGTCCTGCTCGTGTTTGGTGCGTGGTGGTATTGGCCTGCCGCGCACGAGTCACGCAACGGATCTGCGCTCGGCCGCGAGACGGTGTATACGCTGCTGCTGCGGCCGGCACGTTTGCGTGGCGCCGAAGGGATGCGCACGGTGCAGATCCCTGCGGGCGTCACGACGCTGCAAGTGCAGATCGAGCTGCGGGGCACGGGCCCCTTCGCCGAGGTCAGCCTGCAAGGTCCAGGGCAGCGCCTGCGCTTTCGGCACTTGCCGGTGCGCACGTTCTCAGGCGTGCGATTCGTGCAGTTCAGCGTGCCGCGCTCGGCGCTGCAGACGGGGCGTTATACCCTGGAGGTGCGTTCGCCGGATGCGACCGAGGCGCTGCGGCATTACTCGCTGTGGATCGTGGCGCGCTGAGGTGAGCCTGGGGGCGAGCCGCTCGGAGGGCAACCCGGTGTGGGCAGGCTCAGGGCTTGTACCGCACCTGGCACGGGCTGCCGCACTCGAGTGTCGCGCCGCTGCCGGCGGCAATGAGGGCATTCTCGCCGAAGGTCACCCCGCGCAGCTTCGGATCGAAACGGAACGTGCGCAGCACCGGCAGCGGATCCACGCCGCGCAGGCCGGTGCGCTGGTCCTGCGAGGGAATGATGCAGCGCGTGCAGGGCTTGACCAGCTGCAGCCGCACCGCGCCGATCTGCACGGCCTCGATGCGATCCTCCGCAAACGGCGGCAGCCCGGACAGCACGAGGTTGGGCCGGAAGCGCTCCATGGGCAGCGCCTCGGGCAGCCGCTCATTGAGCGCATCGAGCGAGGCCTGATTGCACAGCAGCACCGGATAACCGTCGGGAAAGGCCAGTGGCGCGCTGGCGCTGCCGGCATAACGCGGGTCGGCATGGCGCGCCGGCGAGGCGGGCGAGCGCATCACGCGCACCGCTTCACCGATGAGCTCGCTCACCCAGGCGGCCGCCGCATCGCCCTGGTCCAGCCCTGCGCAGCGGTCGTTCCAGATCCGCACGTTGCGTGTCTCGCCGTCCGCAGCGAGCGGCAGCAGCAGGGCCGGACGGTTCTCGCTGTGCAGCCGCAGGCCTTGCGCGCTGAGGGTCGCGGCGATGCGGGCCAGCATCGGATGCGTCCGCTGCGTGAGAAACGTGCCGTCGGCCCGGGTGATCAGCCAGTGACGATCCCACTCGAAACCCGTGCTCGTGAGGTGCACCCGCTCGCAGCTGATGCCCTGGGCGGATTTCAGCGGATAGATGCGCAGCTCCTGAACGACGGCCGTAGACATCCGCGGCATTCTACGGCAGAACCTCTGCCGCAGATGGGCGGGGGCATTCATCGCCGGTTCAGTGCCCCCGGACGATAACGCTCTCGTGCCATAATTGAGCGGAGGCGGGGGCGAAGATCGGCGCGCTGCGGCGGTGCCGGCAGCGGGGCGATCCGCGAGGTGTGCGCAGGTCAATGAAAATCCACCGGTTTTGGGCGTTTGGTCTGCTCACCGCGCTCCTGTGGACGGCGGCGATTCCCGGCAGCGCTGCCCAGGAGAGCCCGCCCGCCCGCGTCGGGCGCCTCAGTTACATCGGCGGCAGCGTCTCGTTCGAGCCGGCCGGTACCGAGCAGTGGGCCCCGGCCGAACTGAACCGACCCGTGACCATCGGCGATCGGCTCTGGACCGACTGGGACTCGCGGGCCGAGATCGAGCTCGGTACGGCGGTGGTCCGGCTCGGCAGCCGCAGCGGGTTTTCCTTCCTCAATCTCACCGCCTCGACCGCGCAGATGCAACTCACCGCGGGCACGCTGATCGTGCACGTTTTTTCACTCGCGAACGGGGCGCAGGATGAGGTGGATACGCCGAATCTGGCGGTATCGCTCGAGCAGCCCGGGATCTATCGCGTGCAGGTCAACTCCTCGGGCACGATGAGCGAGGTCGAGGTGATCGAGGGCGAGGCGTTGGCGAGCGGTGCCGGGCAGACGTTCTCCGTGGCCGCCCAGCAGCGTGCCACGTTCACGGGCGACAATACGCTGCGTGTCGCGTATGGCAGTGTCGGTGAGCCCGATGCGTTCGACGAGTGGTCAATGGCCCGCGACCGGCGTCAGGCCGAGGGCGCTGCCGCAGTGACCCGCTACGTCGCAGCCGACACCGTCGGCAGCAATGATCTCAACACCTACGGCAGCTGGCAGGCCACGCCGCAGTGGGGCGAGGCGTGGTTCCCGAACGTGGTGGCAGGGTGGGCGCCGTATCGGTTCGGGCAGTGGATTTGGATTTTCCCCTGGGGTTGGACCTGGGTGGACGATGAGCCGTGGGGTTTCGCGCCGTTTCATTACGGGCGCTGGGGGTATTGGCACCACGCCTGGTGTTGGGTTCCCGGCCCGCGCGATGTACGCCCCATCTACGCCCCGGCGCTCGTGGCCTGGACGCACGGCGGGCAGTTCGGTCGCGAGCATCGCGACGGGCACGTCGGTTGGGCGCCGCTCGGACCGCGGGATGTGTACCTGCCCGGCTATGCGGCGAGCCGCACCTACGTGCGCAACGTCAATCTCACCAATGCACGCAACCTGAGCCCGGCGTTCGTCGCGGCGGCGTATCGGCATGGCGGAGCGGGCCTCAGCTTTGCCAACGGCCGCGTTCCGGGCGCCATCACTGCGGTGCCGCGTGCGGTATTCAGCGCAGCGCAAGCGGCTGACACCCATCGCGTGGTGTTGATGCGGCACGGCCTGCTCGGAGTACGCCTGACTCCCGCGGCGCCTGCCGTCACCCCATCGCGAGCGAGTGTCTTTGGCGCCCGTGTGCACGCGCTGCAGGTGCCCCCCCGGCAGCTGATCGATCGGCCGGTCGTTGCCCGGCTCGTGCCGGCACGCGCCGCGGTGACCTTCGCGCGCCAACAGGCGGCGGTTCGAGCCAATAATGGCCGGCTGTTGACGATGTCGCAATGGGCGCCGCTGCGCCCCAATGCACCGCCCGCCACGGTGCGGCTGGCGCCGGATATCCGACCGGCGGCCCCCCTGGTGCGCAACGGCCGACTGCGCGGCGATTTCACGAGCCGCGCCCCGACACGGGATGCCATTGCGCGGCCCGCTCCCGCTGCACAGCGCACGGGCAGCGACCGTCCCGCCTGGGCGCAGCCGCCGTCCTCTGCGCGCAGGCCCCAACCGGCGTGGGTGCCGCAGAGTTTCTCCGGCCAGGCTTCGCCGGGCGAGCGCTTTGCACGACCGCAGCCGCTGCCACAACGGCACGTGCCGAGGCCGCAATACCATCCTCCCCGTGCGGCCCAGTGGCAGCGG
>JAKBCE010000072.1 GCA_021808195.1 Pseudomonadota bacterium
CTACCGGCGCCTGCGCCTGGGATTCGAGCCATCGGACCTCGCCGACGATGCACTCGAGCAATTCTTCGTAGCTCGAACAGGCGGTATCCACCCGGCGCCGCTGCAGAGGCCGGAACTGTTCATCGAACAGGCAGGTTTCAATCTTGCTGCCGCCGACATCCATGCCGCCGAACAGCCGCACTTTCGGGGCAGGAGGCGGATACAGCCGCACGCCCTGCACGACCCGCGACAGATTTCCGTCTGGAAACGGATTATCGACATTTAATCCCAGCTTCTGCGACCAGGCCACCGCCAGCAACTGCGCGGGCAGCACGTACAGCGGAATGTTCCAACCGCGAGGCACTTCATTGAAGGCAAGATCGGCGTCAGCCCGCACCGTGCCGACCGTCAGCACCTGCTCTGGGGCGTACTGGCTGCGCAACTCATCGACCACGTCGGCATCGTACCGGCGCGCATCCTCGTCCGAGGACAGCAGCGCGATGACCTGCGTGCCGTCGTTCACGAGAGACTTCGGACCGTGCCGAAAGCCCAGCGGAGACTCCCAGAACGAGGCGACCTGACCCGCCGTCAATTCCAGCACCTTCAGCGCACACTCATGCGCCGCTCCACGCAGCTCTCCTCCGCCGAGGAACGCCACTCGCTGGGGCGGCGCCAGATCGGCCGCCAAGGGCGCAACCGCCGCAATCAGACCGCTGGCAGCATCTGCAAGCGCATTCAATCGTCCCTCGAGCGCATCGATTGGCACATCATCAAAGACGGCGAGCGCGTACAGCAGCATCGTGCTGTAGCTCGACGTCATTGCAAAACCGGCATCGTGGGTCTCATCCGGCAGCACGATCGCGCGTTGCCGGGACCCCTCAGAGCGCGCCAGTGCGCCGTGAGCATTGCATGTGATGTGCAAGCCCGCGGCGTCGGCTCGCTCGAGCAGCGCCAAGGTCGCCACGCTCTCAGGGCTGTCCCCACTGCGTCCAAAGGAAACCACCAATCGACGTGTACCGCGCCGCAGCAGACGCTGCGGATATGCCACGAGTTCCGTGGTCGGCACCGGGATGTATCGCACCGCGGATTGGCGCTCGTTGAGGTAGACGCTAAGCGACTCGCCGATGAACGCAGAGGTACCGGCGCCGCAAAACCACACCTCCTCGAAACGACCGGCGCGGACCCAGTGACGCGCATCCGCGGCCATCGCCGCGATCTCGCGACTCACGGCTCGCCAGACGGCCGGCTGATGCAGGATCTCCTTGCGCGTCTGGGAATCATCCGGCGGAACCGTAGACGGACCGCCCTGCCTGCCTTGGAACATGCTTTGAATCCTCTCCTGTCCTATCTACGCGCCTTGCGCCGCCCCGTGGCTCGAACTCCGGTCCGGGGATCGACGCAATGCACCGCGACCCCGAGTTCCTCAATCTGTTCCACCGCCACAGGATCTGCGTCAGTGTCCGTCACGATCATGTGGACTTTGCGGATGTCGCAGATTCGATGCAGACTCGGCGTGCCGAATTTCGAAGAATCCGCGAGCACCACGACACGGTCGCTCGCGCGGATCATGGCCGCGTTCTTCTGCGCCTCCTCCTCGTTGAAAGTACTCAAGCCGAGACGCAAATCGATGGCGTCGGCGCCGAGGAAGAAGGTATCGAAATGCAACTCCGTGAGGAACCGCTCGAGAAACCGTCCGCCGATCACCATCGTGTCGTAACGAACCGTGCCGGCAGGGACGATCACTTCATGCTGCTTGTAATGGCGCAGCAGATTCACCACCTCGAGATCGGCGGTGAGAATCGAGAGCCCGCGAGCCTCCCCCAGCTGCGTCGCGAACATGCGCAGCGTCGATCCCGAATCGATGATGATCGAGCGCTCCCGCTCAATCAGCCCGGCCGCGTAGCGCACGATAGAGCGCTTTTTGTTGACGTTGACCTGCTCGCGATCCGAGACGCTGGGTGCAATAAGATTGAGCCTGAAATCCGGCAGCTCACGCGCCAAGGCTTTCGCCAGCTCGATACGAAACTCCGGAACGCCCTTGCAACCATAGTGCTTGCAGTAGCGCACGATGCTCGGCTCGCTGACGCCAGCCCCGGCCGCAATGGTTCGCAGCGGTGCGTGCATGAATGAATCCGGATCAGCCACCAGGTAACTGCCGATCCGGCCGAACGCCTTGGAAAGATGACCGATATCGGCGCGAATCCGCTCGAGCAGATCGCCCGGCGCATCGCGTTCGCCCGAATCTGCCCTGGCTGCGGCGGCCGGTCCATTGGAATTTCTTGTTTGGGGACTCATGAAAGCGCTCCAATCCGTGCGCGGCTCGTTCTGATGCGCTTCTGCGCAAACAGCGCGTAGCTGAGGATGACTGCATACATGGGCACGAGCGAAATATACGCCAGTTGGTTGCCGATGACGCGCGCAAGCAGACCGTACGCTGGCGGAACTACTGCGCCGCCGATGATGGCCATGATCATGATCGCCGCACCGGTCTTGGTGTGCTCGCTGAGCCCGGTGAGTGCCAGGGGAAAAATAGCCGGCCACAGGACCGCATTGGCAAAGCCGAGCGATGCCACGAAAAGGATGCTGGGCATGCCATGCGTCACGGTGATTCCGATCGTCAGTACGATCCCGAGTGCAGCGGACCAGGCGAGCGCTCGCTCCTGGCTCATGCGCTTAGGCACGAGCACAATGCCGAGCAGGTAACCGAGAACCATCGCTCCGAGGGTGAGACTGGCGAAGAAGCGTGCCGTCTCGATCGGAAAGTGCAGCGCTTGACCGTAAAGAACGATGGTGTCGCCGGCAATCACCTCGACGGCCATCTCAAAGAACAACGCCCAGAAGCCGAACAGCAACAACGGGTGATGCGACCAGCGAAAGCCCTGCCGACGCTCACTCTGGTCGAGCTCCGCCGGCGGCTCCTTCGGCTCAGGAAGGCCGGAACGCCCGATTGCAAAAGCCAGGATCAGCAGCCCGACGGCCAGTGCCAAGTAGGGCGGAATGAGCCGGTGCGCCAGCTGGTTGAGCTCCGCGGCTCCCAACGTGCCGCGCGCCGCATGCTGCAGATGCCCGAATCCGACGAACACCACCGCGCCGAGCAGCATCGGGCTGATCACGCCGGCGAGTTTGTTGCACACGCCCATGATCGACACGCGCCGCGCTGCACTTTCGTGCGGCCCGAGAATGATCACATATGGATTCGCAGCCGTCTGCAGCAGACACAGCCCGGTACCCTGCACGAACAATCCGCTCAGGAATATACCGTACGAGCGCAGCAGCGCCGCTGGCACGAAGACTGCTGTGCCCACTGCCATCACGGCCAGTCCGAGTGCCATGCCTCTTTTGTAACCGGTGATCGCCAGAACACGGGCCGAGGGAATCGCCATGACGAAGTAGGCGATGTAGAAGGCGAAGGCAACCAGCAGCGCCTCGAAGGTGTCAAGCTCGCACACCAGCTTCAAGAACGGGATCAGCACGCCGTTCAGCCAGGTCACACAGCCGAACAGCGCGAACAGTCCCGCCATGAGCGCGAGCGCGCGCCGGTCGGTGCCTTTGGGGGTTGATTTCATCTTCCTCTCCCGACCGCTCACCCGGAGTGCCCGCACGCAGTGCGTGCCCCGGAGGCGGCCGACCCGCCCTGTGCGCACGAGGCCCGGGCCGGGCAGCATCCGACGGCCACCCCAACCCGGACTTCAATTGAACGCATCGCCGTCACCGCAAAGCCCGACGCGCATCCATGGCAGCCGGCACGCTCCAGATCTGCGATGCCAGGTTGTGTCCGCAGGCCTGCACGGTCAGAGCACCGCTCGCACCCCCGGTCAGGCACTGATGCGTGCTCTGGTTGATGAGGTTGCCCAGGAGTGTGTAGCGCCACCGCTGCAGTGCACTCGTGACGCACGCGCTGAGGCGGGCACTGTGGCCGACCTGGGCAAGGCATCGTCCGCCAGAGCGCAGTGCGCCGTTCGGCAGGACTTGCCAGCTCTGCGCGCCTGACCCTGTGCACTCACCGACTGAGCCGGGCGCTGAAAGGCAGCGGGTATATGCCATTGCCGTGCGATCGTGGGGTGCAACGTTCGGGCGGATGCGGGTAATGACACCCATGCGCTGCGGAACACCGCAAGCGGCAGTCGGCCGGATGGTCCAGATCTGCGTGTCATGCGTCCCGATGTGTGCCTCGAGTTCCTGCGCGCCCGCCCGGCGCGAGCCGGTCCAGAGCGCAACGCTTTCGAATCGGCAGGCGCCACCGGAGAGGCCGAGCGCACGCGGGTACAGCACCACATGCAGGGGGTGCTCGCTGCGGTTGAGGACCGCAACAGCGTACCGGCCATCACTCAGCGGCTTCATCAGCACATCCTCGGCCGGGGTGCGTCGCAGCAGCGTCGCCATCTGACCCAGCGGATCCTGATCGACGGCGAGAACCGCTCTGTTGCCGAGGATACGGATGCTGGCCGCGGAAAGCTTATTCAGGTTCGAGCTGAGAATCAGCGGCGCGGACATCATCGACCAGAGCGCCAGCTGGCTGCGCGATTCGGCGAGCGTCATACCCCGATCACCGCCGATAATGAAGTCCGAATCGTTCCAGTTGCCGGGCTTCTGGAACCGGCCGAGCTGCAGGTTGTACTCGTAATTCCACATGACGCTGGCCCAGCGCGAACGATTCGGACGATGGGGGTCGAAAATCTCGATGTCCGAGCCCTCGCGCCAGAGCTGCCCATAGCCACGCACCCAGCTGAGCACGTCATACCACTGCGGCGTTCCCTGAAAATAGGCCGGCGCGGATTCGGAGAAGACGATCGGCCGACCCACCTGCTTCAGCGCCTCGCTTTCGGCCTTATAGGCCGCCCGATACGCCGCAATGGCTGACTCGCCCTTGGCGGTATATACGTTGCAGCCATCCAGTTTCAGGTAATCGACGCCCCAGGACGCGAATAGACGCGCATCCGCCAGGAAATGCGCTGCGCCACCACCGTTCGGGACGCCGCTGCCAGCGAAACCACCGCAGGTCGCATAGCCGGCATCCTCGTAAATACCGAACTTCAACCCGAGCGCGTGGATGCTAGTGGCGACGGCATGCATGCCCTGCGGAAACTTGTGCAGATTGGCCTGCAGGTTCCCGTTGCTGTCGCGCTGCTTGCGCATCCAGCAATCGTCGATGGTGACCGTGTCGTAGCCGCGAGCTGCAAGACCGGTTTTTACGAGCGCACGGGCATTACCCAGAATCACGTTGGAATCGATGCGGCACTGATAGTGGGCCCAGTCGTTCCATCCCATCGGTGGGGTCGGCGCAAGGACCCCAGCGGCGCTGGCCGCCGGAGCAAAGACAATTCCAAGCCAAAGCAGTGCCTGCAGCAGCATGAAGGCGGCGGCGCTGCGAGCACCGGATCCCGCCAGTTTGCGAAGCCGCCCGGCCGGCGAGGGGGGCCTACGACCTACCTGAGCCGAAACCGCAGGGAAAGATGTCATGTAAGCCATATGCGTTCTCTGAATGTATTACCAAGCCAATTGATTCAGCGCGCCTTCGATCGCCATGCCCCGGTCGGCCTGCGGTGCGGCATTCCCACCCTAATCCGCCGTGCCGTCCCAGATCGGCCGCTTGCGTTCAAGGCCCGGCACTCGTCGCCACGGACTCCGCGTGATGCCTCGCACGTCGACATGCCCCCGGCCCCGGACTGGCTATTCGCGCTACCCCACCCAATTGCGGCGGTGACGCCGGCAATTTGGAACTATTTTTCACGTCGTGGAATATTTTTCCAGATTAACCGCTGCGACGTCAAGCCCGGCACCTTGCGCCACCACCGCAGCGTACGGAACCGTGGAGCCAATCTCTCCCGGTGCGAGATCGGCGCCTGAAGTCTGTGCCGGTCTGCCCGTTGACCTCTGAGTGTCGATCCGAGTCCCGAAAGGCGGGCTCACGCTCCGCCACACGCGCTTCGGACTCAGCTCACCCTCAACGGACCTCAGTGATGTCGATAACCGGGGAATGAGGCCACACCCTTGACCTTCTGATGATCGAGTTCGCGGCTGCGCGCAGAGCGATCAGGCGCACCGCACCGATGACCTTGGCCCATCGACATCCCTCCGCGTGCCGACCACGCACCGCTCCCGCGGATTCCACAGACACCGCGGAATCCGCACCACAGACATCCCCGCATCAATCCGCCACAGTGGATCCGACGACGCAGATTGATCGAACACCGGGCGCCCACCCTCGCGACACGAAGATATGCACCAGCAGTCAATGCCACATGCACCCTTGATCATAGCCGGCGCCTGGTGTTGGAGATTGATTGCTGCAGCGGCGTTTTTCCCGGACATTTCCACGCATCGCCCTACCGCATGTTGTGCATACAATGTACAATTTCAGCGCTCGATGCATTCTCGAGGAAGGTTCATGAGTGGAAATGCAAGCGTCAGCCGTATCAGACTACGCACCCTCGCGCAGGCGTCGCAACCTGTTCGCACTTACGACTGTGCGCACCATCGGCCTGCAGCTCGTGCCGGTGTGACTCGATGAACCGCCGCATTGCGGCCAAATCCGACAGCCCCCTCGACGCCTCGTCTGATACGCACCGACCCGGCACTGAAGCGAATTTCACGCACGAAGTGCCGCCGCCACCGCGAGACAGCCACGATTCCGCTCGCGCTAGCGACTCCGCTAAGAACTCAAAGAGCCAGATGACCCGCAGGTCACGCCCGGCGCACGCGCGAATCGCGTCCCGTTTTTTCCACAAATACTCCGACAGACGTGGGCTCATTGCGCGCGACAAGTGGCAATGGGCAGTGCTCACGGTCGTGTTGCTCGGCGCGACGATGTCTGCGCTCGACGTAACCATCGTCAATATCGCCCTGCCGACGATCAAGCATGAGTTCGGCTCGACGCTCGCCGCCGTCGAGTGGGTCGCCATGGCGTACATGATCGTGCTGGCCCTGGCGCTACCGATCGTGGGTCGGCTCGCCGACATCTTTGGCCGAAGCCTCCTGTACAACATAGGCTTCGGCGTATTCATCGTGGGATCCGCGCTATGCGGCTTCGCTCCGGGCATCTTTACTCTGGTCGTTGCACGCGCGCTGCAGGCAATCGGGGCTGCGTTATTGCAGGCCAACTCAGTTGCGCTCATCACGCAGGTATTCCGCAGCCGGGAACTCGGCCGTGCCCTGGGCGCCCAAGCCGCGGTTCAAGGGACGGCGATGGCACTCGGACCGTTCGTCGGCGCAATGCTCATCACGTTCGCGGGTTGGCGCTTCATTTTCTTCGTCAACGTCCCGATCGGAATCGCCGGCGCCGTTGCGGCGCATTACATCCTACCCCGGCATCATCGGCGCCGCCGGGACGTCAAACTCGACTATCTGGGCAGCGTCCTGCTCACCGTCGGATTGATGGCGCTCGTGCTGGCCGTCAATAAGGCGGGTTCGGCCGGCTGGGCCTCACCGCTGATCCTCTCCCACCTGCTGCTCGGCGTCGTGTGCATCGCGGCATTCGTGATTACCGAACGTCTCGTGAAGCACCCGACCATCGATCCCTCGCTGTTTCGCAGATACACGATTGCGGCGGGGAATATCACGGCGTTCCTGGCGTACTATGTATTGTTTGCCGTTCTGTTCCTGCTGCCATTCTATTTCGAGGAGGTCCTCGATTACAGCGCTGCGCGTACGGGCATCATGCTGACGGCAGTGCCGTTATCCATGGCGCTGCTCGCGCCGTTCGCGGGCCGCACCTCCGATCGGCTGGGTTCGCGCAAGTTTCTGGTCGGCGGCTCTCTGTTGCTGGCCTTGGGGTCACTGTCCCTCGTCTTCGCCAAGAACACCACGGGACCCGTGCCACTCGTGATCGAGATGCTGGTTCTCGGCGCGGGTCTGGGCATGTTCACACCGGCGAACAATCGCGCCACGATGGCGGCGACTCCACGCGACAAGCTCGGCATGACTGGTGGATTTCTCAACATGATGCGCTCCTTGGGCGTCATCCTCGGAATCGACATCTCCGGCATGTTGTTTCTGGCCGTCAGCGGCGCTCATTCCGCCGCACACAGAGGCGGAGTCGGCGAGGATCGGGAGGCACTGGCGCTGTCCAGCAAGCCCGCGTTCATGGACGGGCTGCACGTGGTGATGATGACGCTCGTGGGTGTCGCGCTGCTCTGCGCGGTGTTTTCGTATTTCCGCAAGAACGACTCGGAGAAGGAGTCACCCACGGTGCATATTGAACCGATGGGTGCTTGAGGCAGTTCGGCACCTGAAGCGTGGGGACCGTCCGTTCGCCCGCCACAACGACCGACCCCGGACACACAGTGATTGGGATCAAGTCGTAGGACAGGCAGTGGCGGCCGGCAAACCACCATCTGCAGTTGTGTGGAGACGGTCACGCCCGCTGCACCCGCGACATGTCCGGGATTCCCATTGGCACCCAGACTTGACCCTGCGCTCCGCTGTTCCTGACAGAACGCGCATGGCCTCGGTCCCGAGAGACCTTCCATCCCGTTCGCGCTTCTCAGCGGTCGGACTTGCCTGGCTCGGTCGAACCGAACCGCGTCTCCGATCCGCTCCACGCGCGTCACGTCCCGCCTGCCCGGCGGTAGAAGCTTCTAACCTGACTGAGATTTGATACAGCCGCGCGAACTGATGCAAGTACTGGGTCTGATCGTCTTTGGCCGGCAGGTATCCGGCGGCGCGGTGATTTAAGCCGCCGGGGTCGCTCACCCTCCCAGTTCGCTTCAAGGCGCCCCCTCGGAAATCGTGCCCCGTGCCGTGGTGTATGAGGAATGAGCGGACCACGGTGATCCCCGTAGTCCCCGGTCCGGAGCCGGCCGCCGCCGCGGCTCAGCACGGCGGCGTGAGCGGCGATTCCGCATCGCCGGCACCCACGACCACGCATGACTACCGCTTTCGGCAGCGTGCCATGCCGTACCTTTTAGGACGCGACGCGCTAAGTACTTGATTTTATGGTGGGCGGTACTGGGATCGAACCAGTGGCCCCTGCCGTGTGAAAGCAGTGCTCTACCGCTGAGCTAACCGCCCATCCCTCGAGGGACGGCAAGTCTATCCACGAAGGCTTCCGGACGCAACGACCGGCGCGGCCCCGTCCGGTCTTGGTGGATTCCACCACCGCACTGAGACGGACGTCACACTCACACGGCCCGATGCGACTCAAGTCTCGGACCAGACCCGTCGATACAGGGGAAGAGACGAATGTCGCCCCCAGCCGGATGGGCGGCTTAGGGGTTCATCGCGACTATGTCTGCAACCGCTGCGCTGCACGCCATCGATTCAGTGCTGATTGTCGACGACAGCGGCGTCCAACGGAGCATTGGCGCGGCGCTGTGCCGGGGGATGCGCATCAGCCAGATCCACCAGGCCGAGGACGGGGTGGCTGCGCTCGCGTTGCTCGATGCGCTGCCGGCGCCGCCCGATCTGGTGATCGTCGATCTGGAGATGCCGAACATGGACGGGCCGGAGCTGCTGGCGGAGCTTTCGGCACGGCGGCTGCGCTCCCCGGTGATCGTCGCCTCTTCGCGCGAGAGCTCGCTGCGTCATTCCGTCGAAGACATGGGGACGGCACTCGGGCTGCGCATCCTCGGCAGCCTGCCGAAACCGCTGACGCAGGAGGGGCTCGGCACGCTCCTGCAGCGCCAACCGGGCAATACGCCGGCGCGCGATCCGCGCAACACCACGCCGGTCGATCCCCAGGAGCTGAGCGGCGCACTCGAGCGCGGCGAAATCACGGCCTTCTATCATCCGCAGGTGGAAATCGGCACGTGCAGTGTGCGGGGCCTGGAGGCACTCGCCCGCTGGCACCATCCGACCCGCGGCTGGATCGCCCCGGACGCCTTCATCCCAGTGGCCGAACAGCATGGCCTGATTCACGCCCTGACGCTGCGCGTGATGGACCTCGCCATGGCGCAGACCGCGCAGTGGGCGCATCAGGGACTGGACCTGTCAATCGCGGTGAACATCTCCCCGCTGCTGCTCGATCGGGGCGAGCTCGTGCAGGAGATCTCCGACCTGCAGCGCAAGCACGGACTGCGTGCCGAACAGGTGGTGCTCGAGGTGACCGAGAGCACTCTGCTGCGCGAACTGGCCGTCGCGCTCGGCGTGCTGACGCGGCTGCGGCTGCGCGGCTTCCGGCTGTCGCTGGATGACTACGGCCACGGCTTCTCCTCCATGCAGCAGCTGGCCCGCATCCCGTTCACCGAACTGAAGATCGACCGCAGCTTCGTGCACGGCGCCGCTGACCGCGAGAGTCTTCAGGTCATCCTGCGCTCGGCTCTCGACATGGCGAGCGAGCTCGGGCTGGAGACCGTCGCCGAAGGCGTCGAGTCCCTGCAGGACTGGCAACTCGTGCGCCAGTACGGCTGCACGCTGGCGCAGGGCTGGCTGCTCGCCAAGGCGATGTCGCCGACGGACTTCGAGCCCTGGCTGCAACGCCTGCGCCAGCATCGCGCCGAACTGCTCGCCTGACCCGCCCGGCGGCGGGGCGCGAGGGTTGCACCGGCGCGCGTGCTGACCCGATACTGGCCGGCCCCGGCTTGGATGCGACCCGGTGCCCCAGCGCCTTCCCCACAACGTTCGCTGCCTGCTCTCGGCCCGCGCGGTCCGCAGCATCGGCCAGGGTGCGACTGTGGCGAGCTTCAGTCTGTATCTGCATGCGCTGGGTTTCAGCGGCGCGGCAATCGGCCTGGTGCTCATGGCGGGCCTCGCGTTCGGGGCGCTGCTGACGCTGTTCATCGGCCCGTTGAGCGACCGGGTGAGCCGGCGCCGACTGCTCATCATTTATGAGTTCGCGGCGGCCGCCGCGGCGCTGGCTGCGATTGTCTCACCCAACGAAGCGGTGTTGATCGCTGCGGCCACCCTCGCCGGCTTCGGACGCGGCGCCAACGGCGCGGCCGGCCCCTTCTCACCCGTCGAGCAAGCCTGGCTCGCCCGCGAAGTCGACGGCGAGGCGCGCCGACGCGCCCTGTCCTTCAACGCGACGCTGGGGTTCGTGGGCATGGGCGCGGGCGCGCTGCTCGTCGGCGTGCCCCCGCTGCTCGGCTTCGGCTACCACGACCTGACCAGCTTTCGCATCCTCTTCACCCTGCCGCTGCTCGGCTCACTCGCCTCGCTGGCGCTGATCGGCTGGACGCGCGAGGCGCCGCCCGCCGCACCGGTCGCAGCCCCGCAGGAGCACCTCGAGGCGCAGATCAAGCGCGATGAGAACCGCCGCATCCGCAAGCTGGCGCTCACCAACGCCGTCAACGGACTGGCGATCGGCATCATCGCGCCGCTGATCGCCTACTGGTTCCTGCGCCGCTTCGGGGAGGGGCCGGCGGTCATCGGACCGGCGCTGGCCGCGAGCTTCGCACTGGCGACGCTGGGGGCGGTACTGGCGCACTGGCTGAGCCGGCGCATCGGCACCGTGCGCGCCGTGACGGCGATGCGCCTGGTCGGACTCGCCCTGATGCTCTGCATCCCGTTCTCGCCGGACTTCGGTCTCGCTGCGGCACTGTATGCAGCACGCGGCCTGTTCAACCGCGGCACGGCCGGCGTACGCCAGGCGGTGGCGGCCGGACTGACCCGCGCCGAGCGGCGCGGTACGGCCGCAAGCGTCCAAAACCTCTCGATGCAGATTCCGCGCGCGATCGGTCCGGTGCTCGGCGGCTGGCTCATCCATCGCGGCGAGTTCACTGCACCCTTCATGATCGCCGCGGCGCTGCAGGCGCTGTACATCGTGCTCTACCAGCGCTTCTTCGGCGGCGTGGAGGAGACCGCCCGGAACGCTGCAGCTGCCGGCGGCGAGCCGCCCTAGCGCACGCTCGCCGAAGCGCTGGGCCGCGCGAGCCGACCGTTGCGCCGCCAGGAGCGGCGTCGACTGCGCATCAGACCGTCAGCCCGAGGAGCGGCCCCATGGCGGCGGCACCGAGGAGCACTCCGAGGGCGAGCATGACGGTGAGCAGCGGCAGCCAGAGCGCCGCTCGCCCCGGAATCCCGAGCATCCGGCGCACCACCGCCCGTCCGCCGCGGGGCAGGGGCGCGAGCAGCCGCTCGACGCGCCGCTGCAGACTCTCCCCATCGCC
>JAKBCE010000073.1 GCA_021808195.1 Pseudomonadota bacterium
GTGGTCGCCGAAGGCGCGAAACACAATGCCGACGCGCTGGCCCGGCATTTCACTGAACATGCCGAGCGACTGAACTTCGAGCTGCGGGTCACCAAGCTCGGGCACGTCCAACGCGGCGGCAGCCCCGGTGCGTTCGACCGGCTGAGCGCCACGCTGCTCGGGGCCGAGGCGATCGAACGCTGGTACGCCGGCGAGCATGGCATTCTGCTCGGACTCTCCGGCGCGCGCCTCACGGTGAGCCTGCTGCGCGAGGCGGTGGCGCGACCGAAGCCACTTCAGCCGCAATGGCTGCACCTGGCGCATGTCCTGTCGCGCTGAGCGGGCAGCGCGGCAGTCATGGTCACCATCGAGGTCAGTTCGGACCGTTGCGAGGAGAGCGCATCATGAAGCTGAAAGAGCTCTGCACACCCGATGTCGTGTACTGCACGGCACAGATCAGTGCGCTGCATGCGGCACGCCTGATGCGCGAGCGGCACGTGGGCGACCTGGTCGTGATCGATGACAGCGAGGAGACGCACGCGCCGATCGGCATCGTCACGGACCGCGACATCGTCGTGGAGGTCCTCGCCAAGGACCTCGATCCGGCCACGACCAGCGTGCGCGAGATCATGCGGGTGCCGCTGGTGATCGCCCGCACGTCCGAAGAGGCGGAACATGCACTCGAGCGCATGCGCGCGCACGGCGTGCGCCGTGTTCCAGTGCTCGATGACAGCGAGCAGCTCGCCGGCATTCTCTCGCTCGATGATCTGCTGAAGCGGCTGGCTGCCGATGCCGCGGTGCTCGCGGACATCGTGGCGCGCGAGCAGGATCGGGAACATCGGCTGCGCCGCTGAGCCAGGTCGCAGCCGCCGCCCCGATGTCCGCAGGCGTCGTCGCGCCGCGCGACGGCTGGTAAAATCCCTCTCGCCCGAGCCTTCGGGCGCTCCCTTCAGCGAATTCCAGGACCGCGATGCATACGCCCGCTCTCTTCACGCCCCTGCGCGTGCGCCATCTCGAACTCGCCAACCGGATCGTGATCGCTCCGATGTGCCAGTACTCGGCGGACCACGGGCGCATGACGGACTGGCACCTGATTCATCTCGGCCAGCTCGCCTTGAGCGGCGCGGGGCTGCTCACGATTGAGGCCACGGCGGTCCTGCCGGAAGGGCGCATCACCTATGCCGACGTCGGTCTGTGGAACGACGAGACGCAGGCGGCGATGGCCGACACCGTCGAGCGCATCCGGCGCTACGCCCCGATCCCGATTGCGGTGCAGCTGGCCCACGCGGGGCGCAAAGCGTCGACCGAAGTGCCGTGGAAAGGCGGCCAGCAGCTGCCGCCTGGCGATGCGCACGGCTGGCAGACGCTCGCCCCGTCCGCCCTGCCCTTCGCGTCGGGCCAGCAGCCTCCGGCGGCGCTCGATCGTGACGGTCTGCGCGCCGTGCGCGAAGCGTTCGCGGCCGCTGCGGCCCGCGCCGGCCGGATCGGCCTCGATGCGGTTCAGATCCACGCCGCACACGGGTATCTGCTGCACCAGTTCCTCTCGCCGCTCAGCAATCAGCGCGAGGACGAGTACGGCGGATCGCTGCAGAACCGGATGCGCTTTGCGCTCGAAGTGTTCGATGCGGTGCGCGCCGCCTTCCCGGCCGATCGACCGGTGTCGGTGCGGGTCTCGGGGACCGACTGGGTCGACGGCGGCTGGGACTGCGAGCAGACCGTGGCATTCGCCGAGCAGCTGCAGGCGCACGGCTGCGATGCCATCCACGTCTCGAGCGGCGGCCTGCACGCCGCGCAGCGCATCCCGGTGGGACCCGGCTACCAGGTGCCGCTCGCCCGCGCCGTCAAGGCGGCGGTGCGGATTCCGGTGGTCGCCGTCGGGCTGATCACCGGGTTCGAGCAGGCCGAAGCGATCATCGCGACCGGGGATGCCGATCTCGTGGCCCTGGCGCGCACGGCGCTCTACGATCCCCGCTGGCCCTGGCATGCCGCCGCCGCACTCGGCGGCCAGGTGCGCGCCGCGCCGCAGTACCTGCGCTGCGAACCGCAGCGGCTGCGGGGCCTGTTCGCCGCGGACTGACCGGGCGGGCTAGCGCCCCAGGCTCCACAGCACGACCGCGTCGAACAGCGCCTTACCCTGCGGGGTCATCTGGTCGTAGGACGGGTTGTCCAGCGGCAGCAGCGCTCGGCGGGCCGGGGCAATGAACCCGTCGGCCATCCGCGCACCCTTGGGATAGCCGAAAATGGCGTCCTCGCGCGGCTCGTTCGGGAGCGTGGCGATCACCGTCGCATCCGGCAGCGGCCAGGCCCACTTCAGCACACCCGGATGCTCGGTGAACTTCACCAGACCCGGCTTCAACCCGGCCGCCATCGGACTCCACGCCCCGACGATGTCGAGGTAGTTCTCCGGCGGATCGACGCTCTCGAGCAGCTCGCCATGCTCGCCGTAATCGACATAACGGTCGCGACCGCTGAAGTGCAGCGCATCGGACAGCAGTCCCTCGAGGGAAATGAGCGGAACCGGCACGTCGACGTACTTATTGGCCAGCTTCCATTTCGAGCACGTGCCGGAGATGATGATGAGATCCATCCCGCGCGCGATGCGCTGCGGTGCCGTCTGATCCGCGACCGTAACCTCGAAGCCCAGACGACGCAGATGGGCAACGATGTGCGCATCCGAACGACGGCCCTCGCCGCCGTTGACCCGCTCGACGTACAGCACCTTCCGGCCGCGGGCCGCCCGGTGCAGCGCCGCATCGAGCGCGCGAGGGTCGTACTTCGGTTCGGGCGGCGGCGGTGAGGCCGCCCAGCGCAACGCGGCATCGAACAGCTTCAGCCCGATCGCCCAGCGGCGCAGGTTCGAGTCCCGGGCCGCCGGTCCGTACACCGCGGTCAGCAGATGAAAATTATCGCTGCCGAGATAGAAGCCGACCCGGCGCGCCGGTGCGGTGCGGCCGTCGGCCAACGTGGCCTCGCGCTCATACGTGAACACCCCGGCGTAATGACGCGAACCGAAGAAATCCGTGATCACGGTGCCGCCCGGACCTGGATCGCCCCAGCCCGCCGTCTGCGGCTCCAGATATAAAGTTCCGAACAGCTGCGGCCGCAGCCCGACGGCGCGGCTGATCTCGGAAGTGACGTTGGCTCCGAACCCGTACAGCACGGAGAAACTGTCTGCATAGTGTTGGACCGGGTCGATGACGTCGAAATTCCGGTGCAGCACCGGGCCGGTCATGCCGAGATTGGGATAGTCGAACGTGTTCCAGGTGAAGATCGGCAGGCGCGAGTCGGCAAACTTTTTCCCGAGCACGCGCGCATCGGCGGTCGAAGATATGACAATCAGGGCCGCTCCGTGGGCTGCCGACTGACTCACCCGCGCATCGACGGTGCGGACGCGGAATCCCAGCTCGCGCAGGTGACGCGCCACGAGCGCGTCGTCATTGGGCTGCGGCGCATTGGCACCGCCGGTCACGAACAACACCGTTTTGCCCGCAAGCGCCGACCACGGCGCGAGCGCTGCCCGCGCCTGCGGCAGGGCAGTCAGCCCCAGGAGCGCGCAGCACGCGAGGTGGCGCAGCACGTTGACACAGCGGTTCATTCCACCTCCGATGGATCGGCGCCGAGCGCCCAGAGGACTGCCCGTCCGCCCGGCGGCGGCGCCAGGGCGAGCCACACTTCCCCGGCCGGCGCCGCCAGCGCCAGCGCGGTGCATCGGGTCGGCAGCGGCAGCTGTCCGTGGTCCCGATATCGCACGAAGGCCTGCATCTGGACTGCCGCGACGGCCGCAGTGCCGGCAAAGAACGCGCCGCCCTTCCAGCCATGGGCACCCCAGGGATGAAAAGCGAACGCGGCCCGCAAGTGCGGACCGCCCGGGATGGGCAGACGGACGAAGGTGAAGCCCAGATCCGCATCGACGATGAGCGCCCGACCGTTGGCGCAGCCGACGAACAGCCGTCGCCCGATCGGATCCATGGTCAACCCGCTCGGAGCCTGACAGCGCCGCAGTACGATCGAACCCTCATCCCGCATCGCCCGGGCATCGATGACCTCCAGCGAGTCGCGTGTCGCGTCCGCGACATACAGTGTGCCGCGACCGTTGCCGGCCATCTGGCCGAGGGCACCGGTGAGCCGCACGCGGCCGAGCGGCCGACCCGAGGCCGGATCGACTCGCACGATGCTCCCGTTCGAGCGACTCTCGACGAAGAGCATGCCCGCGCTGCGGTCGTAGAGCATTGCCGTGGGGGGCTGCGCATCGAGAGCGCGCCGGTGCTCGACCGTGAGCGTGCGTTCCGATAGAAACACGAGCTGCGCCGGAGCGCGCACTGCAGCGACGATTTCTCCGGCACCATTACGTGCCAGGGCGCTCACCGTACCCGCCAGCCGCCGCTGCACCGTCGGCTTCGCGCCCGTCAGTGAATACGCCTCGATCCGCCGTCCCTGGGCGGCGTAGATCTCCCGGGTCTGGGGATCGAACAGCAGCGCATGAACGCGGCCCGCCGCCGGCAACGTGATGCGGCGTTCCCGATGGTACGGAAATGCGCTCCCCGCAACGGCCGGCCACTGCGCGCTCAGCAGCAACAGCCCCACTGCCAGCGCCGTGAGGCGCCCCCTCGTGTGCATGCGCACGCCCTCAGTGCCGGCGACTGACGCGCACCAGCCGCAGCGCCGCGTTGACCTGGAATTCCCGCAGCGGCACGAAAACGCCCTCCCGGCGTACGTCCTGCTGCCCTGAGCGGCTGAGAATGAACCGCAGGAATTCCTGCACGACCGGCGCAAGTTCAGCGCCGGGATGCAGATTGACGTTCGCGTAGATCACACGGCTCAGCGGATAACGGGCAAGTGCAACATTCGTATAAGTCGGCGATACCGCGTCAGTCCCGTGACCGAGCGCGAGAATCTTCACCCCCGCATCCACGAACGCAAGTCCCGTGTACCCGATGCCGTCTGGGTCCGCCGCGACGCGATGCGCCACCGGGAACACGGTGCGAGTGAACCGCATGCCCTGACGCCAATGACCACGCGTCGCACCCCGATCAAGCACGCGCTCCCGCACGAATTCCTCGAAGCCGTTCCACGGCTTGATGCCGTAGACGTGAATCGGTCGGTTCGCCCAGGCACCGCGCGCACCCACATCGCCCCAGGTTACCGCCGGGTGATCCCCGCGCAGATGCGAGCGGGAGAAAATGGCATCGAGCTGCCCGAGTGTCAGCCGCTTCACCGGGTTCAACGGATTGACGATCACCGCCACTGCGTCCAGGTAGCCAAATTGCCGCCACGAGCCTCCCGACACCGGGACACTGGTTGGCCGATAGCCGTACTTCGCTCGGAACGAAGTGACGTCGGTCGGCTTCAGTTCGCGCGAAACGAATGCGACATCGATGTGGCCCTCGCGCAGTGCCGTTGCGCCATCGCTGCCCTCGAACGGCGGACCGAACCGCACATGAACCTCAGGATAATAGTGCGCGAACGAACGAATCCACGCGCGCACGAGCGCCGGCATGGTGTCCGAACACATCAGACGCAAAGTGCCGCTCAGCGAGTGCGAATACCGGGGCGTGAAGCGTCGCAGCGCCGGATCGAGCGTCGGCTGAAGCACCTCGGGCCGCGGCAGCGTCCGGCCCTGTCGCATGCCGGCCAGATCCTGTGCGTGCGTCTGCACCGCATGAGTGGGTGCCGGAGGCAACTGCCACTCCACCGTGGCGGTACCGGCCGACGCGTACCCCGACGACGCCAGCACCAGCGCGAAGGCAGCCCGCCGCAGCCCGCTGACGCTCCTGACCTGCCGTCTCATTGCAGATACACCCGCGCCGAGAGCGTGAACATGCGCGGCTCGCCGGGCAGCACGCTCAGATTATTGGTGAAGCCGGAGCTCTGGTAATACGTCGCGTCGAGCAAATTGGTTACCTTGAACGTCAGGGTGTACCGGGAGCGCACGTAATACAGTGCGGTATCGACGCGCGTATAGGCGGGCAGGATCAGCATCGGCTCTGCCTTGGTCGGACTGATTCCGTTGCGCTGTCCATCGTGGATGATGCCGAGCCCGATTCCGAAGCCGCGCAGCGCGGGGGACGAGAACTGATATCGGGACCACAGATGCTCGGCCATCCGCGGCACGTTCGGCAACTGCAGACCGACCTCGTAAGCGTCCGTCGACTGGGTGATCTGCGCACGGGTATAAGCTGCGCCGGCGGTGATCTGCCAGTTCGGCAGCGGCCTTGCATTGACCTCGAATTCCACACCCTTGGACTGCGCCTTGCCAACCTGCTCATAGCAGCTGCCGTAATTCGCGCACGCGAAATGACTGAACGTATTCCTTTCATCGATCCGGAAGAACGCCAGTGTCGAGCTCAGGCGTCCGTGCAGAAATCCGTCCTTCTCCCCCACTTCGTATTGGGTCGCCGACGTCGGTACGAAATTGCTCGTCCCGTCTATGCTGATGGCATTTGACGGCGGCGGCTCGAACGAGGTGCTGTAACTGGCGTAGAGGCTCCAGTGCTTGTCTGGCTGATAGACGATACCGCCCATGGGCAACACATCGTGTGCCGTCGAGACCGTCTCGGGCGCATATTTACCCGTGATCGGGTAGAACGTGCTCAGCCACTGCTTGTCGTAGGCGTAGCGTAGACCGACTGATCCCTTCCAGTGTTTCGAGAAAGACAGCTCATCGGCCATGTACGCACCGAAATTCTCGATCACCTCGCTGCGATCGTCGAGCAGCGTATCGTGTCCCGGAGCCACCAACGGCAGATCGCCGAGTGCGGGCACGTTCGCGTAGCTCGGGTTGTAGATGCTGATGTTGAGCGAGTCCGGTCCCGAGGCCGGTGCATTGAAGAACTGCTTGCGGTCCTCGTAGGCCGAATCGCGCCCACCGGTCGCCCCGACCACCATCTGGTGGGTCACCCCGAAGGTATCGAATTTCATCTGCAGATGCGTATCGACGTAATGATATCCGCGTTGATTGATCTGGCCCCGGGCGCGCCGCTGAATGAATTGCAGGTTCGGGCTGATCGCATACATGTCGAAGCCACGGGCCTCGTCGGTATGCCACACATCGCGCGTCTCCAGGTGCCACGTCCACCCATTTTCGAAGCGATGCACGAAGAACGTAGAGAGTACGCTGCCGTGCTCCTTGCCGTAGTCGTTCGGCTGCTGATAGCGTGTCGTGATTGGAGCGACGAGATTGATGTTGTTGTTCGGTGCCACCAGGTAGCTGTCGTAACTGTAGCGAAGCGCCTGGTAAACGTACTGCAGCGTCAGCTTCGTGGCGTTCGAAATGCGCCAAGTGAAGCTCGGCGCGAGGTAGATGTTGCGGTTGTAGGCGTAGGTGCGGTATGTGTCGGCATTCTGGTCGGATACGATGAACCGGTAGAGAAAGTGGCGATTGCCGGCGATCGGACCGGTGGCGTCCATCCCTGCCGTGAAACCCGGCCGCTCGGCAATCCCGACCCCGTGTCCATCGTAAGTCGTGCCGATCGCGGACAGCTCGACCGAACTGCGCGCCTGGGGCTTCTTCGTCACTAGGTTGATGAACCCTCCGGGCTGCTCCTCGCCGTTCAACACCGAGGCTGGACCCCGGACGACGTCGATACGCTGGATGCCAATGGTCACGGGCGAACCAAAGCGCGTTTCGAGCCCTGGCAATCCATCGACGAGGATGGAATTCTGATCATTCGCACCGCTCTCGAAACCGCGGAAGACGATGTCGTAGCCGGTGGATCCGGCGCTCTGAATGCCGGTCATATAGGAATAAAGTGACGATACGTGCTGAGCCTCAATGGCATGCATGAAGCTCTGCGTATAAGTCGAGATCGAGAACGGGGTGTCCTTGGCTGGGAGATTCATCTTCATGGCGCTGAAACCGGCGTTGGAGATGAATCGTGCCTCAACCAGCACCGCCTGCAGCGACGGCGGTCGTTTGCCGGATCGCCTTGGACTGATGGTGTGCGGCGGCGGCTGGGACACCGGCGCGTCCGTCGTTTGTGCCGAGGCCGCTTTGGCATCGGTGGCGTTGGTACGACGGATCGCAATGGTGTGGGCGTTGACGCGGGCGAAGGTGAAACCGGATCCGGACAGCAGCTGCCGCAAGGCGGCATGGACACCCATGTTTCCGGCGAGCCGTCGGGCCTTGAGGTGCTCGAGCGCCCGGTAATCGAACAGCAGCTGCACGCGCGCCTGATGCGCGAACTCGCGCAGGGCCGCCGGCATCGGCTGTGCGGGAATGTTGAAAGCGATCGGCTGGTCTGCGGCCGCTGCGATCGGCGCGACGGCCATCGAAGCACAAACCAGCAGAGCCGCCCCGAAGGTCATCCACCATCGTGCAATTCGTAGCATGTCCCCCCCCCTCAGTCGTTTTTATCGTGCGCCTGAGTGTGGACGGACGGCGCTTGAAGTTCCTATACCGCGATCGCCCTCACTTCGCAGCGGCGCGGTACAACAGGATGGTGTGATGCGGGCCTGGCAGCGACTGGATATTGAACGAACGGCCCAGGGCCGCCACGAAGCTGTTCACGGCAAGGACGCGGAATGTGCCGCCGACGCGCAGCCGCAGGAGATCCGGATCGGTGACGACGATCTTGCGATAATTGGATCGGTTGAATTCGGCGACGGCTCGAGCGAGCGTTTCGCCGCGGAAATTCAGCTTGCGCCGCAGCCAATGCAGCTGCCGCGCGATATCCTGCGCAGAACCATGGCGCACCACGACGCGATGTGCCGTGACAACGGCCTCGTCGCCGGCCCATAGCACGGGCTCGGAGCTGCCTGTGGTCGACGAGGCGCCAGTCACCGGCAGGACGGCGACCCGGCCCCTGCGAACGAATATCTGCACGGTGCGAGCATCCTTGCGTCGCACGTCGAATACCGTGCCGACATCGCGCACGGTACGTCCATCAGCGCTGACCTGGAAGGGCCAGCGGTCATGGTGTACGACTCTGAATTGCGCCTCGCCGCGTACCAGCACGACCGAGCGGATTGCTCGATCGAACCGGACCCGCAACTCGGTGTTCGCGTTGAGCGTCGCGACGGTGCCGTCCGCAAGGACCATTCGGGACAGCGTCTGCGGCCCGGTGCGGAGCACTTCAGCCACACCTCGAACGGAGAAGTGCCACGCGATCACCAGCCCCGCCGCGGCGGCTGCGAGCGCGAGCCCTGCGATCGCACGGCGGCGCAGGCGAGGCATGACCGAAGCGCGCCGACGGAGCGCTCGTGCGGGCCCCGGCGCCAGCAGATCCGGATCGATTTGCGCACTCCGCGGACGCAGGCGCGAGAGGCGCTCGGTGCGCGCCCATGCCTCTGCGAGCCGCAGATATGCGGCTCGATGGCGAGGATCTGCGAGCAGCCACGCAGCAAGATCCGCATCTGCGGCCGCTCCGCGTGCGTCGCTGCGTGCGATCCAAGCAGCTGCACGTTCCTCGATGTCCGTCGCTTCACTCATGGCGCTTCAACCGGCGTGCCAGGCGGCCCGCCAGGGAGTACGGTTGATCCGACCCCACCTCGCGAGCGAACAGCGCCTCGGCGCAGCGGCGCACCGCGCGTGCGAGTAACTGCTCGACGGTGCTCTCCTTGATGCGCAGCCGTTCGGCGATTTCACGCTGGGACATTCCATAGACACGCCGCAGCGTCAGGGCCTGCCTGCAGCGTTCGGGAAGCTCGGCGACACACTCGGCAAGCAGCGCGAGTTCCTGGTGGGCATTGACGATTTCCTCTACCTGAGCCGATTCGTCGAGCACGTCGAGCGCCGCAATGTCGGCGACCAGGCTGATCGGCACGACATCCCGATGCCGCAGCCAGTCGAGCGCGACGTTGCGCGCCACCGTCAGCGCAAACGCGCGGACGGAGCGGATCTCGGCGCTGGATTCGCGTTGCGCGCTCAGCAGGCGCGCGTAGGTTTCCTGCAGAAGCTCATCGACGTCCGCCGCGTTGTGCGCATAGCGGAACAGGAAGGCCCGCAGGAGCCCTTCGCTTTCCAGGGCCTCAAGAAGATACCGACTGACGGCTTCGGCCACTCGCATGCCCCCCCGGACCGAGAATGCGCCGGAGGTTTCGGGCGCGCAAGGGCGTTGCGGTCATTTCGACCGAATGGGCGTCTCGCGATGCTCGCGAGTGTAGGAAGTGCGCGCCTCAGCCGTCTTCAGCGTGCCGCTCGGTCTACTCGGACAGATCCGGGTCGTACCATCCCTCGGGCGGCGCGACCCGATCCGCCTCCGGCGGACCCCACGTGCCAGGCTCGTACGGATAGACCGGTGTGTCGGCCTTCAGCACCGGATCGACGATGCGCCAGGCCTCCTCGACGTAGTCCTCGCGAGCGAACAGCGTCCGGTCGCCGGCCATGGCATCGGTGAGCACCCGTTCGTAGGCGTCCATTTCATTGGCGCCCTCGTGGCGGCTCGCGAGTAGTTCATTGGTCTGACCGATACCGAGCTCGGCCTCGTCCATCACGTTCAAGCCAATCGCCATTTCCGTCTGCGGGCTGATGCGAAAGCGGAAATAATCGTGCTGCGGCGTGCAGCCTGGATACACCGCCGGCGGCCGGCGCAGATGCGCCACCACTTCCGTGCAGGTGACGGGCAGCGATTTTCCGGCGCGAATGTAAAACGGCACGCCCTGCCAACGCCAGTTGTCCACTGCCAGACGCAACGCCGCGAAGGTTTCAGTCTTCGATCCGGCCGCGACGCCAGGCTCGTTCAGGTAACCGCGGAACTGGCCGCGCACCAGGCTCGAGGTCGTCAGCTCCGGAATCGCTTTGAGGACCTTCACCTTCTCGTCGCGGATCGACTCGCTGTCGGTGCGGGCTGGCGGTTCCATGGCGAGATTGGCGAGCACCTGAAACAGGTGGTTCTGGACCACGTCGCGCACCGCGCCGACCGGATCGTAGAATCCGCCGCGACCTTGGATGCCGAAGTTCTCGGCCATCGTGATCTGCACGCTCTTGATGTAATCGCGATTCCAGAACGCCTCGAGCAGCGCGTTCGTGAATCGGAAGAACACCATGTTGTGCACCGGTCGCTTACCCAGATAATGATCGATCCGGAAGATGTGCTCTTCATCGAACGAGCCGAGCAGGATTGCGTTCAGTTCGCGGGCCGACTGCAAGTCGCGACCGAAGGGCTTCTCCACCACAACGCGCGAACCGGCCTCCGTGCAGCCCGCATGGGCGAGCTGTTCGACGACCTTACCGAACAGCGAGGGCGGTATGGCGAGGTAATGGGCCGGCCGGTGCGCGGTGCCGAGCTGCTTGCGCAACGTGCTGAAGGTCGCTGCGTCGGAGTAATCCCCATCCACGTAGGACAGCAGTGTGGTCAGCTTGGCAAACGCCGCCTCGTCGACCCCGCCGCCGTGCTTCTCGAGGCTGTCCCGGGCCCGGGCTCTGAGCTGCTCGATCCCCCAACCCGCCTTCGCCACGCCGATGACCGGCACGTTGAGCGTGCCGCGCTTCACCATGGCCTGCAGCGCCGGGAAGATCTTCTTGTGCGCCAGATCTCCGGTTGCCCCAAAGAATACCAGCGCGTCGCTGTGGGTGTCGTTCATAGGAATCTTCCGCCGTCCTGAATCACTTCGAGGACTTCTCGAGGTGCCCGCCAAACCCGTAGCGCATGGCAGAGAGAACTTTCGCCTGGAAATCCGCCTCGCCGCGGGAGCTGAAGCGCTCGTACAGCGCGGTGGTGAGCACCGGCGCCGGCTGCCCTTCGTCGATCGCGGCCTTGATCGTCCAGCGACCTTCGCCGGAGTCCGAGACACGTCCGGCGAATTTCGCCAGCGGCGGGTCCTGCTGCAGTGCCGCGGCCGTCAGATCGAGCAGCCACGAGGCGATCACGCTGCCGCGGCGCCAGACCTCGGCGATGTCCGGCAGGTTCAGATCGTACTGGTAGTGCTGCGGGTCGCGCAGCGGCGTCGTTTCCGCGTCGACGTCGCTCGAGCGCTTGCCGACGTTCGCCGCGCGCAGGATGCCGAGGCCCTCGGCGTACGCGGCCATCAGTCCATATTCGATGCCATTGTG
>JAKBCE010000028.1 GCA_021808195.1 Pseudomonadota bacterium
TGCACGGGTGCCTCGGCTGATGCTGTTGTCCTTCGTTGTGCTCCTCGCGGCCGGCGCATCAGCCGGCTTTCTGAGCGGCCTGCTCGGCATCGGCGGCGGCCTGCTGGTGGTGGCCGCCCTCAGTTTCGCCCTGCCCACGCTCGGCATTCCCGCCGATGAGGTCATTCACGTCTCGGTGGCGACGGCGATGGCCGCCAACGTCCTGACACTGGCCTCCGCGGCCCGAGCCCACATGCGCCGCGGCACGGTGGCATGGCCGACCTGGGGATGGCTCGCCCCCGGCATGGTGCTCGGCGGCTTCGCCGGCGCGCACATTGCGCAGTGGCTCTCCGGAGCGATGCTGCGCGGTGTGATCGCGGCATTCTGCGCGGTGATGGCCTTGAAAATGGCGCGCCACAGCACGCGGGCGCCGGACCCGCAGCGATGCGAGCAAGTGCCGCGCTCGCCCTGGCTGCTGTCGGCCGGCCTGGGCATCGGGGCGCTCTCGGCCGTGGTGGGCATCGGCGGCGGATCGATGACCGTGCCGCTGCTGATCGGACTTGACCTGAAGCCGGTGCGGGCCGTGAGCACAAGCGCGGTGTGCGGCTTTGCGATCGCACTCTCGAGCGCGCTGAGCTATGCGCTGAGTGTGCCCGGCCCGGCGCAGGCGCTGCCCTGGGGCTCGGTGGGGTATCTGTATCTGCCCGCCGCCGCGATCGCGGCCGCCGGCTCGATGAGCCTGGCACCGGTTGGCACTCGGGTCGCACACCGCATCTCGGGTGCTACGCTGACACGCGTCTTCGCGCTGTTCCTGCTGGTGGTCGGCGTGTTGATCGCGGTTGGCACATAGTCGGTCGGGTCCGTCGCGACCCCGGCCCACGAGGCTGCGCGTGTCAGCAGCCCGATCCGTCGAAGAACTCGACTTCCCCGGTCTCGAGCGAGTATTCCGCGCCCACCACGGTGAGCCCGTCGTTCTGGATCAGCCGCTCGAGCACATCGGAGCCGTAGCGCAGGTGGCTTACGGACACCCCGACGTTGGCGCGCACGGCTTGGCGGATGAGCGCCGGCTCATCATCGCGCAATCCGGTCTTCAGCAGCACCTCGACGGACGGACGCACCCGATCGACGATGGAGCGAATATTGGGCGATTGGTTCTCGGCCGGTCGGCGCAGCTGCTCGAGCGTCGCCTGGATGGCGCCGCAGTTCGAATGGCCGAGCACCACCACCAGGCGCGTGCCGAACTGCTCGGCGGCGAACTCCACACTGCCGATCAGGGACGGCGCCACGATGTTGCCGGCCACCCGGATCACGAACAGATCGCCGAGGCCCTGATCGAAGACCAGCTCGGCCGGAACGCGCGAGTCCGAGCAGCCGAGGATGATGGCGAAGGGCTTCTGCTCCTGGGTGAGCTGGATGTGCGGGGAGCCGCCGAGGGAGGGCTCGTGGTTGCGCAGCCGCTCGACGAATCGACGGTTGCCGTCTTTCAGGCGCTGCAGCGCTTCGGGTGCTTTGATCATAGATCGGGCAGTCTAATGAGCCCGGTGAGGACACACAAATGTCACCGCCGCGGCGGCCGGCGAGCATGCGCCGAGAGCGCCGCGCCTGTGGGTACAATGCGCTCCTCAACCCGCTGGAGCCGCGCTGTGAAAGCCACCCTGATCGTCGGTCTCGTTCTCATCGCGGGCGGTGTGCTGCTGATCGCGCACCCGCCGCATTACACCTCACGCCAGAAGCTGTTCAAGATCGGCGGCCTGCAGGCGACGGTGCGCCAGGAACGCGCCCTGCCCGGCTGGGCCGGTGGCACGGTGCTCGGTGTCGGGCTCGGGGTCCTCGCCCTGGGCTTGGCGAAAAAACGCTAAGATTTTGTTTTGCCTCTGTCCCATTCAAGGAGTACGCCATGGCGATTCGTGAGCAACTGATCGAGTACCGCGACGGCTCGACCGTACTGGAAGGGTTCTTGTGTTACGACGACTCCCGTCCGGGACCGCTGCCGGCGGTGCTGATCAGCCACGCCTGGGGCGGACGCGATGAGTTCGTCGAGCGCAAGGCGCGGCGGCTCGCCTGGCACGGCTACGCCGCATTCGCACTCGACATGTACGGCAAGGGCCAGCGCGGCGAGACCACTGAGCAGTGTCAGGCCCTGATGATGCCCCTGGTGCAGGACCGCAAGCTGCTCGCACGGCGCATCAGCGCCGCACTCGCCACCGTGCGCGCGCAACCGCAGGTCGACACCCGCCGCGTGGCGGCAATGGGCTTTTGCTTCGGCGGCCTGTGCGTGCTCGACCTCGCGCGCAGTGGCGCGGACGTGCGCGGCGTGGTCAGCTTCCACGGACTGCTCAAGCCGAACGGCCTGCCCGCCGCACCGGTGCGGGCCAAGGTGCTCATCCTGCACGGCTACGACGATCCGATGGCCCCGCCCGAGGACGTGCTCGCGGTTGCCCAGGAATTTTCCGCTGCGGGGGCGGACTGGCAACTGCTCGCCTTCGGCAACACGGTGCACGCCTTTACCAATCCGCATGCCGACGACCGCGCGCACGGCATGGCCTATGACGAGGCGGCGGATCGGCGCTCCTGGCACTCGCTGATGCAGTTCCTGGAGGAAGTGCTGCGCTGAGCGCAACTTACTCAGCCCGCCGGCGCCCCGCGGCGCCGGCGGTGAGTTCGAGGGTTACGGTCTCGGTCTGCGGATCGTAGAGAATGCGCGCCTCGCCGCGGCGGAGCTGGGCGAGCACCTGGGCGGATTTTTCCTCCAGGCTGTACTCGCGCTCCCCGTAATCGGTGCCCTCGCGCAGCACGAAGGATTCGATCACCCCGCGCAGCGCCTCGCTCGAGAGGGCATCGTGGGGCACTTCGAGCGGCTCGAGCGGTAGGTCGGTCTCGCTCATACGGGGCTAGAGCATGCGCAAGCGGCCGCGGACCGATCCGGTCCGCGGCTGCTTCGCGTCAGGGGGAAGGAACGGCCGCGGCAAGCCGCGGCCTTGTCTTAACGCTCGCGCAGCTGCGCCATCAGGCGCAGCATCTCGACGTACATCCACACCAGCGTCACCATCAGGCCGAAGGCCCCGTACCACTCCATGTACTGCGGCGCACCCGCGGCGGCGCCCTGCTCGATCATGTCGAAATCGAGCAACAGCATGAAAGCGGCCACGCCGATCACGAACACCGAGAAGGCGATGCCGAGCGGCCCGCCGCCGTTGACGAAGGGCACCGCGACGTGGAAGAACGACAGGATCCAGGTGCCGACGTAGAGCAGCATCACGCCGAACATCGCGCCCAGGACCACCGAGCGCAGCCGGTCGGTCACGCGGATCACCCGGGTGCGATACAGCACCAGCATGACCAGGGTGGCCGCGAACGTTGCGGCGATCGCCTGGATGGCGATCCCCGGGTAGCGCTGCTCGAACATTGCCGAGATGCCCCCGAGCACCACGCCCTCGAGCGCCGCGTACGGCAGCGCCAGGAACGGTGCGGTGGTGGGCTTGAAGCTGATGATCAGCGCCAGCACGAACCCGCCAATGGCTCCGATCTCCATCAGTCCGGCCGCGGCCTGCAGATTGCCGGCGCTCGCCTGTGACCACGGCCACAGCGCGCAGACCATCATGACCACCAGCATCAGGAACGACTTGTTCACCGTGCCGGCCACGGTCATGGGCTGCTCACCGAACCCGACGCGCGGCACCCGCGAGAACGTGTTCTGGTTCAAGCCGGGATTAGTTGATCGCCGAAACTGAAACGCCATCTGAGAACCTCCTTACCGGATATGACGCATTTTACGCTATGGGGGTTCCCTGGCGGAAAATCCAGTCCGCCCGGACGCCCTTTTTTTGCCGCCGGGCTCTAGCTACCGGCGCGATTCGGGTCACGCCAGCCGCGCTCGAACGGTAAGCGCCAGGCGTGCGGGGCAATGAGCTGATGCATGGAGTTCGGTCCCCACGAGCCCGGCGCATACAGCCGCACCGGTGGGGGCGCCTCGAGCAGCGGGCTGGAGACCTCCCAGAGCCGCTCGATGCCCTCGGCAGTGGTGAACAGCGTGCGGTCCCCGCGCATCGCATCGAGAATGAGCCGCTCGTAGGCCTCGAGCACCTCGCCGACGAGCCCGGTGTCGTGCATGGCGAACTGCAGGCTGAGCTTGTCGAGGCGCATGCCGGGACCGGGCCGCTTGCCGTAAAAGGACAGCGACATCTTCGACACGTCGGCCAGATCGAAGGTGAGGTGATCCGGGCCCTGTGCGCCAACCCCGGAGTCCGGCGGGAACATGCTCTTCGGCGGCTCGCGGAACGCGATGGAAATGATGCGCTTGCCCTCGGCGAGGCGCTTGCCGGTGCGCAAATAAAACGGCACGCCCGCCCAGCGCCAGTTGTCGATGGTGCACTTCAGCGCGATGAAGGTCTCGGTGTCCGACTCCGGACTGATGCCCTCCTCGCTGCGGTAGCCGTTGAACTGGCCGCGCACCACGTCGGTGGGCTTGATCGGCAGCATGCTCCGGAAGACTTTGTTCTTCTCCTCACCGATCGCGGTCGGCTCGAGCGCCGTCGGCGGCTCCATCGCCACGAACGCCAGGATCTGAAAGAGGTGCGTCACCACCATGTCGCGGAACGCGCCGATCGAGTCGTAGAACATCGTGCGCTTCTCCAGACCGAGCGTCTCGGGCACGTCGATCTGCACGTGCTCGATGAAGTTGCGGTTCCAGATCGGCTCGAACAGGCCGTTGGCGAAGCGGAAGGCGAGAATGTTCTGCGCCGGCTCCTTGCCGAGAAAGTGATCGATGCGAAAGATCTGCTGCTCGTCGAACACCTCGTGCAGCTTCGCGTTCAGCGAGCGGGCGCTCGCCAGATCGGTGCCGAAGGGCTTCTCCATGATGATCCGCGAGCGCGCCACCAGGCCCGCATCGCCGAGCAGCCGCACGGTCGAGAGCGCCGCGCTCGGCGGCACGCTGAGGTAGTGCAGGCGCTGGCACTCGCCCGAAAACGCCTGCTCGGCACGCGCCACCGCCGCAGCCAGTCCCTTGGCGCCCGCGCCGAGCGGCACGTAATCGAGACCAGCGGCAAAGGCGCTCCACGCCTCAGGCTCGGAGCGATGCGGGGAGAACGCCTCGATGGCCCCGTGCGCGATCTGTCGGAACCCGTCCGCGTCGAGGTCATCGAGCGACACCCCGATGATGCGACAGCCGGGGATGAACCCCGCCACGCTCAGATGGAACAGCCCCGGGAGGAGCTTGCGCCGGGCCAGATCGCCCGTGGCGCCAAACAGAACAACAACTTGCGGCTGTCGCGGGCCGACTCCTGGAGGTACTTTAGCCACCCTGCCTTACCTTGTGTCACGGCTGTCTCGCCGGCAAGGATAGCGAGCGCGGCGGCGCGAATCCATCGAGCCGCTCGCAGAGCTCAGTGCTGCATGCGCAGCTGCCCGGCGTAGTCGCGCTTGCCGATCTGCAGCCCCTTCCAGCGCAGGATGTCGTAGGCGGTGGTGGCGTGGAAGTAGAAATTCGGTTGCGAGAACGACAGCAGGAAGTTCTCCCCCGTGAACGGCAGCCGCCGCTCCCCGGCCACAAACAGCACCTCGCGGCCGGCGAGCGTGTCGAGTTCCGCCGGATCGAGTGCCGCGAGCGCCGCATCGGCGCTGTGCACCAGCTGCCCGAGCGCCGCAAAGGTCTCCGGCGGCGCGGAGCGGTCCGGAGAGAACGTGCCGCGGCGCATCCCCTCGATCGCACCGATCGAATGGGTCGCGGTGGAGCGCACCTGATAGGCAAACGGCAACATGTCACTCGCCAGGCGCGCCTGAATGATCTGCTCGGGCGCGAGCGAGTGCTCGGTGCAGTACGCTTGCGCCTTCTCGAGCAGACCCGCGACGGAGCCGAGAATCTGGCGGAACGACGGCACGGTGGCCGCATAGAGCGTCAGAGCCATGAACAACCTCGCTGTATCGGTGGGACGGATCGCGCCGCCCTGGCGCGGACGAGACGCCAGCGTGCACGGCCCGAGCGACGCTCGCGCCGGACCCGATCCAGCGCAGCCTGGCTTCGCATCCCCGTCCCAGTCTGAATGGGGGCGTCCTGCCGTTCGGCAGGACGCCGTCAGTCCCGTCAATCTACTCAGCCCCACCGGCCGAATCAAGCCGCCCGCCGCGCCCCGGGCGTCACGCGCCGGAGGGCTTGGTGCAGCGGAAGCTCTTGGCGCTCTTGGGATTGCCGCCGACGTAGCGGGCATACTTCGGATAGGGACACAACGGACGCGTGACGCCCGGGAAAGCCGCACCGTGCGCGAGCAGACGCGCCGGCGCCTTGTGCTGCTCGCTCCAGCGCACGATGGCACGCAGCGGATCGAACGCATCCGTCGCCGGCCCGCCGAAGCAGTGGTTCATGCCCGGCACCAGGAACAGCCGGGCGAAGCGCTGCGGCGCGTGGTACTGCGCCATCAGCTGGCGGTACCAGCCGATGATCGCATCCGGTGAGAACACCGGGTCGCTCAACCCCTGGTAGATGATGAGCTTGCCGCCATGGGCAATGAAGCTCGAGAAGAACGTGCCGCTCGCATCGTTGATGGCGCGCACCTGGCGAGTGACCCGCAGCGCGGTGTTGAAGTCGAACGTCTGCGGCGTCATGTGCGGATCGGCCGGCGTCATGAAGTACTCGCGCATCGCCTCGAGCCCGAGCGTGGCATCGAGGGCATTCGGCGTACCGGTCCGCGAGGTGCCGAGTTTCCACACTCGCCAACCCGGCGCAGCCACCCCGGCGTCGTAGGGCCAGCGTGCATAGAGCGGCTGTCCGGCCGCGTTGCGCGGGCCGCCGAAGATCGCCTCGAGCAGCTTGATCTTGCGCGCACCGAGGCAGGCCCCGTGCGCGCCCGGACGGCACTGCAGCACCTGCGGATGAAATACTTTCTGACAGGCGGCAAAGTTGTTGATCATCCCGTCGCGCAGCCCATCGAGCCCATCGCAGACCTTGAGCACCGCCTGGGAGAGCAGTTGCAGATCGCGGCCCGTCAGCGCCTCGCTCAGGATCGGCCGGCCGTGCGCGTCTTTCGGTGCGGCCGCCTCCAAGTGCTTGACGTTCCACATCTCGGCGATGGCCGCCCGGGCGAGATTGAAGCCCGGGTCGCCGGCGACGATGCCGTTGAACAGCGTCGGGTCGCGCTCGGCGACCATCATCGCCTCGCGTCCGCCGTTCGAGCAGCCCGCGAAATACGAGTCGTGTGCCGGCTTGCCGTAGAAGTGGCGGATCAGACGCTTGCCGAGCCGCGCCACCGGTGCGAGCCCGGCGTAGGCGAAATCGAGCCGGGCCTGCTGGTCCGCGGCGAACGCGGCGCTCATGCCCTCATGGCCGCCATCGCTCGAGATCACCGCAAAGCCGCGCGCCAAGGCCGTCGGGGTGCCCGGCTCGACGAAGCCCACCGCCGGGGCGATGAAGCCATCGAGGCCGGCACCGCCCTGGAACAGGAATCGCCCGTTCCAGTTCGCCGGCATGCGCAGCTCGAAGCCCAGGCCGTACTGCACGCCACCGACGCCGAGGCGCGGGTCGAGCACCCCGCGCACCAGACAGTTCGCCGGCAGCACGACCGAGGCGAGCATCGGCATCACGGCCATCGCCCGGCTGTGCAGCGGACCGGCGGGCACCCAGCGCGCGGTCGAGATCACCAGGTGCGCATCGGCGAGCCGCACGAGCCGTGCACACGCGCTCTGCGCCTCGGCCGCGCCGCCGGGCGCTGCGGCCCGCGCCGGCGGCGCCACGGCCCCCAGAAAACCCAGCACGATCGCCAGCACACTCGCGCAACGAGTCAAACTCTTCATGTCATTTCCCTCCGTCCGCCCCGCGTGCCGCGCGCGGGCGGGCGCCTCGCGCCCACCCGCCGCCGCACTCACCTGGGGCCGCTTAGAAGCTCTCGCGGATCCGCACACCGTACACCGCCGGCGCACTCCAGAAGTCCGCATTGCCGGTCTGTCCGGTGATGAAGTACGCCCCGGTCACGTTCGTGCCGTACGCCGTCACACTCCACGGACCGTGCGCATAGGTCAGCCCGAAATCGAGCACCGAGTGCGACTGAAACCGATCGACCGGATTCTGGAAGATCGTCGCCCACTGCACGCTGGTATACGAGTAATCGAGGCGTGGCGTGAGCGTGCTGTCGGCGTTGAGTTGCGCCGTGTACTGGATGCCCAGGCTCCCGGTCCACTGCGGCGAATGCGGATCGGCCGTGCCGTTGACGCTCTGATAGTACGGCGCGTAATCGAAGCAGCCGCTCGTCTGAGCGCTCGCGCACTGCGGTCCGGTCGGATTCAAGCCGGCCACCTGATACAGGTAGGAGTTCAGCAGCAGCGGGGAGCTGCCGATGCTCGAGTGCACGTAACCGAGGCTGCCGTCGATCTGCCAGCCCGCGAGCAGTGCCTGCAACGACAGCTCCGCGCCGCGGATCGTCGAACGGCCGACGTTGGTGATGCTGCCCTGTGGCGTCAGCGTCGCCACCGGGCTCGGCGTCACCACGGCCAGCTGCAGGTTGCGGTAGTCCATGTCGAACACGCCGAACTGCGTGCGCGCATGGCCGTCGAGCCACGTGGACTTGATGCCGGCCTCGTAATCCCACACCGTCTCCGGCGCGAAAGCCGGCGTGCCCTGGGAGTTGACGCCCCCGGTCTTGGCGCCTTTGGCGACGAAGGCGTAGAGAAACTGGTTTGGCGTCGCCCGCCAGTTCACCCCGATCCGTCCGGTGAGGAAATCATCGGACTCCCCGACCTCATTGCCCTGCAGCCGCAGGTAATGCGCCGGCACCAGGAACACCCCGCCCGTGCCGTAGGCGTGATTGACGGTCTCGCGCAGCCCCAGATGCACCTCGACTTTCGGCGTGATGTCGTAACCGACGTTGCCGAAGATCGCATCGGTGTTCTTGATGGTGCCCTCATCGACCACCACCGCCATCGTGTTCGGGTTCAGATTGATGTGCGCCGGCCAGTACTGGCTGAAGGTCCCGGCCACCCAATGCAGGCGCTTGCCCTTCGGGGAGAGCAGATCGAATTCCTGCGAGAACACGTGATCCTGAATCCGGTTGATGAATGGGGCGGAGATCGCCGTCCCGCCCGCCCCGTTCAGGAACTGCTGGTCGTTGTAGTACTCGTAGGTGTAGAAGAACCCCGACAGCGAGCGCAGCGTGATGCCGTCATCGAAGTGATAGTTGATGGTCAGTCCGGTGCGGATCTGATAGTCGCTGTATTGCGTGGCGGTATCCGGATAGGCGAGCTGGTAGCGGCCGCTCGGCGCACCGATCGCCGCATTGGTGCCGGCGTACGGGGTGTGGGCCATGCCGCCGTTCTGATCGTCCTGATAGTTGATTTTCAGAATCGCCGAGAGCTTGCGGGTCGGACGGTACAGCGTCGTCAGGCGCAGCACGGCCTGATTGACCGCCCCCGGCGCCGGATGATTGGCCGAGCTCGGCAGAGTATCGGTCCAGTAACTGTCGCGCTTCTTGTAGTAGGCCGCCACGCGAAACGCCAGCTCGTCGTTGACCGGGATGCTCTTGGCGCCCTGCACGCTCAGCTTGGCGTAGGTCGCCACGTTCGCCTCGAGGTACCCGTCGCTCGCGCCGATCTTGGGATTCACCGTGTTGAAAAACACCGCACCGCCGGTGGAATTCGCCCCGACCAGCGTACCCTGCGGTCCGCGCAGCACCTCCACGTCCGCGATGTCGAGAAACGGCTCATTCGGCAGCAGCGTCGGTGCCAGCAGCCCGTCGCGATACAGCGGCACGCCCGGCGCCACGTTCGGGCTGGTCACGGACATGCCGATGCCGCGAATGTTCACCGCACTCGTCGGGCCCTGATTGGCATACGTGAACGAGGGGGTCGTGGCCGTGAGTTCCTCTAGGTTTGTCACATGCTCGGCACGCAGCTCGGCGCCGGTCTGCGCGCTCATCGCCACGGCCGTCGTCATCAGATTGGACCGGCGCTTCTCGGCCGTCACCACGATTTCCTGCAGCACCTCAGCCGAGCGCGGCGCGCTCGCCCGAGCGCCCGGGTCGAGCGCCGCGGTGCGCGCGAGCACCACCGGAATGGAGGCCGCCATGGCCGTCGACCACACGAACAATTGCTGATACTTACGTTTCATGCGCCCCCCTCGAGCGATGATTGAAATGCCGATACGTGCCACCGGTGCTTCGATCCGTCCGGACGCGGGCCGTGGTGTGCTCCCGTGTGCCGCCCGGGCGCGCAGCCCCCGGCCGCGCGAGATAACTATATTAAATAGTACTTTTCGGTTATTTGTAACCAGGGATACAATCTGTGTCAAGTGCTTTGCGGTCCGCCGGGCGACCGAGCAGTTGGTTCGGTTGCATCCCGGAGCGCACGCGTCGCCCGGCCGTCCGCTGCGAGGCTTCACCTTGGCAACACCCGGTGAGTCCCGGACGTTTCGCAAGACAACACGCACTCAGCGCACCGGTGCGGACCGGCACGCATTCCCCGTCAGGTCGGGCCGCTCGGCGCAGAGCCGGAATCACCTCACGCCGTGGGCTGCGCATCGAGCCGCGCGTCGCCGCCGCTCGCGCCGACCCGCCGGCGGGATGTGTGGCGGTTCAGCTCGCCGCCGACCCCTCCAGAGGTCCGCATCCGAACGGCTCGCTCGACACGGACCCGAGCAGAAAACGCTGAGGCCCGCTCGGCGAGCGCCATGGGTTGCAGCGCTCACCGACACCCCGAGCGCTGCACGCAGTGCTCGGGGGGAGCTCAGGGCAGATCAGGTGCATCCGGCGCCAGCCTCAGCGGCCGTACACCCCGCCACGCAGTGCACAACAGACCCGACGCTCACGGGCCAGCCACTTGCGCTGCATCGGACGCGGGCGCAACGGGACGCAGGGCGATGGCGGCGAGCAGCACGATGAGTCCGCCGCCTGCGGCCATCCACAGCGGCACCGCCAGACCGTGCTGCTGCGCGAGAGAGCCGGCCACCAGTGGGGCGGCGAAACCGCCGATCAGCTCACCAAACAGCGTCGCGAAACCGATCGCGGTCGCCG
The DNA here is from genome assembly GCA_021808195.1 of Pseudomonadota bacterium. The sequence goes on from JAKBCE010000028.1 coordinate 10,971, forward strand.
CCAGGTGTCGCGGCACGCTTTCGGTCGGCACCAGCACGATGCAGATCGCGCTCAGCGCCTGGCCGGTCTGCGTGCAGAACAACACCCCGGCGAGCAGCCACAGGTGCAGCGCAGAGACTCTCAGCAGCAGCGCCAGCGGCAAAACGATGCTGAGCGCCGCGCAGACGATCAAGGTCAGACGCCGTCCGGCACGGTCGGAGATTGCCGGGGCCACCAGCCCGATGAGGAAACTGCCGAGCCCCGCCGCCCCCATCAGAAACCCCGCCGTGGTGCCGGACTGATGCAGCACGGTGGTGATGTAGAGCGGGCCAAAGGCGTTCACCAGGAACAGCCAGCTCATGAACCCCGCCGCCCCACAGGCGCTCGCCCAGAGGTTGGGGTAACGCAGCATCTGCACGATGTCGCGCCGCCATGCCCGGCGTGCGCTCGAGCGCGCCTTGAGCTCGGCGGACTCCCGCACACAGACGGCAATGAGCCCCGCGAGCACGACCCCCGGTGCCGCGGCAATGAAGAACGCATCGCGCCAGCCGGCCGCCGCGGCCACCTGGGTGGTGAGCACCGGGGCCACCGCCAGACCGATCAGCGCCGCGGCGCTGACCACGATGCCAATGTTGCGCCCCCGATGTGCCGGGGCCGAGTTGTCCTCGACCAGTGCCATCAGCACCGACCAGCACGGTCCCTCGAGGACCCCGAGCAGGATGCGCAGCCACAGCAGTTGCGCGTAGCTGTGCGCAAACCCGCTCAGGGCCGACACGATGGAAAAGAGCAGCACCATCGGCACCAGCACCACCTTGCGCCCGACCCGATCCGAGAGCGCGCCGAACAGCAGCGCCGAGACGGCCCAGGACACCGCCACCACTCCGGCCAACATCCCGACCTGAGCGTCATCAAGGTGCAGGTCGCGGGCGATGTACGGCGCGAGGTACAACACCGACATCCGGTCGAGAAACACCAGACCCCAGGTCGCAAACAGGATGGCGAGCGTGAGGCGTTCGCGGACCGGACCGCCCCCTGCCGAGCTGACGCTGTGCTGCATGGTCTTCTGCCCCGTTCGAGTTTGCCTCGGTTCAGGTCACCTGGAAGACGCGGATGATCACCGCGTGATCCTCGAGCGGCATCGGGTTGAGCGTGCCGATGAACAGGGATTTGTTCAGCCACTCGTAGCGGCTGCCGAGCGGCGCTTCGAAACTCGGGTGCGTGCGCACGTAGTGCGGCTCGGCATGCGCATTCGCGCCCGGCACGATCAGGCCGCTGTTGATGATGTAGATGAGCGTGCCGTCGTGCGTGCGCAGTGCGTAGCGGGCACAGATCTGCGTCACCCCGTCGGGCCGCACGAGCTGCGTATCCTCGCCCTCGGCGAGCACCGTGCCGGAGAGGCGCGGACCATGAAAATCCCCGCCGGTAATCGGAATGATGCGCCGCTGCCCGTAGCTGCAGTTGCCGAAGTTGATCATCGGGGCGATGGTCACGCGCGCCTGGAACACGAACTGCATCCCCGGGGTTTGGAACGCGCCCCACAGGTGCGGCAACTCGTTGCCCGGTGCAGCAACCGCGCTCTTGATCCCCTCGGTGAGCAACGCCGCGGAGGCGACTGCACCGACCGCCCCGGCGACGGCGCTGCGCCTCGAGATGGTGCGTTGTGGTTCCCCGCCCGCGGTTGTCTCGGGCTCGAAATTCGATTCGTGCTTGCGCGTCATACTGGCTCCTTCGGAAATTTCCCGTGAAAAAACTGACCAGTCTCAAGCGCTCGAGCTTGAGCTCGCTCGGGCGCTCATGAATAATCGTGCCCCGTCTGTCAGGTTCGGCACATGCGCACCCCAAAACGTTCGATCCCGACTCGAGCAACAGGCGCTGCGCTTGCCCGAGCTGCCCGCGCCGGCGATCAGACGCGCCGGCGGCGCGCCGAAGGCATGGCGCTGCTCGAGCGAACCTACAACCCCGCCGGCGATCCGGTGGTGGGTTACTTCGTCTACACCGCGTATCTCGAACTGGTGCGCAGCCTGAAGAGCCGCAAGGAGTACCGGGCGATCCGCCCCGGCGCCATCGGCACCCCGGCAATTCTCGCCGCCCGTCCCGGCATCAGTCAGATCGAGTTGGCCGCGTATCTCGGCGTCGAGCGCGCCACGGCCGGCAAGTACGTCGCACACGGGATCCGACACGGGTTGATCCGCCGCGAGCTCACCGCTCATGACCGGCGACGCTTTGCGCTGTTCGTCACGCCCAAGGGCCTCGACGCGCTGCACCAGGCGGTCGCCGCCATACCCGGACACGAAGAGCACTTCACCCGCGTACTCAGCAAGCAGGAGCGCAACACGCTGCGCACGCTGCTGCGCAAACTCATCATGCAATGACCCCTCACACCGCTCTGCGGTGCCGGCGGAGCGCCCATCGCGACACCGGCACGTTTGTATCTCTGTTTACAAATATCTGAGCACAATTCGCGGACCGATGCAACCGCGCCGAGCGCACCGGGATGTCAGGAGGGGAAGAGCGGCCGGCGCGCCCGACGGGGCGCGTACTCGCTTCAGTTCGCGTCGTGCGCCGGATCGCGCTCGGGGTAATCCTCGCGCCAGTGCGCGCCGCGGCTCTCGCGCCGCTCGAGCGCCGCGCGCACCATTGCGAGCGCCAGCTCGAGCCGGCGGCGCGCGACGGCCGCCTCGGGCGCAAGGTGCGTGTCGAGTGCACGCAGCTCGCGCAGCCCCTGCTCGAGCTCCCGTCCGTGACGCAGCGGCCCCATGCAGCGGCCGAGAATGGCGCGCAGGCGCTGCACGTGCGCCTCATCGTGCAGCAGGTGCGGCGGAGCCTCATCGGCCTGACGGGCCCGGATGTGCCGCATTGGATCGTGCTCGCGCGCGAGCGAGCGTCCCAGGGTGCGCCCGCACACCACCGCCTCGAGCAATGAGTTGCTCGCCAGCCGGTTCGCGCCGTGCATACCGGTGCAGGCCGCCTCGCCACACGCCCACAGGCCCGCGCGGGCCGTGCGGCCAAGCACATCGACCACGATGCCGCCCATGTGATAGTGCGCCGCGGCGCTGATCGGGATGGGCTCGCGGGCCGGATCGATGCCGTGCGCGCGGCAGGTCGCGAGCGCCGCCGGAAACGCCTCGGCATGCTCGCCGCGGAACACCGCGGTCGCATCCAACCATACCGCCTCGCCACGCAGGCGGCGCGACCACACCGCCCGCGCCACCACATCGCGCGGCGCCAGCTCGGCAAGCGGATGCAGCGCGCGCATGAAGCGCTCGCCGCTCTGATCGTGCAGCACCGCGCCGGCACCGCGCAGCGCTTCGGTCAGCAGCGGCACCGGATCCTCGCCGGTGGCAAGCGCCGTGGGGTGAAATTGGATGAATTCGAGTCCCGCCACGCGCGCCCCGTGGCCGAGCGCCATGGCGAGCCCGTCGCCGAGCGCCGCCGCACCGTTGGTGGTGAAGGGAAACAGCCGCCCCACCCCGCCGGTGGCGATCACCGTGTCGCGCGCCTCGATGCGCACCGGCTGCCCCTCGGCATCGCTGCCCCAGGCCCCGCAGATGCGCTCCGCCCCGCCCTCGCGCAGCATCGTCACCGCCACCCCGTAGAGCCGCTCGATGTGCGCTGCCGCTTCGGTCGCCGCGAGCAGCGCCGCCAGAATCGCCGCACCGGTCCGGTCACCGCGCGCATGCAGGACCCGCGCGCGGCTGTGACCGGCCTCGCGGTGCAGCTGCCAGCCCCGCCGGTCGCGATCGAACGGCACGCCGAGCTCGCAAAGATAGTCGACGGCCTGCGCCGCGGCGCGGATCACGCGCAGCGCGGCGCGCCGGTCGCTGCTGTAACAGCCCGCCGCCAGAGTGTCGGCCATCTGCGCCTCGACCGAGTCACCTTCGCCGAGCGGAGCGGCGATGCCGCCCTGGGCGAGTGCGGTGGAGCTCGCCACGCGCGGATCGCCGGCCGAGACGACCAGCACGCGCCGCGGCGCGGCCGCGAGCGCGGCGCACAGGCCCGCGGCGCCCGCGCCGATCACCAACACGTCGGTCTCGATCGTGCGCATCGGGTCGCGGCCGCTCAACCGATCTCGAGCATGCGTGCGATGGGTACTCGCGCCCGCTCGGCGAGCGCCGGGTCGATGTCGATCTGCTCGCCGAGGCGCTCGAGCGAGTCGGCGACCCGCTCGAGCGAGGTCGCCTTCATGTGGCGGCAGAGGTTGCAGGGCCGCACGAAAGTAATTTCCGGACACTGCAGCGCGACGTTGTCCGCCATGGCGCACTCGGTGAGCAGCATGGCCCGCGGCGGACGGTGTTTATTGAGGTAGGCGGCCATCGCGCCGGTCGAGCCGACGAAATCGGCCTCGGCCTGCACGTCGGCCGGGCATTCCGGATGCGCGAGCACGGTCACTTGGCTGCTCGCGCGGTAGCCGCGGATGTCCGCCGAGCTGAAGGCGGTGTGCACCTCGCACTGCCCGCCCCACGCGATCACCTCCACGTCGGTCTCGCGTGCGACGAACCCGGCCAGATGCTGATCGGGCAGCATGATCACGCGCGGCACGCCGAGGGAGCGCACCACGCGCACCGCATTGGCGGAGGTGCAGCAGATGTCGACTTCGGCTTTGACCGCTGCGGTGGTGTTGACGTAGGCGACGGCCGGCACGCCGGGACAGCACTCGCGGATGTGACGCACCGACTCGGCACTGATCGAATCGGCGAGCGAGCAGCCCGCCTCGCTCGCCGGCAGCAGCACGCGCCGCTCGGGACAGAGCAGCTTGACGGTCTCGGCCATGAAGCGAACCCCGCACACCACGATGGTGCGGGCGCGCGAGCCAAGTGCGAACTGCGCCATGGCGAGTGAGTCGCCGGTGAAGTCCGCCACGGCGGCGCTCACCAGCGGCACCTGATAGTTGTGGGCCACCACCACGGCGTCCTGCTCGGCCTTGAGCGCGCGGATGCGCTCGATGAGCGGCGCGGCGAGCAGGATTTCGGGTTCGGGCAGCACCCGAGAGAGGCGCGCGAGCAGCGCGGCGTCGGAGTTCGGCACGGCGTTCATGGGTCGCCGATCATGCCCGAGGGGGCTGAGCGGGCGTAGTCGAAACGCTGACGAATGTCAGTTTGTGCGCACGGCGTACGAACATCCCGCCTGCGGAAAACCCGTATAGTTGGCTCATTGGACGGACGTTAATTTATATCAATATGCACACGAGTGAACGCACGCGACTGCGCGGAGTCGCCAACACGGAAACCGATTGCGCCTCCTGCCCGGCCTCGCGCCGCTGCTGGGGCGAGGCGTTGCCCAACGAGACCGTACATGCGCGGCGCGAGCCGCCGCTCGAGCGCGGGGCGCGCCTGATCGAACAGGGCGGCGCTCCGGCGCTGTTCATCGTGGCGACCGGCTGCCTGGTGCTGCGGGTCGGACTGCCCGACGGCTCGCAACGCGTGGTCGGCCTGCGTCTGCCCGGTGAGCTGGTGGGCCTGGAGAGCTACGCGCGCGGCGAGCAGACTTACACCGCCCAGGCGGCCAGCCCGAGCGCGGTGTGCCGGCTGCGCGTGCCGGCGCTCGGCACCGGTGCGGCGCACGGCGCGCTGCTCGAGCGGCTGCTGCTGAAGAGCGCGGCGCAACCGGAGCGCGCGGCCGCACCCTGGGCGGGACTGCCGGCCGTGGAGCGGGTTGCAGCGTTCATCGAGAATTACAGCCAGCGGGCACAGCTCAGCGGGCGCGAGGATCCGTTCAAATTGCCGCTCACCCGCGCCGACATCGGCTCGTACCTCGGGCTTGCGCCCGAGACCGTGGTGCGCGCGCTCGGGCACCTGAGCCAGGCGCAGCGCCTGGCGGTGCGGGGCCGCACGGTGCGACTCGGCGGCCCGGCCTGAGCCTGAGCCACACCCGCCCGCGCAGGCGGGCGGGTATAATTGGGGCGCATGATGCCCCAACTCATCGAGCGGCTACGCTCAGAACTCACCGCCCTGAAGGATCAGGGTCTGTACAAGAACGAACGCGTGCTGGCCGGCCCGCAGGGAGCGAAGATCACGACCGGCGGGCACGCGGTCATCAATCTGTGCGCGAACAATTACCTCGGGCTCGCCAGCGACCCGACGGTGTGCGCCGCGGCCCACGCGGCGCTCGATCAGTATGGCTTCGGGATGGCCTCGGTGCGCTTCATCTGCGGCACCCAGACCGTGCACAAGCAGCTCGAGCAGCGCCTGAGTGCATTCCTCGGCACCGAGGATGCCATCCTCTACTCCTCGTGCTTCGATGCCAATGGCGGACTGTTCGAGACGCTGCTCGATGAGCGCGATGCAATCATCTCCGATGCGCTCAACCACGCCAGCATCATCGATGGCATCCGCCTGTGCAAGGCCGAACGGCTGCGCTACGCGAACAATGACATGGCCGAACTCGAGGCGTGCCTGCAGCGCACCGCCTCGGCCCGCACCCGCCTGATCGCCACCGACGGGGTGTTCTCGATGGACGGCACGCTGGCAAACCTGCCGCGCATCTGCGAGCTCGCCGACCGCTACGATGCGCTGATCATGGTCGATGACTCGCACGCCACCGGCTTCATGGGCGCCCACGGCCGCGGCACGCCCGAGCACTGCGGGGTGGCCGAGCGCATCGATATCCTCACCGGCACGCTCGGCAAGGCGCTCGGCGGGGCGAGCGGCGGTTACATCGCCTCGCGCGCCGAGGTGATCGAGTGGCTGCGCCAGCGCTCGCGGCCCTACCTGTTCTCGAACAGCATCCCGCCGGTGGTGGCCGCCGCGGCACTGCGCGTACTCGATCTGCTCGGTGAGCGGCCCGCGCTACGCACGCAGCTGCACGAGAACGCCCGCTACTTCCGCGCCGGGCTCGAGGCGCTCGGCTTTACGCTCAAGCCCGGCGAGCATCCGATCATCCCGGTGATGATCGGCGATGCCGCGCTCGCTGCGCGCATGGCCGAGCGGCTGCTCGCGCACGGGGTGTACGTGATCGGCTTTTCCTTTCCGGTGGTGCCCAAGGGCCAAGCGCGCATCCGCACGCAGATGTCTGCGGCGCTGACGCGCACCGAGCTCGACACCGCCCTCGCGGCCTTTGCCGCCGTCGGACGTGAACTGGGAGTGATTCGATGAAGGCGCTGGTGAAGAAGGAAGCGACTGCGGGCATTTGGCTCGAGGAGATCCCCGAGCCGACGATCGGCCCGAATGACGTGCTCATCAAGATCGACAAGACCGCGATCTGCGGCACCGACATGCACATCTACAACTGGGACGCCTGGGCGCGCAAGACCATCCCGGTGCCGATGGCGGTCGGGCACGAGTATTGCGGTCACATCGTCGAGCTCGGCTCGGAGGTGCGTGGCCTCACCGTCGGCGATCGGGTCTCGGGCGAGGGGCACATCACCTGCGGGCACTGCCGCAACTGTCGCGCCGGGCGGCGCCATCTGTGCCGCAACACGGTCGGGGTCGGCGTCAACCGCCCCGGAGCGTTTGCCGAGTATCTGTCGATCCCGGCGAGCAACGCCTTCAAGCTGCCGGACTCGATCAGCGATGACGTCGCCTCGATCCTCGATCCGTTCGGCAACGCCACGCACACCGCGCTGGCCTTCAACATGGTGGGTGAGGACGTGCTGATCACCGGCGCCGGCCCGATCGGCATCATGGCGGTGGCCATCGCTCGGTTCGTCGGCGCGCGCCACGTGGTGATCACGGACGTCAACGACTATCGCCTGGAGCTCGCGCGCCAGATGGGCGCCACGCGCAGCGTGAACGTGCAGCGCGAGACGCTCGATCAGACCATGCGCGATCTGGGCATGCAGGAGGGCTGGGACGTCGGGCTCGAGATGTCGGGCAACACCGCGGCATTTCGCGACCTGTTGCGCACCATGCACCACGGCGGTTCGGTGGCTCTGCTCGGCATCCCGCCGGAGGAGACCGCCATCGACTGGAACCAGGTGATCTTCAAGGGGCTCACCCTGAAGGGCATCTACGGGCGGGAGATGTTCGAGACCTGGTACAAGATGGCGAGCCTGCTGCAGAGCGGCCTCGATCTGACCCCGGTGATCACCCACCACCTGCCCATTCAGGACTACCCGCAGGCATTCAACATCATGGGCTCGGGACGCTCGGGCAAGGTGATCCTCGACTGGCAGACGCTCTAGGGCGTCGCGGCGCCGGCCCTCGGCGAGCGCTCAGGGCCGGCCGCAGAGGCAGTAGGCGTACAGCCCGCCGTGTGCGCCGAAGCGCTCAAGCTCGGTGAGCGGCTGCGCGTACTCGCGCAGCCGCGCGGCCAGCGGACCCAACCCCGGCACGCTCACCTGCGGCCCGAACAGCGAGACGGCGGCGAAGGCGGCCCGGGCCTGCGCCCGTTGCAGTAGCTCCTGCGTCCACGACAGCCGCGGATGGATGAACTGCACGTGGTAGTGGGTCAGTTTGGCGAGCTTCGCCGCCGCATGCACGGCGTCCTCGAGCGTGCCGAGGTGATCGACGAGGCCGATGTGCCGTGCTGCGGCACCGGCCCATACGTGGCCCTGGCCGATCGCATTCACCTGAGCATCGCTCAGGTGCCGACCGGCGGCCACGCGTGCGACGAACTCGGCATAGCCGCGCTCGATCTGCGAGCGGATCAGCAGTTTCGAGTCCGCATTGAGCGGCTGGCCCAGGGATTCCTGGCCGGCGAGCGGGCCGGTACCCACTCCGTCGCTGGTGATGCCGAACCGCGCAAGCGCGCGATGGAAAGTTGGGATGATGGCGAAGATGCCAATCGAGCCGGTGAGCGTGGCGGGACTGGCGAAGATCTCATTGGCGGGCGCGGCGATGTAGTAGCCCCCCGAGGCGGCCAGATCGCCCATCGAGACCACGAGCGGCTTGCCGCTGGCGCGCAGGGCGAGCAGCGCGTGGTAGATCTCCTCCGCCGCCGTCACACTGCCGCCGGGGCTGTCGATGCGCAGCACCACCGCCTTGACGTGTTTGTCGAGACGCGCCGCGCGGATCAGGCGCGAGAGCGACTCCCCGCCGATCACCCCCGGGGGCTGATCGCCATCGACAATGTCGCCGGAGGCGACGATCACGCCGATGCGTGCCGTATCGGCGCTCGGAGCGCTCGCCTCGCTGCGCACGAGATCGGCGTACTCGTGCGCCGAAACCGCATTGAACGAGCCGTCCTTGTCGGCGCCGACCAGCTGGCTGATGCGCTGCTCGAACTGCTGTTTGTCGGCGAGCTTGGTGACCAGATGCGCCCGCAGAGCCACCTGGGCGGCATCGCCGTCGGCTGCGGCAATCGTCTTCGGCAGCGTGCCCACATAATCGGCAATGGCGCTGACCGGCAGGCCGCGCGCCCGCGCGACCTGCTGCTCATAGGTCGCCCAGAGCGAGTCCAGATACGCGCTGCTCTGCGCCCGGTCGGCCTTGGACATCCCATCGCGCGTGAACACCTCCACCGCGCTTTTGTACTTGCCGACGCGGAACACGTGCACGTTCACGCCGAGCTTTTTCAGCAGGCCGTGGAAGTACAACGAGTAGCGGCCGAAGCCGCGCATCAGCACATAGCCGTTGGGATCGAGATAGACGTGATTGGCCTCGGCGGCGAGGAAGTACTGGTCCTGGTTGTAGGCGGTGCCGAAGGCGTACACCGGCTTGCCGCTGGCGCGGAACACGCGGATGGCCCGCGCGAGTTCCTCGAGCATCGGCAGCCCGGCGTTGTCCATGTCATCGAGATCGAGCACCAGGGCGTGGATGCGCGGGTCCTTGGCGCCGGCGCGGATCGCATCGACCAGCGTCCACAGCAGCGTCTCGTGCACGCCATCGCCCTGGGCGTTCTCGATGGCCCGCTCGACCGGGTCACCAGTGTACTGCTCCACCAGCCGCCCCTGCGGGGCGATCACGAGCGCGGCGCGCTCGGGCATGCTCGGCATCGCCTCGTGCAGCACGCCGACCAGAAAGCCGACGATGGCGAGCAGCAGCGCCAGGTGCAGCACCTTGCGCAGCCCATCCAGGCCGCGCCACACCCCGAGCAGGATCTTGCGCACGCTCGCCATGGCGGGACCGATCAGAGCTTCTCTTCGATCCTCGCGGCCTTGCCCGAGCGCTCACGCAGGTAGTACAGCTTGGCGCGGCGCACCTGGCCGCGGCGCTTGACGCTGATGTCGCTGATCGAGGGGCTGTAGGCCTGGAAGACCCGCTCGACGCCCTCGCCGTGGGAGATCTTGCGGACCGTGAACGAGGAGTTCAGGCCCCGGTTGCTGCGCGCGATCACCACCCCTTCGTAGGCCTGCACGCGCTCGCGGTCGCCTTCGACCACCTTCACCTGCACGACCACGGTGTCACCGGGCTTGAAGTCCGGCAGCTTGCGGGTCATGCGCTCTTGCTCGAGTTGTTGAATGATATTGCTCATGGTCTCATCCTCGATCGTTTCCCTCGACCGCCGCTGCGGCGAGGAACTCGTCTAGTAACCGCTGCGCCTCGGGCGAGAGCGCTCGCCCCAGGATCAGATCCGGGCGGCGGCGCCAGGTGCGCACCACCGCCTGCCCGAGTCGCCAGCGGTCGATGTCGGCATGGTTGCCGGACAACAGCACCTTTGGCACCTCCAGGCCCTCAAATACCTCAGGCCGCGTGTAGTGCGGCCAGTCGAGCAGTCCGTTCGAAAACGAATCGAACTCGCTCGAGCGCTCATCGCCGAGCACCCCGGGCAGCAGCCGCGCCACCGCGTCGATCACCGTCAACGCCGGCAGCTCCCCGCCCGAGAGCACATAATCCCCGATCGACACCTCCCGATCGATCCCGAGCGTGATCACCCGCTCGTCCAGCCCCTCGTAGCGTCCCGCCACGAGCAACAGCCCCGGCAGCCCGGCGAACTCCCGGGCCAGCCCCTGGCTGAACCGCTCGCCCTGCGCCGAGAGGCACACCCGCGCACTGCCCGCCGGCAGCCGGGCCGCCGCGGCGCGAATCGCCGCGAGCATCGGCTCGGGCTTGAGCACCATGCCCGGCCCGCCGCCGTAGGGCCGATCATCCACCGTGCGGTGCGGATCGTGAGTGTGATCCCGCGGATCCTCCGTTCCCACCGTCAGCCGGCCGCTCGCGAGCGCCCGCCCGATCACCCCGAAGCGCAGCGCGTCGCTGATCATCGGCGGAAACAGCGTGACCACTTCGATCTGCATCGCACGCCCATCCGCCGTGTGCGCGGCCGCGACTCAAAGCTCCACCGGCCAGTCCACCAGTATCTGCCGGGCCGCCAGATCGACCTGCAGCAGATGCGTCGGGTCCGCCAGCACCCAATGCTCGCGCCCCGCGCGCCCGGTGCTCAAAGCCGGCTCAGTGCCGGGCTCCTCCACCACCATGACGGCCCCTGCGGGCGCGTCGACAAAATAGGCCACCGTGCCGAGCTCGTGCCCGTCGGTGTTGCGCACCGCGAAACCGATCAGGTCCGCGCGGTAGTACTGCCGTTCACCGGCCGGGGGCAGCGCCTCGCGCTCGACCTCGACCATCGCGCCGGTGAGCGCCGCCGCGGCATCCCGATCCGCAACACCCTCCAGCCGCGCAACCAGCCGCCCAGCGTGTGCCCTGCCCTCGAGCACTCGCAGCGTCTGCGCCGCGCCGCTGGGGCGCGCCAGATGCCACTCGCCGTACTCGAGCAGTGCCTCGGGCGGGTCGGTGTACGAGGACACGTGCACCCACCCGGCCAGCCCGTACGGCGCACCGATACGCCCGAGCTCAACCCATGGGGAGCCGGCGTGCACGGCAGGCCCTACGGCCGGCTCGACTCAGGCCGCAGCCTGTTTGCGGTACGAAGCCAACAGCGAACGGACGCGCTCCGAGGGCTGTGCGCCCTGGCCGACCCAGTAGTCGATACGGGGCAGGTCAAGCTTCAGCTTGACGTCACCGCGGCCGGCGATCGGGTTGAAAAACCCGACGTTCTCCAGGCTGGCTCCGCCCTGGCGCTTGCGGCTGTCCGTCACCACGACGTGATAAAAGGGCTGATTCCGCGCCCCGCGCCGGGTCAGGCGAATGGTTACCATGATCTTGTCGCTCTCACAGGTCCGATTGGGACGGGCCCGCGGCACCGCCCCTCAAAAAAGAGCGCGGATTCTACGGGCTTATTGCCCGCACCGAAAGGGGCTGGCGGTAATTTTCACGCCCGGCGGTCCCCGGCGGCGGCCCGCGGGCCGCCGAAGCGTGAGCTAGGGCATCTTGCCCTGCAGCGCCCCGAGCATCTGGCGCAGCCGCCCGCCGCGCATCTGCTTCATCATGCGCTGCATCTGCTGGAACTGCTTCAGCAGCCGATTGACGTCCTGGACCTGCACGCCGGCGCCGCGGGCGATGCGCCGGCGGCGCGAGCCGTCGATCACAGCGGGCGAGTAGCGCTCGCGCGGGGTCATGGAATTGATGATCGCAATCTGCCGGCGCACGTCCCGGTCGCCCTGCTCCGGGGTGATCGCCCCTTTCTGCGCCGCCGTGGGCAGCTTGTCCATCAGCGAGGCGAGACCGCCCATCTTCTGCACCTGCTCGAGCTGGGTCTTCAGGTCCCCGAGATTGAAGCCCTTGCCCTTGACCACCTTGCGCGCCAGGCGCTCGGCCGACTCGCGGTCGACCTGCCGCTGCACCTGCTCGACCAGGCTCACCACATCGCCCATGCCGAGGATGCGCGAGGCCATGCGCTCGGGGTCAAAGGGCGCGAGCGCCTCGGTCTTCTCCCCCATGCCGAGAAAGACGATGGGCTTGCCGGTGATCTGCCGCACCGAGAGCGCCGCACCGCCGCGGGCATCGCCATCGGCTTTGGTGAGCACGATGCCGGTGAGCTCGAGCGCCGCGCTGAAGGCGCGCGCGGCGTTCACCGCGTCCTGCCCGGCCATCGCATCGACCACGAACAGCCGTTCCGAGGGCTGGACCGCGCGGTCGATCTGGCGCACCTCCTCCATCAGGGCCTCATCGACGTGCAGCCGCCCGGCGGTATCGACGATGAGCACGTCGAACACGCCCCGGCGCGCCTCCTCGAGCGCCGCGCTCGCGATCTGCGCCGGCGGTGCGGCCGGATCGGCCGCGATGTAGTGCGCCTCGATCTGTCCGGCCAGCCGCTCGAGCTGCAGCATCGCCGCCGGGCGGCGCACGTCGGTGCTGACCAGCGCGACGCGCTTTTTCTGCGTCTCGATCAGCCAGCGGGCGAGCTTGGCGGCGGTGGTGGTCTTGCCCGCGCCCTGCAGGCCGGCGAGCAGCACCACCACCGGCGGCTGGGCGCGCAGCTGAAATCCGGCGCCGCCCCCGCCCATGAGCGTGACCAGCTCGCGGTGCAGGATGCCGACGAAGGCCTGACCGGGGGTGAGGCTCTGGGCGACCTCGGCGCCGAGTGCGCGGGTCTTGACCGACTCGATGAAGGTCTTGACCACCGGCACGGCGACGTCCGCCTCGAGCAGCGCCACGCGCACCTCGCGCAGCGCCGTGCCAATGTTCTCCTCGGTGATGCGGCCGCGGCCGCGCAGCGTGTCGAGGGTTCGGGAGAGTCGAGAGGTGAGGGCTTCGAACATGATGTGACGAATCCGATGCGGGCAGCCATTATAGAGCCAAGGAGGGTCCGCACTTGGCCGCTGCATCCGTACCGCTGCTGATCATCACCCTGCTCTGGCTGCTGGCGATTATCGCCTTCTCCTCCGGCACGGAGGTGGCCATGCTGTCGGTGAACCGCTACCGCATCCGCCACCGCGCCCAGGCCGGGCAGAGCACCGCGCGGCTGCTCGACCGCCTGCTGCGCAAGCCCGAGGACTGGCTGGGGGCGAACCTGGTGATCGTGGCGGCGGCCAATGTGTTCGCCTCGGCGATCGCCACCCTGCTCGCCCAGCGGACCGGCTACCGCTGGGCGGTGCCGGCCACCGGGGCGCTGCTCACCCTGGCGGTGATCGTGTTCGGTGAGCTGACCCCGAAAATCTACGCTGCGGCGCACCCGGAAAGCTCCGCGCTGCGCGCCGCGCGCGTCTACCGCGTGCTGGTGTTCCTGGCCCGCCCGCTGCTCTCGGTGACCAACGGTATCGCCTACGGGCTGCTGCGCGGCTTCGGGGTGGTCAAGACCGCCCCGGCCGGCCAGACGCTCGGCACCGAGGAGTTGCGCACCGCGGTGGCCGAGGCCGGCCCGCTGATCCCGGCGCGCCACCGCCAGATGCTGCTGTCCATCCTCGATCTCGGCCAGATCACCGTCAATGACATCATGATCCCGCGCCAGGAGATCGCCGGCATCGATCTGGCCCAGAGCTGGGACGAGGTGCTCGAGCAGCTCGAGCGCACCCCGCACACCCGCGTGCCGGTGTTCGAGGGGGAGCTCGACAACCTGCTCGGCGTGCTGCACATGAAGCGCATCGCGCATGAGCTGGTGCGCGGCACGCTCACGCGCGAGCGGCTGCTCGAGATGGCACGCGCCCGCGAGCCGTACTTCATCCCGGAGGGCACGGCACTGAACGTGCAGCTGGCGCATTTCCAGCGCAACCGGCGCCGCATGGCCTTTGTCGTGAATGAGTACGGGGACATCGAGGGGCTGGTGACGCTCGAGGACATCCTCGAGGAAATCGTCGGGGAGTTCACCACGGATACGGCCACCATCTCGCACCGCGACATTCACCTCGAGCAGCCCGGGGTGTACATCATCAACGGCGGGGCGACGCTGCGGGCGGTGAACCGGGCGCTGCAGTGGCAATTGCCGACCGACGGTCCGAAGACGCTGAACGGCCTGCTGCTCGAGCGGCTCGAGACCATCCCGGCGCCGGGCACGACGCTGAAGGTGGGGCCTTACCTGTTCGAAGTGCTGCAGATCGCCGACAACGCGATCAAGACCGTGCGGGTGCGCGTGCCGGCGGCCCCGAGCGAGCCGGCGCCGTGAACGCCGCCGCGAGCGCCTCATCGACCCGGGACACCGGCACCACGTGCAGCCCGTCGATGGGCTTGCGTGGCGCGTTCTCCCGCGGGACCAGCGCGCTCGCGAAGCCTTGCTTGCGCGCCTCCTGCAGCCGCTCCTCGCCATAGGCGACCGGGCGCACCTCACCGGTGAGGCCGATCTCGCCGAACGCCACCAGCGTGCCCGGCACCACCCGCTCGGCGAGACTCGAGGCGAGCGCAATCAGCACCGGCAGATCCCACGCGGTCTCATCGATGCGCACCCCGCCGACGGCGTTGACGAACACGTCGTGCTCCTGCAGCGAGACCCCGCCGTGGCGGTTCAGCACCGCGAGCAGCATGGCGAGCCGGTTCGCATCGAGGCCCTGCGCGATGCGCCGCGGCGCCCCGAAGCGCATGCGGTCGACCAGCGCCTGCAGCTCGATCAGCAGCGGGCGACCGCCATCGCGGGTGACCGTGACGATGCTGCCGGCCGCCGGCTCCGGCGAGCGGGCGAGAAAGATCGCCGAGGGGTTGCGCACCTCGCGCAGCCCGCCCTCGGTCATGGCGAAAAAGCCGAGCTCGTTGACCGCGCCGAATCGGTTCTTGGTGGCGCGCACGATGCGGTAGCGGCTCGCCGTCTCGCTCTCGAAATAGAGCACGGTGTCCACCAGATGCTCGAGTACCCGGGGCCCGGCGATCGCCCCGTCCTTGGTGACGTGCCCGATCAGAAACACCGCGGTGCCGGTGCGCTTGGCGAAGCGTACCAGTTGCGCCGCGCACTCCTTCAGCTGCGAGACCGCCCCGGGGGCGGTCTCGAGCGCGCCGGACTCGACCGTCTGGATCGAATCGATCACCAGCAGCCCCGCGCGCCGTGCGGCGGCGCGCTCGAGGATGCCTTCGAGTTGCGTCTCGGGCAGCACCTCGAGCGCCGCGGCCGCCAGTCCGAGCCGTCGCGCCCGCAGCGCGACCTGTGCACCGGACTCCTCGCCCGTGGCGTAGAGCACCGCGGCGCCGGCGGCAGCGTGCGCGGCCACCTGCAGCAGCAGTGTCGATTTACCGATGCCCGGATCCCCGCCGAGCAGCGTCACCGAGCCCGGCACGATGCCCCCGCCGAGGACCCGATCGAGCTCACCGATGCCGCTGTCGAGCCGCTTGAGATCCCCGTCCGCAGCCTGCAGCGGCAGCGGCGACGCCTCAAGGGCGAGCCCCCGGGCCCGGCTCGCGCCCCGCGCGGCACTGACCTGCTCGAGCACGTTCCAGGCGCCGCAGGCCGGGCAGCTGCCCTGCCACTTGGGGGTTTCCCCGCCGCATTCACTGCAGCGGTAGACGGTGCTGGCACGGGGCATCAGTACGCTCGCGGGCTCGGCGGGTGCTAGGATGGGTGAATTATCAGCGGAATGTGCGGCATCGCCGGCTTTTGTGATCGGGCACTCGGACTCGACCGCGCGCAATGCTAGCTTATCCCGGCTCGGATCGGGGATCGGCTGGTCATGCTCATCATAGAAATCAGTAGTCTGCGGAGCGCCTGAGGACGCCGCATGGGTTTGAAAAGCAAGCTGCGCGTCGTCGGCCTGTCCGATACCGGCAAGGTGCGCGAACACAACGAGGACAGCATCTCCGGGGATGCCGACATCGGCCTGCTGGTGCTCGCCGATGGCATGGGCGGCTACAAGGCCGGTGAGGTGGCGAGCGGGCTCGCCGTGAAGACCATCGTCGGCATGGTGCGCGAGCACTTAGCCAGAGAGAATCTGCGCCAGACCGACACCGAGTCGGGGCTCTCGCGCACCAGCATCATCCTGCGCGATGCGATCCACCGCGCCAACAAGATCATCTATCAGACCGCCCACACCCAGGCGCAGTGCGAGGGCATGGGCACGACCGTGGTCGCGGCCCTGTTCTTCGACAACAAAGTCACCATTGCGCACGTCGGGGACTCGCGCCTGTACCGGGCGCAGGGCGGGAAATTCGAGCGCATCACCATGGACCACTCGCTGCTGCAGGAGCTCGTCGACCGCGGTCTGTACTCGGCCGAGGAGGCGCAGCGCGCGGCGAACAAGAACTACGTGACCCGCGCCCTCGGCGTCGAGCCAAGCGTGGAAGTGGAGATCCGCGAGATCCCGGTACAGAAGGGCGAGATCTACATGCTCTGCTCGGATGGCCTCTCGGACATGATCGAGGACGAGGACATCCATTTAACGATAAACACGTTTAGTGATAATCTTGATACCGTTGCCAAACAGCTAATTCAGTTGGCCAATGATAACGGGGGCCGGGACAACATCTCGGTACTCATGGCGCATGTGGTGGACGCGTTTCCGGCGAACACCCGGGTGCTCGATAAAATCCGCAAGTGGTTCAGCTGAGCGGGGGGCGGGAGAGTAAGCGCATGGCAAGGTTGATCTTGAGCCTCGACGGCCAGGTAATGGCCGAATACAACATGAACAAGGAGCGTTACACGGTCGGCCGGCTTCCCGACAATGACATCCGGATCGACAATGCGGCCGTGAGCGGCCACCACTCGCTGATCATCAATATCCTCAACGACTCGTTTCTCGAGGACTTGAACAGCACCAACGGCACGTACGTCAATGGCAAGCTGATCAAGAAGCACGCCCTGCAGCACGGGGATGTGATCACCGTCGGGCACCACCAGCTGCGCTTCATGGAGGACGATGAGCAGCAGGACGAGTTCGAGAAGACCATGGTGATCCAGCCCTCGGCGCGCCCCATGCAGGCACTGCGCGCCGCGGCCGAAGCGGTCGCGGCGGCCAACGGCAGCAAGCCGGCCGCGGCGGCGGCCCCGAAGGCCGCCAAGCTGCAGGTGCTCTCCGGCGCCTTTGCCGGCCGCGAGCTCGAGCTCACCAAGACACTGACCACCCTGGGCCGGCCGGGCGTGCAGGTCGCGGCGATCACCCGCCGCGCCGACGGCTACTACATCGTGCACGTCGACAGCGACCAGCCCGACCGCTTCCCCGTCATCAACGGGGCGCCGATCGGCGCGCAGCCCACGCTGCTGCGCGACAACGACGTGATTCAGCTGGCCGGGGTGAAGATGGGCTTTTTCCTGAGCGGCAGCTGATCAGGCCGGCTCGAGCGGCACCCGCTCGCTGACCGCGCAGAGCAGTTCGTAGGGAATCGTCCCGGCCGAGCGCGCCAGCTCCTCGACCGGCTGGCTCTCGCCCCACAGCAGCACCGGGGTGCCCACCCCGACCGCCTCGATCGCGCTCACATCGACCGCGATCATGTCCATCGAGACCCGCCCGACGAGGGGTGCGCGCCGTCCGGCGACCTGCACCACCGCCCCGTTCGGCAGACTGCGCGGCAGACCGTCTCCGTAGCCCGCCGCTACGATGGCAATGCGCGCCTCACGTTCGGCGCGCCACGCACCGCCATAGCCGACCGTTTCTCCGCGCGGCACGCGCCGCACGGCGATCACGGAGGTCTCCAGGCGCATCACCGGGCGCAGGCCCAGCTGCGCCGCGCTGCTCTGCGCAAACGGCGAGGCGCCGTACAGGGCCAGTCCCGGACGTACCCACTCCCCGCCCACCGGCACCGCAGCGAAAATGCCAGCGGAGTTCGCGATGCTGCGCTCCCCCGGCACGCCGTGCGTGGCCGCAGCGAAGCGCTTGAGCTGCTCGCGCGTCATGACTCCGTCCGGCTCGTCCGCCGCGGCGAGATGGGTCATCAGCCGAACGGTGCGCGGCGCCGGACGCAGCGCGCAGAGCTGCTCGTAAGCGGCGCGGAATGCCTCGGGGCGAAAGCCGAGCCGATTCATGCCCGTGTCGACTTTGATCCACAGCGCCAGGCGGTGCGCGGCCGGTTCGGCGGCGAGCAACGCCAGCTGCAGTGCATCGTGGACCACGAGTTCGAGCTCGAAGCGGATGGCCTCGAGCAGCTGCTCGCGCGTGAACACCCCTTCGAGCAGCACGATGGGGGTACGTACCCCGCACTCACGCAGCCGCACCCCCTCTTGCAGTCGCGCCACCGCAAAGGCGTCCGCCGTGGGGAGCGCGAGGGCGGTCTGCACCAGTCCGTGGCCGTAGGCGTTGGCCTTGACCACCGCCATGACGCGCGCACCGGGGGCGCGTTGGCGGATGACCTCGAGGTTGTGACGCAGCGCGGCGCCGTCGATGACGGCGCGGATCAGTCGGCTCACCTGAGCACGCCCTCGGCGTAAGCGTCGGGCGCATAGTTGGCGAAGCGGGTGTACTGTCCCTGAAAGGTCAGCAGGAAGGTGCCGATCTCACCGTTGCGGTGCTTGACCAGGTCGATCTCCGCGATGCCCTTCTTGGTGGTGTTCTTGTCATACACCTCCTCGCGGTAGATGAGCAGAATCATGTCCGCGTCCTGCTCGATACTGCCGCTCTCGCGCAGATCCGACATCACCGGCTTTTTGTTCTCGCGCTGCTCGACCGCGCGGTTCAGCTGCGAGAGCGCGATCACCGGCACGCTGAGCTCCTTGGCGAGCACCTTCAGGCCGCGGGAAATCTCGCCGATCTCCGTGGCGCGGTTCTCCTTGGTGCCCGGCACCTGCATCAGCTGCAGGTAATCGACCAGAATCAGATCGAGCCCGTGCTCGCGCTTGATGCGCCGCGCGCGCGCGCGCAGCTCGGTCGGGGTGAGCGCCGGGGTCTCATCGACGAAGATCTTCGCCTCCGAGAGCTGGTTGGTGGCGCTGGTGATGCGCACCCAGTCCTCGTCCGAGATCCGTCCGCTGCGCAGGTTGCCGAGCGGCACCCCGCCGACCGAGGAGAGCATGCGGGTGATGACCTGCTCGGAGGGCATCTCGAGGCTGAAGATCGCCACCGAGGCGCGCGTGCTCGGATGCACCGCCGCGTATTCGGCCATGTTGACCGCGAGGGTGGATTTGCCCATCGAGGGGCGGCCGGCGACGATCACCAGGTCCCCGGGGCGCAGCCCGCCGGTCATCTTGTCGAAATCGGCAAAGCCGGTCGGCAGTCCGCGCAGGGAGTCGGGGTTGCTGTGCCACTCATCGATCTGATCGATCACCTGCGGCAGCAGGTTCTTCACCGCCACCGCCCCCTGGCGGCCGCGCGAGCCCGCCTCGGCGATCGCGAACACGCGCTGCTCGGCCGTGTCGACCAGCTCGCGCGCGGTCTCCCCCTTGTTGTTGAATACCGCAGCGGCGATCTCAGTGCCGGCGCGGATCAGCTGACGCAGCAATGAGCGCTCGCGCACGATGTCGGCGTAGGCGCGCACATTGGCGGCAGTAGGCGTGTCGCGCGCGAGCGTACTGAGATAGGCAAGGCCGCCGGCCTGCTCGAGCCGGCCAATGCGCTCGAGCTGCTCGCTCACCGTGACCACGTCGCACGGCCGGCCGTTGCCGGCCAGTGCGCCGATCGCCTCGAAGATCAGCCGGTGGTCGGGGCGGTAAAAATCCTCCTCCGTGAGGACATCGGCGACCTGGTCCCAGGCGCTCGCCTCGAGCAGCAGGCCGCCGAGCACCGCCTGTTCGGCTTCGATCGAGTGCGGGGGCGCCGGGATGTCCCCGTGCGCCAGAGCGCTCCGGCCATGCAGTGAGGGGATCGCGGCCACCGCTCAGCCGGTCCCCGCGTTACTCTTCGGCAACGATCGCGACGGTCACCGGCACATCGATGTCGGCGTGCAGGTGCAGCATCACGGCATGCTCGCCGACCACGCGCAGCGGCCCGCTCGGCAGGCGCACTTCGCTGCGCTCCACCTTGAACCCCTGCCGGGTGCAGGCCTCGGAGATGTCGGCAGTGCCGATCGAGCCGAACAGCTTGCCTTCGGTGCCGGCCTTGGCGGTGATCACCAGCTTGAAGTCCTTCATCGCCGCGGCTCGCTCCTCGGCCGAGGCGAGGTGCTCGCGCGCAGCCTTCTCAAGCTCGGCGCGCCGCGCCTCGAAGCGCGCGATGTTGTCCGGCGTGGCGAGCGTCGCCTTGCCCTCGGGCAGCAGGTAATTGCGTCCGAAGCCCGAGCGCACCTTCACCCGATCACCGATGTTGCCGAGGTTGGCCACCTTCTGCAGCAGAATGACGTCCATGGAATGCCTCAGTGCTGGTCGGTGTACGGCAGCAGCGCCAGGAAGCGCGCGCGCTTGATGGCGACAGCGAGCTGCCGCTGGAAAAACGACTTGGTGCCGGTGATACGGCTCGGCACGATCTTGCCGGTCTCGGAGACATAGCCCTTGAGGGTGCCGAGATCCTTGTAATCGATGTGCGTGACGCCTTCGGCCGTGAACCGGCAGAACTTCTTGCGACGCGAGAAGCGGCCGCCGCCGCTACCACCACCGCCGCCGCCGCCCATGGGTGCTTTGCTGTTCATGATTGGATTCCGCTATTCAGTGAGGATTGCGTGTCGCGGGGTGAACCCGGACTTACGCCGTCTCCCCCACATCCGCATCCGCGGACGGGAGGCTCTCATCGCGCGAGCGCTCGCGCCGGCCTCGGCCGGACTCGCCCTCTTCCTCGGCGCCCTTGGCCATCGGCGAGGGCTCGGTCACGGCCGCGCTCATCGCCACCACGAGGTGACGGAGCACCGCATCGCTGAAGCGGAACGCGCCGGTGAGTTCCCCGAGGGTGTTCTGGTCGCACTCGATGTTCATCAGCACGTAGTGTGCCTTGTGCACCTTGGCGATCGGGTAGGCCAGCTGACGCCGCCCCCAGTCCTCGAGACGATGCACCTGGCCGCCGCCGGTGCTGATCATGCCTTTGTAGCGCTCGATCATCGCGGGCACCTGCTCGCTCTGATCGGGGTGAACCAGAATCACAATTTCATAGTGCCTCATCTGTCCTCCTTACGGATTACGGAGCCGCCCTTCGCGAGGCTTGCACGGGTGCGGCAAGGAGAAACCGCGCGCCCACGGCGACGCGGCCCCCATGACGGGGGCGGGGGAGAATACTGGAACGGTCCGGGAACTGCAACGCGCTCAGGGGCCGCTCAGCCCCCGCGCTGGCGCAGCGCCTCATAAAGGAGCATCCCGGCGGCCACCGAGACATTCAGGCTCTCGACCGTCCCCCTGCTCGGCAGTCGCACCAGCAGATCGCAGCGCTGGCGGGTCAGCTGGCGCAGTCCGCTGCCCTCGGCACCGAGCACCAGCACCACCCCGCCGGTCAGATCGGTGGCCGAGGCGGGCTGAGGGGCCTCGGCCGCCGCACCGATCACCCACAGACCGGCTTCCTTCAGCAGCTCCAATGTGCGCGCCAGATTGGTCACCACCACCACCGGGGTCGTCTCGGCCGCCCCGGCGGCTACCTTGCGCACCACCGGCGTGACCTGCGCGGCGCGATCGCGAGGCACGATGACCGCGAGCGCCCCGCAGGCATCGGCGGTGCGCAGGCAGGCCCCGAGGTTGTGCGGATCCTGCACGCCATCGAGTGCGAGCAGCAGCGGCGCCTGTGCCGCGGCGAGCGCGCCGAGCAGCTGCGCCTCCGTCCAGGGGGCGAGCGCATCGATTTCGGCGAGCACGCCCTGATGCGCCGCGTCGCCGAGTCGCTGGCGCAGCGCCTCGGCCGGCACGCGCTCGAGCGGCCGCCCGGCGGCGCGCGCCAGCGCTTCGATCTGGCGGACGCGCGGGTCGTCGCGCTCGACGGCCAGGTGAATGGCCCGGATGCGCTCGGGGCTGCGCTCGAGCAGGGTGCGTACGGCATGCAGGCCGTACACGCTCGCCCGTCCGGCCGGGACGGCCGGACGGGCTCTGTCAGGGTTCTTCGGCAAGTTGCAGATCCACCAGACCTTCGATGGGATTGACGGCGGTTACGATCACGCGCACCTGTGCGCCGGTGGCGAGCCGCCGGCCGCTGCGCTGGCCGCGCCAGGCGTGCCCGTGATCCTCCAGCAGGTACTCATCATCGCGCAGGCTCTCCAGGTGCAGCAGACCGTCGACGGCGACCTCGAGAATCTGCACGAAGCAGCCGAACTCCACCACCGTGGTGATCAGGCCGCGGAACACCTGCCCGATGCGCTCGCGCAGGTAGGTGCATTTGAGGAAGGTGGCCACGTAGCGATCCGCCTCATCGGCGCGCTTCTCGAGCTTCGAGGTGCTCTCCCCGAGCACAGCGAGCTCCTGCGGTGCGTAGCGCACGGCGCCCGCGGCGCTCGCCAGACCGAGCTGTGCCTTGAGGGTGCGGTGCACGATCAGATCCGGATAGCGGCGGATGGGCGAGGTGAAGTGCGCGTAGTGCGTGAGCGCAAGGCCGAAGTGCCCGATGTTCTGGGGCTGATAGATCGCCTGCGGCATGGCGCGCACGATCAGCGATTCGATGAACGGCCGCTCGGGCAGGTGACCGAGGCGCCGGGCGATGGCCTGCAGGTCCCGCGTAACGATGTGCTCGGGCAGATGGGCATCGATCCGCAGCGCCGCGAGCGTCGAGATCAAGCGCTCGAGCTTCTCCGCCTCCGGTTCCCCGTGCACGCGGTAGAGCGTCGGGCTGCTCGATTTGCTCAGCGCCTGGGCGACCGCCACGTTCGCCAGGATCATGCACTCCTCGATCAGCCGGTGCGCATCGTTGCGGCTGTGCAGCTCGACGGCGCGCACGCGCTCGTTCGGATCGATCACCAGACGCGCCTCGGGCGCATCGAAATCGAGCGCACCGCGCCGCGCGCGCGCTTTGTGCAGCGCCCGGTACACCTCGCGCAACACCTGCAGCGGCTCGAACAACTCACCGAGCGCCTCGCGCGCGGCCGGCCGACCCTCGAACAACGCCTCGTTCGCCTGGGTGTAGGTGAGGCGCGCCGCCGAGCGCATCACGGCCGGATAGAACCGCGCACTCTTCAACACCCCGCCGGTGCTCACGACCATGTCGGCGGCGAAGCACAGCCGATCCACCCGCGGCGCCAGCGAGCACAGATGATCCGACAGCGCGGTCGGCAGCATCGGGATTACCCGCGTCGGGAAATACACCGACGTGCCGCGCTCGAGCGCCTCGGTGTCGAGGGCCGTGCCCGGGCGCACATAGTGGCTGACGTCGGCAATAGCGACGATCAGCCGAAAGCCGCCGGCGTGCGGCTCGGCGTAGACCGCATCATCGAAGTCCCGCGCATCCTCTCCGTCGATGGTCACCAGGGGCAGCGGCCGCAGATCCTCGCGGCGCGCCGCTTCGGCCGCATCGACGGCCTCGCCCCACGCCTGTGCCTCGCGCAGTGCCTGGGAGGAGAATTCGTGGGGCAGACTGAAGCGGGCGAGCGCGCTCTCGGTGGCGAGCTCCACGGGACGATCCGGATCAAGCCGCCGCTCGATCCGCGCGTGTGGGACTTGCCCGCCAGCGCCCCGGCGGCTCAGCCGGGCGATCACCCAATCCCCGTGCCGCGCCCCGGCGAGCGCCTCGTGCGCCACCGCACAACGCAACTGCAGCCGCCGATCGGCGGCGGTCACCCAGGCGCTGCGGCCGGCGATCTCCACGGTGCCGAGAAACGCATGTACGGCATGCTCGAGCACTTGCTCGACCGCGCCCAGCCAGCGGTTCGAGGAATCGCGGGCGAGCCGCACGCTCAATCGGTCCCCGTGCATCACCCCGCGCATCTGCTGCGGCGGCAGAAAGACACTCTCTTTCAGGCCCTCGACGCGCAGAAAGCCGTAGCCGGCGCGGTGCGCACTGACCTGCCCCTCGACCAGCTCCCCGGCCCGGACGCGCTCGGGCGCACCCGACTCGGCAGCGTCGGATCCGCTCCGCCGCGGGCGGGTGCCGAGTGGGCCCGAGCGTGCGCGGCGGGAATGCCCCTCAGCCGGGGCCGAGCGCCCGGAGTGCTGACTGGAGCCCGCCGCGGCGCCCCCGTGTTCGCGCCGCCCGTACTGGGTTCGACGCCCTTTTCCTTTGCCTTTACCTTTCAATTGACAGTTCTCGGTCCGGTGCGTAGATTTCGCCGCCTCGCTTCCCGGCCCGGGTGGCGGAATTGGTAGACGCACTAGTTTCAGGTACTAGCGGGTAACACCGTGGAGGTTCGAGTCCTCTCCCGGGCACCAATAATTCTTTTCTTTTCAATAACTTAATTCCAATGTTCGACTGATTTCCGAGGCGTCCTGGACGCTTCGGAGGTTTGAGCGCGGCCGAATCATTGCTTTTATTCTTCATCGGACCGCCGCGACATCCTAGCAGGGCTTGATCGGGGCGGTGCGGGGGAAATTCAAATTGCCGGCCCGCGCCTCATTCGCCTGAGCACCGTCCTTGGGCTGCCGCCCTCCCATGTCAAGCGCGATCGGAGCTCGTTTTTCGCGCTCGAGGTCGACGTCCCCGACAACTTTCACGCCGACCGCAACGACAATCGCGTGAACTGTCATGGTGGCCGGTATAGGCGAGATCGCCTTGGCGCAGCATCACCAGGCAGCAGACACGGCGCGCCAGGAGGGCTCACCGCAACATCCATGATGGATGTCTTGGCCCACCAAAACTTCCGTCCGCTATCAAAAACAACGGCGCAGCTGGTCAGCGACCGGATTCGACCGAGGGTGTGTGGAAACTCACACGCTGCAGTTTTGCGATGTCAATATTAGCCACGTGGGTTCGATTTCACCCTAGTTTTCGCCTCGAACGGAGCCGCTATCACACCCACGAGACGGCGCCTTCGCGTTTTCACACACCCTCGACCCGTTGCTGCCGGTCACGAACGGCTGCAATAGGGCGACCTATGCAGGGGTCACGATGCCCCAGACAAGCCTTCGGTACATATCGACATCGAAACCTTCAATTGGGTCCGCAGACGCTGCGGGCACTCCGAGCACAAACACGGAGGCTTCGGGTTCAGTAACGGAGCGACCCTTCCATCGCAATGCAATCAATAGTTTTCCAGATTCCCCTGCCGCACTCACAATCGGATTATCTAACTCGACGATACGCCTCAGCGGCATAAATTTCGCTTTCAGCGAGGCTGCCGCTTACAGGAAAGAGGGGACGCAAGGACTCGTTTTGGTCGGAATAGCTAATGCGGATGCGCATGCATCGACTCCAAATCTCTTTGGCAAGATCGACCTAAATCGAACTTATGCGAGCGCCTTCTTCAAGGAAGGTCCTTATTAGGCTCGGACGTGCAAGGCGACGAATCACGGTGCAACCACAACAGCTTCGCCAATGCAGCGTCCTTCCCAGAGAAAGAAGCGCCCGGCTTTTCGAAATACCGCGGCGGCCTCTTCGCCGGAAAGAAACACAAATCCGACTCGACGATGTTCCCCGGCACTCATGGGGTTGTCACCAAGCAGTGGCCATCCGTCGTACCCGACGATCGGCTGACTCATTGAAAGGACGCATGGGCATCCCCAGCCAGGCCGTATCTCGTGGCCACCAGACTCTGAAGGATACAGCGTAACGTCAGCTATCAGCTGCGATGACAGCGTCTCAAGGCGCTCGGCGCGAGATAATAGCGGAGGGAAAAGCGGTCCGCTCGAGGGGGCGCTCACCCCATGCAATTTACTGACAATCAGTGCAGCAAATTCAAGGTTGTGCACCCAGCTCGCATTGGAACTCGTGCCGAGCCCCATTTTCTCCACGCAAAGGTGATCTAGATGCGCTGCGAGTTGCTCGATCGTGCAACCGCTCTTCACCATCGAAACGATATGGGGCGCGTAGCTATCATACTCATCGGCGGGACCGACGGTACCTGGCTGGACGTTGATGGGGTCCCAGTGGCGCAGGATATCCGCGACCACGCTGATTTCCGACAATGCGGAGCGTTTGAGCACTCTTTTATCGCGCGCGGTCATGTCTGGACGCTCTTGCGATCACGATGGCGGATTGATTTTCATTGTCCGCTTGGTGGACGTCTATTCCGCCGACCCACGGTCCGCTACGGATTCGATCCGTGCAATCAGCTAAATGGGAAGCTGCCGGACTCGGACGGCGCGGTCGGTCACCGTGACGGCGGCGCCGTTCTTGATGGCGTCCCCTACTTCGTCCCAGATACGTTTCAGCAGCGAGGCGAGCCCGGGGCCACGCAGACCCTCGCGGCGTACGCGGACCACGGACGGGCCTATAGAGCCCGACACAGCAAGTATCGAATGAAAATCCGCATCGAGCGTGCAGACGACATATCCGTTGGCTCGAGCGTATTGCAGTATTTGCTCGTCGGGGGCGGAGCTAAGACCACATTCGACCACATGAACGGCATCCCATCCGTCCGCGCGGAGCAGCTCGACGGCGGAGCGTGGAAGCCCCTGGTCGAGCAGCACTCGAATCACGCGCTTTCCACCAGAATGATCTGATCGTCGAGATTGCGAGCGGCAAAGTCGAGAGCCTGCGCGATATCCTCGTCCTCAAGCTCTGGATATTCCCTCCTGAGATCGTTCCGATCCGGGTATAAGGCGGCAGCCTCGAGAACCCGCCGCACGGTCAGGCGCATGCCTCGGATGCAGGGTTGCCCGTTCATGATCGCCGGATTGATGGTGATGCGGTCTAGCTTTCGCGCCACGCGAGTACTCCGAAGATAGTCGTCGGTTCGGCCCGCCGACGCAGACGTGGCCGCCTCGAAATGAGTCGAACCGCATTTTACGCCGATAAGATCTGCAAGCTGATCAGGGTGGATCAGGCCGTACCAGGCCGTACCAAGCCGTCGGCTAGCGGGCTGGGTAGCTTTGAGGGTAACCCGCCCGACCGAATGGCCCAAGTACCTCAGCGCACAGGAGTTTTTATGCGCTTACCGGTACTCTCCCGGGCACCAAGAATTCTTTATCTTTTCAATAACTTAATTCCAATGTTCGACTGATTTCCGAGGCGTCCTGGACGCTTCGGAGGTGTGAGCGCGGCCGAATCATTGCTTTTATTCTTCATCGGACCGCCGCGACATCCTAGCAGGGCTTGATCGGGGCGGGGTGGCGGAAATTCAAACTGCTCTCGCGTTTTCGCGACTCTGGAATGTCGTAAAGTGATATTAGGTTTTCACTTTACCGGGCTGCACCATGGCCGCAACCGTCACTCTGAGCAGCAAGTTCCAGATTGTGATACCGCGGAAGGCCCGGGATGCGATGGGTCTTTCCGCCGGCGACGAGCTACTCGTGCTAAGCAAGCCTGACCGCGTCGTCATCGTCCCGAAACCGAAGAAGTTCGCCAAGCACATGGCCGGCCTCCACCGGGATGTGTGGCAGGGAGCGGAAGCCTATCTTAAGGATGAGCGCGAATCTTGGTGAGCGCGAGGTTTCCCGGCGGCCATAAGCGGATCCTGATCGATACCTGTGTCTGGATCTATCATTTAGAGGAGCATCCGGAGTTTGGCCCGCCGGCGGCCCGTGTAATCGAAAATCTCGAGGAAGGCAGGTTTCGCGCAATCGCCTCAGAGCTGACCCTGCTTGAACTGACCGTACCGCCCCTGCAACTGGGCAGACAGGACGTCACCGATGATTACGAGGTACTCCTCGATTACTTTCCACATCTGGAGCTCATCCCCATCTCGCGAGAGATTCTGCTGGATGCAGCGGCTCTGCGCGCGCGACATAAGCTGCGCACGCCAGACTCCATTCAGCTCGCCACTGGTCTCAGATCAGGCGCAACACTCGCGGTCACGAACGACAATCTCTGGCAGTCAGCGCCACTGATCGAGACGGTGCTTCTGAATGACCTCGCGGAATCGCGGAGTAGTTGAGACTAAGGCGGTGGGCTGTTGATTTGCCTCCCCCGGGGGAGGCGCTCGCGCCGGAGAGCTACTTCGGCCACCCCGGACTGCCGAACCGGCTGGTGCCGGATGAGCACCTGATCGAGCTGTCGCGGCCGGGGCGAGGACGGGTGCCTGGCATTGAAGGCTCTGTTCGATGCGCTGGCGCCCACAGCCGGCCGCGCTGACACAGTGCTCTCGCGTCCGGCCGGCGGACGCACTTCTGCGCTAACGCCCATGGATATTGCAGAGACACTGGTCACGGAACTGCCCGAGGGAAGCATCGTGTCCGCCGACGGCTCGACCTGCGGCGGCTCGTTCCTGCAGCAGTCCTACCGCGCCGAACCGCACACCGTAATGACCAATACCGGCGGCGCGATCCGCCAGGGCATCTCCTTCGGCCTGGGGGCGGCCATCGCAAGACCAGGATCGCGGATCATCTGCCTGTAGTCTGACGGAACGGCGTAGTCTACGCTGCAGGCACTCTGGACCCTCGCACGAGAAGGGCTCGACGTGACCGTCTCATCGCCGACCACCATCGCCATGGCATCCTGCAAATGGCATTGCGGCGTGCTGGGGCCGATCTGGAGCGCGACCCGGAGCTTCTGTCCGCTCTGTCGACGGACCCCTAGAGCCTCCAGCAGATGGGTCTGCTCCCGCAAGCTTCTCGGCTGCGGACGAGCTCTCTGCTGGACGTGCGTTTGACACGGGAGGGGTTTGTCCGAAGTGCAATTGGCACTGAAAAATCACTCAATGCCACTCCTGCTAACAGTATTCACTGCACAACAATTGGTACCACGGCCCCGACGCCAAACCTGAATGCGCGGAAGGCAAAGCTGCGAGATTGGTGGACGCCTAACACACACCACGCCCTCTGTCCGCTTCCGGACCCTCTACCATCACGCGATTCGAGTGAATGTCTGACGTCAACTATCTTGTCCGCTCGGCGACAACCATCCTGGCCGGTGCAGTGAGGAGTGGATGGGTTCATTGAGCTGATCGCTTCTCCTGCTGCCCGGCCGGGGCGCGCCCCGGCCGGGCAGCCTTTCTGCGGCGGTAGCTCTCGACGTTCATCTCGAAGATCGTCGAGTGATGCACCAGCCGATCGACCGCGGCAAGTGTCATGGCCGGCTCCGGGAACACCTGCTCCCAAGCCGAGAACGGCTGGTTTGCAGTGATGGCCAGGCTCTTTCGCTCGTACCGCTCGGCGATCAGCTCGAAGAGCACACTGGTCTCCGCCTGATCCTTGCGCACGTAGCTCACGTCATCGAGGATCAGCAGGTCGAAGCGATCGAGCTTCGCCAGCTCTGCCGGGAGGCGCAGATCACGCCTGGCGGCCTGCAGCTTTTGCACCAGCTCGCCGGTGCGGGTAAACAGGACGCGCCAGCCACGGTCGATCAGCGCGTGCCCGATCGCGCAGATCAAGTGCGTTTTGCCGGCTCCAGGTGGACCGAACAGCAGCAGGTTCGCGCCTTTTTCCAGCCACGCATCGCCCTCCGCCAGAGCGTGAACGTGTGCCTTGGAGACTGTCGGTACCTCATCGAAGTCGAAGTTCTCCAGTCGCTTGTCGCTGGGCAGCAGTGAGTCAAGTCGATGCCGCGCAAGACGACGTTGTGCGCGCTCATCGATCTCCTGCTCGAACAGCATCGACAGCAGCCGTTCGGCGCGCCAGCCTTCGCGGTCGGACTGTTCACCGATCGCTTCCCACATCCGTTTGATCGTCGGCAGGCGCAGCTCGGTGAGCAGCATCGGCAGCCGGGCCGCATCGGCGCTGAGCGAACCGTTCATGCAACCTCCACGAGCGCGTCATATGTGCTCAACGCCGGCAGGATCACCGACACACTCGGCAGCGCCGCCGTTCGCGGGCAGAACCGCTCCTTGAGCTGCTGCAGATCCGGCATCTCGTCCCGCTCGAGGAGCCGGGCGAGCTCATGGGCCAGGAGCACCTCACAGCCGTCGGCGGCGGCCAGCTCCAGCAACCCCACCATCACGCGTGCGGCGCGTGCTTCGGGAAGGCGCTCGATCAGGTACTGCCAGGTCTGGCGGTATTCGCTGCGCGGGAACAGCTCATCGCGCAGCCGCCAGCGCACCAGCGCCGCCGGCTTGCGCTTCAACGCCGGAAGCAGGTGACGGAAGTCGATGTGCTTGGGCCGGGGATTTCCCGGGCCGGGACGCAGCCTGGGCGCCTCGAACACGCAGTGTTCCCCAAGGTATCCTTCCACGCGCGCTTCATACACCCGTACCTTCAGTCGATGACCCACCAAGCGCGAAGGCACTGAGTACACGGCGTGCTTGACCGACACGAGTGAGAACTTGCTGACGCGCGCGTCGATCTCTTCCCAGTCATTCGCCCTACGGGTCGGCAGCCGCTGCAGACAGGCTCTCTCGACCGCAAGCGCCTTGATGACTCGCGCGTTCATGCGCGTGGCCACTTCGGCGACGAACTTGCGGTAGTCCTCAAGCGCGCCGAACTCGCGGCTGCCGCGCAGCAGCAGTGCCTGTTCAAGGGCGCGCTTGATCGTCCTCTGACGCGACTCGATCGAGCCGTTCTCGTGACTGGCGCCAAGGTTGTTGCGCGTCGCGTGCATCCCGTACAGCTCGCACAGTTCTTCGTAGCGACGGGTCAGCGCCTCATGCTCAGCAAGGTTGTTGAACGCCGCCGAGAGCGAGTCGGTGCGATGCTCCAGTGGCACACCGCCCAAGCTCCACAGCGCGTTCTGCAGCCCCGCAGAGAGCGCCACCCAGCTCTCCCCGCCGAGTATCACTTCCACATGTCGCCAGCCCGAGTAGGCCAAGGCAAACTGATAGAGGCGGTGCTCGAGCGACACGCCCGCGATGCACACCTGCAGCTCCTTCGCATCGGTGAAGTCCGACAAGCCCAGCCGACCCGGCTCATGGACCTGCTCGAAGTACACCTCGCGTTCCTCGCCCTCGAGTGCTCGCCAGATGCGCATCCGCCTTTGCAGCGTGCGCAGCACGCCCTGCGCAAAGCGCTCCGGGTAACGGCGCTGCATCTCCTCGAACACGCTCACCGCCGTCAGCCCTGGACTTGAGCGCAGCAACGGGACGATCTCGCTCGCCCAGACCGTCTCGAGGGGATCCTCCCGGGTGCGCCAGGTTCTTCTCGGCCGCTGCGAGGGCAGGCTGCCCGTCTGCTCGATCCGCCGAGCGGTGCGTACGCTGATGCCGCACTTCGCCGCCGCCGCCTCTTGGCTCAGCTCTCGACGTAAGTCTTTGTATCGGTTCACTTGGTGATCCGTGATGCGTAGGCCAGGCATCGCCACCCCTCCGCTCGTGCGCGAGAGGTAACTCTAGCCCCACCACCAAGGGCGCCCGGCCGGCCGCCCTCAACCGGCCACGATAGTTGTCGTCAGCCGGTCAAGATAATTGTCGTCGACCAAGTGAAGTCAAACGTCCGCAATTTCAGTGAAGGAGCCACTCGACAGATGTCTCGCGGAAGGCAACCGAATTAGGACGACTTACCATCGCCCCTGTTGATACGGCACCATAGAAGGTAGGAGCATCCTACTGAAACCGCGGCCGCGGCCCCAACAGCACTGAGGCCAGGAGTCTTTATTAGACTTGTGGCAGCCATTACGACGCCAGCGAGAACGGCAAGCCTGTGAACCGACGTGCACTATGCCCAAGTCCGCGGGCGCACTCGCCCTGGCCCTGAGTCATGCTTGCGGCGGTAACGGATCCCGATGGCGAACGCGCAACAGCCCCGCAGAAATCACCGTGAACGCGCCGCCCATGTCCGGACTGTGCTGTTTGATGGCCTCGAGCACCATGTTCGCCTTTTTGGCCGCAGTCATGCCAGTCAGTCGGATCAGGACGACGCCCGCATGTACCTGCCGCTGCCGGAACACAAGCTCGCCGAAGTCCTTGTCGCACGTGAGCAGAAGGCTCTGCTCATCGTTAGCGGCCGCGAGCACTTCTTTGTCCGCCGCTCCGACGCCGGCTTCAGCAAAATATTTGACGCTGAAGCCGCTGGCGCGAAGCGCATCGACAATTGCTTTGTCTACACCTTCGTCCGCGACAAGGTTCATGCGGCAGACAGCGGATAGATGACATCCGCCCGCAGAGCCTGAGCCCCGAAGTCGATAGCAGCCAGGATCGCCGGGCGGGTCAGCCTCGGATGGGACTCTAGAATCTGCTCGATTGTCTCACCCGCTGCGAGTTTCTCGAGTATCTGTTCCACGGTGATCCGCGTCCCCTTGACGACTGGCTTTCCCATCATCACAGCGGAATTGCTCTCGATCAATGTGTTCATCGTGTAAATGCCCCTACTAGTCCCAGCGCAGCATAGGCCACTGGACCGCGGCCCAGATTTAATCATTATACGCGGGCATGGCCTACCACTCCGTCGGCTGGATCCATGGGCGGAATTGCGGGTAACTCGATAGGCGCGACGACCTAAGTGGCTGTTACCAAAGGGCTTCCGGATTGCGTTCGACGCCTCCCTCGGACACGAAGAATTCTTTATTTTCCAATAACTTAAATCCTGTTCTTTGATTGACTTCCGAGGCATCCGCGGACGCTTCGGAGAATGACTGCTTCCGGATCATTGCTTCTATTTTTTATCGGACAGCCGCGAAATTGCATCAGGGCGAAATTAGGGCGGTGCGGGGGCGGGGGGAATTCAAATGCCGCGCCGTGATTCTCGATCGGCCTGCCAGTCTCCTCACTCCCGTCGTAGTCCATTCCCCTTGCAATCATCTGGCGAATGGGCCCCGATAGATTTCCTCATTAGTCGAAATTACTCGCGAGTAATTTTGCCCACTAGCGAAATTAGTCGTGTGCTTTCGCAAGCATGGCGAGGATCACGCGTTACCTTCTGCCACAGGTCCGCCGGGATCTTGCGCAGAAGATGGTATTCATAGCCGGCCCCCGTCAGGTCGGTAAGACGACTCTTGCGCGCTCGCTGAACGGCGGTGCTGCCGGTCATCTCAATTGGGATGTCGCGGAGGATCGCGAGAGGATTCTCAAAGGAGAGCTGCCGCCCGGAAGGCTTTGGATATTCGACGAGATCCACCAGTACCGCCGCTGGCGGAACTATCTGAAAGGCCTATACGGCGGCCGTGGGCGCGGGCAGCGGATTCTGGTCACGGGCAGCGCTCGCGTGGATCTTTATCGCTTTGGAGGTGACCCCCTGCAGGGTCGCCATCATCTGCTACGCCTTCATCCCCTGTCAGTTGCGGAGCTGATTCGCGACCTATGCCGACTCGGAAGCGGCCAAAGAGCAGGATTTGATGCTGAGCAAGGCACCATGCCGGCTCGGAAACATCATCGCCCTGCATGCGGCAGGCGACACTGATCGCTATTCAGAGTGATGCGGACCGTGCCGAGGCCGATTCGCTCGTCGATGGCGCGATGACACGGGCGATCCGATGGAACGCTCCACGCAGGCCTTGCACCGTGGGCGCGCTTACCCTCCGTCATGCCTGATTTCCTTGCTCCACCGCGCGCAGAAGTTGCTCGAAAAGTGCGGGCTGGGCTTCCTTGAGAGCCTTGCGCAGCGCCATCTCCTCGGCCGAGCGCCGTGCCGCGCGCGCCGCGATCCAGCGATACGCCAATCGATAATGCTCCTCGCCCGCACTCGCGCCCGTGGGCATCGCCGACGGCAACCGGCCCGCAAGCGCCGGCTCATCGAGCAACACCCAAGCGGGGAAATCGGCCGCGGTGAGCGCGTGCCCTCCATCCGGAAGCGCAGACGAGTCTTCTTCTGCCTCGAGAAAGCGCTGCCAGAGCGCATGCAGATCCGGGAAGTTGACCCTCTCGAGCGCTTCCGGCGCCCGCTCCGGCGCTTGCCAGCACAACTGGAACCACAC
Source organism: Pseudomonadota bacterium (assembly GCA_021808195.1). Next base: position 45,145 of record JAKBCE010000028.1, read on the forward strand.
CCACAGCGCCTCAGTACGCCGCCGCTGCTTCAAGCTGCTCTCGATCAGTCGCAGAGTGAGCGGCAAGTGGAGCCACCACTGTGATTCCCTGAGCACGCTCACCCTGACTTCATCCCACGCCTGTGCCTCGCTCCACGCATGACTCGCGTGCAGCAAAGGCGCTTGCGGCACATAGGGGCTCGAGCGCAGCGCCTCGGCCAGGCGTCGCCACAAAGGCACCAGCAGATCCCTGGCGCGCGCGCCGAGCACCCGCCAGGCGCACGGCGCGACATCTGTTATGAATTCCAACTCCAGGCTGCAATCGGCGATCGGGCGACCGGAATGGTCGAGCGCTTCGAGCAAGCGATCGAACGCCGCCAGTTCGGGGTGATTCGGCTCCTTCGCGTAGAGAATGTCGAGCAGGCGCCCTGCTTCCACCGCGTCACCTGCGGCCATCGCGCGCGCCAGCCCGTTGACCAGCGAGACCACCGGATTGTCGAAGAAGAGATCCATCTGCAGCGCCGATTGCGCCGGCACATAGCGCCTCACGATGAGCGCGCTGAGGCGCGGGTCATCGCTGACCCGCAACGCGCCCGCGCCGATGGAGGTGTTCCGTGTCCTAGTGAGCTCCGTGGGCTGCTCGACCAGGCCGAGCGCACGCGCATAAGCGACCGCCTGCTCGAGCTCCTCGCGCACTGCCTCTCGGCGCCCCATCAACACCTCGTCCAGGCTGCCGACATCGCCTTGCCGCCACGCTTCATAGTCGGCGTAGAGGAGCCGCCCCGTGGCGAACAGCAGCTCCACCAGGGCAAGCGCGCCTTGCTCAAGGAGCAGCGCATCGATCTGCGCCTGCAGCTCACCGGCCATAGCGTTGCGAGGCCCCGTCTCTGAGTCCTCAGAGCCCCGCGTTCGCGAGTCGAAACTCACCGGGACACCCCTGCCTGAGCTACCGCCGTCCAAAATCGTTCCAGAGAATTTTGTCATGCCGTGAGCAGCCTCTCCAGATCGATCTCGGACAGCGCCAGAGGCGAACCTCTCCCACGACTGGCGAATATCCCTGCCGCGAGCGCGCGTTTCTCATCCTGCAGGGCGAGCATCCGCTCCTCGACGGTGTTCTGCGCGATGGGCTTGTAGACGAATACCGGCCGATCCTGGCCAATGCGGTGCGCACGATCAGTCGCCTGCGCCTCGGAGGCCGGATTCCACCAGGGGTCGTAGTGAATAACGGTGTCGGCGGCAGTGAGGTTTAGAGCCGTTCCGCCGGCCTTGAGGCTGATCAGGAAAAGCGGCGCGCCGCCCGACTGGAAGCGCCCGACCTGAGCAGCACGGTCGCGCGTCTCCCCCGTGAGCAAACAGTAGGGGATCTCAAGCTCGCGCACCTTGGTTTCGATGAGTCGCAGCATGGAGGTGAACTGCGAGAAGAGCAGGATCCGGCGCCCCTCGGCCGCGAGCTCCGGGAGCGCGGCGGCGAGCCAGTCGAGCTTTGCGGACGGGATCGTTTCGCCGGCGCCGCCCGCCGGGACGATCAGACGCGGGTCGCAGCAGGCCTGCCGGAGCTTCAGCAATGCATCGAGGATCGTGATTTGACTGCGCGCCAGACCCTGGCGCGCCAGGATCTCGCGCAGCCGGCGCAATCGGCGCGCATCCGGCAACTGATCATCGACTCGCTGCCGGACCAGTTGAAGCTGCCGTTCTATTTGTGGACGCGGGCGGCAGTGGTGAGCCTGATCGAGCGCGAGTACGGGGTTTCGGTGTCGCTGACCACGGTTGGTCGCTACCTGGCTGGCTGGGGCATGAGCCCGCAGAAGCCGGTGCGCGGGGCCTATGAGCGTAACGATGCGGCAATTGCGCACGGAATATCCGGCGATTGCTCGGGACGCCAAGCGCGA
>JAKBCE010000008.1 GCA_021808195.1 Pseudomonadota bacterium
TTCCGATCGTGGTGGAGAATGGTTCGAGCGATGCAACCGCGCCGATCGCCCTCGACATCGCCCGTGAGCCGGCCACTGCCGGCAGGCTGCGCGTCCTGCACAGCCCACGCGGCGTCTCGTGCGCAAAGAATGCCGGTCTTGGTGCCGTCGCGGCGCACTCCGAATGGGTGGTCTTCTGCGATGCCGACACCCGGCTCGGTCGTCACTTTCTGCATCACCTGAACACCTGGCTCCTCCGGCACGGCCAGGCGGGCCTCAGCGTCGGCACCACAGCCGTGCGCCCACACACCGAGCGGCACCTGTACGCGCGCGTCTGGTTCAGACTCTACGACCTGATACACCGCCTGACGCGCACTTCCTACTCCATTCAGATCGCCCGCACCGCCATTGCCCGGGGGGTTCGCTTTCGCGAGCAGCTGAACTTCGCTGAAGATCTGACCTTCATCCACGAGTGCCGCCGCTACGGACGGTTCTTCTTCGTGCCCACCGATCAGGTGAGCACCTCCACACGGCGATTTGCCGCGCGCGGCTACCTGCGGCAGGGATTGCGCTGGCTGCTCGAGGCGCTGCTGCCGCAGCGCCACAAGCTCCACCGCGCCTACGATGTCGTTCGCTGACGGCGCCGCAGTGCACGCGTGGCTCAGCGCCCTCCATGCGCACCGGGCGTGGGCCTATCCGGCATTGTTCCTCGGCGCGTGCCTCGAGACCGTGGTGCCGTTCTCGTTGCTGATACCGGGCGAGATGGTCTTTCTCGCCGGAGCGCTGCTCGCGGCCACCGGCACGCTCGATCTGCTCGCGGTGCTTGCAATGCTCTACGGCGGCGGTGTGCTCGGTGACAACTGCAGCTACTGGATCGGGCGGCACTACGGCGAGCGGCTGTTTCGGCGGCTCGCCCGCTGGCCGCTGCTCGGCGCGCTCGTGCGGGGCGGCGCCTACGATGCCGGCGTCGCTTTCTTTTGCCGGCGGGGCGCCGTGGCGGTATTCGTGGCCCGTTTGAGTGGTCCGCTTTCCTGGATCACCCCGGCGCTGGCGGGCATGTTCCGGCTCAATTATCGAACATTCCTCTGCTGCAACACGCCGGCGGTGCTGATCGGCATCAGCGAATTCGTATTCGCCGGCTATTTCCTCGCGCATCAGCTGCCGAGGGTGCTCGGCGCCTCGCCCGTGTGCGGCGTCGCTCTGGGGCTCGGTGCGCTCGTGCTGAGGCTCGCACGCCGGCGGCGGTGCGCCGCAGGGCCTCGCTCCATGAGCGTTCAGCACGCGCCGCGCACCAGACAGCCCTCGGGCTAGAGCGGCGGCCGCGCGGATCGCGCGGGATGCTGCAGTAGTGCCTGCCCCATACGCAGCCGCGCCCCGGTGCTGACGTCCCGACAGATCGAGAAGCCGCGCGGCGCGAGCACGATGAGAGTCGAGCCATGCTCGAACCAACCCATCTCCTGCCCCTTGCTCAGGTGCGCATCACAGTCGATGACGCGGGGACCGGCATAGTCCTGGTGCAACAGCAGATCGAGAAACCGCAGGCGAATGCCTGCCACCAGGATCGCCGCCACGGGAATCACGGCGATCCTGGCTCCGTCGGGCACGAGTTCGCACTCGAGCACCGCGCGCTCGTTGCGGCAGTAGAGCCGCGCGATGCGCTTCAGGGTGCCCGGATTGACGTTCCAGGTATCGCCGGGAATGTGGGCGACCCGACGCACCCGGCAATCATACGGGGCATGAAACCGGTGATACATCCCCGCGGTCAGCCGCAGCGTGACATAGCAGCCGCCCTGATAAGCCTCGTCGCTGAGACGCTCGGCGAGCAGATCGGTAAGCCGATACGTCTGACCCTTGGCCTGCAGCAGCGTACCGGTCTCGATCGAGCCAACCGCCCCCACGAGGCCATCGCAGGGACTCACCAGCACGCGCTGATCCGGATCGATCGGCCGGGCGCCCTCGCGCAACTCGCGCGTGAAGCACTCGTGCAGACTCTTGAAGCGGGTCTGCCTGGCGTCGCTGAGATCGAGATCGGCGAACAAACGCCAGACCGCGATGCTGACCGCGCACACCCACGGGTGTTCGATCCGGCTGAGCCAGCCCGCGGCGCGGCTCAACGTCCGCCGCGGCAAGCGGTTGGTCAACACGAAGTTCAGCCGCTCGTGCTGCAGCAGGCGACGCAGGCACGCTTTCGGGGTCATCAGAGTGTCACCGTCGCTGCGTAGACTCGTCTTGCCGCGACGCCGCGGCGCGGCGGATGAAACGCATGATCGGCTCGTCGGGCATGGCGCTGGGTGCAGGGTGTGCGCTGATCTGCGTGGCGCTCACCGCGCTGACACGGCTGAAACGGCGCATCGAGCTCTCCCTCGCCAAGGGACGCTCGCTGGCCGGTCACGCTCGCATCGCACGCTGGCTCGCCGCGCGCATACCGTTCTACGCCTACGATGCGGCGCAGTTCTTCTGCGCCGATGGCGCACCGGAGAGCCTCGCCGCCCGACGGCAAGCGGCCTTCATGCGACTCGCCGCACTGCATGCCGAGCGCTTCGCCCGCACGGCGGCCGCGACCGAGGCCATCGCCGGCTCGCTGCCCGACTGGCAGCTCACCTCGCGCTACCGCGTGCCGTTTCAGTTTAGCGAGCTGGTCGGCCGCCACTTCAAGCCGGCGGTATTGGCAAACGCAACGCAGGGCTGCGAGCTGATCGACCTCGATGGCAACCAGCTCTACGACCTCAGCGGATCGTATGGACTTAACGTGTTCGGCTACGATCATTACCGCACCTGCATCGAGCGCGGCGCCGCGCGCGTGCGCGCGCTCGGACCGCTCCTGGGCACCTATCACCCCCTGATTGCCGACAACGTCGCTCGACTGCTGCGCATCTCGGGACTCGAGCAGGTGTCGTTTCACATGTCCGGCACCGAGGCGGTCATGCAGGCCGTGCGCCTGGCGCGCTATCACACACGGCGCCGCTATCTGGTGCGCTTCTGCGGGGCTTACCACGGCTGGTGGGGCGATGTGCAGCCAGGTCCCGGCAATCCAGCATCCGCGCGCGATACTCTCACCCTGCGCGAGATGCACCCGCACACCCTGCGCGTGCTGCGCACCCGGCGGGACATTGCTTGCGTGCTGGTCAATCCCCTGCAGGCACTGCACCCCAACGCCTCCGCACCGGCCGATTCGATGTTGACCGACAGCGCACGGCGCGCTCACTTCGACCGTGAGGCGTACACGCGCTGGCTGCACGAACTGCGAAAGGTGTGCACGGTGCGCGGCATTGCGTTGATCTTTGATGAGGTGTTCGTCGGATTCCGACTCGCCCCCGGCGGGGCGCAGGAGTATTTCGGCGTGCGGGCTGACCTGGTCACCTACGGCAAGACCGTCGGCGGCGGGCTGCCGATTGGCGTGCTCTGCGGGCGCACCGACTTGATGCGCCGTTTTCGGCCGGAACGTCCCGCCGACATCTGCCTGGCGCGCGGCACGTTCAACTCCCATCCGTACGTGATGGGCGCGATGAACGAGTTTCTGCGCGAGCTCGACTCCGCGGTCATCCGTGCTCGTTATTGCGACCTCGACCACACCTGGAATGCGCGCGCGCAGGCGTTGAACGACCGGTTGGCCGGCGCTGGGGTGAACGTGCGCGTCGCGGCCCTCTCGACGATCTGGACCGTCTATTACCCCCACCCGTCCCGCTACAATTGGATGCTGCAATACTACCTGCGTGCCCAAGGTCTGGCGCTCAGCTGGGTGGGAACCGGACGGCTCATCTTCAGCCTGAACTACGGCGAGGCGGAGTTCGCCGCGGTCGCCGAACGGTTCGTGGCCGCCGCGCAGCAGATGCAGGCCGACGGCTGGTGGTGGGAAGGGTCGCCCGAGAACCGCGCGATCAGACGCCGGGTGCTCACGGAGATGCTGCTCGTGCGGGTGCGCCGGAACTCATCGGGTCGATCAACTCCCCGCGCAGCAGATGCAGCGGTGCTCGGTGGTAAAGCATGATGTCGTGGAAGGGGTCGGTGATGATTTTCGCCAGCCACACGAGCCCGGTCTGCACGTCGCGGTGCCAACACAGATACATCGTGCGCACCAGCAGCGCAGCACACCCGATCGCAAGCCACAGCTGACCGAGGTGCTCCAGATACAGCGGCCGCGCGGTATGCGCCGAATACAGCCCCCAGAGTGATGGGCGCATCCAGAGCACGACGGGCGAGAGCGCCCAGACCGACAGCAGCACGAGCTTGCGACGCAGGTTGTAGCCCACTTTGATGCGCTCTTTGTGCGCATGGCTCACCTGGTTCACACTGTCGTAGCCCTTGGGCTCAAAGAAGAAATGTCCGATCTGGCGAATCAGCATGGCGATGAGCCAGCCGATCAATGCGGCCCACAGGGGGCTGAAGAACACGATGACGTAGGTGGCGAGGAAGGTCGCCGCGCTCAACAGATGCAATGACTGATTGATCCGGCTGTGGTGGTAGAAGCGATGATCATCCCAGCGCTGAATCGCCAGCGCCGTGCGCAAATCGTGCAGCATTCCTCTCCCCGTCTGTGGCTCGCAGCCCGTTCGGCTGCTCTGGTCCCGCATGAGATAACATCCGTGTTACTCGAGTATGACAGTGCCCCAGCAATAGGGTCGCTCACCCCGCAGCGCACGGCCGCACCGAACGCAGCGCACACTGCAGAGCAGGTACGGAGTCACACAGAATTCCAGACACTGTCGCCAAACAGTCATCAATCGGTCGTACAAATATTGACTTGTGTCATCCGGATACCGAGGCGCCTTCAGTGATGCAAAAAGTCCTCATCGTGACCGACGCCTGGCTGCCTCTCACCAACGGCGTCGTCACCACGTTGACGCAGACGGTGGAGTGTCTGGCACGCTTTGGCCTCGACGTGCGGGTGATCCACCCGCGGGAATTTCCGACCGTGCCTTGCCCGAGCTACCCGGAGATCGCCATCGCGGTCTTGCCCGGGCGCCGGCTGTCACGGCAGATCGAGGCCTACCGCCCGCACGCGGTCCACATCGCCACGGAAGGGCCGCTCGGCTGGGCGGCCCGCCGTTACTGCCTCGCGCGCCGACTGCGGTTCACAAGCTCTTATCACACCCAATTTCCACAATATCTGCGCTCCCGCCTGCCGCTGCCGTTGGCGTTGTCCTATCGGGTCATCCGAGCGTTTCACGGTGCGGCCCAACACTGCATGGTCAGCACTGCATCCGTGCAACGCGAGCTCACCGAGCGCGGCTTCGCCAATTTGGTGCGCTGGAGTCGCGGCGTCAACACGCAGCTGTTTCGGCCGCGACCGAAGCAGTTCCTGCAGCTGCCCCGACCGATTGCTGCCTATGTGGGGCGCCTCGCCATCGAGAAGAACATCGAGGCATTCCTCGAGATGCCCTGGCACGGCTCAAAGCTCCTGATCGGCGACGGTCCGCAGCGGATGCGACTCGAGAGCGCTTATCCGAGGGCACACTTCGTGGGCTATCGCTTCGGGGAGGACCTGGCGGCGCATCTGGCGGCCTGCGACGTGCTGGTGTTTCCGAGCCGCACCGATACGTTCGGTCTGGTGAACCTGGAGGCGATGGCCTGCGGCGTACCGGTCGCCGCCTACCCCGTCACCGGTCCGGTGGATGTGGTCACCGAGGGCGTGACGGGGGCGCTCGATGCCGATCTTGGCCAGGCGGCGCAACGGGCCCTGCGGATCGATCCGCGCGCGTGCCGGGATCACGCCTTGAATTGCGGCTGGGAACGTTGCGCGCGGCAGTTTGAGAGCCACTTGGTCGAGTGCTGCGCAGTGCACGTGACGCCGCGTGGACGCAAAGCGTCGCTCGTCAGCCGCTCCGAGCGAGCCGTCTCGTAACGAGGCGGCTCGAGAGTCTCAGCCCCACTCCCCGGTGGACACGAGGCGCTCAGGCGAGCTGCTCATTGCCCATCAGCTCGTCCATCAGCCGCAGCAGCTGCTCGGCTTGCACCGGCTTGGCGGCTAGGCGCATCCGCGGATCGGGCACCAGTCCCTTGATGGCCGGGGAGGTGTCGCCTGTGACCAGAATCACGTTGAGCGTCGGACCGAACATGGCGCGCAGGTCCGCAATGACCTCAAGACCGGTCTGCTCGCAGTCGAGGTGATAGTCACTGATGAGCAGATCCGGGGCGCCCCGGGCGTGCGCCTGGCGGATCGCCTCGGCAGGGCTCGCGGCGCTCGCAACCTGAAAGCCGAGCGACTCCAGCAACAGCCGGGTCGCCTCACGCACGCCGGCGTCGTCCTCGACGAGCAGGATGCGCTGCCCGTGCGCCGCAGCGTAATCCTGCGGCCGCTCGGGCCCCCGCGCAGCGTCCGGCGCGAGTTGCGCGGGACTGAGCGGCAGCTCCACGGTGAACACACTGCCCTGGCCGGGCTCGGAGCGCACCGCCAGAGTGTGGCCCAACAGCTTCACCACGCGGTCGACGATGCTCAGGCCGAGCCCGAACCCCTCGCGGGTCCGCCCGTGCGGGCTGCCGACCTGATAGAACTCCTCGAAGATGTGCGGCAGATGATCCGAGTCGATCCCGATCCCGGTGTCCTCAACCTGCACGCGTACGGTGCCACCGTGCGACTCAGCGCGCAGCCGCACCGAGCCGGCGCGGGTGTATTTGATCGCATTGGCGAGCAGGTTGCGCAGAACCTGCCCGAGCAGGGCCGGATCGCTGCGCACCTGCGCCGTGCACGGCTCGACCCGCAGCGCGATCCCTTTGCTGGCGGCCGCACTCGCGAACTCCTGGCAAAGCTCCGCGAACGGCTCGGCGAGCGCGAAATCAGCGATCTCCGGGCGGACGGCGCCGGATTCGAGCTTGCTGATGTCGAGCAGCGTATTCACCAGACGCGAGGCGGCATTGACGGCGAGTTCCTGCTGGGCCAAGGCCTCGGCCGCCGCCTCGCCGGCCGCCGAACCACGCAGCATCCGCCGCAGGCTCCCGTTCAGCAGCGAGAGGCTCTGCAGGGGCTGGCGCAAATCGTGGCTCGCGGTGGCGAGAAATCGGCTCTTGGCACGGTTGGCCTGATCGGCGAGCTCGAGCGCTCGCTGCGCCGCGGCGCGCGCCGCCTCGAGCTCGCTCGTCCGCTCGCGCACGCGCTGCTCAAGCTCGCCATAGATGCGCACGTTCTCCATCGCCACGGCCGTCGCATCGGCGAGGGCCTGCAACGTGCGGACCTCTTCGTCCGTCGCCTCGTGGTAGCCCGACCAGTAATTGCCAATCGCACCGATCGGATCGAGACTGCGGATCGGCACCATGACCAGACTTTTGACGAAGGTCGGCCGGTAAGCTTCGATCGGAATGCGCCGATCGGCGTAAATGTCCGGGATCACCACCGCCTGGCGGTTCAACATGCACCAGCCGCTGATGCACGTCTGCAGCGAGAACCGCAGTCCCTTCCACAAAGGCGAGATCGCATCCTCGTCCGCGTAGTAACACTGATCCCGATCGCGCAGCACGAATGTCGCGCCATCGGCACCCGTGAGGTTGCGAGCAGCGGTGCGCACGATCTGCTGAATCCGGGGCAGATCTCTCGCAAAAGCCAGCTGTTGCACGACGCTGATCAGAGGCATGAGCCATCATCCCGCGGGTCTGGTGGCACTCGCAACTCTACGCTAGCGCAGCTTGCGGCCGCGCTCGAGCCCCGCAGCGGCAACCCGAGCCGCTGCGCAGCGCTGCGGTGCCAATGCAAGCCCTCCGGGGCGGTCTCAGCCGAACGGATGGCGCAGCACGATGGTGTGGTCTCGATCCGGGCCGGTCGAGATGATGTCGATTGGCACGCCGACCAGGGCTTCGAGCCGCTCGAGATACCGGCGCGCGTTGAGCGGCAGCGCCGCATACTCGGTCACGCCCACCGTCGAGTCGCGCCAGCCGGGCAACTCCTCGTACACCGGCTCGAGTCCGGCATACCCCTCGAGGCTGAGCGGCGGTTCGGCCACCACCTCCCCGCCGATGCGATAACCGACGCACACGCGGATCAGATCGAGCCCGTCGAGCACATCGAGCTTGGTGATGCACAGCCCCGAGACGCTCGAGTGCACGATCGCGCGACGCAGCGCCACCGAATCGAACCAGCCACAGCGCCGGCGCCGACCGGTGACCGAACCGAACTCGTGGCCGACGCGCGAGAGATGCTCGCCGTAGCCGTCGAACAGTTCGGTCGGGAACGGCCCGGCGCCAACGCGCGTGGTGTAGGCCTTGACGATGCCGAGCACGTAATCGAAAGCCCGCGGCCCGAGGCCTGAGCCGGTACCGGCGAAGCCGGCCGTGGTGTTCGAGGAGGTGACGTACGGATAGGTGCCCAGATCGACATCGAGCATCGCACCCTGTGCCCCCTCGAACAGTGCGCTGCCGCCGTCGCGGCGCAGCCGATCGAGCGCGAGCGTCACGTCGGTCACCAGCGGCGCGATGGTCTCGGCATAGGCGAGCTGCTCATCAAGGGTCTTCTGGAAGTCGACCGGACTCTGGCGAAAATACCGCTGCAGCACGAAGTTGTGAAAGTCGAGCACCTCGCCGAGCTTGGCGGCAAAGCGATCGCGCTGAAACAGATCCCCGACCCGCACCGCGCGGCGGGCCACCTTGTCCTCATAGGCCGGTCCGATGCCGCGGCCGGTGGTGCCGATCGCATTGGCACCGCGCGCGAGCTCGCGCGCCTGATCGAGCTGGATGTGCGAGGGCAGGATCAGCGGACAGAGCGGTGAGAGCGCGAGCCGTTCGAACACCGGCACGCCGCGCTCGATCAGCATACGGCTTTCCTTCAGCAGCGCCTCGAGCGAGAGCACCACGCCGTTGCCGATGAAGCAGCGCACCTGCTCGCGCAGGATGCCGGAGGGAATCAGCGAGAGAATGGTCTTCTCCCCGCCAATGACCAGCGTGTGCCCGGCGTTGTGTCCGCCCTGGAAGCGCACCACCGCCGTGGCGCGCTCGGTGAGCAGGTCGACCACCTTGCCCTTGCCCTCATCGCCCCACTGCGTGCCGATCACGACGACAAATCTGCCCACTTCAGTTGCGCTCCTCAGTCAGCTGTCCGGATGTTGTGTCTCGAGAATCTCGACGCCGGGGGTGCGCGCGAGCGCCAGCACCTCCGCGTCGGGCATCTGCACCGCAAGCTCGATCGAACCGTCCTCGCCGGCGCGCTCGGCGCGCACCACTTTCGCCGCATACAGCCGCGAGCGCAGTGCGCCCGCCCCGGGCGGCAGGCGGACTCGCGCATCGCGCGTGCTGCGCGCCAGGCGCTCGGCCACCACGCGGATCAGCAGATCGAGCCCCTGGCGCTCGGCGGCCGATATCCACACCGTGGTCGCCTCACCGGCCGGACTGCGCTCGATGCCCGGGGCGCGGCCGAGGCGATCGATTTTGTTGTACACGAGCACCTGCGGAATCGACTGCGCACCGATCTGCGCCAGCACCTCGTTGACCTGCGCAATGTGCTCGTCGCGGCGCGGATCACTCGCATCGACCACGTGCAGCAACAGCGTGGCCTCTCGCGCCTCGGTGAGTGTTGATTGGAACGCGGCCACCAACTCATGGGGCAGCTCGCGGATGAACCCCACGGTGTCGGCCGCCACCACCGCCGTTCCGCCCGGCAGCGTAACCCGCCGCACGGTCGGATCGAGCGTGGCAAACAGCTGATCGGCCACGTACGCCTCCGCGCCCGTCAACGCACGAAACAACGTCGACTTGCCGGCGTTGGTATAGCCAACCAGTGCGAGCGAGGGGACCGGGATCTCGGCCCGCACTTGGCGGCCCGTCTCACGCTGCTGACGCAGCTTGGCGAGGCGCCGGGTCAGCAGCCGCACGCGTTGGGCGATCAGGCGCCGGTCGGTCTCGAGCTGAGTCTCGCCGGGGCCGCGCATGCCGATGCCGCCCTTTTGCCGCTCGAGGTGCGTCCAGCCGCGCACCAAGCGGGTGGCGATGTGGCGCAGCTGTGCGAGCTCCACCTCGAGCTTGCCCTCGAAACTGCGCGCGCGCTGCGCGAAGATGTCGAGGATCAAGCCGTTGCGGTCGAGCACGCGCCGTCCGGTGAGCTTCTCGAGGTTGCGCTCCTGACTCGGCGCGAGCGCGTGATCGATGAGAATCAGCTCCGCGTCGGCCTGCTCGGCCGCCAAGCGCAGCTCCTCGGCCTTGCCGCTGCCGACGAAAAAGCGCGGATCCGGCCGCTCGCGCCGCCCGGTGACCGTGGCGACGGGCTCGGCGCCGGCAGAGCGGGCGAGCTGGCGGAACTCCTCGAGGTCTTCCGGGTCGATCGGTCCGCCGAACCCGACGCGCACGAGCAGCGCGCGCTCACCGGAACGCGGGCGTTCGAACACAGGCTGTTTCCCGGCGCGGGCGTGAGCGGAGCCGAATCACTCGACGGTCGGTTCCACGGCGCCCTCCTCGTCCGAACTCAGCCGCACGTTGCGGGCCGGCACGACGGTGGAGATCGCATGTTTGTAGACCATCTGGCTGACACTGTTGCGCAGCAGCACGACGAATTGATCGAACGAGTCGATCTGACCCTGCAGCTTGATGCCGTTGACCAGATAAATCGACACCGGCACGCGCTCTTTACGCAAAGCGTTCAGGAAAGGATCTTGGAGCGACTGGCCTTTGGCCATCGGGTTCTCCTTATTGTCACAGATTGTAATTTTTGGGCTGGGTGGGCACCGCAGAGGTGCCCCTACGGGGGTGATGCAAGCGCCTGCCTCCGCGGCAGGCCAAAGCGATACGGAGGCTGAATATTAGCACCAACCTGTCTGATTCACAGTGCGAGCGTGGCCAGCTCGCGCCGGACGTCGCGGTTCCACGACAGGGCGTGTGCCTGCGGATCGAGCCATTCGGCGCAGGGCTCGGTACGCATCCAGGTGAACTGGCGCTTGGCCAGCTGACGGGTCGCAGCGATCGCCTGCTCGACCGCCTGGTCGAGGCCGCACTGCCCAGCCAGGTGGGCCCACAGCTGCCGGTAGCCCACCGAGCGCATCGAAGCATGCGCGGCGGTCAGATCGCCGCGCGCGTACAGCACCCGTACCTCCTCGAGCAAGCCCGCCGTCATCATGGCGTGGAACCGCTCGGCGATGCGCTGGTGCAGCTGCGCGCGCTGCGGCGGCGCGAGCGCCCAGGCCCGCACCTCGAACCCCTGCAGGGGGCGCGCGCTGCGGCGCTGCAGATCCGACAGACGCTCCCCGGTGAGGCGGTGGACCTCGAGCGCCCGCTGGATGCGCTGTCCGTCGTTCGGGCTGATCCGCGCCGCCGCCGGGGCATCGAGCCGGGCGAGCTCGGCGTGCAGCGCGGGCCAGCCCTCGCGCGCCGCCCGCGCATCGAGCGCCTGGCGCAGCTCGGCCGAGGCCGGCGGCAGCGGCGCCAGACCGCGCAGCAACGCCCGCAGGTAGAGCATGGTGCCGCCGACGAGCAGCGGCACCCGCCGGCGGGCGTGGATAGCCGCAATCGCCGCGAGCGCATCCTGCACGAAACGCCCGGCGGAATACGACTCGGCCGGATCGCATACATCGATCAGGTGATGCGCCACCCCTGCGCGCAGCGCAAGCGACGGTTTGGCCGTGCCGATGTCCATGCCGCGATAGACCTGGGCCGAATCGACGCTCACGATCTCGACCGGCGCCTGCTCGGCGAGGCGCACCGCCCACTCACTCTTGCCGCTGCCGGTCGGGCCGGTGAGGATCAGCACCGGCAGCCGCCCGGCGGCAGGCCGCGCGCAGGCTTCGTGCCCCATCATCGTCCTCGCAGAAACAGCTGATCGAGCTCCCGCAGCGTCAGCCGGGTCCAGGTCGGCCGGCCGTGATTGCACTGGTTGGCCCGATCGGTGCGCTCCATCTGGCGCAGGAGCGCATCCATCTCCGCGAGCGTGAGCTTGCGGTGCGCATGAATGGCCGTCCGGCAGGCAAGCGTGCCCAGAAAACGCTCAGCGACCGTGTCGAGCGGACGCGCCGGATCCTCTTGCGCAAGATCCTCGGCCATGGACTGCACGATCCGGACCACCTGCGCCCCGGCGAGCAGCGCCGGTACGCGCCGCAGGGCGAGCCGCGCCGGGCCAAGCGCATCGAATTCAAAGCCGGCCTGCACCCAGAGCGCGCGCTGCTCGAGCAGCCGCTCCAGATCGTAAGGCTTCAGCTCGACCACCAGGGGTTCGAGCAACTGCTGGGTGGGCAGCGCTCCGCGCTCGTGGGCGACCTTGAACTGCTCGTAGAGCACCCGCTCGTGGGCGGCGTGCATATCGACCAGCACCAGCCCGTCCGTGCTCTGCGCGAGGATGTAAATGCCGTGCAGCTGCGCCAGAGCCATGCCGAGTGGCGCCTCGCCACCGGATTCGCTGAGCGCCGGCGGGGACTCGCGCACGGCGGCGCTGAGCGCCCAGTCCCCCTGCCTCTGCCACGCCCCCTGCGCGGGGATGGGCGCACCGAACTCGAGCCGGCCTGGAACCGGCCGCATGGGCGGTGGCGCCGAGCCGGCGCCCGCCAGCAGCGCCGAGGCGTTCGCGGCCGGGCTGGCCATCGGCGCCGGGCGGGTCGCGGCGAGCGCACGCTCGAGCGCGCGCAGCACGAATTCGTGGATCTGGCGGCTATCGCGGAAGCGCACCTCGAGCTTGGCCGGATGCGCGTTCACATCGACCAGGCGAGGCTCGATCGTCAGGTGCAGCACGTAGGCCGGGTGCCGGCCGTGATAAAGGACATCGCGATAGCCGAGCCGCGCCGCGCTCATCAACAGCTTATCGCGCACCGGCCGGCCGTTGACGAACCAGTACTGCTGATCGGGCTGCGCACGCGAGACGGTCGGCAGGCCGATCCAGCCCGTCAGCTGCACCGGCCCGGCCGCATGGCTCACCTCGAGCGCGCTGTCGAGAAACGCCGCACCGAGCAGCTGCCCGACCCGACCCCGTCCCTCGGCCGCAGGCGCATCGAGCACCACGCGCTCCCCGTTGCGCAGGCGCAGCGTGACCTCGGGGCGCGCCAGCGCCAGGCGCTCCATCAGCCGCGCAATGTGGCCGAGCTCGGTCTGTGCGGTGCGCAGGAACTTGCGCCGCGCCGGCACGTTGAAGAACAAATCGCGCATCTCGATGGTCGTGCCCGCCGGGTGCGGCGCCGGACGTACTGCGCTCATCGTTCCGCCCTCGACGATGACTTGCGCACCATGCGGGGCATCGCCGGTGCGCGAGGTGATACTGAGCCGGGCCACTGAGCCGATCGAGGGCAGCGCCTCGCCGCGAAAGCCGAGGGTGTCGATCGCTTCCAGATCGGCGAGCGAGGCGATTTTGCTGGTGGCATGCCGCGTCAGCGCCAGCGGCAGGGCCTGCGCCTCGATGCCGCAGCCGTCATCGCGCACGCGCACCAGACCCACCCCGCCCTGCTCGACGTCCACCTCGATGCGGCGGGCCCCGGCGTCGAGACTGTTCTCGATCAGCTCCTTCACCACCGAGGCCGGCCGCTCGATGACCTCACCGGCGGCGATTTGATCGACGAGTTCGCTCGGCAGTACGCGAATGGGCATGGACAAAGCGGTGGTGTGAGGCGCGAGCGCTCGCGCGGCCGGCAGAGCCTACCAGGGATGGTCGGGCGCCGGACAGGCACGAGCGCGCCGCGAGCGGGGCGGGTGCGCGAGGCGCAGCCGTCGGTCTCGAATCGCCGTCATCCCGGCACCGAACTCGCCCGAGGCGGAGCGTCGAAAAACTTGACATAGTCATCAGGAATGTGTCGCCACGACGCCTCAAGTGATTGTTTTAAAAGGGATTATTTTATTGGCACACCATTTGCTAAATCCGGAACCGGATACGGCTCTTCATCCTCGAATTCGAACATAGGAGATCTGATTACATGCTGAACTCAGGGGAATTTCGTGCCAGCATCCGACGCGCCGGTCCGCTCGCGGCCGCAGTCGCGCTTTCGCTCGCACCCTTTGCCACTCCGGCCTACGCGAGCCCGATCAACCTCGGCTCGGGCGTCGCCACGTACACCGGCCAGATCGCCACCTACCTGGTGGGCACCAGCGGCCTGTACGACATTACGGCCGTCGGTGCCAACGGCGGGCAGAGCAGCAACGGCAACCTCGGCGGCATCGGTGCGCAGGTCAGCGGCGAGTTCAATCTCACCGCCGGGGAGCAACTGTTGGTGCTGGTCGGCGGGGCTGGCACCGCTGGCACCGCCACCGGAACGGATGATGCGGGCGGCGGCGGCGGTGGCGGCAGCTTCGTTGTTCTGTCCTCCGGCAACGGCTTGCTGCCGCTGCTCGTCGCCGGCGGCGGGGGTGGCGGGGGCAGCGGCGCAGCGGGTCTGAACGCCTCGCTGGGCTCGAGCGGTGTGAACGGCAATCCCGGCAGTTCGGGCGCCACCGGCGGCGGGGGCAGCGCCGGCGGCAGCGCAGCACTCCCGTACGGTTACACCGGCGGAGGAGCCGGCGGCGGCGGTGGGGGTTTCAGCGGCAGCGGTCAAAACAGCGCCGGCGTGCAGAGCGCCAATGGCGGCTGTGGCTTCATCGCCTTCAATGCCGGGGAGCCGTCCGGTTATTGCGGCGCGCCCGGCGGCGATAGCAGTATCGGGGGCGGCATCGGCGGCACCGGCGGTGCGGGCGGCGGCGGCGGTGGCGGTGGCGGCGGCAGTAGCGGCGCTGGCACGGTCGGGCTCGGCGGCGGCGGCGGCGGCGGTGGCGGCTACAGCGGCGGTGGGGCCGGCAATGGCGGTGTGACTGCCGACACCGGTGGTGGTGGTGGGGGCGGCGGGTCGTACCTGGCCAGCACGGCCCTGCAGACCAGCGAGCACGCCGACGCAAACACCAACTCGGACCTGCTCGGCAATGGCCTGGTGCAATTCCGCGCCGTGCAGGCATCGGTTCCGGAGCCTGGCCCGCTCGGATTGCTCGGCGCCGGACTGCTGGCCTTGTTCGTCAGCGGACGGCGGCGGACACGCAACACGCAGGGCTGATCGTCTCGCATCGACCCGTTCTCCCGCGGCCGGGTACTCCCCGGCCGCGGGGGAGCGGCGTGCCGGGCGGCTGCGCCGATTAGTGTCCGTTGCGCGCCACGAGGGTGCGCATGCGCGCGGCGCGCTCCTCGGCGAACAGCGTGCCGGCGGGAGGATGGCTGCGGAAATAGGCCAAGATGCCCGCGAAGATCGCATCAGCGATGCGCCTCTGGTACCAGGGCTGGCGCAGCTTCAACTCCTCGGCGGGATCGGACATGTAGTCGGTCTCGACCAGCATCGAGGGAATGGTGGGGGACTTCAGCACCACGAAGGCCGCCTGCTGCACGCTCTCCTTGTTGACCGGGACCGAGCTGCCGAGCGCGCGCAGCACGTCGCGCGCGGCCACCATGCTGTGCGCGATCGTCGTGGTCTGCGAGAGGTTGAGCAACACCGTTGCCAGCGTGTGCGACTTGCCCTGCAGTTTCACGCCGGCCAGCTGATCGGCGGCATTCTCCCGCGCGGCCAGAATGCGTGCCGCCTCGCTCGAGGCCCCGTGCAGCGACAGAATGTAGACCTGCGCACCCTTGATGTACGGATCCCCCACGTCGTTGACGTGGATCGAGACGAACAGATCCGCGTGATCGCGCCGCGCGACCCGCATCCGATCGCGCAATGTCAGGTAGACGTCACTGTCACGAGTCATCGTGGCACGCATGCCGCGCTGCCGGTCGATGCGCTGGGCGAGCAGTCGGCCGATCGCCAACGTGATGTTCTTCTCCTCGGTGCCGTAGCGCCCGATGGTGCCCGGATCGATGCCGCCGTGGCCGGGATCGACGGTGATGATGATGTCGCGGCCGTTATCGATGGGCGCGAGCCTTGCGGCGACCGGTCGCGGCAGCCCCGGCGCGCGCGCCACGCTCGGCGGACCGAAACCGCGCAGTTCGATCAGCAGCTGCTGTCCCCCACGCCTGGGCCGCAGCCACACCAGGCGCATGTGCGCGGCGCTCGCGGTGGTGAACACCAGACGCAGTGCACCGTTGGGCCGCAAACCCATGCGCACCTGATGAACCCACCCCCCGGCACGCGGCAGACTCAGGCCCGGTCCGGCCCGCGTGGCGAGCAAGTCGATCACCTCGCGGTCGGGGTGGTGCAAGCGGAAGTAATGGGCCCGAGTGAAGGCCGACAGCTGCAGTCGCGCGGTGGCCGCATCCCTCGAGTCCGACAGCCACAGATGATTCAAATGCGCGACCGCACCCATGGCCGAGCCTGCCACGGTCAGGCCCAGCAGCGCGAGAGAGAGGTAAAAGACCTTCCTGATCATGGGCTTCGCGGCAGTCGTTGATGTGTAATCTACGAGCCGCGCGCCCCGATTTCAACTGCAATCTTCGCCGCGCAGCGCCGCGAGGCGCGCCAGCCACGCCTCACCAAGCGGTGTCCCGGCGGTCAATTGCGCCGTATGGCCGACGGTGCCGACGCTCAGCGCCACGGTCAGATCCGCCGGCGGCAGGCTTGCGCCGCCCCGCTCCGGCCACTCAATCAGCCACAGACAATCCGGCGTCGCCCACTCGGTGAGGCCGAGCTGCTCGAGCTCCTCGGCGCCACGCAACCGGTACAGATCGAGGTGCACCAGGGTCTTACCGCCGAGCGGATACAGCTGGAGCAGCGCATAGGTCGGACTGCGCACCGGGCCGAGGATGCCGCAGGCGTGCACGAAACCCTGCGCCAGGGTGGTCTTACCGGCACCGAGGTCGCCCCGCAGATAGACCACCGTGAACCGCGCAGGCGTCTCGGGGCGGGTCTTTGCCAGGTCGGCCCCGAGGGCTGCAGTCTGCGCCGCATTGCTCAGAGATTCACGCAGCGGCGCAACTCCTCGATGAGGTCTGCGGCGAGCAGCCCGCGCTGCCCGGCCGTCGCGGCGGCATCGCCGGCCTGCGCGTGCACCAGCACGCCGGCCCGGGCCGCCCGCCAGGGGTCACGGCACTGGGCGAGCAGCCCGGCGATCACCCCGGTGAGCACATCCCCCATCCCGGGACTCGCCATGCCGGGATTGCCGTGCTCGCACAGCGCCGGAACCGCCCCGGAGTGCCCGACGAGAGTCCCGGCCCCCTTCAGCACGACCGTGCCGCCATAGCGCGCGAGCAGCGCCTCAAGCGCCCCAAGACGATCCTGCTGCACCGCGGCGCTGCTCAGACCGAGCAGCCGGGCGGCCTCGCCCGGATGGGGCGTCAGAATCCACTCGCGCGCCTCGCTCGGCGGTGCCGAGGCGAGCAGGTTCAGCGCATCGGCATCGAGCACGAGCGGCTTGCCACTGGCGAGTGCGGCGGCGAGTGCAGCGCTCGCCCAGGCATCCTGGCCGAGACCCGGTCCGATGGCGATCAGATCGCAGTGCGCGGCGAGCGCGCCCAGGGATTGGCCGTCGGTGAGCGGCGTGCACATCAGCTCCGGCCGGGCGGCGAGCACGGCTGCGACATTCTGCGGGGCGACGGCGAGCGTGACCCGGCCGGCTCCGACGCGCAGACATGCCTCGCCGGCAAGGCGGGCTGCTCCCGGCATCCCCGGCCCGCCGCCGACGATCAGCACGTGACCGAAATCTCCCTTGTGCGCCGCACGCTGACGGCGCGGCAGGACCCGCTCGAGATCCGCTCTCACCAGCCGCTCGAGCTGCGGCACAAACGTCTCGGTCAGCCCGCCGGCAAGACCGAGCGCATCGAACCGCAGCACGCCGCAATGCTCCGGTCCCTGGCCCAGGAACAATCCGCTCTTCAGCGCCACGAACGTCATGGTGCACTCGGCACGCACGGCCTGCCCGAGCGGCTCGCCGCGATCGGCATCCAATCCCGAGGGCACATCGAGTGCGAACACCGCCCGACCGCAGCAGTTGATGGCGCGAATCGCATCCGCCAGCTCCTCGCGCACCGCACCGCTCAGTCCCGTGCCGAGCAGTGCATCGACCACCACCTCGGCGCCCGCCAGCGGCTGTGGCGTGAATGGCACGATCGCCCCGCCCGCGGCCTGCCAGTCCTGACAGGCCCGCAGCGCATCGGCGCGCAGCCGCTGCGGCGCACTCGCTGCAAGCAGCATCACCTCGTAGCCGGCGGCGCGCGCCAGGCGGGCCAGCACATAACCATCCCCGGCATTGTTGCCCGGCCCGCACACCACCGCGAGCCGCCGTGCGGCCGGCCAGCGCTCGCGCAGACAGCCGAGCGCCGCCGCACCGGCCCGCTGCATCAGCGTGTAGCCACACAGCCCGAGCGTCTCGAGTGCGGCGTGGTCCATGGCGCGCACCTGCGCGGAGCGATACAGGGAGACCGGCAACGTCATGCGCTTGATTATACTGGTGCGTGAGGCCGCCATGACTGTACCGACCCCTACACCCGAGGCGCTGAAGGCCGCACTCGCGGCACGCGCCGAGCAGCTCGGCTTCACCGGATTCGGGGTGAGCGGGGTGCAGCTGCGCGCCGACGAGCAGCACCTGCTGCGGTGGCTCGAGGCCGGCCTGCACGGGCAGATGCACTACATGCAGCGCCATGGCACGCTGCGCAGCCGACCGGCCGAGCTGTTGCCGGGCGCGGTGCGCGTCATCAGCGTGCGCCTCGATTACTGGCCGCAAGAGGCGCAGCCCGCTGCGGCGGTGCTCGCCGACCCGACGGCCGCGTACCTATCCCGCTATGCGCTCGGGCGCGACTACCACAAGGTGATGCGCACGGCACTGGCGCACCTCGCCCGCGAGTTCGCCGAGCGGATCGGGCCGTTCGGCTATCGCGTCTGCGTCGACAGCGCGCCGGTGCTGGAGAAGGCGCTCGCCCGCAACGCCGGTCTCGGTTGGATCGGCAAGCACACCAACCTGATTGCGCGCGAGGCCGGCTCGTGGTTCTTTCTCGGGGAGATTCTCACCGACCTGCCGCTGCCGCTCGATGCGCCGGCGAGCGCACACTGCGGTTCGTGCTCGGCCTGTATCAGCGCCTGTCCGACGGCGGCGATTCTCGCGCCCTACCGGCTCGACGCCCGCCGCTGCATCTCGTACCTGACCATCGAGCTCGACGGAGCGATTCCGCTCGAGCTGCGCGCCGCCATGGGCAACCGCATCTATGGCTGCGATGACTGTCAGCTGGTGTGTCCGTGGAACAAGTTCGCGCGCGCCGCCGCACATCCGGATTTTCGGGTGCGCCACGGGCTCGATGCGCCGCGTCTGCGCGAGCTGTTCGCCTGGAGCGCCGCTGAGTTCGACGCGCGCATGCGCGGCTCGGCCATCTATCGCATCGGCTACGAGCGCTGGTCGCGCAACATCGCAGTCGCGCTCGGCAACGCCCCAGCGGATCCGGCAGTGATCGGCGCGCTCGAGCTGCGCCGCGCGGCGGCCTCACCGCTGCTGCGCGAGCACATCGACTGGGCCCTCGCGCGCCAGCGGGCTGCGCGCACCTAGCGCCGCACCTGCACGTTGTCGATCAGTCGCGCCTTGCCGAGATGCGCCGCCGTCAGCACCACCAGGTGCGCGCTGTCGGCCGTGGGCAGGCCCAGGTCATCGGCGCGGCGGACCGCGAAATAATCGGGCCGGAAGCCTTGGCTCTCGAGCGCACGCAAGCCCTCGCGCTCGAGTGCGGCGTAGTCGTGCTCGCCGCCGGCCAACCGCTCGGCTGCGGCCCGCAGCGCGCCGTGCAGCGCCGGGGCCCGTGCGCGCTCGGCCTCACTCAGGTACTGGTTGCGCGAACTCATGGCAAGTCCGTCGGCATCGCGCACCGTCGCGGCGGCGATGATACGCATCGGCATGCACAGCTCACTCACCATGCGCCGGATGACGGTGAGCTGCTGGTAGTCCTTCTCGCCGAACACCGCAGCGTCGGGCTCGACGATGTGCAGCAGCTTGCACACCACGGTCGTGACGCCCTGAAAGTGTCCGGGGCGGAACTCCCCGCAGAGGATGTCGGAGAGCCCGGGCACCTCGACCCGTGTGGCGCCCTCGGCGCCATGCGGGTAAATCTCCTCGACATCGGGCATGAACATCAGATCACAGCCGGCCTCGCGCAGCATGTGCTCGTCGCGCTCGGGGGTGCGCGGATAGTGCGCGAAGTCTTCGTTCGGTCCGAACTGCATGGGGTTGACGAAGATGCTCGCCACGAACCGCTCCCCGTGCGCGCGTGCGGTCTGGATCAGGCTCATGTGCCCGGCGTGCAGATTGCCCATGGTGGGCACGAACACCACGCGCTCGCCGCGCTGGCGCCACGCGTGCACGGCGGCTCGCACTTCGGCGATGCGGGTCAGGCGACGCATGGTCTTAAAAGCAGTGTTCGGGAGCCGGATAACCGCGCTCTCGCACGGCGCCGACATAACGCTTGATGGCCTCGAGGTTATCGCCCGCGCCGGCCATAAAGTTGTGCACGAAGCGCGGCTTGCGGCCGGTCGTGATGTCCAGAATGTCGTACAGCACGAGGATCTGCCCGTCGGTATCGGGCCCGGCACCGATGCCGATCACCGGCACGGCGAGCGCGGCGGCGATCGCCTTGCCGAGCGCTGCGGGAATGCACTCGAGCAGCACCACATCGGCGCCGGCGGATTCGAGCCGCCGGGCGTCCTCGAGCATGCGCCGGCCAGCTTCGTCCTCGCGACCCTGCACGCGAAAGCCGCCGGTCTTGTGCACCGACTGCGGCTTCAGCCCCAGGTGCGCGCACACGGCGATGTCATGACTGGCGAGAAATTCCACGATCTCGACCTGACCGCCGCCGCTTTCGAGCTTGACCATCTTCGCGCCGCCCTCCTGCATCAGGCGCACTGCGTTCTCGAGCGCCCGCTCCTTGGTCGGATAGCTCATGAAGGGCAGATCGGCCACCAGGAACGGCCGGTGCAGCCCGCGGGCCACCGCCGCACAGTGATAGGTCATCTGATCCATAGTCACCGGCACGGTGGTGTCGCGCCCCTGGATCACCATGCCGAGGGAGTCCCCGACCAGCACGAGGTCGACATCGGCCGCATCGAGCAGGACCGCGAAGCTGGCGTCATAGCAGGTCAGGCAGGCGATCTTCTCGCCCTGCGCTTTCATGCCCGCGAGCGTAGCCAGCGTGACGGGCGGGCGGTCCGAATCGCGCAGCTGCAGGTGCGTATACATGGCCTTAGTCTACTAGATTGACCGCGCCCCCATCGGGTTGTAGTACAGCCGCCCGCGCTTCATGCGCCGGATCGCCGCGAACAACTCCTCATAATCCGCCGGGTTGTTGACCGGATCAATGGCCGCGGCGTTGACGATCAGCAGCGGTGCGGCCTCGTATTCGTGGAAAAAGCGCGCGTAGGCCTCATTGAGCCGCACCAGGTATTCCCGATCGATGTACTGCTCGTAGCCGATGGCGCGCCGCGCAATGCGCTCGAGCAACACATCGACCGGCGCCTGCAGATACACCACCAGGTCGGGCTTCGGCGGCGCGACCGCGAGACGGCTGCTCACCTGCTCGTACAGGGCGAACTCCGCATCATCGAGCGTCACGCGGGCAAACAAGCGGTCCTTCTCGAACAGGTAATCGGCCACGCGCACCGCGGCAAACAGGTCCTGTTGGTTCAGCCCCGCCAGCTGCTGGCAGCGCTGGAACAGAAACGACAGCTGCGTCGGCAACGCCCCGGCGCGGGGGTTCTTGTAAAAGCGCTCGAGAAACGGGTTTGCGAGCGCATCCTCCAACACCACCTGGGCGGAGAGGCTCTTGGCGAGCAGCCGCGCGAGACTGCTCTTGCCGACTCCGATCGGCCCCTCGACCACGATGAACTGGTGTGCATCGCCTGTCATGGACTCACGTGTGGTGCTCATCCGGCATCATTCTTCGGGTTCGATTCGCCACAAGCCCTCGGGCGCAAGCCGGGCCTTGAGCTCGCACACCGGGCCGAGCCCAGGCACATCGAGGTCCGGGGCAATATCCGCCAGAGGATACAGAACGAAATTGCGCTCCACTATCCCGGCGTGCGGCAGCACGAGCTGCGCGCCGCCGCGCCGCTGCGCCCCGAGCACGAGCAGATCGAGGTCGATCCGGCGGGGGCCCCAGCGCGGCCCGTCCCGGCGCCGCCCGAGGGTCACCTCCAGGGCCTGCAGCGCCGCGAGCAGCGCCTCGGGCTGCAGCCGCGTGAGCAGCGCGGCCACCGCATTGACGAAATCCGGCTGTGCCACCGGACCGAATGGCCGCGACCGGTACAGCCCCGAGCGCAGCACCGCGCGGGTGTCTGGCAGCGCCCCGAGGCGCTCCCACGCGCCGAGGACCTGTGCGCGCGGATCATCCAGATTGCTGCCGAGGCCGATGTAGGCCGGCTGCCAGCGCAGCATCGTGCGGGCCGCTCAGGCGCCGCCCGAGCCGGAACTCGGGCCGGCGCGGCGCCGTCCGCCCCGCCGTCGGCGGCGGCCCTTCTGTCCGGCCGGACGCTCGCTCGGGGCAGCGAGCGCATCGGCCATGCGGCCCTGCTCCTCCGCGGAGGCGGCCTGCACGTCGGTCCACCATTGCGCCCGCTCGGCGGAGGCCAGACCAAATTGTGCGCGCAGCAGCAGCAGGTCGTACCCGGCGCGAAAGCGCGGGTGGCCGATCAGCCGCAGCGAGCGCCGGCCCCGCGGATACTCCAGACGCGGCTGCAGCGCGAACATCTCGCGCAGACCAAGCGAGAAGCGCTTCGGGATGGCGATGTGTCGCTGCGCATCGCGTACGGCCTGATCGCAGGCCTCGAGAATTGCACTGATCTCATGCCAGCGCGAGGGCGGCATCGACTCGATGATCGCCGCAATCGGCCCATACAGCAGCAGCGCGAACAGAAAGGTCGGTGTCACCGAGCGGCCGGCGCTCACCCGCGCATCGGTATTGGCGAGCCCCTGCAGCAGCAACCGCTCGACGAGGCTGCCCGGGTGCGCACTCAGGTAGTGCGCCACGTTCGGCAGCAGCGCATCGAGCAGCCCGCGCCGGCGCAGCACCGGCAGACTGCGCGCGCCGTGGCCGGTGAGAAAGAGCTTGAGCATCTCATCAAAAAGACGCGCCGGCGGCACGCCACCGAGCAGCGTGCGCAGCCGCTCGATCGGCTCGGCACTCGCCGGCTCGATCTCAAAGCCGAGTTTCGCCTCGAATCGCGCCGCGCGCAGCATGCGCACCGGATCTTCCCGGTAGCGGGTCTCCGGATCGCCGATCAGCCGCAGGCGCCGCGCGGCGATATCTTCGGCACCGCCGACATAATCCCAGATCGAGAAATCTGCAATGTTGTAATACAGCGCGTTGGCGGTGAAATCCCGGCGCCAGACATCCTCATCGATGGTGCCGTAGACGTTGTCGCGCAGGATCCGCCCGGTCGCATCGAATTGCCGTTCGAGGTCCGCATCCGGCGGCGGTGCGACTCGATCCAAGTGTTCGGCCTCGAAGTCAGCCGCATGCACCTCGGTGAGCGGCCCGCCCTGATCGATCATGCCGTCCTCGTCCGCCTCGGCACCTTCCTCCTCCTCGGCTCCCTCCTCCACCGGCTCCTCGCCCTGCGCCGGTGCGCTCGCGGCCCGGAAGGTGGCGACCTCGATGATCTCCTGGCCGAAGAACACGTGTGCCAGGCGGAACCGCCGCCCCACCAGACGGCAGTTGCGGAACAGGCGCTTGACCTGCTCCGGCAACGCGTCGGTGGCGACGTCAAAGTCCTTTGGCTCGAGCCCCAGGAGCAGATCGCGGACGCAGCCGCCGACCAGAAAGCCCTGAAATCCGGCATCACGCAACCGGTACAGCACGCGCAGGGCGTTCGGGGAGATATGCGCGCGGGAAACGGTGTGCTCCGCCCGCGGAATGATCCGGGGCGGGTTATGGGGCGCTACAGGGCGCAGGTCGGAGGAATTCAATTCTTCGCTTTCTACTTGAGCAATGGGACAGGATACCTATAATACCGCGCTCCTGATGCCGGCCATCCAGCGCTCCCTTCGTCTAGAGGCCCAGGACATAGCCCTCTCAAGGCTGTAACACGGGTTCGAATCCCGTAGGGAGCGCCATCTTATCAAAGACTTACGAGCGCTCCGCCAGTTCCGTACGAAAACCGTACGAAAAAAGATGGCCGTGGATGGTCATCGACACCGCCAGACCGGCATGGCTAACAAGTCGCGCGACCTTGCCGCGCAGACCCGAAACCGTCAAGCGCCTCTTCACTGATTCAGCAGGTGGCGCGGGAGGAGCGGATAGCCAACCGCGAGCGACGCAGGCCATCGATGCACACCATCTAGCAGCGACCTGTTGACTCGCCGGGCTCGCGACGCACGCTAACCGGTGGGATCGGCTGCCGAGTGCGAATACCTACCAGAATCGCCATATCCACCTCCCAGTGGCGCTTCCCGTGCGCACTACCCATCTCGTCGCCGACGGCTACCCCGCCGTCGTGCGCGTCGCCAGTGAGGCGGCCGACGCTGCGCTGGCAGCCTATCGGCGCGCAGTCAGGAGAGAGCCGACCGCTTGATTGGCGCGAGCATGATGCCGCACGAGAGCTCCGCTCCGCGGTTTTCGATTTCGGCCATCCACTCTGAATCACCGGCCAAGAGTGACTTCGGCCATGGTATGTGTCACCTGACGATGAAGCGCGTTGTGCTTCGGTGATTAAAACCAGCCGCGCAGTGCTTTGCGATCCGGCAAACCGAGCTTCGCCAGCGCATTCTTGACATGGAATTTGACCCCGTCACGGCTGACGCCAATACACGCCGGAACTTAGCGATTCGTCATCCCGTGCTGTCTGACATGCGTGACTCGCCACTCAGCCGGCGTAACAACATCATCGTGGGACCGCCGTCCTCTTCGCTTCTCACTTGCCCTGAGGGCATCCTAGCGCTTGGCCGCGTCAATTTCCCTCCCCCCGCTCACGACGGTCGCGAACGACCGCTCCTGGCCGAGGGTGAAGCCGACGCCGGTGCCAACGACCGGTTACCGCGCCGCAGCTCCTGGCGGGCTCCCATTGCAGGTGCCGGCCAATATCCACACGCGCAGAAACGGATCGGCAATGCGCAGGCGATTGGACAAACAAGACCGGATCGACGTATGGCTTCGCAGGACGCGTGGCATTCATTCCCGAGAAGAGACTCGGTATCGTCATCCTTGCCAACAGAAGGTTCGAAGTCGAACAGGGTCACTGCTGGCTACGATATCCGGACGGTTCGCTCGACACAGCGTGGAACCATCGGACTTGAGGAAACGGCTCGGACTGAAGGCGCGTGACCTGCCGACCCGGAAATCGTCTGAATCACTTCCGATGGGATTCTTGGGACCCGGAGGCACCCGGAACCGGGTCTGTCCACGGATTGAACACCGGAGCGCGCGCCATGAGATATTCCGCCGTGTCCCGCGACACGACGCTCAGCCCGTGATGCAGTCCGGTTGCTGCGATAATGAGGTCAGGCTGCGAAAAGGTGTGTCCGGTCTTGCGGCCCTCCTCCACTAGCAGGCGCCATTTCAGCATGACGTCCTCCGTGATCGGCAGAACGCGCTGCTCGAACATCGGCCGAACCTTGTGCGCCAGCCAGTCGTTCAGTTCGGACCTTCGAGGAAGTTCGGGTAGCTGCTCAATGCCAAAACGGATCTCGGCCAACGTGACCACGCTGATGTACAGCAACTCGAGCGGCTGACCCGCGATGAACTCGAGCACTTTCGGCTCCGGCCGCCGCCGGCGCAGCTCAGAGAGGATGTTGGTATCGAGCAGCCATCCGCTCACAGGACCACGTCACGGACCGGCAGCCGGTCGCGCCGAGGCTCGATGTCGACATCCCGATACGGCGAGGCTTGCATGGCATCGATCAGGGACCTGCCCGTCATACCGCCTTTGAGGCGGCGAAACTCTTCGGCGGCGATGACCACCACTTCATCACGCCCATGCACGGTGACATGCTGCGGCCCCTCGCTGCGCACTCTGCGGACAAGTTCGCTAAAGCGGGCTTTGGCGTCTTGCAGGATCCAGTAACCGGCCTGCCCCTCAGCGACATGGGACTTTCGGGATCGGCTTGATGTCTTTGATTTCTCGAATCTGGTCACACTGACTAGATTAGCACAGGGTTGGCCCGGTTTCCACTGGCAGCTATCCGAAGGCAGAGTCGATCGCCATCGTCCACGGCAATGAGGTTCCTGCACTCTCAAGGCTGTAACACGGGTTCGAATCCCGTAGGGAGCGCCATTAAATCAATGAGTGAATGGAGTTTCCGCCGCTCGAAGTGACGTCCGCAGCAGCGATTCCCAATCCCGAGCCGAACCGCCCACTCGCCCTCCCCAGGTCCGCGCTATCCAACCGACCTGAACTTCCGTCTCCAGTGCAAGGCAACCCCCGCCTCTCGCTCTGAGAATCCGCCGCCATCATCCCAAAACCGAAACATTCGGCCATTCGCCCCTGATCAGCACATCTTCAGGCCGCTTCCCCGGTAACGCTGGACGGAGCCACCACGGGACAGAGCCGGCTCGGTTTCTTCGGACAGGACGATAAGTGGACGGATGCGGATTTGCGCATTGAATCAGGCGGGGGCGCCGGAGTCGTCAACGAGCAGCTTGCCGGCCAAAATTGGCGGAATGTGAACAATGAGTTGACTGCAGTTACGGGCAGCACAGATCCGCACAACCTTGCCGGCGGAATCACCGGAAACGGCAGCAACTCCTTTTGGTATGGCAACAATATTCATGACATAAACAGCGCCTCACCCGGTGAGATGCATGGCATCTACATAGACGGCGATGGCTCATATGACATCGCCTACAACGTAATCGGCAATGTCACATACGGCTCTGGATTCCAGGTATACGTCAATGGCGGCAATGGCTCTAACTATGGCGACAACGTGACGTTCGATCACAACATGGTGTATGGAATTGCCAAGCATGGCCTCAACATCGCCGACGGATCCAGAAATGGATTCGTGTACTACGACAACGTCGTGTACGACACCGCATATGGATGTTTACGATTCAACACAAATACATTGAACGATGCGAAGATCTACAATAATACGTTCTACAACTGCAGCACTCATGCGGGCTACGGCGTCGTGTCGAACGACTGGACCCTGCCCTCGAACGCCCTGGACATGGAGAACAATATTTTCTATGCGAGCAACGGCGGCACCTATGCGGGCGGCAGCGTCGGCATGGCAGGAAATATCGGGATAGTGACTAATAACCTCTTCTACAACGGCTCAGATGGAGACGGTTGGGATTCGCACCCGATTTCTGGAGATCCACTGTTTGTCAGCACAACGACACCGGACTTCCACCTGCAAAGCGGCAGCCCTGCAATTGGTGCAGGTTCAACTGCCGTCGCATCCGTAGTCACGACGGACTACGATCTAAAGGCGCGGAGTTCGACGTCCATCGATATCGGCGCATATGCTTATTGAGGCATATCGAGGGAGGGGTGGACGGCGCCTATGGCTTCGCGAAACCGTGCTTGCGTCGAAGTGCGCACGTCGAACTCAATGCGCGGATCGATGGCCAATTTGACCTGTGCTGCAACGAGTAGGATGCTGAAGGGGTAATCGCGGTGTCTTCGGTAGCCATCAGTTATGGCCGCCGGGTACCGCTCAGGTCCGTGCTTCTTCCCCGCCCTGTGGCCCCCAGAATATCGCCCAGGTCAGCAGGCCTGCCGAGAACTCCACGAACCGATGCGCGGCGCGCGCCGGCACGAACACCACATCGCCGGCAACGAATGCGTGCGGCGTGCCCTCGATCTCGAGCAGACCGGTTCCCGTGAGGATCACGTAAAGTTCGTCCTGTTCGTGCGGACTCTGGTAATCCGTGCCTCGCGGTGCGAACAGCACCACCGACAGAGTGCCGTGCGTCAGGGCCTCGATGTCCCATACGCCTTGCGGCCAATCCTCGCTCGCCGGCAGCGGCAAACGCGCCCGCCATTCGCTCAGCGATATGCGCATCGATACTCCTCGGGAAGTGCTTGTCGAACATGTCATCCATCGCGCTGCGCCAACCCGTCCGGGACTGGCCTCGCTCACCCGCCGGCAGTCGGGTGAGCGACTGCGCGCGACGCGCACTGCGACGAGCCGCTGCGACCGGCTCGCCGGTCAGCTCTCACCCTTCAGAAACGGCGAGGAATCCAGCCACTTCGGATCCGGGTAATACCCGACCAGCACGGTGTGGTCCTGAATCAGCTTCACGACCTCGGACTCAACCTTGCGACTCAACGCGAAGCAGCCCCAGCTGCGGCCCATGCGGCCATGATCCCGTGCGAAGGCCTTGCTCACGTACCAGGCACTGTGGATGACGATGGCACGGCGATACGCGGCGGTGTTGAAGTGCGGGTCAAGCCCATGCAACCGCAACGAATAGCCGTGCTCACCGTAGTAGGTTTGGCCGGTCAGATACACCCCGAGACTGCTCGCGTCGGTTCCGGGCTGGTTGGAGAAGTGGGTGGCGAAGTCATCTCCGCTGCCCTTGCCGTGCGCGACGTAGGTGTAATAGAGGACTTTGCCGCTGTGCACATCGGCCACCGCCAGCCGCCGTCGGGCGGACGCTACGGCGTAATCGACGATTGTGACCAGCGGCTTGTCGGTCAGATGTTCCTGCCTGACGTGCGCATAGGCCTCGAGCGCGGTGGTGATGGCCCGCAGGCCGATGTTGGGCGCCTGGGCATGAATGCGCGCCGCCAGCTGCTCGATCCGCGGCCACGCTCCAGTTGCCGCATGCACAGGGAGCATCACGCAACACGAGCCGAGGGTTGCCCACAGCGCCGCGCGCGGCGCACGCCGGCGAACGGTGCGGGGTCTGGGGTTTGTTTCTGCCACCATGCTGTCTGTTCCGGTGAAGCTGACCGAATCGCCGGCGCCGCAGACCGCGGCACCCCCACAACGGCCTGCAGCGTGCTCGCAGGCGCCACGCATACGGTCGGATTGAACACGACCGCCCCGCGGGCGGACTCTGTGCGCCGCACCGCCCGTCGGGTCTTCGGGATCGGCCGCCGGCCGTTGACGGACTTACGCGCAATGCGCCGGTCCGTGCGACCTGTATAGCACGCTGGCGCCGCTTTGGCGCGATCCGCGTTGCCGATTTTCGAGGTCCTGGTCCGCCGGGCCGTGCTGGCGGCGCTGCACGGCGATGCCACGGGGAGCGGGCCGTAGCCTTTTGCCTGCCGCCAGAATGAAACCTGCGCCGCCCGGCGCGGTCAAAGCCTCTGTCCGGCTCGCCGGGAGCCGGTCGATTCAAGGAGGTGCCTATGCGTAAGAACGTTCTTGCCGGGGCCCTTGCGGGCCTGGCGTTGCCGGCATTGGCGCTGGCGGCGCAACCTGTTTTCATCCGCGTCTCGGGGCGTACCGTGCCCCTGCGCGAGGTCGTAGAAGTGGTGCATACCGCGGCCGGACCGGTCCGCGTACACACCTGGAGCTGGCGGGGGCCGAATGGCGCAGCCACGTTCCAAGTCTCTGAAAGCCGCGCCGCAGCGCCGCTGATGCCTACCTGGGCCCTCGCACAACTGCGTGCAATGCAAGCGCAGATGGCGCAAATGCAGCTGCTGCAGGCCGCACTGGCACAGCCGCTGATGATGATGCGTGCGCCGCCCGTTCCAGTGATGTTCGGCGCACCGCTGCTGATGTCACTGCCCGGTCAGGCTCCGCTCGAGGTGCGATTCCTGCGGCCGACGATCCCGCTGCGCGTCGTACCCGCCCCGAGCCGGGTGCTGGTCATTGTGCCGGCCCACTCGGCCCCGGCGGTTCCCGCTCCAACCGCGAAGCACCACTCCGGCCATCTCGTCTGAGCATATCGGCACCGGGGGGAAATCTGCCCCCCCGGTGCTGCGGAGCCTCGCCGAAGGCCGGCCTCGTCATCGCAACACGGTGCAAGCACGACCGCCGACTCCGCGAGCCAGCGCCTCATGCGCCACGGCCCGACCTTCGCTACGATGGGGTCATTCAGCCGCACCCGACGCAGAGGCTCACTCGATGAAAATCGTCACACTGCTGAAGAACGTCGCCCTCGGCGCTTCCGCGGGCGTCGCCGTGCTCACCGCACTGCCCGTGTTCGGCGCCGTCGGTACACTCACCACCGCCGGCGCGGTGGTCGGATCGCTCCTCGGCGGTGTCGCCGGCGTACTCGACACTCCGCGCGAAGCGAGCCGGCTCAAGCGCCGGCCGCGCTCTGCAGCCCGTGCAGGCGGTAGTGCTGGGCGGCCAGGCTGAGGAACGCGGTGCTGGCGCGCATCCGCGCAGCCACACCCGGCCGCGGACCCTTGCGCAGAGCCTCCTCGACGCGCCGTGGCGTGCCGAGATCGCTCCAGCCGCACGCCGGAACCGTCAACACTCGAAACGCCTGTTCCTGTCCGGCGACGATGTCGCGTGAGAAGTCAATGTTCGGCAACGTTTCATACAGTGCCGCGAGCGGCCCTTGCGCCGGCTGCGTGCGCTCAGCGTCAATCGCGCTCTGCATCGCAGCCACGACGGGCGCGATACGCGTGCGGAACAACTCGAGCAACGTCTGGGCGCACGCGACCACGATGAAAGCATTCCACAATCCGCCAGCCCGAATGAGTTCCCGTGTCTGTGCGAGCGACGGCTTCTCGACGAAGCGCGCCACGGTCATCGCGCCGCGCCCATCCCCTTCGCCCGGCACGATGTAGCCGAGCTCGGGGTCGGCCTCGTCCGGCTCGATTCCCATCAACAGCGTTGCGTCTGAGCGCCAACGCAGCTGCTCGAGTGCCACAGCGAGCGAGCTGGCGAGCACCGCTTCCTGTTGGACGAGATGATCGGAGGGCAGCAGCACCAGCTGTGCGTGCGGATCGCGGGCCACAATCTGCAGCAAAGGCAGGAGAATGCCCACGGCCGTACCGCAGTTGCGCGGCTGCACGATCACGTTATCGCCCGGCAGCGCCGTGAGTGCATTCTGCCACCATCGCCGATGCTGCTCGGCAACGACCACACAGGTGTGCGACTCGTCGGTGAGCGTGTGCGCCCGACGCAGCGCTTCATGCAACAGCGGCGGGCCGTCGAACAGCGAGCAAAACTGCTTCGGCACCGCCGTCCCCGACGGCCCTGTCGTCAGGGACTTCAGACGACTGCCCTCGCCTGCCGCCAGTACCAGCGCCCAAATGTTGTTCGTTTCCGGCATGACACCCGCTCCATCGATCCAGGCTGACGGGCCATCGCGTTCGGCAATCGACCCACGCATTTTACAATGATTCTCTGTGTTGAGTCTTCCCACCATCGTGGGTTCCCGCAAACGGATTAAAAATAAATCCTCGCTTGCCGGCTCGTTGTCTGCGCGCAGCGACCGCGACTCGCCTCAGCGGACGGAATCGGTCCTTTGTGCCTGCGGCAACGGCGCGTTCGCACCTTCAGCGCTGTCCTGTCGATGCGTTGGCGCATCGGGCGTGCGCGGATGCGGGCTTTCCATCCTGACCGTTACCTGCACCGCGGCCAAACGCTGGTACAGCCGCCGCTTGCGGTACAACGGCACCCATCCGTAGACGAGCGTCTCGATAGGGCGCCACAGCGCAAGCCACGCCAGAATGATGAGTCCCTCATCGAGCAGAGGTGACAGGCCGTGCGTCGAGAGCCGGCCGAGGATGCCGCGCGCGCTCATGCTGAGCAGAAAGATTGCGATGCCGCCCAATAGCGCGAGCTGACCGAGGCGGGTTTGTTCATGCAGACGCAACGCCGCCGAATGTGCCATGCGCGTGTAGTAATGCTCGAGCGCAGGCTGCAGATCATCCGCCAGGTCTGCGCCCTCGCTCGCATGCACGTGCAGATGCCATGCTGGCGCGGAGCGGTTTTCGCTGAATTCCTCCTCGATGAAGGCCGCGGCGTGCGTATCGAGATCGCGGTCCCAGAATGGCGAGGCGTCGAGCGAGTTGAACAACTGCGCCAGATCACGCACCCGCACACTGACCGTCGCAGCGCGTGTCGCATGCACGACGGGCCGATGTTTACTGGGTGCAGGTCGAGCAGTCACGTCGAGTGCTTTTGCGTCCGGCGAGCAGTGCCGGAACGCTCCGTTGGTCAGCCTCCCGCGCGGCACACGAGCCCGGAATGCGCACTAGTACGGATTTCTCGCGGCTGTGGCGGTGTCTACGCTATCGCAGCTGCATGCCGTGCACGCACCGCTTGCGAGGAAGGACCACATGAGCGCCAAACAAGTGCTGTTTCGCTCCGCCGCGCGCGAGAAGATTCTGCGCGGAGCCACCCAGCTGGCCGATGCCGTGCGCATCACGCTCGGCCCGAAGTCCAAATCTGTGTTGATTCAACGCAAGTGGGGTGCGCCGCTCGTGTGCAATGATGGCGTCACCATCGCCAAGGAGATGGAGCTCGAGGATCCGCAGGAGAATCTCGGTGCGCAGATGCTCCGCCAGGCGGCGGAGAAGACCGGCGAGCGCGTCGGCGACGGCACCAGCACCGCGACGCTGCTGGCACAGGCCATTTACGCCGATGGCGTGCGCAACGTCGCCGCCGGGGCGAGCGCCGTTGATCTGAAGCGGGGGCTCGATCGGGCCCTCGGCGCGGCCGTACAGTCGCTGAAGGCCATGGCCAAGCCGGTCGAGAGCCGCAAGGAGCGGGTGCAGGTCGCCAGCATCTCCGCACACAACGATGCCGCCATCGGCGAGCTGGTCGCCGATGCCATGGAAAAAGTGGGCGGCGACGGAGTGATCACGGTGGAGGAGTCCAAAACCACCGAGACCGCGCTCGAGGTACTCGAGGGCCTGCAGTTCGACCGCGGCTACCTGTCACCGTACTTCGTCACCGATCCGGCCAGCATGGAAGCGGTACTCGAGGATGCCTATCTGCTCATGTGTGACCGCAAGCTCACCATCCTGAAGGACGTGCTGCGGCTGCTCGAGCAGGTGGCCAAGGCCGCTCGACCGATTCTCTTCATTGCCGAGGACATCGAGGGCGAGGCGCTCGCTACGTTGATCGTCAATCAGGTGCGCGGGGTGCTCAAGAGTTGCGCGGTGAAGGCGCCCGGCTTTGGCGAGCGCCGCAAGGCGCTGCTCGCGGACATCGCCACGCTCACCGGCGGGGCCGTGATTGCCGAGGAACTCGGTGTGAAGCTCGAGGATGCGCAGCTCGCACAGCTCGGCCGCGCCCGGCGCATCGTCATCGACAAGGACACCACGACGATCATCGGCGGCGCCGGGGAGAGGTCGCGTATCGAGGCCCGCATCGCCATGCTGCGCAAGGAGGTCGAAGCCGCCGACAGCGACTACGACCGCGAGAAGCTCAAAGAGCGCCTCGCCAAGCTCGCCGGCGGCGTCGCGGTGATCCGAGTGGGTGCTCCGTCGGAATCGGAAATGAAGGCGCGCAAGGAGGCCCTCGACGATGCGATCAACTCGACCAAGGCGGCCGTGGCCGAAGGCATCGTGCCCGGAGGCGGACTCGCGCTGCTGCGCGCAAGCGCGGCGGTGCTCGCCAGCGAGGCCGAGTGCAGCGGCGATGAGCGCACCGGAGCGCAGATCCTGCGCCGCGCACTCGAGGCCCCCACCCGTCAGATCGCTGAGAACTCCGCAGCAGACGGCGGGGTGGTCGTCGACCGGATGCTCAACGGCACCGGCAACATCGGCTTCGATGCCGCGAGCAAGCGCTTCGTCGACCTGCTCGAAGCCGGCATCGTCGACCCGGTGAAGGTCGTGCGGACCGCGCTCGAGAACGCTGTGTCAGTCGCGAGCGTCCTGCTGCTGACCGAGGCGACGCTGACCGAGCGGCCGGAAAAGCCCCTCGAGCCGAATGCTGCAGCCGAACAGCTGTGAGCGGCAGCTCGTGCGCGGCGCCGTTGCCGCCGAGCGGCCCGCTCCCGGATAATCCGCACCATGCCCCCGCGCGGAGAACGCCTCGTGCAACACAACACCGTGAGCTTTCTGTTCGATCTCGACGGCACGCTGGTCGACAGCGTGTATCAACATGTGCTCGCCTGGCAGCAGGCACTGCACGCGGCCGGGATTGAGCTGTCGGTCTGGCGCATTCACCGGCGCATCGGCATGAGCGGGGGCCTGTTTACGGAGATGCTGCTGCGTGAGGTCTCGGTCAGCATCACCCCTGAGCTGCTCGAGACGCTGCAGCGGCACCACGCCGAAGCCTATGCACGGCTGGTGCCGTGGGTACGGCCGCTGCCCGGTGCCAAGGAGTTGCTCGCCTATCTGAGCGAGGCCGCCCTGCCCTGGGCGGTCGCCACCAGCGGCCGGATGAGCTCCGCGCAGTTCAATCTGCAGGCCCTCGGGATCGATCCGGCGCAAGTCGCGGTGATCACGCGCGATGACGTGGCGCACGCCAAGCCCGATCCGGACCTGTTTCTTGCCGCCGCGGCGCGGCTCGGTACCGACATCCACTCCGCCGTCATCGTCGGGGACAGCATCTGGGACATGCTCGCGGCACGCCGGGCGCACGGCCTGGGTGTCGGCCTGCTCTCGGGCGGCTACGGCGAGGACGAGCTCGCACGCGCCGGTGCGATCCGCGTCTACGATGATCCGGCCGATCTGCTGCGGCACATCGATGAAGTCGGCGGGCGGATCTGAGCCGCACCGCTCACGAGGCCCGATCGATCCGCGCCGCGAAGCAGCCCGGCTTGGCGAAGTGCGCATGCACGTATTCGACCTGTTGGTTTGCGAACAACCGCTCGATCAACTCCGGCAGAGCGGTGCCGGGCGTGAGATCCGCATCCACGAGCATGTGTCGGCGATCAAATGCGCGCAGCGACATCACGCGCGATCGAAACATCTCCGGCACCGCATTGACCCGGTCGTAGCGCTCGCGCGCCCCCTCCAGCACGTAGATCGCGTACCTCGAGCGATACGGAGTCGCGGCGGGCTGATGCGCGTAGTTGACGAGCAGCACACGCTCACCTGGCTCGGCATCGCGCAGCTCGACCCGATCGGGGAAGCCCGGACAGCGGTCCGCCAGCACGCGCCGGGCGCCGTGCCGCTCGAGCGCCGCATCGTCCAACCCGCAAAGCGGCGCGAACAGCTCGGGCGATAGCCCGGTAATGCGAAAATCCATCATCGGCTCCTGGCCTGAAACACCACCGAAGCCTACCAACAGCGGCAGCGCAGAACTCGCCGGATCCGGACGTGTTACCGGCAATCAGGCCGCATGCACGTAATCGACTTCGGTCATCATACCGTCCATCAGATGCACGAGGTTATGACAGTGCAGCACCCAGCGCCCCGGCGGCGAGTTGGCAAGGAAGCGCCACGTAGTCGTTCCGCCGGCAGGCACCAGTGTCGTGTCTTTGCGCAGCGGATATTTCAAGCGCTGACCGGACTGCTCCACCAGCTCGAACACATGGCCATGCAGATGCATCGGATGATCCATGTCGGTGGGGTTGCTGAAGTGGATCTGCACGATTTGCCCGCTGCGCACGTCGATCTTGGGCGTATGCGGCCAGATCTTCCCGTCAATCGTCCAATGCGGATCGCCCGGCTGGCCGCCGCCGAGCCGTAGTGTGCTGCGCACATTGGCCGCGCCGAACGCATCGCGCAGGCCTGTCGGCATCGGCTCGCCTGCGCCGGCGAGCCCATAGGTGAACAGTCGGACGCCCGCCAACGAGGGCGGCGGCACCTGCGGGACCCGGTGGGCGGCCTGCTCGGTTCGGATGAGCATCGACTGGCGGCGATCGTGCGGATCGGCCGTGAGACTCTCGAGCAGCCAGGCGCCGGGACGGGTCACTTCAAACCACGCGTCGTAGCGCTCGGCGACGCCGATGCGCAACGCATCCACCTCTACCGCGCGCGGCAGCAGATTGCCATCGCTGTGGGTAACCCGCAGCGCATGGCCCGCCAAGCGCACGTAGTGCGTCAGCGTCGGACTCGCGTTGAGGATGCGCAGTCGCACCGTCTGGCCCACTTTGACGATGAGCGGGCGGGTGTACGGATAGGCCGCGCCGTTGATGCCGTGGGACAGATACCGCACCGCATCACCCATCGGCATTGCCATCGTGTGCTTGGGCGGAGACCGGCCGCCCATCCCACCCATCCCGCTCGTGCGGCCCATGCCCGCCAGCGCACGCATCCCATTCGCATTCAGTCCCGGCGGCACCGCCATGGTGGCGTCGCTGCGACCGGCGAGCGCCGCCCGCAGGCTGCTCAAATCCGGCACATCGTGCAGGATCAACACGACTTCGACGTCGGCGCGCGGCTCGCGCGGGTCCTCGACCAGGAAGGCGCCGAACAAACCGAGCGCATCCTGGTCACCGACATGCGAGTGATACCATCGAAATCCCGGTGGATCCGGTTTGTAGGTATAGATGAACTCCCCACCGTCGGGTACCGGCGGCTGGGTGACATACGGCACGCCGTCCATGTCGTTGGGCAGAATCATGCCGTGCCAATGAATGGTGCTCGGCCCGCCGGTATGGTTGATGAAGCGGGCGCGGAAGCGCTGTCCGTAGCGCACCCGCAGCAGCGGGCCGGGCACGCGGCCGTTGTAGGCAAGACCGGTGAAGTTCGCGCCGATCCGGCTCGGGTAACGATACGGACGCGCCTCGAGCGTAACATCGACCAGATCGCGATCCGCCGCCTGAGCACTCATCGGCGGCAGTACCATCCAGCTCATGGCCGCACTGCTCAGTGTCAGGGAATGGTGCAGAAAGTCACGGCGTCGCATCATGATCCTCCTTCGCAGGCGCTCGACGGCGGCGGGCGCCCATCGCTCCCGCACTCGCGGCCCGCTGCGACCGCGCGCCCGGTGCTGACGGCGCGAATCGAGCGTGACCGCAGGTAGACCCCGAGGTGCTGCACGGGGTTCATCCGGGCGCGTGAGGCGCGTGCTGGAAGCCTACCGCAATCTCACCGGCAGCGCCGGATCGGCTCTGCCGGTGAGCTCAGGAGGCTGCCGGCTCCGAGGCCGAGGCGTCCGCCGCAGGAGCGGGATGCCAGAGCTCCTGAATGGACTCCAGCGTTCGACCCTTGGTCTCGGGCACGAAGCGCAGCACGAACAGCGCCGCGAGGATCGCCCCGGCGCTGTACAGCCAGTAGGCGAACCCGTGGTTGAAGTGCCGGTTGAGATAGGCACTGCCATCGAGCATCGGGAAGGTGAGCGACACAATGAAGTTCATGATCCACTGCGCGCCGATGGCCACCGACATGGCCTTGCCGCGGATCGAATTGGGATAGATCTCCGCGAGCATCACCCACACCACCGGCCCCCAGGAGAACGAGAAGCCCATGATGTAGAGCATCACCGCCCCGACGGCCAGATACGATGCGCCGCTGGCCTGGCCGGGGGCGACCTGCCCGGCGGCACTGACCAGATGCAGATCGAACAGCAAGCCGATCACGATCATCGCCGCAGCCATCACCAACGCGCCGGCGATGAGCAGCGGCTTGCGGCCGAGCCGATCGACGGTGAAGGTGGCAACGAGCGTGAACACCGTCATGGTCACCCCGACGAACGTTGCCGACTCCCACAGCGCCTGGTTGGTCGAAGCGCCCATGTTTTCGAACATGTGCGGCGCGTAATAGAGCACGGCGTTGATGCCGACCAACTGCTGGAAGACCGACAAGAGGATCCCGACCACGATCACGAGCGCACCGAAGCTGAGCAGCGGCCGGGTGTGCTGCACCAGCGTCGCTTTGATCTCGCGCAGTGTCGCGGCGGCGCCGTCCACACCATTCAGCCGCTCGAGCAGCCGCAGCGCTTCCTCGTCCCGATCCTTCAGGACCAGATAGCGCGGGGTCTCCGGAACCAGCAGCATGAACACGATCAGCAGCGCCGCCGGAATCGCCGCCGAGGCCAACATGTAACGCCAGGCGCTGCTCATCAGATACGCCTGAGTGTGCCCGGATTGAATCAGCCAGTTGACGAAGTAGACGAGGTTGATGCCGACCACGATGGCAATTTGTTGACACGTGACCAGCATGCCGCGGGTCGACGGCGGTGCGATTTCCGCGATGTACATCGGCGCGAGCATCGAGGCCATACCGATGGCAATGCCAGCGAGCGTGCGATAGCCGAGGAACACCGGCAGTGCACGGTAGCCCGTGGCCCCGAGCAGGCCCCAGAGAAATTGCGGGTAACCGGCCCCCAGTGAGGATACGAAGAACACCACTCCGGCGAGCAGCAGTCCGCCCTTGCGCCCGATGCGGGTCGAGATCGGACCGGCCAGGGCGGCACCGATGGCGCAGCCGATGAGCGCGATCGAAATCGCAAACCCGGAGAGCAGGTTCGCAGCCGATGTACTCAAGTGCAGCGGTGCGACGAAATTGTGGGTGATCGCGCCCGTGACGCCCGAGATCACCGCCGTGTCATAGCCGAACAACAGCCCGCCCAGGGTCGCCGCGGCGGTGAGTGCGACCCCGAGTCCGGTATGGCCTATGCGCATCGAAGCCCCCTCGTTTGGTATCGCTACCATCCTCCCAGGGACTCGCACTTGTCAAGCGCCGGCAGGCCTCTCAGGCCACGCTGCTCTTCGGCCGGGCCGCCGATTCGCGCGTGATCAGCTCATGGGCGACGAGCCGATGCACCGGCTCGGCGGCCGCGCCGCGGCGGCCGCCACGCACGGCGGCGACCAACAGGTCGACCGCCTCGCCGGCCATCTGCGCGATCGGCTGGTGAATCGTCGTGAGGCCCGGCCAGATGTTCGCCGCGATCAGACTGTCATCGAAGCCCACCACCGTCAGATCGTTCGGCACCTCGAGCGCGCGCCGGTGCGCCTCGGCCATCACCGCTGCGGCCATGTCGTCGTTGCTGGCAAAAATCGCCGTCGGCAGCGGCTCGGTGGCGAGCAGCTTGCGCGCCGCATCCAGCCCGGAGCGGAAGGTGAAAAAACCCTGCTCCACGCGCGGGGCGGGCAGCTTGCCGTGCTCATCGACCGCCGCCATGAAGCCGCGCCAGCGTTCCTCACTTGCGGTCTGGTTAGGATGCCCTTTGATGAAGCCAAGACGCGTATGCCCGAGGGCAAGCAGGTAGCGCGTCATCTCACGCGCCGCATCGAAGTCATCGATGCTGACGCACATTGCATCGGCCGGCGGCCGACCCGCCGCCACCGCCACGATGCGCATGCGCGCGGCCTGCAATTCGGCCCGAATCACCGTCGACTCGCACAGCGGCGGCGGCAGCACGACGCCCACCACCCCGCCGGCGACCAGCCGGCGCACCGCCCGGCGCGAAGCCGCCGGGGTCATCTCGCACTTCTCGAGCACCAATTGCACGCCGTGGCGGGTCGCGGCATCGAGCGCGCCGACCAGAAATTCGCTGAGATACGATGCGCTCGGGTTGCCGTAGAGCAGGCCCAGGCGCTCCCCGCGCGCGCTGGCGAGATTGCGCGCGGCGAGATTCGGCGAGTAGCCGAGCTGGCGGACTGCCTGCATCACCGTCTGGCGCGTCACATCACTCACATACTGTCCGCCGTTGACCACCCGTGAGACGGTCATCGGCGACACGCCGGCGAACCGCGCCACGTCCTTGATGGTCACGCTTCTGCGGGCGCCGCTTCGGGACTTACGCGCCGGTTTGTTCATCGAGCCTCTGGGTGATACCGCGTTCACCAACGCACACGTGGGCCGGACTTTAGCATAGCGGCAGAGCGCCTCGGCGGCGCCCGCGCTCCGCCCTCGGGGTCGAGCACGGGCGCGCATGATAACGCAACCAGATGTGCGCAGCCCAGGCTGTCGCGGCGGTGACCGCGCATCACGGCGCGCCCTCCCCCCTTGAACCGCGCCGGTCGTATCCTCTAGGCTCTTACAGCGCACCGCGCCCCAGCCGGAGTTTCCTGGTGCCTCGAGCCGTCCCTGTCACTCATACCCTGCCCTCGGGCCGGCGGATCGTGCGCGACGGTCTGCCGCGGCGCCGCTGGCAGGACCTGTATCACCGCTTCATGACTTTGAGTTGGCCGCGATTGTTCGCCAGCTTCGCGGGCTTCTTCATCGCGTTCAATCTGCTGTTCGCGGCAATTTATTCGCTGCAACCGGGCGACCTCGCCCATCTGAATCCGCCCGACTTCTGGGGCCGGTTCTTCTTCAGCGTCGAGACGCTCGCCACCGTCGGCTACGGCGACATGCACCCGCAGACGGTGTTTGCGCACATCGTCGCCTCCGTCGAGATCTTCGTCGGCATGATGAGCCTGGCGGTGATCGCCGGGATGATGTTCGCGCGCTTCTCGCGCCCGACGGCGCGGATTCTGTTCGCCCGCCATGCCGTCATCCGCCCGCTCGATGGCCTGCCGACGCTGATGCTGCGAGCGGCCAACGAACGGCACAACGTCATCATGGAGGCGCAGGCGCGCCTGCGCCTTGCCCGCGACGAGCAGAGCATCGAGGGCTACCGGATACGGCGCATTTACGATCTTCGCCTCAGACGCAGCGAGCAGCCGGCGTTCCTGTTCGGTTGGACGGTGCTGCACACGCTCGAGGCTGACAGTCCGCTCGCGAACGCCACGGCCGAGTCACTACGGGCCGCAAATGCTTTCCTGATTCTAACCCTGAGTGGCATCGATGAGACGACCGGGCAGACGCTGATGGCACACCAGGAGTACACGGCCGACTCGCTGCGTTGGCAGCATACCTTCGCTGACATCCTCACAAACGGCAGCGACGGCGTCGACCGCGTCGATTACACGAGATTTCACGACATCCTGCCGCTCGAATGACCCGCGTCGGGCGCGCGGCTCACCAAGCGCAGAGGCCGCGCGAGGCACTCAGCCGGATGGTGGCGGCAAGGGTCGCGCCGGGCTCGAGCAGGCGCACGCCGGTGCACTCGGGCCGCTCGGGTCGATTGAGCGCATCGGGCATGTGACTGACCGGTTCGAGACACACGAACGCCTCGCCCGGTGGTAGGTACAGATGCAGCCAGCGAAGCGGCGCCGGCGCAAGTAGCCGCACGCACAGTGACTCTTCGGGCCATTCGAGTTCGGCGAGCCCCTGCCAGCCGGAATAACAGTGATCGATCAGCCGCTCGGCAGGCAACTCCTCGCCCTTTGCCCAATCGCCGAATGCTGCTCCCGGTGCCAGCTGCGTCGGCAGACACTCCGCGTCGGTCAACCACACCTGCTCGAGCGCGGCACGCAGCCGCATGCGTGGTGAGCGGCGAAAATACGGGTGCCAGCCGAGCCCGGCGGGCATGGGCTCGGCGGATCGGTTGTGCAGCGACAGCGCCACCTCCAGGCCGTGCGCATCGAGTGAGAGGCGCTGGCGGGCCACATACTGCCAGGGCCACTGACCCGCAGCATGCTCAAACACCAACGTCACCTGCTGCGCCTCGAGATGCTCGATGCGCCACGGCGCCCGCCAGCCCTGGCCGTGCAGCGGATGCCTCTGCCCGGGGGCGTTGGGCGCGAGGTGCACCGCGCGCGCACCGCAACGGAAGCGTCCGTGCGCGATGCGGTTGGCATACGGCACAAGCGCAAAGGCGGCGCTGCTGAGCGGCTCATCGGTCCTAAGCG
This sequence comes from Pseudomonadota bacterium, assembly GCA_021808195.1. The sequence goes on from JAKBCE010000008.1 coordinate 41,156, forward strand.
GCGCGCGCCGCAGCAGCGGCACGCCCTGAAAGCTCAGGCCCGCAAGCGCCCCGCCGAGCGCGGGCAGCACCTCGAGCGCGTAATCGCCAGATGTCATTGCAATCTTCCCGGACTCACCCTGCAGCACCACGACTCGTCGTCCTCCGGATCATTAAGGTCTCAGCACGGTACGCACCGCTCAGGCATCGCCGCCGAGCGGCGCGGGGATGGCCCCACAGGCGCCGAGCGCCCCGTACGCCGCCCGCAGCGCCTGCTGGAACGGCGGCGCCGCCGCGATCGGCGGTGGGAACATCTCCGGCATCGCCAGGAACCGTGCGACATCGCGCTGCGGCTCACCGGTGCAGGCCGCCCCGAGCCGCAGCAGGCGCTGCGCTGCGGGGTCGATCAGCAGCTCGCCGCTGCGAGCCCGGCCGATCACAAAGCGCATCCAGGCGGCGATCGGCAGCGCCAGTCGCGCCACCGGCCGACCGGCCGCCAGTGCCTCAGCGACCACCGGCAGCAGACGCACGGGGAGCTTTTTCGAGCCATCCCAGGCAATCTGCACGAGCTGATGGCGCACGCTGGGATTGCGCAGGCGCTCGAGCGTCGCGGCGCGGTAAGCGGCCACATCCACCCCCGCGAGACTCGGCAGGCTTGCGCCTAGATCCTCGCGCAGCAGTTGCTCGAGGAAACGCGCGAGCGGCCGGTCCGCCATGGCCTCGGCCACGGTCGCTCGCCCACGCAACAAGCCGATATAGGCGAGCGCAGAGTGTGCGCCGTTGACGATCCGAAGCTTGGCTTGCTCGTAGAGCGACACCTCCCGCGCCAGCGTGACGCCGACTGCGGCCCAGTCCGCGACCCGCACCTCGGGCAGGTCCTCAATCACCCACTGTGTGAAGCACTCGCGCTGCACCGGCCAGGCATCCTGCAGACCGCTCATCTGCGCGGCCCGCTCGATGAGCGCGGCATCGGTGGCGGGCGTGATGCTGTCGACCATGGTACGGGGGCAGGTCACCTCGGCGGCGATCCAGTCGGCGAGCGCCGCATCGCTCTGCCGGGCAAAGGCGACCAGCGCACCGAGCAGCGTCGGTCCGTTCGCAGGCAGATTGTCGCAACTGATGAGCACAAACGGCCGCCGGCCGCACGCACGCCGCCGCCGCAACCCCTCGACCAGAAAGCCGATCACGCTGCGCGGCGTGGCGCGCTTGGCGAGATCGTGGGCGATATCGGGGTGGCTCACATCGAGCACACCGTCGGCATCAAGACAGTACCCCTTCTCCGTCACGGTCAGCGTCACGATCGCGGTCGTGGGCGCCTCGAGTCGGGTGAACACCGCGGCCCGATCGGTCGGTGCCAGCAGGATCTCGCGCAGTGCGCCGATCAGTCGCAGCTGGGGCACCTCGGCGAGTTCCAACAGACCGTACAGATAGTCCTGCGGTCCGAGGGCAGCGCGCGCGGTCGCGCTGTGCAGGGCGACCGCGCTGATGGCCCAGCGCGGATCGCTGCCGAGTAGCCGGTCGGCATAAGCGGCCTGGTGCGCCCGATGAAATGCGCCCGGACCGAAATGCACCCAGCCGATGCGGCAGTCCGCCCGCACGTACGTCGGGCCGAGCGTGCCGGCCCGCGCTTGCGCCACAGTCCGCTCGCTCAGCCGGGGTCGTTCCATTGAACCGAGCCTACTGATAGCGTTATCATTTTGCAACGCATTCCACGCGCGCGGGGGCAAGCGTGATCCACATCCGACACTGTTGGCACCGCTGCGGACCGCGCGCGTCCCTCCTGGCCGGCCTGCTCGCGACATTCGCTTGCGCCAACCCGGCGCAGGCGCACGACGGTTACCGGCTGTGGCTGCGTTATGTGCCGGTGCACGCGACCTGGCGCAAGCGCTACCAACGCGTGGCCACCGAGCTCGTCCCCGGCGGCAGGCTTACCCCCACGCTGCGTATCGCCCAGGCGGAACTCGTGCGGGGGCTCACCGGCCTGCTTGGCGCAGCGCCGCCGAGCGCCTCCACAGTCACGACCAACGGCGCGATCGTGTTTGGCACCCCGCGCGGCTCGGCACTGATCCGTTCGCTCGCCCTTGGGCTGCGCGGGGTGGGCGCACAGGGTTACGTGATTCGCACCGTCACGCTGCACGCACACCGCATGACCGTCATCGCGGGCAACACCGACGTAGGCGTGCTCTATGGCGTATTCCGATTCCTGCGCCGCATGCAGACACGTCGACCCGTCAATGCCCTCGCGATCACCGCACGGCCGAAGATCCGCCACCGCATACTCGACTTCTGGGACAACCTCGACGGTACGGTCGAGCGCGGTTATGCCGGCAGTTCGATCTGGAAGTGGGACGAATTACCGCAGTACCTCTCGCCCCGCTACACCGATTTCGCCCGCGCCTGCGCCTCGATCGGCATCAATGGGGTCGTACTGAACAACGTCAACGCCAGTCCGTACGTGCTCACTCCGTTGTACTTGACCAAGATTGCCGCGCTCGCCGGGGTGCTGCGCCCCTACGGCATCCGCCTCTACCTGTCGGTGCCCTTCAGCGCGCCGATCACCGTCGGTCGACTCTCGAGCGCCGACCCGCTCGATCCGGCAGTACAGGCCTGGTGGCGGCGCAAGGTCCGGCAGATCTACCGTGCGGTGCCGAATTTCGGCGGCTTCCTGATGAAGGCGGACTCCGAGGGCGAGCCGGGACCGGAACATTACGGACGCACTCAGGCGCAGGGCGCCAACCTGCTCGCCCGGGCGCTCGCCCCCTACCACGGCATCGTCATGTGGCGGGCGTTCGTCTACTCGACGAACCCGCACTCCGAGGACCGCCTCCGCCAGTCCTATGACATCTTCAAGCCGCTCGACGGCAAATTCGACCGCAACGTGATCCTGCAGGTGAAGAACGGTCCGCTCGACTTCCAGCCGCGCGAGCCCTTCCATCCGCTGTTCGGCGCAATGCCGCGCACTCATTTGATGCTCGAGCTGCAGATCACCAAGGAATACCTGGGCCAGCAGACCAGCCTCGTGTACCTCGGCACCCTGTTCCAGCAAGCGTTGCGCGCCGATACCTGGGCCCGCGGCCCGAGCTCGACCGTCGCGCGGGTGATCGACGGATCGCTCTACGGGCAGCACGACACGGCGATCGCCGGCGTCGCCAACATCGGCTCGGACCGCAACTGGTGCGGCTCGATCTTCAACCAGTCGAACTGGTATGCGTTCGGACGGCTGGCGTGGAACCCCGATGCTTCCGCGCGCACCATTGCCGCACAATGGGTGCGCATGACCTTCTCCAACAGACCGGCGTTCGTCCGCCCCGTGGTGCGCATCATGATGGCCTCGCGCGCGGCCGTGGTCGATTACAGCGAGCCGCTCGGACTGGCCAGTCAGATGGCCGCCGGCACGCACTTCGGCCCCGGCCCCTGGGTCGCCCCCGGTCCGCACATGCCGCCCGACTGGTCGAGCACTTACTACAGCCATGCCGATGCCTCCGGAATCGGCTTCGACCGCACCGCGAGCGGCAGCGACGCCGTCGACCAGTATGCCCCGCACGTCGCCGCGGAATTCGCCAGTCTCAAGCACTGTCCGGAGAATCTGCTGCTGTGGTTCCACCACGTGCCGTGGACTTACCGCCTCGCCTCCGGCCACACCGTGTGGGACTCGCTCGTGTTGCACTACGTACGCGGCGTGGCGGCCGTCAAGCGCATGCGCAGCACGTGGCGCGGACTTTCCCGTTACGTCGATCCGCGCCGCTTTCGGCTGACGGCGGCCTTCCTCACCATCCAGGTGCACGAAGCCGAATGGTGGCGGGACGCAAGCATCGCCTATTTCCAATCGATCTCCCAGTTGCCGCTGCCCCCCGGCGTTGCACCACCGCCCGATACCCTCAAGGCCTACGAGGCATTCTGCATCCCGTACTTGGAGGGCACCCCCGGGTCCGCAGCGGCCTGTCCGCCCGACGATGCGCCGGTGCCGCGCTGACCCCGATCGCGAAACCCTGCCGAGCCACGCACCGAGTGCCGAACGAGCCGCGAGCATGACCGACTCCAACCACCCCGCGCTGCATCCCGATCGGCTGTTTGCGGCCGATCCGGCGACCCGTGCCATCGCCCGACGGCTGTATGGCGAAATCCGCACGCTGCCGATCATCAGTCCGCATGGGCACACCGATCCGCGCTGGTTCGCGCTCAACGAGCCGTTCAGCGATCCGGCCTCCCTGCTGCTGACCCCGGATCACTACATCACTCGCATGCTCTACAGTCAGGGTGTCCCACTCGATGAACTCGGCGTCGAACCGAACGGCGAGCGACACGCCCCGCCGGCGCCCGAGGCCATCTGGCGCACGTTCGCCGCGCACTATTCTCTGTTCCGCGGCACCCCCACTCGCCTGTGGCTCGACTGGGTACTGGCCGAAGTGTTCGATGCCGAGTGTCCGCTGACGAGCGCGAACGCTGAGCGAACCTACGAGCGCATCTGCGCGCAGCTCGCCACACCGGGATTCCGGCCGCGCGCATTATTCGAACGGTTCGGGATCGAAGTGCTGGCCACCACCGAATCGCCGCTGGATCCGCTCGCGCACCATGCCGCCATCCGCGCCAGCGGCTGGCCGGGACGAGTGATCAGTGCCTATCGGCCGGACTCCGTCGTCGATCCTGAAACTCCCGGATTCGTCACGCACCTGGAACACCTCGGCGCGCTGACGGGCATCGATCCGTTCAGCTGGCAAGGCTACCTTGCAGCCCATCGGGCCCGACGCGCGTTCTTCGCCTCCTTGGGCGCAACCTCGACCGATCACGGCCACCCGACCGCGCGTACCGAAGATCTGGACGAACGCGATGCTGAGGCGCTTTTCGAGCGCATCGTGCGGGCCGCGCGCCGCGGCGCTCTGTCCAGCACCGATGCGGACACCTTCCGTGCCCAGATGCTCACGGAAATGGCCCGCATGAGCCTCGAGGACGGTCTGGTGATGCAGATTCATCCCGGTGCGTGCCGTAATCACAACACACCGCTGTTCCGTCGCTTCGGTGCGAACATCGGCGCCGACATCCCAACCCGGACCGACTATGTCGCCGCACTGCGCCCGCTGCTGAACCGCTTCGGCAATGAGTCCACCCTGACGATCATCGTGTTCACGCTCGATGAATCGAACTACAGCCGCGAACTCGCGCCGCTCGCCGGGCACTATCCGGCGCTGCGGCTCGGCCCGGCCTGGTGGTTCCACGACAGCCCCGAAGGATTACTGCGGTTCCGAGAGCAGACCACCGAGACGGCTGGCTTCTACAACACCGTCGGCTTCAACGACGACACCCGAGCGTTCTTCTCGATTCCGGCACGGCACGACGCTGCGCGGCGGATCGACTGCACATTCCTCGCACGTCTGGTGGCCGAGCACCGTCTGCCCGAAGACGAAGCGTTGCAGGTGGCGCAGGACCTGGCGTATCGGCTGCCGAAGCAAGCCTACCGGCTCTGACCGGCTCCCCGGTCGGCGTCGCAACCGCTGCGGCGCCGGCCGGGCCGGTCGCATCACGAGCTCCGTCCGGCTCGTCTCACTTCACCGCGAATGCACGGTACGAGTGCGGCGCCAGTCTGATGACGAAGCTCGTCTGCCCGTGCTCGCTCGGCAGTGGGTTCGGCGTGATGAGTGGCGCCGGCAGCACTGCCTGTCCCGAGGCCAAGTCGAGCAGCTCCCGAGCGCCCCGATGCACGAACACTCGCACCGTCACGGGACGCGCCAGATACGACTCGACCACGAAGGTGTGGTTGCTGTAGGCAAATTCCGCGACGTGCGCCGGCGCGTTGATCCGCACCGGGAATTTCGCCAGCAGATAACCACGCAGCGTATTCAACACCGGCTCGGGCAGTCGGTACAGATCGCCCATGTTGCTCGGCACGTCGAGCACGTAAAGCTGGCCACGCGAGTATCCGGTCATCAGCAGCAGTGGCACCCCATGGGCCGAGGCTTCACCCTGGATGACGGGCCAACTATCGTTCGTGTAGAAGCGGATCTGCGGGAAGATCACCCGCGCCGCCCGCTCGCCCGGGACATTCAGACCCGCGGTCGTGCCCCCGGCGATGCTGCCGAGATAGTGGCGCACCGCGATCGGCAAGCCCGTGTAGGTGATGTCTGCCACGTTGCGAATGCCACGATGTTCCTGCTCGAGTGTGTGCAGCAGTCCGGAAGTGATGAGCACATCGCCTCCGGCCGTGAGCCGCGCCTCGATCTTCGCCACCAGATGTGGGTCGGCCGCCGCCTCGGCTGTGAGCAGCACTAGTGGAGCGTGTGTCGGGAAGTGCGGCTGCAGATTGATCGGGATACCGATGTTGCCGAGGTAATTCTGCAGGAAATCCTCGCCACTCGACTGAAACGGCTTGTAACTGGCGATGCCGATCGGGTGGCCGAGCTTGCCGAGCACTTTATCGACTTTGCCGAGCGCATACCCGGCAACGCTTGCCCAGCCCGGCACTGCCTCGCTGCCCGGCGGTGCCTTGAACGCACGCACCATCGCCTGCCAGTCGAAACTGGTGCGGTCGGCGGCCCAAGCAGAGCGCTCACCCGGGCTCACCGGCTCCGGTACCGCGAGTTGCGGCCAGCTGAACAGCGTAATTTCCGGCGACTTGGCGAACAGAGTATCCCAGAGCTGCTCGGCGTAGCGATCGACGTACCGATCGCCGAAGGTGTCGACCCAGCCGCCCTGGTCCGCGTGCGGCCGAATGTTGTGATAGTAGCGGTAGATCAGGTAGCTCTCGTATTGCTGGAGCATCTGCGCCGTGTGCACCGGGTCACGGGTCTCATCGCCGGTGTAAATTCCGCTGAACATCTTCGCTTCGCGGTCCAGGTCGAATCCCAGACCCTGGAAGTGTTCGTACCAGTTCGGGTACTTGATGATGACCTTGGCGTGCGGATTGACCTGGTGCGCCGTGTCGATGATCAGGTGCTGCGCCACCCAGCGCATTTTACGCAGCCGATACTCGGTCCAGCTGAGTGCGCCCTTGGCCTTGATGTCCGCGTTACTGCGCGTATTGAAGAAGGTGAAGTCATCGAGAATGATGGTATTGAAATGACGAGCCGCCATGCGCACTGCGCGCTCGCACAGCGCCACATCGCGTGGATTCTCAAAATCGAAGGAATTGAACTGATTGAAGCGGTTGCGACCGGCAAACAGCGTGATGCCGCCATCGACGCTGATCCCGCGGCGGCGGAAGAATGCGCTGATGCGCGCGAGCGAGGCTGGATCGGCGAATACCTGATCGCGATATACCTCGAGATAGACCTTGTTGAAGTGCACCTGGCTCCAGATGCGCTGAAATTGACGGCGCAGCGTCTGCGGGTTGGCCAGCTGGCGCGTGGCGCTCACCGGGATGTACACCGCCACGCTGAAATGGCGGTACGGCCGCTCGGCAGCGCCGGCCGGCCGAACCATCAATGTCGCCGCGCACAGCACCCCGGCGAGCACCGCCAGGCCTGAGGCCGCTCGGCTCTGTCGTATCTTCATGTGCAACCCCCTCTCGTATCGTCGATTCAATCTGCCGGCGCTCGCGCGCGCCGGTCACCGGCTCACCAGTCCCACATCGTGCCGTCCGACAACCGCGCGATGGGCAGTTGCCTCGGGCTGTACGGATAGCGCGCGGCCTCTCGCTCATCGAGGTCGACGCCGTGCCCGGGGCTCTCGCCGCAGTGCAGACACCCGTCGCGAAACGTGTAGTCGTGCGGGAACACGGCGTCGGTCTCATCCGCGTGTCGCATATACTCCTGGATGCCGAAGTTCGGCACCCAAGTGTCAAAATGCAGCGCCGCGCCGAGGGTCACCGGCGAGAGGTCCGTCGCTCCGTGAAAGCCCGTGCGCACCCGGTGCAGCGCGGCGAGATCGGCAATACGACGCACGTGGCTGATGCCACCGCCGTGCACGATCGTGGTGCGGATATAGTCAATCAGCTGCCGCTCGAGCAGCGTGCGGCAGTCCCAGATGGAATTGAACACCTCGCCGACCGCGAGCGGCGTCACTGAATGGCGGCGGATGAGTTCGAAGCCATCGGGGTTTTCCGCTGGCGTGGCGTCTTCCAGCCAGAACAGCCTGAACGGCTCCAAATCGCGCGCCAGGCGCGCCGCCTCGATGGGAGTCAGACGGTGATGCGCATCGTGCAGCAATTCGATATCCCGTCCATGGTCCGCCCGCAGCCGCTCGAACAGCCGCGGCACGATCTCGAGATACCCCGGTGTCGACCAGACGGTCTCGAGCGGCAGTTCGCTCTCGGCCGGCTCGTAGGCGTTTTTCATGCGAGTCACACCGTACGGCTTGGCGAGTCCCGGCACGCCGCACTGCGCGCGCACGGCGCGATAGCCCTGCGCGATGAACCGGCCCACCTCGGCACTGGTCTCCTCGAGATCCCGGCCGCTTGCATGACCGTAGACGAGTACCGCCTCGCGGCTACGTCCGCCGAGTAACCGATACAACGGCAGTCCCGCCATCTTGCCAAGGATGTCCCACAGCGCCACGTCCACCGCCGCGATCGCCGTCATGGTCACCGGGCCGCGCCGCCAGTACGCCCCGCGGTAGAGGAACTGCCAGGTATCCTCGATCCGTCCGGCATCCCGACCGATGAGATTGGGAATCACGTGCTGCTCGAGGTAGGCCGCCACGGCGAGCTCGCGGCCGTTGAGGGTCGCATCGCCGAGGCCGGCGACTCCCGAGCGTGTCTCGATCCGCAGGGTGACGAAATTGCGACCCGGGGAAGTGACGATCACGCGCGCTGCGACGATCTGCCGATCGCGCGCCGAGCCGTGTGATTCAGACGGGATATCGATCATGACCTTCGACTCCGCGACGGGCCACGCCACGCCCGTGCGCAGCCTGGCGGAATGGAACGCTGTGGTGGCGCACGCTCACGCGCCTGCCAGACGGATCGGCGAGAGCCGCGGCGCGAGCCCTTGAATGACGGCGAGCGCCAGCAGATACATCCCGCCGGCCGTGCCGAACAACAAGGCATAGCTGCCGGTCGCCTGCAGCAGAACACCCACGGCGGTCGAGACCAACGCGCCGGAGATCGCCCCGGCAAAGCCGCCGAGCCCGACGACCGAGGCGACCTCGGTGCTCGGATACAGGTCGGAAGCCGTCGTGAACAGGTTTGCCGACCAACCCTGGTGCGCCGCCGCCGCGAGCCCGATGAGTCCGACCGCGGCCCAGAGTTCATGCACCGCGGACGTCCACGCGACCGGCACGACCGCGAGCGCACACAACAGCATCGCGCCTTTGCGCGCCGTGTTGCGGCTCCAGCCGGCGCGCATCAGCCGACCGGCGAGCCAGCCGCCGCCGATACTGCCGGCATCGGCCATCGCATAGATACTGATGAGCGGCAACGCGAGCGAAGTCAGATCGAGTCCGTAGCGATGGCTGAGGTACTTCGGCAACCAGAACAGTAGGAACCACCACACCGGATCGGTGAGGAACTTGCCGGCAACGAATGCCCAGGTCTGGCGGTGTCGCAGCAGCTCGCGCCAGCGAACCGCCCGGGGGGCGGGTGCTGTGGGCTCATCGGCGCGGATATGGGCAAGCTCCCGCGCGCTCACGCGACGATGGCGGTCCGGCGGTCGGTAGACCCTGAGCCAGATGATCAGCCACCCTGCACTCAGCACGCCGGTGAGCAGGAATCCTGAGCGCAGGCCCCACAGTCCAACCGCAATGGGCACGACGAGAGGTGCGAGCAGCGCACCGACATTTGAGCCGGCATTGAACAGGCCCGTGGCGAAGGCGCGCTCGCGCAGCGGAAACCATTCGGCGACCGTCTTCACCGCCGCCGGAAAATTGCCGGCCTCGCCGAGTCCGAGCAGGAAGCGGGCCGCTGCGAATGCCAACACGCTGCGCGCCAGCGCGTGACTCATGGCGGCCACGCTCCACAATCCCATCGCGAGGGCATAGCCGAGGCGTGTGCCAAGCTTGTCGATCAGCGCGCCGGCGAACACCAGCCCGAGGGCATAGGCGAGCTGGAATGCCGCAACGATGTACCCGTAATCGAGCTCGCTCCAGCCGAGCGCGTGGCTGAGCGCCGGGGCGAGCACGCCGAGCACCTGCCGGTCGATATAATTGAGGGTGGTGGCCCAGAACAACAGCCCGCAGATGCGCCACCGGTAGCCGCCCAAGCGCCCGGTGGTCTCCTGCACAGACTGCGCCTCGGCGAGCATGGTCGGCGAGTGTCCTGAACACACGAAAGAATAATTATGGTACCGCTCTCATTTATTTCCGGCAACTTGGCCAGAGCGGGCGCTCGGTCCGACTTCAGTAAGTATTTTTGTTTACCTGGCGGCAGAGTTCGTTATGATAGCGATATCACCTTCAGAATATCGGGGGACCTCCGGTGATGAGCCACAACCGTCGTGCGGGCACATTGCTCATCGGCGTGGTCGCCGCAGTTGCCGCGACCTGGGCGGCGCCCCGAGTACGAGCCGCCACGCCGCTCTACAAAGATCCCCACGCGCCGGTGGCGAGCCGCGTGCAGGACCTGCTGGCACGCATGACGCTCGCTGAGAAGATCGCACAGATCAGCTCGCTCTGGGAGGGCAAGCCGCAGATCGAAAATGCAGCCGGCGAGTTCGACCCCGCCAAGGCGGCACGTCATTTCCCCGACGGCATCGGTCAGATCGCCCGGCCGGGCGATTACGCGCCTGACCAGTACCGTCTGCGCAGCCTTGCGCAGACCATCCGCTTCGTCAACGCGGTCCAACGTTACGAACTCCAGCACACGCGCCTCGGCATCCCGACCCTGTTTCACTCCGAGGGGCTGCATGGCTACGTCGCACGGGGCGCAACCAGCTTCCCGCAGGCGATCGCACTCGCGAGCACCTGGGATCCGGCACTGGTGACCCGTGTGTTTGGTGTCGTGGCGCGCGAAGCGCGCGCACGCGGCGTGGGCATGCTGCTCACACCAGTGATCAACCTCGGTCGCGATCCTCGCTGGGGACGAATCGAGGAGACCTTCGGCGAGGACCCGTATCTGGTGAGCCGTATGGGCGTGGCGGAGGTACGCGGCCTGCAGGGCCCGACGCTGCCGCTGAAGCCCGGTCACGTCCTCGCCGTTCTCAAGCACATGGCCGGCTACGGCGTTCCCGAGGCCGGAACCAACGTTGGTCCGGTTGAACTCACGCGCCGGACCCTGCTGCAGATGTACCTGCCGGCGTTTCATGCGGCTATCGCACAGGCGCACGCTCAGGTGGTCATGGCCGCCTACAACGAGATCGGCGGGGTCCCCTGTACCGACAACCCCTGGCTCTTTCGGCAGGTGCTGCGCAAGGACTGGGGATTCAAGGGCATCGTGGTCAGCGACTATCTCGGCATCGAGCAGCTGATGAGCCTGCACCACGTGGTGCCGAATCTGACGGACGCTGCCGCACGTGCGCTGCGCGCCGGGGTCGACGTGGATTTCCCCGACGGTCAGGCCTTCGCCCATCTGCCGCAGGCACTCGCCGCCGGCCAGGTGAGCATGCAGCAGATCAACGCGGCAGTGGCCGGCGTGCTGCGCCTGAAATTTCTCTCCGGGGTGTTCGATCACCCCTATGCGAGTGTGCGCTACGCGCGCCAGATCACCGATGATCCGGCGGCGCGTGCCCTGGCGCTCAAGTCGGCCGAAGAGGCGATCGTTCTGCTGAAGAACGATGGCACTCTGCCCCTGCACATCTCGCGCCTGAGGACCTTGGCCGTGATCGGGCCGAACGCCGCAGCGGTGCGCCTCGGCGGCTACTCCGGCATTCCGACCGCGCCGGTGAGCGTCCTGCAGGGAATCCGCGCCGCGGTCGGCAAGCGGGTGCACGTCCTGTACGCGCGCGGGGTGAAACTGCTTGCCTACGGCAACAAAGACACCAACCGCGAAGTGCTGGAGAGCCCCGCGGCAAACCGGCCGCGGATCCGCCATGCGGTCGCCATCGCTCGGCGCGCCGATGCGACGGTGCTGGTGCTCGGCACGAGTGGCGCGCTGTGCCGCGAGGGCTGGGCCACGGACCACCTCGGCGACCGCGACACGCTACGGCTGCGCGCCGATCAGAACCGGCTCGCCCAGGCGATCTTCGCCGTCGGCAAGCCGGTGGTGGTGGTCCTGATCAACGGCTGCCCGGTGACAGTCAATCGCATCCTGCCGCGCGCCAATGCGCTGCTCGAGGGCTGGTATCTCGGCCAGGAAGGCGGCACGGCGCTCGCCCAGGTGCTGTTCGGTCGAAGCGACCCGGGCGGCAAGCTGCCGGTGACGATCCCGCGCTCAGTGGGCATGGTGCCCTACAACTACGACGAGAAGCCGAGCGCACACCGCGGCTACCTGTTCGCGCGCAACTCGCCTCTGTTCCCATTCGGTTATGGCCTCTCGTACACGACCTTCCACATCGGCCGGCCGCATCTCTCGGCGCCTGACCTGCCGGCCCACGGCGCGGTGAACGTGACGGTCGAGGTGCGCAACACCGGCAAGGTCGCCGGCAGCGAAGTGGTGCAGCTGTACGTGCATCAGCTCGTCACCTCGGTGACCGAGCCGACTCGGGAACTGAAGGGCTTCAAGCGCGTCTGGCTCGCACCGGGCGCCTCGACCGAAGTGCGCTTTACGCTGCGCCCGCGAACGTTCGCGATCTGGAACGAGCGGCTGCGTCAGGTGGTCGAACCGGGCACGGTGCACGTTCTGGTCGGTCCCGATTCAGTGCACCTGAAGTCGGCGACGCTGCGCCTAACGAGTTGACGCGCAGCGCAGACCGGCGCCGCTTTTCCCGCCGGCGATCCCCCTACGGGCCACCTCTCCCCCCGGCCTCACCGGGGTCGCCGGCGGGAGTTCCGACCCGCTCCTTCGCCGCTCGGCAGGCGCGTCAGGCGAATTCGGCGAACGCGTCCTTGAGGTCGCGGTACAGACGCTGGAATGTGCGCCGGCGGCTCGCCAGCAATGCCGCGAGCGCCGCATCCGGTGACACGGTCTGCACCACCGGCAGAGCGGCACACACCTCGGCCTCGCTGCCATCGCCGGCGGCGAGCCGCGCGAGCCGCGCCGCACCGAGTGCCGCACCAACCTCCCCGCCTGCACGGTAGGTGAGCGGCCGACGCAACGCCGCGGCGATGAGTCGACCCCAGTAGCTGACTCGCGCACCGCCACCGGTGACGCTGATCTCCCCGACCGCATCACTCTTTTCCGTGAGCACATCGAGTCCATCGGCGAACGCGTAGGCGACGCCCTCGAGCACCGCGGCTGTGAGCTCCGCCGGTGTCGTATCGGGCCGCAACCCGAAGAACACCCCCCGCGCGTGCGGATCGTTGTGCGGCGTGCGCTCGCCGGTGAGGTAGGGCAGGAACAGCGGGGAATGGCGGTTCAGGCGCTGTGCCTCAGCGGCCGCGGCAAGCTTGCCAAGATCCGTCTCGCCCACGATCTGCGCAATCCAGTCGAGCGTGTTGGCGGCGCTCAACATGACGGACATCTGATGCCATCGCTCCGGCAGGCAATGGCAGAACGCGTGCGCCGCCCGCGCCGGATTCGGCTGGAAGCGGTCGGTGACCACAAACAGCACGCCCGAGGTCCCCAGGGACAGAAACGCCTGACCGGGACGCACCACCCCCAGACCGACTGCGCTCGCCGCGTTGTCGCCGCCACCGCCGGCCACGATGAGCCCGCGCGGCAGGCCGAGCTGCTCGGCAACCGGGGCGCTCAACGTCCCCGATACACCGGAGCCTTCGACGAGCCGCGGCATGTGGGCACGCGACAAGTCACTCGCCGCGAGCATCGCATCGGACCACTCGCGCCGGGCGACGTCGAGCCAGCCGGTGCCGGCCGCATCGGACATGTCGCTGACCCGCTCACCGGTCAGGCACAGCCGCACGTAATCCTTCGGCAGCAACACGTGCGCGGTCCGCCGAAACACTTCCGGCTCGTGCCGGGCGACCCACAACAGCTTCGGTGCGGTGAACCCCGGCATCATGATGTTGCCGGTGATAGAACGGGCGGCGGGCTCGCGCCGCTCGAGCTCGAGGCACTCCTCGGCCGAACGGCCGTCGTTCCACAGGATCGCCGGGCGCAGTGGCCGGTCCCGCTCATCGAGCAACGTAGCGCCGTGCATCTGACCGGACAGGCCGAGCGCGCGCACCGCGGCGCGCGCCGTGGCCGGCACTGCGCGCACGGCTTGCTGCGTCGCCTCCCACCAGTGGCGCGGGTCCTGCTCGGAAAACCCCGGCGCCGGCCGACTCACCTCGAGCGCGGCGGAGCTCTGCGCGGCAATGTGGCCGTGCGCATCGAGCAGGACCACCTTGACGCTGGAGGTGCCGATGTCGATTCCCAGGTACAGAGTCGCTGCTCCCCCCAAAAGTCGAGGATGGTAGCGCTATCACTTCCGGCGTGTCAATTGCACTGACTTTTCAGTTGACCCACTCTGCAGTTGTTGCGCTATGGTGATATCGCTACCATACCAGCGGACTGCCGTCAGGCGAACCTGATCCAGAGAGGGAACTGACATGCTGCCGATGCCGAAGCGCGCTGCGGCGCGTCTGTGGGTACTGACTGCCTGCCTCGCGCTCACCGCCTGCGGCGCTGCGCCGGCGGAGCACACCCGGGCTGCGCCGCAGAGCGCCGCCCGAGCGCAACCGGCGCTCACGCCGCATTGGCTCGGCACCTGGGCCGCCTCACAGCAGATTCCCGAGCCGCACAACACCCTGCCGAGCGCCGCTCTCAGCAATGCCACGCTGCGCCAGATCGTGCATCTGAGCGTTGGCGGACACGAACTGCGCGTCCGCTTCTCAAACGTCTTTGGCACCACTGCGCTGCGGATCGTCGCGGCGCACATTGCGGTGCCTGTCTCGCGCCGGACCGGGCAGATCGACCCGCACACCGACACCCCGCTTACCTTCGCAGGACGGCCGGGCGTCAGCATTGCGCCAGGCGCAGCGTATGACTCCGACCCCGTCGCTTTCGACGCCAAGCCGCTTTCGGATCTGGCCATAACGCTGTACCTGCGTACACCGCCAGCGCGCCAGACCAGCCACCCGGGCGCACGGGAGACTTCGTTTCTCCTCCATGGTGATCACGTCGGGGCCGCCAAATTGACGCATGCCATGCGCTTCAGTCACTGGTTCTTCCTCTCCGGCGTCGATGTCCGCGTGCGCGGCCCGGCCGCCGCCATCGTCACCCTCGGCGACTCCATCACGGACGGTCATGCCACCGCCGACAACAGTGATACCCGCTGGCCGGACGATCTCGCCCGCCGTCTGCAGGCCTCCCCGGCCACCGCGCACCTCAGCGTGCTCAACGTCGGCACCGGTGGCAACCGCCTGCTGCGCTACGGTCTCGGACCCGATGCACTCGCCCGCTTCGACCGCGATGTGCTCGCGCAGACCGGGGTGCGCGAGCTGATCGTGCTCGAAGGCGTAAATGACCTCGGCATGGCGGGATTGCACGGGCCGATGTCCGGGGCCGGCAACGCAGCCCTGGTACGCCACATCCTCGGCGCCTACCGGCAGATGATCCTGCTCGCCCACGCGCATGGCATCACGGTGATCGGCGCAACCATCACGCCCTTTCGCGGCTCGAGCTACTATCATCCCGCCGCTGCGATCCTGCGTGACCGTCGGGCCATCAACGCCTGGATCCGCACGCCGGGACACTTCGATGCGGTGGTGGATTTCGCCCGGGTGGTGCGCGACCCGCGCCATCCGCAGCAGCTGGCACCGAGATACGACTCGGGCGATCATCTGCATCCGAATGCCGCTGGCTACCAGGCCATGGCCAACGCGATTCCCCTGCAGCTGCTGCGCTCAGCCGCCGCGGCAGACGGCCGCCGCTGCCCGTGATTCGCGCCGCGTGCCATCAGGCCCGCTGCAGGCCGACGGTTGCTGCCCACCGAGTCCGGCGCTGAGGTGGCCTGGGAGGCGCGCGCCGGCAGGCCACTCACCTCCTGAGTGCAACGTCCCCGCGCAGCAGCGCCTCGACCTCACTGACCGTGGCGACGCTGAAGTCCGTGGCCACCGAATGCTTCAGACACGCGCAAGCCGTCGCGAACTCAACCGTACGGGCCGCATCCGAACCGCTCAGCGTGCCGTGCAACATCCCGGCGGCAAATGCATCCCCGCTGCCGATCCGCTCGACCGTTCCGCGCAGTGCATAGCGTTGCGAGAGGAACATCCCATCCGGCGAGACACATGCGCCGAGCAGCGTGTGTGTCTCGGTCTGCGACTCGCTGCGGAAAGTGCTTGCAACCTGTCGCAGCCGCGCAAACCGCGACAGCGCCTCGTGCGCCGCCGCCGCGAAGGACTCTGGTCCGCTCGTGGTCGGCGTCTCGCCATGCAGCATCAACGCCAGATCATGCTCGCTCGCAAACAGCAGCTGCGCCTGCTCGGCGATCTCGCGCGCCAGCGCGCCGGCCTCGGCCGCACGCGCCTGCCACAACGAGGGTCGATAGTTACAGTCGAATGAAACGCCCATGCCACGCGCACGCGCCACATGCACGCCAGTGAGCACGCTCTGCGCACCCTCGGCACTCAGTGCCGCGGTAATACCCGAGACGTGCAGCCAGTCGCAGTCCGCGAGCAGTTGCTCCCAGGGCAGGGGTTCGCGCAGCGCCAGAGAGAAGGCGGAGAACTGGCGGTCGTAGAGCACTCGCGCCGGCCGCAGGCCCGCACCGCGCTCGAGAAAATAAAGCCCCATGCGGCCGCCGGCCAGGCGCACCGCAGCGGTGTCGACGGCGTGACGGCGCAGCTCGGCAAGCACGAGCTCACCGAGCGGATTGTCCGGCAGCACGCTGATCATGGCGCTCGCGTGCCCCAGATGCGCCAGGGCGATGGCGACGTTTGCTTCCGCTCCACCGACGGCGAGATCCAACTGCGCGGCGCCGCACAATCGCTGCCCGTGCGGCGCGGCCAGCCGCACCAACATCTCACCGAAACAGGCAACGCGCCTCATAGCCCCCATTGTAGCAATGTGGTCGACGCCAGGGGGCAGCGCGCAACTCAGCGGTTTGTAGCGCCGCGGCATTGCGCCTCGCCCACTCTCGGTGGACGTTGACACTGGCGGAGTGATATCGCTACCATTCTGACTCGTAGTGCAGCCGACGAGCAGTGGAGTACCTTGCGTTGCGGGCTGCATCGGCAGGCACTGCGAGCTGTCCGGCGCAGCGCCGCGGACCGGCGTGCACGACCCCGTCGCGAACTGACTCACTGAAGGCCCAGCCTCCCGCCATGCGCACCGAGTTCACCCGCTGCTCCGCCCTCGGCGCCGCACCGACGGCTGCGGGTGTTGGCGACCCGGGTGCGCTGCCGACGCGGGCGCTCGCAGACATCCACTTCGGCTGTGCGCGGATCACCTCCCGCAGGCGGCTGGAGTCTGGAGAGTCCTGATGTGCGCCGGCGGCGTCCTCGACCGCTCCTCGCTCACGAAAACGCCGCATTGGCGCCATGTGGATCTGGACACGTTCCGTCGCGAAATCATCCCCCGCGACCGCCCCGCAGTGCTGAAAGGACTGGTGGGCGAGTGGCCCGTGGTGTGCGCCGGCCGTGCATCCCCGCAGGCGCTGCTGCATTACATCCGCAGCCGCGACCCCGGCCACGCGCTGCGCCTGCTGGTCGGGCAGCCGCAGATCAAGGGGCTGTTCTTTTTTCGCGAGGACCTCACGGGGCTGAACTTCGAGTATTCGAACTCGACACTGCATGCGGCGCTCGGCAGCCTGCTCGCGCAAGCGCAACACCCTGAACCGCCCGCGATTCTGTTGCCGGCCGCACCCTGTGAGGCGTTCGCACAGATCGCCGCGGAAAACACACTGAAGATTCTTGACAAGCCGGCCATTGCGCGACTCTGGCTCGCCAACCGCGTCACCACTGCGACCCATTTCGATATGTCGGACAACGTGCACTGCGTGGCGGCCGGTCGCAAGCGCTTCACCTTCTTTCCGCCCGAGCAGTTGGCCAACCTGTATGTCGGACCGCTTGATCTGATGTGGGCCGGGTTGCCGACCAGTCTGGTCAAGGTGGCCGAGCCGGACCTCACGCGCTATCCGCGGTTTGCCGACGCCTGGGCGGTTGCGGAAACGGCCGACCTCGAGCCGGGCGATGCCGTGTACATTCCCAACCTGTGGTGGCACAACGTCGAGTCGCTCGAGCCGGTGAATCTCTCCATCAATTACTGGTGGTTCGACGGCTCGCGCGGCGGCGCCGAACCGTTTGCGGCCATGGCACACGCGCTGCTCGCGATCACGGCCCTGCCGCCGAGCCGCCGCGAGCACTGGCGCAGAATCTTCGATCATTACGTCTTCCAGACCCAGGGGGATCCGGTCCCCTATCTGCCCACCGAGCGGCGCGGGATCCTCGGTCCGCTCACGCCGGCGCTCGAGGACTATCTGCGCACCCAACTGATCCGCTCCCTGACCAAGCCGATGCCGCGCCCGGTGGCCGAACAGATTCTGCGTCTGCTCGAGTCCAGAGGCTGATCTGCCCCGCACGATGCCGAGCGCACCCCGCCACGCCCCGGGGCCGCTCAGCCACATCGCGGCGCGGCGCTGGCCAGGCAATCCCGCAGGACTGCTCCGAGGGCGGTGATGGCCGAGCGCTGGCCGTCGGCGCGCTCGGCAGCCGAACGCAATGCTGCGCGGCGCTCGCTCCAATGCTCGCGGTCCCGCGCTTGCTGCGCCCAGCTGACGGCGGTTTGCACGTAGGCCTCCCCTGAGTGGGCAAGCCCCTCACTGAGCCCGATCTGGCGCAACAGGCCCGCCGCCAACCGTTGACGCAGAAACCGCCCCTCCCAGGTCACCACCGGCAGCCCGTGGTGCAGTGCCTGCCAAGCCGTCGTGTAGCCCGAAAACGCCGGGCAGTCGAGGTACAGATCCATCGCCTCGAGGAAGCCGCCAAAGCGGCTGCGAGTGAGCCAGCCCAGGGAGCGCAGATGCGCCTCGGGATCGAGTCCCTCGCGGCGCAGCGCGAGCGCGAGCCGCTCGCGCAGCTGCGCACCGGCCCAAGGTAGATTCTCCGGTGTGGCGAGCCAGAGTTCACATGGGCTCGAAAGACGCGCAATTCGCGCGAGCAGCGCATCGTCGGCGGGATCGAATTTAATCGGCTGCTGACAAAGCGCGAAGCGCACGACGCCCTCGGCGGGCATCGATGACTCCCAGCGTTCAGTGCGCGCGGCAGACCACTCGGTACACACGCCCGTTCCAGGCAGGCGAACCAACCGTTCCCGATAGTGCCGCTCGGCATCCGCCGCTTCCAACAGCTCACCGGAGAGGTACAGATCGATGCTCGGCAATCCGGTGGTCACCGGATGACCCCACGCCGCAGCCTGCAGCGGGGCGAGCCGCAGCGCCGCCAGAGCCCCGGTGATTGGATCCATGCCAACCTCCGGATAGAGGATCACATCGGGCCGCTGCTCGGCGATCAGCTGCAGCCAGCGCCGCATCGGCTTCGGTCCTTGCTCGAAGCACTCGACCCGCGCGCGCGCCCACGCCGTCTGCGCGTCGATGAGCGCGCCGGTGTGAAAGATCGCAAGATCAAAGTGCTCCCGATCAAGGTGCTGAACGATGCCGCGGGTAATGACCTCCCACACCGGGTGCTGGCGTACCTGCCCGCTCACGATGAGCACACGCGTACGCGCGTCATGGCGCGTGCGCAGTGCCCCGCTCTGCTGCGCCGGCAGCGCCGGCAGCGCCGGCAGCGCCGGCAGCGCCGGCAGCGCCCAGTACTGGGCGGCCTGTTGGCTCACAAGTTCCCCGTACTCACACAGCTGCCGAGTGACATCAGCATGTCCATATGCAAGATGGAACGGCTGCAGCATTCCCACGCAGCGACCCAACTGCTGCGGCTGCGCGCCGCCCCACTGTCGCAGCGCCGCAAGCTCTTCCGTGAAGCGGTGCAGAGCCTGCTCGCGCTGCCCGGGCCCCGCGGCGACCAATGGCAGCACGGCGAGCAGGTTGCCGAGCTTCGCCTCGGCACACTGCGGCACCCGAGCCAGCGCCTGCTGGTAGGACTGGGCGGCCTCCTCGGTCCGCCCGGTCTCGCGCAGCGCGTGTCCGAGCGTGCAATGTGACTGTGCGTCAGTGGGGTTGAGCTGCGCGGCACGGCGACAGGCGACCACGGCCTGCTCCGCCCGGCCGAGCTTCAGCAGCAGCAGCCCGAAGTTGAGATGGGCTTCGGCGCTCCCCGGGGCCAGCTCGAGCGCACTGGTGTACGCCGCCAGCGCAGCCTCGGTCCGCCCGAGTGCGGCGAGCACGTTGCCTCGGTTGACGAGCGCCGCGACGTAGTCCGGGCGCAAGGCAATCGCCCGCTCGTAGGCGCCGAGCGCTTGCTCGGCCTCGCCGCGCTCCTGTGCAAGGTTGCCGAGCGCGAAGTGCGTCGGCGGATGTCCCGGCCTGAGGGCAGCGGCCCGGCTCAGCGCGTCGGCCGCCGCCTCCAGCCGACCGAGCGAATGCAGCGTCAGACCCAGATTGTAGTGAGCCTCCGCATAATCGGGCTTGCACGCCAGCGCCGCACGGTAGGCGCGCTCGGCCGCCTCGGACTGACCGCGCGCCTGCTCGGCATTGCCGAGATTATTGTGGTAGGCCGCTACCGACGGATCGAGCGCAATCGCCCGGGAAATCCAACTGACAGCCTCGTCGGGCCGGCCCTGTTGGTGGGCCAGGATGCCGAGGAATTGCAGCGCATCCGCATGCGTGGACTGCAGCGCAAGCACATCACGATAGGCGTCGGCCGCCTCGGCGAACCGTCCCGTCTTGTGCAGCATCAATGCCCGGGCGAACAGTCTGTCGATTTGCCCCGCCACCTCAATCTCCCGCGTACCCGCGCCCGAGCGCGCAACACTCGCTCAATTGCCCGGCGGCTGCGGCTGGGAACAAACGCAACCCCCGTGGCGCGCCCGGCGCGTCGCCTCAGTCGGCTCGCAGCATGTGCAGGATCCGCGCGCGCAGCTTCGCGTAGTTGCCCGATCGCAGCGCCCCGAGCAGTCCGTGCTGCTCGGCCGGCAGATGCGCCAACGGATGTCCCTGCCTGCGGAACACGTAATGATCGAAATACGCCTGCCACGCTCGCCGTTCGGCTGCTGGACGCTCCGCGATGGTGATCAGCGCGAGCAGCAGTCCCGTATAGGGCGCATCCGGGCCGTAGCTGAAGGCATCCCACCAGTAATTGATCATGGCATTCAGGTGCGCCGTCGCCTCGACCTGATGCCACCACAGCTTCGGCAGGTAAAGTGCATCGCCCGCCTCAAGCTCGGCACTGTAGGCTTGCTCGCGAATCGCCTCGAAACGCGGAAAGCGCCCACGTTCCTGCGGCGGGGCCGACGCAGCCAGGCTCACCGTCGCACCCGACAGGGTGTGATCGATGGGTCCGGGATAGAGCCGATCGATCAGTTCGGGTGCGTACAGAGTGAAGCGGCGCCGTCCCGCGACCACGCAGGCGAGATTGTCGAAGGTGTCGTAATGGCTCGAAACGTCCGAAGCCGTCCCAACCCACAGACGCGGGCTCGCCGACGCATCGAGTAGCGGCATGGGATTCTCGGCGCTGAAGCCCGGCAGGCACTGCGCCGCCGGCACAGAACCCAGATAGACCGACTTGCCGTCCGATTGCCCGAGTGCCGCCTCGATGGCGCCGAGCGCCTCCCGGTAGGAGACGGTCCGGCGCTCGAAGTTAAAACCCTGCAAATCCGGTTGATAATAGTACTTGCCGCCGATCGCCGGCTCGCCGAAAAAAACCTCGACGCGCGCGCCGCAATCGAATCGCCCCAGATAATCCGTCAGGCCGAGCGGCGCGGCGCACGCGGCATGCACGGCCGGCCAATCCGACACCAAATTACGGATCACAACCGGCCGGCAACCCTCGATCACCTCGCGACGGAACTGCTCGGCACTGCCGAGCGTGCGCCCTTCGATCTCTTGCACCCTATTCGCCATGCACGCCGGCTCGCCCATAGCGGCCCCGACCGCCGCTCAATTCCGTCCGTTCGCCGGCACACCACCCAGCATTTCCGTACCGGCGCGCAACCGGCCATTTTTCCGCCGGGCGAGCACCGGCAACTGCTTCTGCGAGGCGATCATCAGATGAATCAGCGTGAGATAGCCGCGCCGAAACAGCTCGACCACGGTGGCATCGGGCAGCCGTGAGAGGACGTCCTGGTTGATGGTGTAAAGACCAACGCAGTTACGCAGGCTGCCGTCATCGAATTCCACTTCCACATCGACCGGCTCAATCAGATTGAGCTCGACCAGCCGTGCGATGAACACCTTGGTGATCTCAATGCCAGGCTTGAGGTCCTGGAACGCCCAGATGATGCTCTGCAGATAACGCGTCGGCTGACCGAACTCGTCGAACAGCGGCTTGCCGCCCTCGGCACCGACCCGCGGATCGTCCAGATCGATCGCGAGCTCATCGCCGTGGGTATAGAACGGCGCGCGTTGCAGACTGAGCGGACGGTAGAACTCACGATCGCGCCACTGCTCGAGAAACAGATTCTCATCCTCATCGAAGCCCAGCATCGCCCCGCAGTAAAACCGCCCGGTATTGGCATCCTTCGCGAACAGGATCGGGTAGTGCACGAGCAAATGCGGGAACTCATTGACCACTACCTGTACGAACCGACGGCTGTCACCGTACGCTGCGGACGCTCGCCCATCGACCGTCAGAGAGCGGTGGGCGACCTTATTGAGCGGAACGATCTGCGTCATGTGATGCCGTTCGGTGTTCAAACTGGTTGCAGTCCGTAATGATGGATTTTCTCGATCAGCTCGCGATTCTTCGGCAACTGCGACTGCAGGTGCAGCGCAATGCGCTCATTGTCACGCACTGCCCGGGCGGCGAGCGGCGCACTCGTGACAGTATCCTCGGGAAGGACTTCCGTCTCAAATCCCATGCCATAGAGCACGTACTGATAGCTCGCCGCCGGAAACACCTCCTCGAGGCGATCAAATTCGTCGAAGAACCACGGCGATTGATACTTCCACAACCTCAACAGCTCCTGCAGACGCTCCGGAACCGTAGCCGGATCGACATTGTCGCGCCAGAACGCGCTGTCGGTGCGCCGCGTGAGCACGTAGTGCAGCTTCAAAAAGTCGATGATACGACCCCACCGATAGTGCGTCACGTCATTGAAACGCTTGGCAATCAGATCCATCACCTCGCGACACGCCGGCATCTGCTCGGCAATCAACTTCGCCGACAATTCCACCAGCACGATAGCGGAGGACTCCAGCGGCTCGAGGAACCCTCCGGCAAGTCCTACGGCCACACAGTTATGCTTCCAGAACGTCTCGCGGTGGCCCGAGCGGATCGGAATCCTGCGCACCGAAAGCTGCGCATCCCCGGCGCCGATATAACGGCGCAGCGTCGCCTCGGCCTCATCTTCGCTGCTGTGGCGACTCGAATACGCATAGCCGACTCCGCGACGGGTCGGCAGGCAGATGTCCCAGATCCAGCCTGCCGCCTGCGCGGTAGCGACCGTCTGCGATGCCAGGGGCGCATCGGGCCGCTCATACGGCACCTGTACCGCGAGTGCCGTATCGCAGAACAGCACATCGGCACAGGAGCGAAAGCCCACACCAAGCGCCTCGCCGATGAGTCGCGCCGAGAAACCGCTGCAGTCGACAAACAGATCACCGCGGATCTCGCCCGCCTGCCGGGTTAGCAGCGCCTCGATATCACCCGTCGGCCCGCGCTTCACCTCGTTCACATCGGCAAGGACGTGCTGCACGCCCAGTTTCTCGCGGCAATGCCGGGCCATGAACGGCGCAAACTTGCCCGCATCGAGATGATAGGCGTAATTGGCGAAACCCTGGTATTCCCCACTGGTGATCGTCTTCGGCGCGAGACCTCCGTCGCACAACCGTCCCTGGGGACAGACGAAGTCACAGAAGCTCGCGCCACGGCCGTCCTGCAGCCAATGCGGCACCAGGTTCACCTCCGTGAACCCCTGTGGAACCATCAGCGGGTGGTAATAGGCATCATCGGCCGCTCCGCTCGTCCAACCGACGAACTTGCCCCCCTGCTTGAAGGCGGCATCGCATTGCCGGAACAACTCCGTCTCCGACACGCCCATGCGCTGCAGCGAAGAGCGCATCGTCGGCCAAGTGCCCTCCCCGACACCAACCGTACGGATATCGGGTGACTCGACCAGCGTCACCGAGAAGCCGCCCGCCTTCATCCGTGGTTGATGGCGGGCGGCGATGATCCCCGCGGCGAGCCATCCGGCGGTTCCTCCGCCAACGATGACCACCGCTTTGACCGGTTGTACCACGCTAGAACTTGCCGCGCACACCCATGGTGAAAGTCCGTCCGTAGTCTATCACGTCCAGGATCTGGTTGGAGAAGCGGCCATGCGTCACGTACTGCGAGTCATTGAGATTGAGCGCCTCGAAAAACACGCTCACGTACTTGTTGATATTGTAGCTCGAGCTGAAGTCAATCTCGGTGGTCGCATTGAGGAAGGTCGGCTCCGTGCCGGTCGAGGAGTTGTTCTGCTGCTGCCCGAAAGCCAGGAACTGCGTGGCCTGCCAGTTGACTGCAACGCGCGCCTGGAATCCGTGCCGCTGATAGAAGCCGACGAAGTTCACTGAATCACCGACTCCGGGCAGCGCGAACTGATTGGTGTACTTGTACGGATCGAACGATTTGTTCGTATGGATGATATTGCCATTCACCATGTAGCCGAAGCCGAGTGGCAAGAGCTGCTGCCAGGTGAGCTCGACGCCATCGACGTTGGCGGAAGGTCCGTTGAGGTATGCCGTCTCGGTGAACAGCGCCGCCTGCCCGGTGCTCGGATCCGTTACGCCGTTGATCGTGCCGTGAGTCGTCTCGAGCTCCGGAAACTGACTGACGTGTTTGAAGTACCCGTCAATCGATGCGTAGCTGCCCCGCCCGTAATACCATTCAAGACCGAGATCGAAGTTGTTCGACAGGTAGGGCAGCAGACCGGCGTTGTTCACCTTGGCCGTGAGCGACTGCACCCGCGTACCGGTGATGGTGGTCGCCGGAGTGATGTAGGACAACGGCGGGCGCGTCAGGGTCCGTGAAGCATCGAAGCGGACCTTCACGTCGTGGGTTGCCATGAGGTTCAGATCGAGGCTCGGCAGGAAATAGCCGTACGAGTTACTCGCCGTCTGCAGCGAGGACGGCCCGTAATGCGCCACCTCGTTCGTGTGGTCACTGGCCGAGATGGTGAGACCGGTCAGCGGCGCGTACACGGCCGCAGTCGCTTCGTCAGTCTTCTCGTAACGCAGCCCGAGGCGGGCATTGAGGCTCTTGCCGTAGACCCGGAAGGCATGACTGATGGCAAGGTACGGCGCGTACACTTTCTCCTGAATCGAGGCAATCGTAGCCGGGTCGAGTGCGAGCGGAATCGCACCACCGGTGTATGGCGCACCGGCGCTGATCGCTCCGGGATTCACCCCCGGGGTGTTCAGTGGCAGACTCACCAGATAGTTGTACACCGCATAGGGGCTGTACTCGAGGATCCCTTGCGGCTGCAGCCCGTTGTTGCTCCAACCGGGAATGAAATTCGAGGTGTTTATGCCGCCGGCGAACAGCTGCTGCGGCAGCGAGACGCCGCCGGAGTTACCCGAGCGCGCGCCGTAGCCGGAGAATATCTGCCAGCCGTTGTTGTAGAAGTCATCGAAGGTCCAGCCATGGATGTGGTTGTCGATGAACTGCATGCCGAAGTGCAGCTTGGTGCTGCCGGCGTGCCAGATGGCGCCGAACTGGGCTTCGTTCACATAGTCGTCGTTGCGATTGATCTGAATGGGCAGCACGTGCGAGCCGAGGATGAACGGATTGAGGCCGAGCACGTTGCCTTTGTTGTTATTCGGACCCCAGGTGGCAAGATACGGCAGATTGTTTCCGCCTTGCACCACGACACCGGTGCCTGACCAGGCGTTCGGATAGCCGAACGCCGCAGCTGCGGTGCCCGAGGGCCCGTAACCGACATCCGCATCGATATTGCTCACCTGCCCGCCGGGATTCAGCCACGAGGCGGACTGGTCCGCATCGAACATCAACGACCATTGATTGTTCACTTTCCAGAGGACATTGGCGCCGAACTCGTTGTTCTTAATGTAACTGCCGTTGATGTCCGCATCGAAATCGGTCGGCTCGTCCAGATAGCTGAAGCTCGTGATCGTGCCGTTCGGATCGGTCTGTACATTGTAGAGCGATCCGGAGTTGAACCAGGTGCTGAATTCAGAGCGGTAGGATCGCAGCCTGTCGTCCGAGTAATTGTCATTCACCGTAACCATCACCGCGCTGGTCGGATGCCACTGCAGGACCGCCCGACCGGTCTTGCGGCGCTCGTCGGTACGGTCGTTGTACAGCGCGTAGTCCTGAATGAACCAGCTCGGCTTCGTGTTGACCGGCGTGGTGCTGGTGTTCAGCTCATTGGCCGTCTGCGCATAGTTGAGCGGCGCGCCGTTCGTACCGACGCAGGTGGGACCGCCGGCCATCTGGCACGAGTTCAGGTACGTTCCTTCCCAGCCCGCAATCGACAGATGGTGCTCGTCGGTGCGCTGATTGTCGTATTCGCCGTCCAGTAAGACACCGAATTTGTTGTCATCGAAGGTATCGCTGATCAATGCGCCGAACTCGGGCGTGAACTGGCCGTTGCCGGTCGAGTCCGTCTCCGAGAACAGACCGCGTACGTGCAGACCCGGATCATCGAAGGGGTCCGGCAGCTTGATGTTGACCGTACCGCCGATATCGCCGCCCGAGATCGCGAAGTCAGGGGTTTTGTGCACCACCACCTCGCCGATGAAATCCGCACCCATGGCCGCGTAGTCGAATTGTCGGCTGTTCACCGCCGCCGAGGCCTGCTCGCGCCCGTCGACCAGGGTCTCGACGAAGTCGCCGCCGAATCCGCGGATGGTGATGCTCGAGGCGTTGCCCGTGGAGATCGGCGCGCCGCCGGTGCCCGAGACCGCCCCGCGGTTGACCGTGATGCCCGGGACGCGCTCGAGGGCCTGTCCAAGGCTCGCATCGGGGAAGTGGCCAATGCTCTCGGCCGAGATCGCATCGACCACGCCGATCGATTCCTTCTTGATCTGCAGCGAGCGCATGAAGGAGCCGCGAATGCCTTTGACGACGATTTCCTGCAGCGTAGTCGGCGCGCCGCCGGCGCTCGCCGCGGGGCCTGGCCCGGCATCGGCGAGCAGCCCGGCGCCCTGAGGCGGCAGCAAGCCGGTCGAAGCCATTTTTTGCGCGCGGTGTCCGCGCCGGCGCGCCGACGCGGTCCCGAGCGGCGCATTGGCCGAACCGGGGCTGGCACTTGCACCGACGCCTGCGGGCGCGTTTCCGGCATGCGCCAGAGCGCTCGAGGCGAGCGTCAGCGACCCCAAGGCCAATCCCGAGATACCCATTTTCGCGTAGGCCGTTCGGCCCCGCACATCGAAGCGCGCGCTCTTCTTGAACGCGTTCTTTGATGCGTTACGCATTGTCTTCCGACTCATTGAAGAAGCCCCCTCTGTCGCAAACTTGATGTTGTGGACAAGCAACGTCGATGCAGACTCCCGCATCCCGACCGCCCGCGGCAGCCTGCCGAATTCCGCACGCCCTGTGGCGATTGCCCCCCTGCGATTATGGTACCGCTATCTCACGACCGGCCGAGTATGTTCCCGGTATCATACCGGTGTCAACAGTAGCCGACACAACCGTAGCACTCAGCGTTCCACCACGGTTTTATAGCATTCCGCCACTGTCAACAACCTGTCAGGGCACGGCTGCCGTCAGCGGCGTAACCGTTCCAAACACGGGTCTGATCCGATTTCCTGGTTGCGCGACCATATCTGTTCACGCCCGGTCTCGGCTCAGGCTTGGAAACTGCCGTACGACCGACACTTGCGTGCCGCGCACCGTTGGCCATCCACCACACCCGAGCCCTCCTGTGCTCGACCCCGCGCTGCCTCCTGGCGCCCGACCCTCAGGTCGGCGGCGCTCCAGCCGCCATCGGGGCGCATTATTACCGCAGAATGACACCGCTGTCATCCCTTATTTTAAAGCGTTGCCGGTTCGCAACGTAAAATCCGGTGCCGGCGCTTGCCGTCCAGCCGGTGGTCGCCTCGCGCCGCCGGGCCAGATTCCGCTGGCCGCGCGAACCACGAGAGGGCGTGACCGCCGCGTCGGGAAAAGGCGCCGGGAGCGTGCCCGGCGTCCCCACCCCGGGGTGCCCGACCCAGCAGGCGCGCGCATCAATTCAACTCCCACCGACCGCGCGACCTCAGTGTCAGTACCGAATGAATAGCACCGGGCAGAGGCAGCGGGCATCCTGTCTGCGGCCGGCAACCCGAGTTTTTGATCGCTCGAAATGCTCGTGCCGCCGTTGGTGCGCAGTCGATCGGTGTGCCGCCGACCCTATGCCGCCAGCCATGACCCTGTTGTCACCCGCTGTTGATACCAATGCCCCAGAGATGGCCGGGACGTGCGCCGCCCGTGGCCGGCGCGAGCGGCGCGAGCCCGTCCGAGGCAAGGGAATCGGCATTGACGTCGATACCATGATACCGCTACCATCCGCACCGAGATCAATGTGCCATGCATGATCATGTGAGTTCAGGGGTCGGCATCGCAGTGGGGTCACCTGCTGGCTACGCCTGCGAATCGTCCTTCACCCGGCCGGTGCCACGCCCGTAGGTGGCAGCACCGGCTCATTGCGCAAGTTTGCACGGAGTTTCCGATGAGCCTGTTTGCTGACATCGCCCCGGTCCGCTTCGAGGGACCCGACACTGCGAACGAATACGCGTTCCGCGTTTACGATAAAGACCGCCTGGTGCTTGGCAAGCGTATGGCGGACTGGCTGCGCTGCGCGGTGTGTTACTGGCACTCGTTCAATTGGCCGGGGCAGGACATTTTCGGCGCCGGCACGCTGCCGCGCCCGTGGCTAGGACCGAGCATCACCCAGGCAATGGCCGAGGAGAAACTCGAGGCCGCCTTCGAGTTCCTCAGTCGGCTCGGCATGCCCTACTTTACGTTCCATGACGTCGATGCGATGGCCAGCGCTGCAACGCTGAAGGAGCACACACGGAACCTGAAGATCATCGAGGCGCGCATGCAGGAGAAGATGACCGCCACAGGTGTGAAACTGCTGTGGGGCACGGCCAATCTGTTCAGCCATCCGCGCTACGCCGGCGGCGCAGCCACGAGCGCCGACCCCGAGGTCTACAGCTGGGCTGTCGCGCAGGTGCGTGCCTGCCTCGAGCTCACGCATCGATTGGGCGGCGAGAACTACGTCCTGTGGGGCGGGCGTGAAGGCTATGACTCGATCCTCAACACGGATCTGAAGCGCGAACTCGATCACTACGGCCGCTTCCTGTCCATGGTCGTCGAGCACAAGCACCGCATCGGCTTCAAAGGCAGCATCC
The DNA here is from genome assembly GCA_021808195.1 of Pseudomonadota bacterium. Next base: position 70,425 of record JAKBCE010000008.1, read on the forward strand.
TGATCGAGCCGAAGCCCTTCGAGCCGACCAAACACCAGTATGACCGCGACGTCGCGGCCGTGTACGCGTTCCTGCAGCGCTACGGACTCGCCAAAGAGGTCAAGGTCAACATCGAGGTCAATCACGCCACGCTGGCGGGCCTGGATTTCGAGCATGAGGTCACCGCCGCACTGGCTTACGGCATCTTCGGCTCGATCGACATCAACCGCGGCGACCCACGCAATGGCTGGGACACCGATCAATTCCCGAACAACGCCCAGGAGCTCGTGCCGGCGTTTGTCGCCCTCATCGAGGCTGGCGGATTCAGCACAGGCGGATTTAACTTCGACGCCAAGCTGCGCCGTCAGTCGGTCGATCCGGCCGACCTGTACCTGGCCCATATCGGCGGCATCGACACCCTGGCACGCGCACTGCTCGCCGCCGCGGACGTCGTTGCCGAGCGCAAACTCGCCGAGCTGAAGAAGGCCCGCTACCGCGGCTGGGACGGTGAACTCGGTCAGCGCATCGAAAGCGGCTCACTGAACCTCGCCACGCTCGCGGATCTGGCCACCGCGGAGGACTTCCAGCCCAGTCCGCACTCCGGCCATCAGGAGCTTGCCGAGAGCCTGATCGCTCGGCACTGCAAGTATTGAGTCGGCCCGCCGCGCCGTCCGCGCACCTCGCCGAGGTTGCGCGGACGCTCGCCGACGGCGGCTCAGGCCGAGCGCGACGTGCCGCGCGGGACGACCACATCGAGCCCGCGACCCGGCTGCTGTGCCCGCACCAGCGTGCTCTTGCCAAACAGGGATTCGATCAGATCCACGGCCAACTCGGCCGTGCGGTTGCGAACGTCGAGCGCAGGGTTCAGCTCCACCACATCGAGCGAGCCGACGCGGCGGGTATCGGCAATCATTTCCATGCACAACTGCGCTTCGCGGTAGGTCGGGCCGCCCGGCACGGTCGTCCCCACGCCCGGAGCGATGTCCGGATCGAGAAAGTCGACATCGAAGCTCACGTGCAGATGGGTGTCGGCGTCGACACCGCTCAGCGCCTGCTCCATGGTGGCGCGCATGCCCATCTCATCGATGTAGCGCATGTCGAATACCTCCACGGCAAGTTCGTGCACGAGGCGCCGCTCCCCCTCATCGACGCTGCGGATGCCGATCTGCCGGATCCACTGCGGATGGATGGCCGGGCTCTGTCCGCCAAGGCCGGTGAGCACCCGCGGACCGAGTCCGCACAGACACGCGAGCGGCATCCCGTGCAGGTTGCCACTGGGGGAGAGTTCCCCGGTGTTGAAATCCGCATGTGCATCGAGCCACAGCACGCGCAGTTTGCGCCCGCGTTCGCGGCAATGACGCGCCACGGCGCTCACCGAGCCGATGGCGAGGGAGTGATCCCCGCCGAGCAGAATCGGCAGTTCGCCCGCACCGAGGGCCGCGTAAACCGCCGCGTGGACCTGCTGGTTCCAGCCGGTCACCGCCTCCAGATTGCGATAACCGCCCTGCGCCGCGGCGCGCGGATTGGCCGGACCGACGAGATTTCCCCGGTCGCTGACCGACAGGCCGCGCGCCTCGAGGGCGCTCGCCAGCCCGGCGACGCGCATCGCCTCCGGTCCCATCGAGGCTCCCAGCGCCGCCGCACCGACGTCGGTGGGCGCTCCGATCAACGAAACGCAGCGCGGCGCGGCCATGCGCTCAAGCCTCGGCCAGTTCGGCCACCGCCGCGCGCGCCGGCCGCGGGGCGCCCAGCAGCCCGTAGAAGAGGTCCTTCGGATCCTCGAGGTCGGGAATGAGGTCGATGTGCGTCCGCGTGCCCCGTCGCTCGCGGTGCAGCCGGTGCAGATAGCGCAGCGCCGCGAAATCCTCGAGCGCAAAGCCCACTGAGTCAAACACCGTCACCTCCAGATCGCTCGCGCGGCCGGTACGCCGGCCGCTCAGCACATCTGCAAGTTCCACCACTGGGAAATCGGCCGGCATCTGTTGGATCTCCCCCTCAATGCGCGACTGCGGTTCGAACTCGACCACCACCCGCGCATCGGCGCGTCGCAGGATATCAGGATGCAGTTCGGTCTTGCCCGGGCAATCCCCGCCCACGGCATTCAGGTGCATGCCGGGTTTGATCATCTCCGGCCGCAGAATGACCGCGTTGCGCTTATCGGCGGTGATGGTCGTGACGATGTCCGCGCCGGCACAGGCCTCGGCGACGGAACGGCAGGGCAGCACCTGCAGGCCGGGCAAGCGCAGCCGGTTGAGATTACCGATCAGCTTGTCCGTCGCCTGCCGATCGACGTCGTACAGTCTCAGTTCGCGCACGCCGAGTTCGCTATGGAACGCGATGCTCTGGAATTCCGACTGCGCCCCGTTGCCGATCAGCGCCATCACACGGCTGTCGGCCCGAGCGAGCGCACGGGCCGCCACCACCGAGGTCGCCGCAGTGCGCAGCGCCGTGGTGAACGTCATCTCCGCAAGCGCGCGCGGATATCCTGTGTCGACGTCTGCGAGCATGCCAAAGGCCATCACGGTGAGCAGACCCTTGGCGGTGTTCTTCGGGTGACCGTTGACGTACTTGAACGCGTACTGACGGCCATCGCACGCCGGCATGAGCTCGATGACTCCAACGGGCGAGTGCGTCGCGTGGCGCGGGGATTTCTCGAACGCCTCCCAGCGACGGTAGTCCGCCTCGATCTCGCGTGCGAGTCCGGCGATGAAGGGCCCCGGTCCCAGATCCTGCACGAGTTCGCGAACCCGACCGGTACCGATGAAATCGACCATGGTGAATCTCCTCTCGGTGAGCGGCACGCGAACGCGATGCCACCACGAACGCCATGATCCACGGCTCCGCGGCCAAAAAATAGTCAGAGAAATACCAAAACTGCGGACTTAATTGATCAAAATGACACACCGATCTATCATTTTGATAGACTCGAACACCCTCCTGAGCGGTAACGGAGCTGCCCCAATGGACGATCTCGATCACCGCCTGATCTCCTTGCTGCGCGCCAATGCGCGCGCCTCCATTGCCTCGCTCGCCAAGCGGCTTGCCGTGGCCCGCGGCACCGTACAGAACCGCATGGCCAAGCTCGAAGCCGACGGCACCATCGTGGGCTACACCGTACGCCTGAAGCCCGAGGTTCAGGAGCAGCACATTCGCGCACTGATGACGATCGCCGCTGACGGTAACCAGGTCGATGCGGTCGTGCGTACGCTGCGTGGAGACCCCGCGGTTGCCAGTCTCTACAGCACCAATGGCCGGTGGGATCTGGTTGCCGAGCTACGCGCCGATTCGCTGGCGTCCTTCGATCGCGTGCTGGCGCGAGTCAGCCGCACGCCGGGCGTCACGAGTACCGAGACGAGCCTGCTGCTCTCGACATTCAAGCTGTGAGTCGCTGCGCTTGCCCGAGGCGGATGCACATACGCTATGCTTACTCTGAATCCAGCGCAGCCGGCGCGCCGCGCGTCGCTCGCCCTCCTGCAACCTCCCATCCCGCACGGCCCTGCGCATGACTGACACTGCGAAGCTCCGCGTCGCCCTGCTCTACGGCGGGCAATCAGCGGAACATGAAATCTCCATCCTGTCCGCGCGCAACGTGCTCGCAGCGCTCGATCCGCAGCGCTTCGAGCCGCTGCTGATCGGTATCGACAAGCGCGGCCGCTGGCTGCGGCAGGATGCCGCGCGGCTGCTGGGGAGCGCGCGCGATCCGCGCCTGGTGCGCATTGAGGACGGCGCGCCCGTCACGCGTGAGTTCATTGCGAGCGGTGCCAGCACCGATCCAGCCGAGCGCATCGATGTCATTTTCCCGGTTCTGCACGGTACGATGGGTGAGGACGGCACCGTGCAGGGGCTGCTCGAACTGGCTGGCATTCCGTACGTAGGCGCCGGCGTACTCGGCTCGGCCATCGGCATGGATAAGGATGTCAGCAAGCGTCTGCTGCGCCAAGCGGGCATCCCGGTCGCGGACTTCCGCACCGTGCGCCGCGCTTACTTCGAGGCCGACCCGGCCGGTGCGCTCGCAGACCTGAGCGCGCTCGGTCTACCCGTATTCACCAAGCCGGCCAATGCCGGCTCATCGATCGGCGTGCGGCGGGTCACCGAGCATGCTGCGATCGAAGCGGCGGTGCGCCATGCATTTGAATTCGACGACAAGGTGCTCGTCGAGGCCGCCGTGAGCGGACGGGAAATCGAACTTGCCGTCCTCGGCGGCCATCCGCCCGCAGTATCCGTAGCCGGAGAGATTGTCGTACGGCATCGGGACGGCTTTTACTCCTACGATGCGAAATATCTCGATGACAGTGGGGCCCGTCTGGAATTACCGGCGCGGCTCGCGCAGGCCGAGCTGGCAGGCGCGCAGGCACTCGCCGCACGCACCTTCGAGGTGCTCGAGTGCGAGGGCATGGCGCGGGTGGATCTGTTCCTGCAGGCCGACGGCGCACTGCTGGTCAACGAAATCAACACCATCCCGGGCTTCACCGCGATTTCCATGTACCCGAAGCTCTGGGAGCTCTCGGGTCTGACGCCGCAGAGGCTGATCACGCGCCTGATCGACTTGGCGCTCGAGCGGGCTCGGCGCCGCGCGGCGCTGCGGCGCAGCGGCGCCGCAGCCCCCTAATGCGGCCCGACGCTCGTCCCGGGCCTGGAGTCACGCCATGAAACTCTTCAGCAGCCCCACTTCGCCGTTTGCTCGCAAGGTGCGTGTCAGCGCGCTCGAGCTCGGACTTGCCGAACGCATCGAACTGCTCGAGGTCAGCCTCTCGCCGGTCAATCCGCACGCGGGGCTGCGCGAGCACAACCCGCTCGGCAAGATTCCCGCCTTGCTCACCGATGCCGGCGAGACGCTGTATGACTCCCCGGTGATCTGCGAGTACCTCGATGCGCTGGTGGGCGGCAATCACCTGTGGCCAGCCGGCGGAGCGGCCCGCTGGCAGGCGCTGCGCCGCCAAGCGCTTGCCGATGGCATCACCGATGCTGCCGTGCTGGTGCGCTATGAGCACGCCGCACGTCCGGCACAGCTGCGCTGGACGGAATGGACGGACGGACAGTGGCTGAAAATCCGCACGGCGCTCGAGGCCCTCGAGCAGGAGTCCCTCGACGGACCGTTCGACATCGGCGCAATTTCCGTGGCGTGCGCACTGGGGTATCTGGCGTTCCGCTTTCCTCAGGAGCGCTGGAGCGAGCGCCTGCCACGCCTGGGCGCCTGGTACGCCGCGGTCTGCGAACGACCGTCCCTTGCCGCGACGCGTCCGGCTTAGGCCGCGGCGCGCGCCCCTTCACCGCCCAGCTCGCCGGAGAGCGCCTCGAGCAGCTTGCCGAGCTCGCCGGCCATCACGGTGAAATCCAGATCGAACTGCTCGAGCGGATCGATCTCACCCCCGTCTTCGCGCTCCGGGGCGAGCTCCAGGAACTGTACCCGTTTGACCTGCAGCTTCTCGGTGAGGATAAACGCAATCCGTCCGTTCCAGGTGAGTCCGAGCTGGGTGGGCCGCTTGCCCGCGGCCAGATGCGTACGGATGTCCGGCCCGTCGAGGACGTGACGACGGTAGCGCACCGTCGACTTCATCGCATCGGCGGACTCGAGCTCCAGATCCTGCTCGAGTGCGAACGCCCCGGGCGCGCCGCGCTGCAGCCACGTGGCCATGCTCGCACTGACAGAGCGCTCGGTATCGAACATCTGGACGGCGAGGCTGCCGAGCGTATCGCGCAGCGTCTCGATCAGCTCCTCGGCGCGGGCTGCGCTCGCGGAATCGACCACCAGCCACCCTGCGGCCGCATCGACCCAGGCGCGCGTGACGATGCGCCGAGTGAGCGCTCGCGCGCGCAACTCATCGGCGACCTGCAGCTTGAGCGCACGCATCTGCCGCCGACCGACCGGGAAACCCTGAGTTTGCGCCAACTCCGCGGCACGCCGCTCGGCCTCCTGGCGAATGACCGAGGCTGGCAGCAGCTTCTGCTCGATGCCCAGCGCGAGCAGGTGCTGGGTCGCGACGGTGTGCAGCATTCGGCCGGACGGTGAGGGGGCCACCCAGCCGCGGCTGCGCATCTGCAGCGCGCTGCACGGCTGCAACGGCATGCGGCTCAGAGCCGCCTCGAGATCGGCGGCGGACCAGCTCCAATCGGCCGGCAAACGGTAAACGGTGAGATTCTTAAACCACATGCTCGCGAAGCGCCCGCAAAAGTGGCGCAGTATATCGGTCCGCGCACCCTGCTGCGCCCCTCGCGCGCCCGCCACGTCTCCCGTAGCCTATGTCCCCTCAGGGGCGTTCAACCACCCCGTCCATCGGATCGTGTTGCAATGACTACGCGGGCATGGCTCGTGTTCGTGGGACTCGGCATCGTCTGGGGGATGCCGTATCTGTTCATCAGACTCGCCGTGCGCGAGCTCTCCCCGTTCGACGTAGCCTGGGGACGCGTGACGCTCGCGCTGCTCGTGCTCGCGCCCATCGCGTGGCGGCGCGGTACGCTCGGCGTACTGCGCACGCACCGCGCCGCGGTCTGCACCTTCGCACTGCTCGAGTTTGCCATCCCCTACTCGCTCATCGCCGCGAGCGAGCGCTGGATCCCCTCCTCACTCGCCGGCATCCTGGTCTCGGCCGTCCCGCTGACCATGGTGCCGGTGTCGCGCCTGCTCGGCATGCACGAGCCGATGGGCGCGCGCCGCCTCGCAGGACTCCTGCTCGGCATCCTCGGCGTGACGGCGCTGGTCGGATTCGGCTCCGTGACCGGCGCGCACGGTTGGACTGGCATCGGCTGCATGCTCCTCGTCACCGTCTGTTATGCGACCGGACCGCTGGTCGTACAACGTCACCTGCATGCGGTGGACTCGATGGGTACGCTCGCCGCGAGCTTGTTCGTGGCCAGTGTGGTGCTCGCCGTGCCGGCGGCGCTCAGCGCTCCACACCACCCACCGGGGGCCGCTGCGCTCGGCTCAGTGGCCGTGCTCGGTCTGGTATGCACAGCACTGTCGATGCTCGGTATGTTCTATCTGATCAAGCGGGCCGGCGCGGCACGCACCGCTGTCGTCACCTACATCAACCCGGTCGTCGCCGCCGCCCTCGGGGTCTGGGTCCTGCACGAGCACCTCGGCTGGTCCGGACCGATCGGGCTGCTGATCATACTGCTCAGCGTACGCATGGCGACCGCCGGCGCTCCCGCTGCGGAACTCGCGGCCATCGAGCCCGGCTGAGCAGCCCCAAAGCAAACGCCCGAGTCCCCCTCGCGGGCGACCCGGGCGTCACACTGCAAGCGTCAGCTCAGCCGATCAGGGCACTCGGCCGTGCGGCATCCCCGGCATCATGTTCAGATCGAGGTGGTACATGATCCACAGCGAACCGCCAATGATGATGCACACCACTACCGCAGTGTAGAGCAGCGCGGTGAGATTCCAACGCTGTTCCGGCGAGCCGTTCACATGCAGGAAGTACGTGACGTGCACTACGATCTGGGCAATGGCGAAAAACGCTATCACCAGTGGCGTCCCGGCGACGGCATGCTCCATCACCAGCGCGAACGGGATCGCCGTCATGATGATCGCGAGCAGGAAGCCGATGAGGTAGGACTTGTGGGTTGCCCCGTGGCCGCCACCGTGGGCATGACCGCCATGCGCGCCGTGCGGGGCGTGACCGACAACCGATTCGTTGGCGACGTTCATCAGTGCACCACTCCGAACAGGTAGACCAGGGAGAACACTCCCACCCAGATGATGTCGAGGAAGTGCCAGAACAGGCTGAGACAGTTCAGGCGGGCCCGGTTCGTATCCGTCAGTCCCTTGCGCAACACCGCGACCATCATCACGGCCATGAAGATCAGGCCGCAGGTCACGTGCAGACCGTGGGTCGCCACCAGCGTGAAGAAGCTGGAGAGGAAGGCGCTGTGGCTGGGGCCGGCGCCGATCGACACCATGTGCGCGAACTCGCGTACCTCCATGACGAGAAAGCCGAGTCCGAGCAGGAAGGTGACCGCGAACCAGCCGACCGTTGCGCGCGCCTTGTTCGCATTCATCGCCAGCGTCGCGAGGCCGCAGGTGAAGCTGCTGAACAGCAGGAACATCGTCTCGACCAGTACCGACGGCAGATCGAACAGCTGGCTGCCGCTCGGCCCGCCCGCAGTGTGGCCGCTGAGAACCGCGTACGTGGCAAACAGGCCAGAGAACAGCAGACAGTCGCTCATCAGATAGATCCAGAAGCCGAGCTGGATCGTGGAGGCGACATCATGGTGGTGCTCGACTTCGAAATCGACCGCATCACCGCTCTGGCGCAGGTCCCGCAGCGCATCCGCCGCGTGATCGGCATACCCGGGCTTCAGCGCGAGACTGCCGCCCTGCACAACAACTGAACCGTTCGACATGGTTTACATGCTCCTCGCTTGGACACGTCCATGCATGGCTTCTATCCGTCGGACTTCATCGGCGCCGAGGTGATAGTCCCGATCGTCGTTGAACGCGTGTCGGATCAAGGTCACCAGCACACCCGCCAGGCCGGCAATCGCCAGCCACCAGATGTGCCAAACCATCGCAAACGCCACGACGAAGGCGAAGCCGGCCATGATGAAACCGGTGGCCGAGTTGCGTGGCATGTGGATGGGAACGAAGGTCGCGCTCTTCAGATCGACGCCGCGCTGCTTCATGTCCCAGAACGCGTCGACGTCACGCACGACCGGAATACGTGCGAAGTTGTAAGCCGGCGCCGGCGAGGGGACAGACCACTCGAGCGTGCGGCCGTTCCACACATCGCCCGTGGTATCGCGAGTCAGCTCACGCTGCTGGATGCTGACCACCACTTGTACCAGCTGCAGCAGGATGCCGAGGAAGATGATCCCCGAACCGATCGCCGCGACGATGAACAGCGGATGCCAGGCCGCCACGTCGTAGTGGTCCATGCGGCGCGTCGCACCCATCAGGCCGAGCGCATAGAGTGGCATGAACGCCACGTAGAAGCCGATGAACCAGCACCAAAACGCCCAGCGCCCGATCCGCTCGTTGAGGCGGAATCCGAAGATCTTCGGGAACCAGTAGGCAACCCCCGCGAACACCCCGAATACCACCCCGCCGATGATGACGTTGTGGAAGTGCGCGACCAGGAACAGGCTGTTGTGCAGCACGAAGTCGGCGGGCGGCTCGGCGAGCAGCACCCCGCTCATGCCACCGATGGTGAAGGTGATGAGGAAGCCCACCGTCCAGAGCATCGGCGTGTCAAAACGCACGCGGCCGCGATACATGGTGAAGATCCAGTTGAAGATCTTCACGCCCGTTGGCACCGAAATGATCATGGTCGTGATGCCAAAGAAGGCGTTCACGTTGCCGCCGCTGCCCATGGTGAAGAAGTGGTGCAACCACACCAGCATCGACAGCAGCGCAATGGCCATGGTCGCCCAGACCATCGAGGTATAACCGAACAGGCGCTTGCCCGAGAAGGTCGGCACGATCTCCGAGTACACCCCGAACAGCGGCAGCATCAGGATGTAAACCTCCGGATGGCCCCAGATCCAGATGAGGTTCAAATACATCATCGGATCGCCGCCCATGGAGTTGGTGAAGAAGTGCATCCCCAGGTAGCGGTCGAGGGCGAGCAGGCCAAGCGTCACCGTCAGAATCGGGAAGGTGGCGACAATCAGGATGTTGGCGCACAGCGAGGCCCAGGTGAACACCGGCATGCGCATCAGCGTCATGCCCGGCGCGCGCATCTTGAGAATGGTCGCGATGAAATTCACGCCGGTGAGCGTCGTGCCGATACCGGATATCTGCAGTGCCCAGATGTAGTAATCCACCCCGACGCCCGGGCTGTAATGAAGCTCCGACAATGGCGGGTAGGCCAGCCAGCCGGTGCGCGAGAAGTTGCCGATCGCCAACGAGACGTTAACCAGCACCGCCCCGCCGGCGGTCAGCCAGAAGCTCAGGTTGTTGAGCATCGGGAAGGCGACATCGCGCGCGCCGATCTGAAGCGGCAGGATGCAGTTCATGAGGCCGATGATGAACGGCATGGCCATGAAGAAGATCATGATCGTGCCGTGCGCGCTGAACACCTGGTCGAAGTGCTCCGGCGGCAGGTAGCCCATGTTGCTGCCGTAGGCCAGGGCCTGCTGCGAGCGCATCATGAGCGCGTCGGCGAAGCCACGCAGCAGCATGACCGTGGCGAGGATCAGGTACATGATCCCGATTTTCTTGTGGTCGACCGACGTCAACCACTCGGTCCACAGGTACTTCCACTTGCCGAGATAGGTGATGATCCCGAGCACGGCGATCACGCCGAGCACCATGAAGGCGACCGCGCCCATCACGATCGGGATGTTGAAAGGGATGGCGCTGAGCGTCAACTTACCGAACATTCTCACTCACTCCTGGCGCTGCCGCCCACATCGCTGCTCGCCACCATCCGTCCCGGGGCAAACTTGCCCTGGACGATCTGCTGGAACAGCCCCGGCGTCGCGTTCGAATAGAAGGCCACCGGCACGTTCTCGCTCGGCTTCTCGAGCGCGCGATACGCGTTGCCGTCGAGGCTCTGCTTGGCAGCCGCCGCATTCGCGAGCCATTGCTTGAAGTCCGCCTTGGACATCGCCACGGCCTTGAAGGTCATCCCCGAGAAGCCATCGCCGCTGAAATTGGCCGAGATGCCGCGATAGGTGCCGGGTGCGCTCGCCACCAGGTTGTCGGTAGTCTGCATGTTGGCCATGGCATAGATCTGGCTGCCGAGGCGGGGGATGAAGAACGAGTTCATGACCGTCGCGGAGGTGATGTGGAACACCACCGGCACTCCGACCGGCATGGCGACCTCATTGACGCTGGCGACGTGCTGATCGGGATAGATGAACAGCCACTTCCAGTCCATCGCGATGGCGTCGATGTGGATGGGCTTGAAGCGCGAGGCAATGGGCCGGTACGGATCGAGCTGGTGCGAGGTGCGCCAGGCAATCACGCCAAGAATGGAGACGATGACGATCGGCACCGACCACATCACCGCCTCGATCTTGTTCGAGTGCGACCATTCGGGCTGGTACTCGGCCTTGGTGTTCGAGGCGCGGTAGCGCCAGGCAACCACCAGCACCAGCACGATCACCGGGATCACCACCACGAGCATCAGGCCCGTAGCGGTGAGGATGATCGATTTTTCGGCCTCCCCAATCGGCCCCTTCGGGTCGAGCAGGGCCGCATGGCAGCCGGCCAACAGCAAAGTTGCCGGCAACGGCAGAAATCGACAGAATCGAGTCCAAAAGTCGCGGTTCATAATGGGGCGGACACCAGCCGTATTTCGAACCGCGAGAGGATGGCCTCTCGGCGGGCGCAAATCCTTAGTGGCCCCTCAATTGGGCTTAATCTTTATTAATATTTGCGCGCACGGCTTGCCCCGGCCGCCCAAGTGGGTCTAAAGGCGGAGCCGTTCAGGTCTCGAGCGCAGCGGCCAAGGCTTCGTCCTCGCTCCAGCGGGCCCCGGCGGCCATCAGGGCCTCCAGCCGCTCCTGCGGCAGCGCCGCGTGCAGCTGCTCGAGAATGCCCGCCTCAATCTGGCGCTTGGCCGGACTGCGACCGGCGAACTCCTCGGCGAAGAATGCGTGCGCATAGCCGATGAACTGCGCGGCCCGCTCGAAGCGCTGTTCGCGGGCGGCAATCGTCGCCAGGTGCTGCATACCCCCGGCAATGAGCACGGTGTCGAGTTCGCTCTGCTCGGCAAGCGGCAGCCCTTCACGCAACGCCGCGCCGGCCGCCTCGAACTCATCGTGCGCGATCAGGTAGCCGGCGAGATTGCACAGCGCATGCCCGAGCAGCCCCGTGCGCCGCGACGTGCGCGCGAGCGCCACGACCTCCCGCGCACCGGCAATGGCCACCTCGAGGTGCCCCTCGGCAAATTGCACCTCGGCCTGGTAGATGAGCGCGCGCCAGGCCCAGAAATCCGCGTGCGCGCGTCGGCCGAGCGCCAACGCCTCATCGAGCAGCACGCGCGCCGCGGCGTACTCACCGGCCACCGTGCGCGCGATGGCGAGGTTGGTCAGACACAGCGCATAGCTCTTCGGCTGCGAGCTTCCCGAGAGCAGCGTGCGCGCCTCTTCGAGCGCCGCAAACCCTTCGGGCAACGTCGCAGTGCGGACCAGATTCAATCCATAGAAGCCGAGCGCCCGACCGAGGGCGAGGGGCTCGCCGATCTCGCGCAGCAGCGTCACCGCGCGGCGCAGCGCCGGCACGGCACGCCCGCGCGGCTCTCCGGTGGAGAGAAAACCGCAACCGTACCAGAGACGTGCCTCGAGCACCTTCGGGGTCTCGCGCCCGAGCGCCGCACTGGCCCGCTCGAGCCGGGTCCGGCCTTCCGGTATGAGCGAGAGCAGATACCACAGCAGGTAGGAGCTGGCCGCGAGCTCCACCCCGATCGCCGGGTCGCCGTCGGCGCCAAACGCCCAGTCGAGCGCCACCCGCACGTTGTCGATTTCCGGGCCGAACTTCTCCAGCCATTCATCGGACGGCGTACGCTCCCAGGCGCCGAGCGCCTCGCTCAGCGCGTCACGAAAGTACCGGGCGTGCAAGCGCGCCAATGGTCCGAACTCGCCGCTGTCGGCGAGTTTTTCCATCGCATAGGCATGAGTGGTCTCGAGCAGACGGTAGCGGCGCTGGGGACCACTGGCATCGGCGGCCACGAGCGACTTGTCCACCAGCTCGGCAATGCGCCCGACCACTTCCCACTCCGGCAGCCCCGCATCGGCTACCACCTGCCCGGCCGCCTCGAGCGTGAAGCTGCCGGCGAACACCGCCAGCCGGCGCAACACGATACGATCCTGTTCGGCGAGCAGCCGATGGCTCCAATCGAGCGTGGCGCGCAGCGTTTGATGGCGCGGCAGCGCCGTACGGCGTCCGCCGGTGAGCACGTGGAAGCGCAAGTCGAGTCGCTGCGCCAGACCGTCGAGGCCGAGCGCCGCGGAGCGCGCCGCCGCCAGTTCGATGGCGAGCGGAATGCCATCGAGCCGTCGACAGATCATCACCACCGTTGCGGCGTTGCGCTCATTCAGCGTGAACTGCGGATCGGCCGCACGGGCGCGCGCCGCGAACAGCCGCACCGCATCGTGCCGCTCGGCGCTCGCCAGCCCCGTGGCGTTTTCGGCCGGAAACTCGAGTGGCCGCAGGCGCAGCGTGCACTCGCCCTCGATGCCGAGCGGCTCCTGGCTGGTGGCAAGAATGCGCACGTGCGGTGCGGCTGTGAGCAGTCCCTCCGCTTCGCGCGCCGCCGCGCCGATCACGTGCTCGCAATTGTCGAGCACCAGTAGCAGTCTGCGCTCGCGCAACGCGGCCGAGAGTCGCTCGCCCCCCCAGCGGCCCGCGCCACTTTGCAGACCGAGTGCCGCATGCATCGCGCTCGCGACCAGTTCCGGGTCGGACAACGGCGCCAGCTCGGCCAGCCAGACGCCGTCCGGGAATTCTGCTAGCGAGGCGCGCGCCGCTTCCAGAGCGAGGCGTGTCTTGCCGATTCCGCCCGTGCCGACCAGCGTGACCAGGCGGTTGTGCCGCAGCAGCTCGCGCACCGTGGTCAGTTCGGCCTCACGGCCGATGAAGTCCGAGATGGCTGCCGGCAGATTGGTCGGTGGGGTCTGCGCCGCCGGGCCGCCGGCGGATGCGCCGCTCTCGCGCACCACCCGCACCTCGCCGGTGAAGCGGTAACCGCGCAGCGGCACCGTCAGGATCAGGTCGCGGTCCGCACCCAGCGCCTTGCGCAGGGCGGAAATCTGCACCTGGATATTACTTTCCTCGACGACAATGCCGGGCCAGGCCCGTGCGAGCAGCTCTTCCTTGCTCACCAGGTCGCCGCCGGCTTCGATCAACACCTGCAGCACGTCGAAGGCGCGCGAACCGAGCGCAACCGGCGTATCACCGATGCGCAACTCCCGCTGGCGGGTCAGAAGCCGAAAGCGGCCGAACTCGAGGCAGGTCGCGCCTCGCGCAATACCGTGCATGAAAATCGCTGGTCCAGAGGTATCGGGATGGCGTAGCGGCCCGCAGATCCCACCGCGCAATTGTAGCGCAACCGCGCCGGCGACTGGCGTATTCAACCACCCCGGCTGCCGCTGTCCGACCCCCTGTACGCGCACCGCCATCGCGCTATTATGGTAGCGATATCATCTGCGACAGGCCGGTGAGGGGGGGCCCATGCACACGCTCCGATACGCTCTGGTCTTGGCTCTCATGACGCTGCTTGCCTCGACGGGCGCCGCCGCCGCGCCGGCGGCCTATCGCGATTTCAAGGTCACCATGTACATCCCGGTGACCGTGGTGCAGCGCATGGCGCGCGACCCCGCCTGGATGCGCTCGAGCTGGCGCACGATCGAGCGCCGACTGCACGTCGATCGGGTGTTCATCGAGAGCTACCGCGCGGGGGTCTGTGCCAGCGGCGCTCAGCTCGCACGCGTGAAGCGCTTCTTTCGCGCCCATCACGTGGCGGTCGCCGGCGGCATGGCCATGCTCGGACCCGGTGGCGCTGGCCAGTTCAACACCCTCGATTACGCGCTGCCGCAAGACCGTGCGCTGGCACGGCGCATGGCCGTACGGACGGCACGGCACTTCAACGAGTTCGTGCTCGATGATCTGTATTTCTTCAACACCAAGAGCGATGCGGACATCGCCGCCAAAGGCCATCGCAGCTGGTCGGCCTATCGGATGCAGACCATGGACTGGGTGTCGCGCAACCTCATTCTCAAGCCCGCCGAAGCGGTCAATCCGCACGTGCGGGTGATCATCAAGTTCCCGAACTTCTACCCCTCGTTCCAGGACATGGGCTTCGATCTGGTGCACGAACCGCAGATCTTCCCGGAGATCTGGACCGGCGATGAAACCCGCTACGCACCGCGCACCGATCAGCAGTTGCTGCCATACGAAAGCTACGAGATCTTCCGCTATTTCGAGAACATCGCCCCGGGCCGCAACGGCGGCGGCTGGGTCGACCCGATCGCCATGCATGTCCTGGACCGCTACGCCGAGCAACTCTGGGACACCATCCTCGCCAAGGCCCCGGCCATCAATCTGTTCGAGTACACGAACCTGCTCGAGTTCGCGAACCCCAAGCACCGCGCCCTCTGGCAAAACCGGCGCACCAGCTTCGACTACCTGAAGATGCTCAAGGCCTGCTGCGGCCTGCCCGGCACGCGCGGAGCGCGACCCGCGCGCCTCGCCGATGTCGCCGCCTACGCGCTCGCACAGATCGGGCGGATCGCCCCGGCGCTCGGCCAGCCCGTCGGCCTCGCGACCTACCGTCCCCTCGACTCAAGCGGGGAGGACTTCCTGCCCGAGATGCTCGGCATGATCGGCATCCCGATCGAGATGTACCCGCACTGGCCACACGCCAAAACCGTGTTGCTGACCGAAGCGGCCGGGCACGATCCGCACATCGTTGCCGAGATCGCAGCTCACCTGCGCGCAGGCGGGCACATCATCATCACCTCCGGTCTGCTGCGCGCACTGCAGCGGCGCGGCTTCAGCGAGATCACCGACATGCGGGTCACGCACCGCATCGTCGCCCCCACCCGCTACGTCGAGGGTTTCGGCTTCGGCGCCGGCACCATGCTCGGTACGTCTCGACCGATTCTGTTCCCGCTCATTCATTTCGCGACCAACGAGGATTGGGCAGTGGTGCGCGGCCTGGATGCTGATGGCGGCGTACCGCTGTTGCTGATGGATCATTACGGCAAGGGCGAGCTGTATGTGCTCGACGTACCGGAGGAGCAGAACGATCTGGCCTCGCTCCCCACGGCGGTGCTCGATGCGCTGCGCGGCTTCATCGCATCGGAGCTGCCGGTGCGCCTGGCGGGGCCTGCCGGAGTGAGCCTGTTCGAATACGACAATGGCACCTTCGTGCTCGAGTCGTACCGGAACCATCCGGTCGCGGTGCGCCTCATCGGGCGCTTCGCCCGCATCGAGACCCTCACGCGCGGCGTCGTCCTCGACGGCGACCCCAGAGGTGTGGCCGCCCCGTTCGCCTCCACCCAACCCCGAGCCGCCCGCTACGGCTACGAAGTGCGCATCGAACCGCACAGCTTCATCGGCTTTCGCGCCGGGAGCTGAGCGCGGGGGACGAGCCGGGCCGCACCTCGCAACTGCGGCGCAAGTGTTACATTACCGCGATGTCCGTATCGCTCGTCATATTTGATCTCGACGGGACGCTGATTGACAGCGCGGCAGATATCGCCCATGCGCTGAACGCGATGCTCGGTGTACACGGTTGCGCGCCGCTGCCGCTCGCCGAGGTGCGCACGATGATCGGCGATGGCATGCGCAAACTGGTCGAACGGGCCTTGCTTGCCCGCGCTCTCGGGGCGGTCGACCCCGCGCAAGCCGAGCGCACGGTGCTCGCCCACTACCGCGCTCAGCCGGTACGCCTCACGACCGCCTATCCCGGCACCCGTGCGGCGCTCGAGCGGCTGCGCACAGCCGGGATGCGCCTCGCCATCTGCACCAACAAGCCGGCGCAGCTCGCCGAGGCGATCCTGGCGCGGCTTGCGCTGTCGGAATTTTTTCTACACGTCGTGGGCGGGGATTCGCTGCCCTACCGCAAGCCCGATCCGCGCACCTTGCAGGCCGTGCTCGCACGGTTCGCCGCAACGCCACGCGATGCGCTGATGGTCGGGGACAGCGAGGTCGATGCGGCCACCGCCGCAGCGGCCGGCGTGCCGCTCATCCTGATGGACCACGGCTACCGGCGCGGTCCGCTGGCACAGATGACATACCGCGCCGCGCTCGCGCATTTTGACCAGTTGCCAGAGTTAGTGCAGGCGCTGTGAGTCTGAGGATTCAGCCCAGCGTACCGAAGAACACCAGCGTCTGATAAGGGAACACGACGACACCATCGCGCTGATGCCGATCGAACACCTCGCGCAACCCGGCGAGCAGCGGTTCGTGCCCGGGCGCACCCGGGGGCGGAACGTACGAGGAGGACATGGCGCGCCCCTTCAGTCCGTCGAAATCGAACACCTGCTGGTGGGCGAACACCGCGCGTTCGGGCTCGCGCCCGAAGAATGTCCGCAGGGGCGGTCCGAAGGCCCGCAGGCTGCGAACCTGGTCGTATTCCGGAGCATAGCGGCGCAGCAGCGCCTCGTAATCGGCCAGGAACGGCGAAGGCACATCACTGTGCTCGTTCCACATCAGGGCAACCTGACCACCGCCGACCAGGATCCGCAGCGCCTCTTCCCGCGCGCGCAGCGGCTCGAACCAATGAAACGCCTGCCCGGCGGTCACCCACTCGACGCTGTGCGCTTCGAGGGTCGTCGCCTCGGCGCTGCCGGCCACACTCGTGAAGCCTGACCGACCGCCGAGCAGCCGCTCGGCCGCCGCACGCATCGGCGCATTGGGCTCCACCGCCCACACCCGGGCGCCGGCATCGAGCAGCTGCGCGGTCAGAATGCCGGTACCCGAGCCGAGGTCGGCGACCCGCGATCCGGGCGTGAGTCCGCGTTGTTCGCGCAGAAACTCGAGCGCCGCCTGCGGATAATTCGGGCGGTATTTCACATAGTCGTCGACGCGGTTGGAAAACCGGACGGTGGAATCGAGTGTCATGGGAGCCAGTATAGCGTCCGCCACATGCCGCGCCTGCCCGTATCGTCGGCATTGCGCCTGCGCGAACGCACGCTCGTGACGGCTGCAGAGGTTGGTCGCCAGGTGCTACGGGGAACGGGGTTTGAGCGAGCGCCGCCATCCTGGAATTCGAAGCGGCAGTGCGCGCGGCATGACGCGCATGCTAGGCCGACGGTCATCTGCGTAGGCTGTCTATAAATACAGTCCACAGGCCGCTGCGCAAAGATTCGCTCACCGCGGCGGCCGCTGTCGCAACGCGCATTCGTACACAGAGTGCATCCACTGCGCACGCGCTTGCCGCCCCTGACACCACACGGCCGAGTCACCCCAGTCCGTACGCGAGGTCAGAATCGCGACCTCTGCACTCGCTCGAAGCAAATCGAGCGTGATGAATCGCCAAGTGGTTCACGCTTGGTTCAGCGCCGCAATGCGACACTGTCTCTCGCACCGGTGCTGAGAGCAGCTCCCGGACGGCGCAGAATCGTTCCCCCCCGTGCGCCACGCTTTAGGACGGGTCCAGGATTTGAGCTGCCTCGCCCGGTGCGTTCCCTCCCCAAACGAAAACGGGGTTCGCCAGCGGCGAACCCCGTTTGCTCCATCGAGCATTTGCGCGTGGCGTTACTCGCCGGATGCCTGCGGCGCGAAGGTGACCTGCGTCGTCCAGGTCGGCATCTGGGCCGAATCGGTCGTAATCACCAGATTCGCGTGGGCCGAGCGATCGCGGGTGGCGAGCTCGACGGCAGTCGGCGTATCACACGCTGCTGCGATCGGGAACGTGCTCACGATGTGAATCGCCTTGGCGGAGGCCACATCCGCAGCGCTCGTGCTCGAGGGCTCGATCTTCGCACCGGTGATGTTCGTGTTCTGCGCGGTGGCAAACACGTAATTCACTGCGCCCTGCCACTCGCCCTTCTTCGGCGCCCCGGAGGTGCTGATGATCGCCTCCTTGGTGAGCGGACCCTGGTCGAGCTTGATATCGAGGGGCTGAGCGGGGAAGAGCTTCTGACGGGTCGCCATGCCCTGCACGCGCCAGATCGCCAGAAACTGCACCGGGAAGCTGCTCTTGCAGCGCACCGGGTACATCGTGCGCCACACGGTACCGCTCGCATCGGACTGCAGCGGAACCTTCTTGCCGCCACCGACCTGGAACAGATACAGCGGCGGGCTCACCAGGGCGCCCGACTTCACCGTCGCCGAGATCGGGTACATCCCGATGTCCGGATTGGCCTTGAACTGCGCAGGCGTCTGGTTTTGAACCTGCACCCCGCAGCCAGCCAGCGCCAGCGCCGCAACTCCTATCGAATACCGCAATGCCTGCCGCATGTCGCCCCCTTCCGAGAAGCAATTCGTGTGAACGGAAACTGACCCATGGAAGCGGCGAAGTGTCGCAATTAATTGTGACGGTGACAAGCGTCGCGAGCGCAACCGGTACCGAGGCCACAAACAAAAGGCCGGGTCCCGCACCAATCGCGGGATACCCGGCCTCGGCGCGACTCTGGAGCTTACTTCTTCTTGCGCGCGCCGGCCCGTTTGGCGGCACGGAAGGAGATTCCAGCGCGCATGGCTTTCTGCTGCACCGCGGCCGGGGTACGCCCGAGCTTCTTCGCGACCTCGGTCGTCGGGGTGCCAGCCTTCGCGAGCGCCTTCAAGGTCTTCAGCTCACTGGCGCTCCAGGACGCGCCGTCGTTCGGGGGACGTTTCGCCATCATAGACTCCAAAAAAACACCCAACTACAGGGTTTCGGGGCGGATCATACACGTATTTTTGCGCCCGTCCAACTTCTTTCATTTGATATGTTGTAGTCAGTCCGCTTTGACGGGCAGCGGATGTTGCAGGTCAGATTCGCGCCGCGGCGCGTTGGCGACCGTTCTCGCTGCAGCGAGAACGGTCGCCGCCGCTGTCAGTAGCGGTAGTGATCCGACTTGTAAGGTCCAGCGCGATCAACTCCGATGTAGCGCGCCTGCTCATCGTTGAGCTGCGTCAGCTCGGCGTTGAACTTAGTCAACTGCAGGCGTGCGACCTTCTCATCGAGCCGCTTCGGCAGCACATACACGCCAACCGGATACTTTTCCGGATTGCAATACAGCTCGATCTGCGCCAACGTCTGGTTGGCGAAGCTCGAACTCATCACGTAGCTCGGATGTCCAGTGGCACAGCCGAGATTGACCAGTCGGCCCTCGGCCAGCAGGATCAGACGCCGGCCATCGGGGAAGATGATGTGATCGACCTGGGGCTTGATGTTCTCCCAGCGGTAACGCTTCAGGCTCGCCACGTCGATCTCGTTGTCGAAGTGGCCGATATTGCAGACGATGGCGTTGTGCTTCATGCGGGTCATGTGCTCGTGCGCAATCACATGGAAATTGCCCGTCGCCGTGACAAAAATGTCAGCTTTATCCGCCGCGTAATCCATGGTCACCACACGGAAGCCTTCCATGGCCGCCTGCAGGGCGCAGATCGGATCGATCTCGGTCACCCAGACCTGGGCCGCAAGCGCCCGCAGCGCCTGCGCGCAGCCCTTGCCGACATCGCCATAGCCGCACACCACGGCCACCTTGCCGGCGACCATCACGTCGGTGGCGCGCTTGATACCATCGATGAGCGATTCGCGACAGCCGTACAGGTTGTCGAACTTGCTCTTGGTGACCGAGTCATTGACGTTGATCGCCGGGAAGGCGAGACGCCCCTCGCGGGCCATCTGATACAGCCGGTGCACTCCGGTGGTGGTCTCCTCGGTGACGCCACGGATGTGCCCGATGCGCGTCGAGTACCACTTGGGATGCTGTGCGAGCTTGGCGCGGATCGATGCGAACAGCGCCTGCTCCTCCTCGCTCGATGGCTTGGCGATCACGGATGGGTCGGCTTCCGCACGCACTCCGAGGTGCATCAGCAACGTCGCGTCACCGCCGTCATCGAGGATCATGTTGGTGAAATAGCCGTCCGACCACTCAAAAATCCGGTGCGTGTAGTCCCAGTAATCGGCCAGCGTCTCGCCTTTCCAGGCAAACACCGGCGTGCCCCGCGCGGCGATCGCCGCGGCGGCGTGGTCCTGCGTCGAGAAGATGTTGCACGAGGCCCAACGCACCTGCGCGCCGAGCGCCTGCAGAGTCTCGATCAGCACCGCAGTCTGAATGGTCATGTGCAAAGAGCCGCTGATACGCGCTCCGGCGAGCGGCTGTGCCGCGGCATATTCCTCGCGAATGGCCATCAGGCCGGGCATTTCGGTCTCGGCGATCTGGATTTCCTTGCGGCCCCACTCGGCAAGTGCCAGGTCGGCGACCTTGCAGTCCGTGAGCTCTTTGACCGGTTTGGGTGTGGCGTTCATGGTTGATTGCTCCAATGGTTTCATTGAGCGCCGTGTACACAACGACTGCACTTTCCGAGCCTGGCAGGTGGCGGGTACGGATGACCCTCCGGCCTGTCGCAACGCTCCTCGGAAAGCGCCGCGCCACCGCACTGCGCGGTGACGAAACGAGTGCCGCAGGCGCGGCGCCCCAAGGGAGGCGCCGCGCGACGGCGTGGATCAGGCGGCCTTGACCGACTTCGCGTCGGTAGCGAGAGCCTCGGCCCGGTCGGTGCGCTCCCAGCTGAACTCCGGCTCGGTTCGCCCGAAATGCCCATAGGCGGCGGTCTTCTGGTAAATCGGACGCGCCAGGTCGAGCATCTGCCGGATCCCGTACGGGGTCAGATCGAAGTGCTTGCGCACCAGGCGGGTGAGTTGCTCGCCCGAGAGGCGGCTGGTGCCGAAGGTCTCGACCATGATCGAGGTCGGCTCGGCCACGCCGATGGCATAAGAGACTTGCACTTCGCAGCGCGCGGCAAGGCCCGCCGCCACGACGTTCTTGGCCACGTAGCGCGCCGCATAGGCGGCCGAGCGGTCCACCTTGGAGGGATCCTTGCCGGAAAATGCGCCGCCGCCATGGCGGGCATAGCCGCCGTACGTATCGACGATGATCTTGCGGCCCGTCAGGCCGCAATCGCCAACCGGACCGCCGATGACGAACCGGCCGGTCGGATTGATGTGGAAGCGGGTGTTTTTGTCGATCCACTCGGTCGGCAGCACCGGCTTGAGGATCTCCTCCATCACCGCCTCACGCAACGTTTCGGTGGCGATCTCCGGACTGTGCTGCGTTGAGAGCACCACCGCCTCGAGCCCAACCGGCTTGTCGTCCTCGTAACGCAGGGTGACCTGACTTTTCGCATCCGGGCGCAGCCAGGGCAACCGCCCGGACTTGCGCACCTCCGCCTGACGTTTCACCAGGCGGTGCGCGAGCGTAATCGGCGCCGGCATGAGCACATCGGTCTCGTTGGTGGCATAGCCGAACATCATGCCCTGATCGCCCGCGCCCTGCGCCCGTTCATCGCCACGGTCGACACCCTGGGCGATGTCGGGCGATTGCTTGCCGATGATATTGAGCACACCGCAGCTCGCACCGTCGAAGCCCATTTCGGAGGTGTTGTAGCCAATGTCGAGCACCGTCTTGCGGACCAGCGCCTCGACATCGACCCAGGCGTTCGTGGTCACCTCGCCCGCCACGATCACGACGCCGGTCTTGACCAGCGTCTCGCACGCCACCCGTCCGCGCGGATCCTCCGCCAGAATGGCATCGAGCACCGCGTCGGAGATCTGATCGGATACCTTGTCTGGATGGCCTTCAGATACGGACTCGGACGTAAAGAGATAGCGGTTGCTCATCAGAGGGTTCCCATGGACAGTTGAGGGTGGGATGGATGGGACGTCGGCTCCAGGCCGAATGCGGCGCGTGCAGATGCTGCGCCGAAGCTCTCGCTCATGCGCTCAGCGAGCGCCGCACGGGTGAGCCGATGGTTCTGCGTGCCGCGTGATTCAATTTTGACCGCGCCCATGACCGCAGCGACCCGTCCGGTCGTCTCCCAGTCGAGCCCGTGCAGCAGCCCGTGCAGCAGCCCCGCCCGGTACGCGTCCCCGCAGCCGGTCGGATCGACTACGGCGCGCGTCTTGGCGCACGGGATGTCGACACGTCCATCGCGAGTGTAAATGCTCGAGCCCTGCGCGCCGCGCGTGACGATGAGTGCCGCGACACGCGCGCTCACCTCCCGCTCGCTCCAGCCGGTCTTCTGCTGCAGCAGCCGCCATTCGTAATCGTTGACCGCGACCCAGTTCGCCTGCGTGATGAAGCGCGCGAGCTCCTCGCCGCTGAACATCGGCAACCCCTGGCCGGGGTCGAACAGAAACGGGATGCCGGCTGCGGCGAATTGCGCCGCATGCTCGATCATGCCCGCACGCCCATCCGGCGCGACGATACCCATGGCGACATCGCGCGCTTCGCTCACCTCATTGAGGTGCGCATGCTGCATAGCGCCGGGGTGAAAGGCGGTGATCTGATTGTCATCGAGATCGGTGGTGATGAACGCCTGCGCGGTCAGCTCGTCCTCGACGATCCGCAGGTGCTCGAGCGGGATGCCGGCCTGCACGAGCCAGTCACGATACGGACCGAAATCACGTCCGACCGTGGCCATCGGCGCCCCGACATCGCCCAGCAGGCGCATGTTGTAGGCGATATTGCCGGCGCAGCCACCGAACTCCCGGCGCAACTGAGGCACCAGGAAGGAGACATTCAGGATATGGATCTGTTCGGGCAGAATGTGGTCGCGGAAGCGGCCTTCGAACCGCATGATGGAATCGAACGCCATCGAACCGCAAATCAACGCCTTGTGGGTGCTCTCACCCTGGCGTGACACCCCGCCCGCCGGGGAATTGTGTGTCATGCCGAGTCATTTCAACCAGTTCAGCGTGTCATTCTAACCGAAACTGCCTGCCGACACCAGGGCGGCACCGTTCACGCACCGCCCGCGCGCTCGGCGGCAAGCGTCTGCACGGCCTGTCGGGCGAGATCGCTCAACCCGGCGCCAGCGTTTTCCTCAAGATGCGCGATGATCTGACGGCGCATGCGCGGCTCCCAGAAGCGGTGCAGATGCTCCGCGACATCGTGCGCCGCCTGGTCGGGCGGCGACTCGCTCGCAAAGAACACACTGATCTCGTTGGCCATAGTCACCAGCCGCTCGATGTTCATGACAGTCGGTTCTCTCCGCAATCATCCAACAGACGATGGGGATGCGCATAGACGACATGTTGCCGCTCACGCGCAAACGCTACCAGCGTAACGCCGGCCTCGCGCGCCAGACGTACCGCGAGTGCCGTAGGGGCCGAAAGCGCCACGATGAACGCGATGCCCACCGCAGCGCTCTTCTGCACCATCTCGAAACTGGCCCGGCTCGTGAGCAGCACGAAACCGTCCGTCAGGTCCGCCCCCGCACGCACACGCGCCCCGATCAGCTTATCGAGCGCATTGTGCCGCCCGACGTCCTCGCGCACCGTTTCGATGCCTCGCCCCGGACGCACCCAGGCTGCCGCATGCACGCTGCCGGTCAGCGCGTTGAGCGGCTGGCGATCACCCAGGGCGACGATGGCGGCGTGCAGTTCGGCACTGCGCACCGTCGGCCCGGCGCCGACCGGTTTGATCTGCCGCACGGCCTGCTCGGGGGTCTCCACCCCGCACAATCCGCAGCCGGTGCGCCCCGTGAGCCGCCGGCGTCGCTCGAGCAGCGCGGTGAAGCGCTCCCAGGCCACACTCACCCGCGCTTCGGCCGATTCGGCTCCGTAGTGCACCTCGACGCCGCGGATCTCGGCGGGCTGCTCCACCAGACCTTCACTCAGCGTGAACCCGACGGCGAAGTCCTCCAGATCGGCCGGCGTTGCGAGCATGACCCCGTGCGGCACGTCTTCATAAACGAGCGACACGGGGACCTCCTCGGCAACCCGATCGAAGGCATGCCCAGATGCCCCCGGCCGCCAGCGCTCGACCTCGAGCTCCGCGACCAAGGGCGTCGGACCTGCGGGCAGCTCAGGCATGCGCCGGATCGTGCGTCCGCCCGGCGTAGTGCGCCTGCGCGGTACGCGTGCGCCAGGCCTCGGCCTGGCTGATGCGTACCACCTGCACCGCCGTCACCTTGTACTCCGGGCAATTGGTGGCCCAGTCCGAGTTCTCGGTTGTCACGACGTTCGCCTGCGTCTGCGGGAAATGGAACGTCGTATACACCACCCCGGGTGCAATCCGCTCACTCACCCGCGCCCGCAGCACCGTCTCGCCGGCACGACTCGTGAGCCCCACCCAATCGCCATCGGCGATGCCGCGCGTCTCGGCATCGTGCGGATGGATCTCGAGCACATCCTCGGCGTGCCAGACCACGTTGTCGGTACGGCGGGTCTGCGCTCCGACGTTGTACTGGGAGAGAATCCGTCCGGTGGTGAGGATCAGCGGGAAGCGACTGTTGACCCGTTCGCTGCTCGCAACATACTCGGTCGTATAGAACCGCCCCTTGCCGCGCACGAACTCCCCGACGTGCATGGTCGGGGTGCCCTCGGGTGCTGCCTCGTTGCACGGCCATTGGATGCTGCCCAGCTGGTCGATCTTCTCGAACGAAACGCCCTCGAATGTCGGCGTCAGACGTGCAATCTCATCCATGATCTCGGCGGGATGACGGTAGTTCATCGGATAACCGAGTGCGTTCGAGAGCAGCATGGTCACCTCCCAGTCGGCGTAGCCGGCGCGCGGCGGCATGACCTTGCGGACCCGTGAGATGCGCCGCTCGGCATTGGTAAAGGTGCCATCCTTCTCCAGGAACGAGGAGCCGGGCAGGAACACGTGGGCGAACTGCGCCGTCTCATTCAGAAACAGATCCTGTACGATCACGCACTCCATGGCCGCGAGCGCACTCGTGACATGAGTCGTGTCGGGGTCGGATTGCACGATGTCCTCTCCCTGCACGTACAGGCCGCGGAACGTGCCATCGAGTGCCGCCTCGAACATGTTGGGGATGCGCAGTCCCGGCTCCCCGGCGAGCGGCACGCCCCAGACATGCTCGAACATCCCGCGCACCGCCGGATCGGACACGTGGCGGTAGCCGCTGAACTCATGCGGGAACGAGCCCATGTCGCACGAGCCCTGCACATTGTTCTGCCCGCGCAGCGGGTTGACGCCACAGCCGTCGCGCCCCAGATTGCCGGTGGCCATGGCAAGGTTGGCGAGTGCCATCACCGCCGTCGAACCCTGGCTGTGCTCGGTGACGCCAAGCCCGTAGTAGATCGCACCGTTGGCGGCGGTGGCATACAGCCGGGCGGCCCGGCGGACCTGCTCGGCCGGCACACCGGTCACCTCGGCAAGCACCTCGGGGGAGTTGCGCGGCTCGGCAACGAACTTCTTCCAGCGCTCGTACGACGGCGCCTCGCAGCGCTCGGCGACGAACTGCTCGCGGGCGAGGCCTTCGGTCACCACCACGTGCGCAATCGCATTCAGTATCGCCACGTTGGTGCCGGGCCGCAGCTGCAGATGGAACTCCGCGGCGACGTGCGGGCTGCGCACCAAACTGATGGCGCGCGGATCGATGACGATGAGCTTGGCGCCCTCGCGCAGCCGACGCTTCATCTGCGAGCCAAACACCGGATGGGCATCGGTCGGGTTGGCGCCGATGACGAGCATGACATCCGCCTTGGCGACGGAGCTGAACGCCTGTGTGCCGGCTGACTCCCCGAGTGTGCTCTTCAGGCCGTACCCGGTCGGCGAATGGCACACGCGCGCGCAGGTATCGACGTTGTTGGTGCCAAAGGCGGCCCGCACCAGCTTTTGCACCAGGAAGGTCTCCTCGTTGGTGCATCGTGAGGAGGTGATCCCGCCCACCGCATCGCGGCCGTAGCGCTCCTGAATGCGACGGATCTCGCTCGCCGCATAGGCGATCGCCTCTTCCCAGGACACCTCACGCCACTCGTCACGGATGCTCTTGCGGATCATCGGCTTGAGCTGCCGGTCCGCGTGTGTGGCATAACCGTAGGCAAATCGCCCCTTGACGCACGCGTGGCCGGCATTGGCATGGCCATCGCGGTTCGGCACCATCCTGATCACCTCGGGCGCCGCGTCCGTACCACCGACCTCTGCAACAAGGTTGCAACCGACACCGCAATAGGCACAGGTCGTCGAGACGGCACGCGCACGCGGCAAGCCGCTCGCGAGCGACTTCTCGCTGAGTGCAGCAGTCGGGCAAGCCTCCACGCACGCTCCGCAGGAGACGCACTCGGAATCGAGGAACGGCTCATCCTCGCTGGCGGCGATCTTGGAGGCAAAGCCGCGGCCCTGTACGGTGAGCGCAAACGTACCTTGGGTCTCCTCGCAGGCGCGCACGCAGCGCGAGCAGACGATGCACAGCTGCGGGTCGAACTCGAAATACGGATTGCTGCGGTCGACCTCGAGCGGTCGATGCATCGCGCCGCGCTCGTAGGAGGTGTGGGTCACGCCGACCGCCTCGGCCATCGACTGCAGCTCGCAGTGCCCATTGGCGGCACAGCCCTCGCACTCGAGGGGATGGTCCGAGACGTACAGGTCGATGACACCGCGGCGCAGCTGCTGCAGGTGCTCGGACTGCGTGCATACCTTCATTCCGGGCTCGACGAGGGTGGTGCACGAGGCCGGATAGCCCTTGCGCCCCTCGATCTGCACCAGACACAGCCGACACGAGCCGAACGCCTTCAGCGTGTCGGTCGCGCAAAGCTTCGGCACATCGACGCCGGCGAGTGCCGCGGCGCGCATGACCGAGGTGCCCGCCGGCACGCTGACCTCGCGGCCGTCGATATGCAAAGTGACCGGCTCGCCCGCCACCGGTGCCGCCGTACCATGATCGTGATAGTCGATTGCAAACATCGTCAACGCCTCCGACGTCGGTTGCGGCGGCGCTCATCGCCCGCCGCAGCCGCTCGTCTATCAATGGTGTGCGCGGCCGCTGAAATCTTCCCGGAAGTGCTTCACGGCGCTTTGCACCGGGAATGGCGTCATGCCGCCCAAACCGCAGAGTGAGCCCTGCAGCATCAGCTCGCACAGCGCCTCGAGCCGCTCGAGATTACGCGCCGGGTCACGCCCGGCAATGATGTGATCGAGGATCTCGACGCCGCGGGTCGAACCGATGCGACACGGGGTGCACTTGCCGCAGGACTCGAGCGCGCAGAAATGCATCGCGTAGCGGGCCATGCGCGCCATGTCGACCGTATCATCGAAGACCACGATGCCGCCGTGACCGAGCATCGCGCCGATGCCGGCGAGCGCCTCGTAATCGACCGGCGTGTCGAACTGCGAGTGCGGCACGTAGGCCCCGAGCGGCCCACCGATCTGCACGGCGCGGATCGGGCGGCCGCTCGCCGAGCCGCCACCGTAATCGTACAGCAGCTCGCGCAGCGTCAGTCCGAAGGCGCGCTCGACCAGTCCACCGTGCTTGATGTTGCCGGCCAGCTGCAGCGGCAGCGTGCCGCGCGATCGGCCCATGCCGAAGCCTGCGTAGAACTCGGCGCCCTCGCGCAGGATCAGCGGCACCGTGCCCAGCGTGATCACGTTGTTGACGATCGTCGGACGGCCGAACAGCCCCTTGATGGCCGGCAACGGCGGGCGCACGCGCACCTCCCCGCGCCGTCCCTCCAGGCTCTCGAGCATCGAGGTCTCTTCCCCGCAGATGTAGGCGCCGGCGCCGAGGCGGACCTCGAGCTCGAAGCGCCGCCCGCTGCCCATGACGTCGCTGCCGAGATAGTCGGCGGCATACGCCGCGGCGATCGCCTGCGTCAGCGTGCGCCAGGCGTGCGGATACTCGGCGCGCAGATAAATGTAGCCCTGCGTCGCGCCGACGGCGATGCCCGCGATGGTCATGCCTTCGATCAGGCTCAGCGGATCGCCCTCCATCAGCATGCGGTCGGAGAACGTGCCCGAATCGCCCTCATCGGCGTTGCAGGTCACGTACTTCTGGCCCGCCGGCTGATCGAGCACAGTCTTCCATTTAATGCCGGTCGGGAAGGCCGCCCCACCCCGACCGCGCAGCCCCGCGCGGGTGATGCACTCGACCACGGCCGCCGGCGCCATCGCCAGCGCGCGGCGCAGACCCTGGTAGCCGCCGTGTGCGACATAGTCCGTGACGCTCACCGGGTCGATCACCCCGACCCGCTCGAAGGTCAGGCGTTGCTGGTTGGCGAACCAGCCGATCTGGTCGGTCAGACCGAGCCGCAGGCGGTGCGCGCCGCCCTCGAGCCAGCCGGCCTCGAACAGGCTCGGCACCTCGGCCGGGCTCACCGGCCCGTAGGCCACTCGACCCTGGGCGCTCGCCACTTCCACCAGCGGCTCGAGCCAGTACGCGCCGCGCGAGCCATTGCGCACGATGCGCACTTCGATCCGGCGGGCCGCCGCCTCGCGGCTGATCGCCCGGCCGACTGCATCGGCACCGAGCGCGAGCGCGCTGGAATCGCCAGGAAGGTATATCGTCGTCATTCGTCCACGCCCGTCTGTGTGTCAACGCCCGCGAGCAGCGCATCGAGCTGCTCGGGAGTCATCCGGCCGTACGGCCGGCCGTCGAGCATCACCGCCGGTGAGCAGGCGCAGTGACCAAGACAGTAGACCGGCTCGAGCGAGAAGCGCCCATCGGGCGTGCGCTCGTGAAAATCCACCCCCAGACGCTTGCGTGCGTGCTCGGCCAGCGACTCGCCCCCGACCGCCTGACAGGACTCGGCCCGGCACAGCTGCAGCACGTGTTGCCCGGGCGGTGTCGAGCGGAAGTGGTGGTAAAAGGTGACGACCCCGTGCACATCGGCGCGCGAGAGATTCAAAGACTCGGCAATCGGCGCGATCGCCTCAGGCGGAATGAACCCGAACGTCGCCTGCACGGCGTGCAATACCTCGAGCAAGGGCCCCGGGCGGTCCTTGAACTGCGCGAGGATCCGTTGCAGATCCGGTCCTCTATCGACGGGTGAAGTTTCCATAGTCAATCAGTATACGGCGAACATTGCGCGTGGGCCGCCGCATGCGCCCCAATAGGCGCACGCGGCGGCCGCCTGTTCAATTTCCGGCACGGCCTGGCGGCGACCCACCGGCGCTACCGGCATACACTCAGGACTTCAGGATCCGCGCGTGATGGCGCAGGTGATCCTCGACCAAGCTCGAGATGAAGTAGTAGCCGTGGTCGTAGCCCTCGTGGCGGCGCAGCGTGAGCGCCAGTCCGCTGCGACGGCAGGCCGCTTCGAACAGATGCGGATGCAACTGCTCGGCGAGAAACTGATCGGCGAGACCCTGATCGACGAGCACTGGCGCCCGGCGGGCCGCATCCTTCAGCCCGGCCGCGAGCTCGGTCGCATCGTAATGGGCCCATTGACCGTGATCGACGCCGAGATAGCCGCTGAAGGCCTTCTTGCCCCATGGGCACTGGCTCGGCGCGCTGATGGGTGCAAACGCGGAGATGGAGCGGTACAGGTCGGGATTGCGCAGCCCGAGCACCAGCGCACCGTGCCCGCCCATGGAATGCCCGAAGATACCCGTGCGGGCCGAATCGGCCGGGAAATGCTGCGTGATCAGCGCACGCAGTTCCTGCGTCACATACGAGTACATGCGGAAATGCGGTGCCCAGGGGGCCTCGGTCGCATCGAGGTAGAAGCCGGCGCCGACGCCGAAGTCCCACGACTCGCTCTCGCCGGGCAGGTTCAGGCCCCGCGGACTGGTGTCGGGAGCCACGAGCATCACGCCGAGCTCCGCTGCCACGCGCTGCGCGCCAGCCTTGATCATGAAAGTCTCTTCGGTACAGGTGAGCCCGGCAAGGTAATAGAGCACCGGCACCCGTCCGGCACTCGCCTGCGGCGGGGTGAACACCGCAAAGCGCATCGCGCAGCCGGTGCTCGTCGCGGCATGCCGGTAGAAGCCCACGGTGCCGCCGAAGCAGCGGTGCTGGCTGATCGTCTCAAATGGCTGGCTCATCGTCTCAGTACCTCGCAGTGACTCCCCGATGATAGCGAGCCGGCCGGTCCGAGCCAACGCATCCGCCGCGCCGGCCGTCCGGGCCATACCTCGCCGGACGCCGCGAGACGCATCGGAGTGCCCTATGCTACCCGGCGCGCTGCGGCCGGAGCGTTGACCATAATCGGGGCCCGGCGGAGCGCGTTCAGCCAGCGCCACTGAGACCCGGCGGCAGCGAGCCCCTCAGTCGTGTACCGCGGCGTTGGCATGCCCCGGGCGCGTGCGGGCCAGCTTGCGACTCTGCCAGCCGCCGCCGATGGCCTTGTACAAGCGCACCAGGTCGAGCGAAACGGCCGTGGTTGCGCTCGCCAGCTGCAGCTCGGTCTGCTGCTCGGTCCGTTCGGCATCGAGCACCACGATGAAATTCGCGACTCCGCTGGTGTAACGCTCCCGTGCCAGCGCGAGCGCATTGCGGCTCGATTTGACCGCCGCCTCGAGCGCGACACGCTGGCGCTGATCGGCGCCATAGGCCGCCAGCGAATCCTCGACCTGGTTGAGCGCGTTCAGCACCGTGCGCGCATAGGCGACCGCCGCCTGCTTGGCCTGCAGGCGACGCAGGCGCACCGTGGCGCGAATGCGCCCGCCCTGGAAGATCGGCAGATCAATCGAGGGGCCGAACGTGGCGAAATGGCTCGCGGTTTGAATCAGCTGGCTCAGGCCCTCGGCCTGATAGCCGCCGCCAGCGCTGAGGGTGATTCGGGGAAAGAACTCCGAGACCGCCACGCCGATCTGCGCGGTGGCTGCGTGCAGATTGGCCTCCGCAGCGCGGATGTCCGGACGACGGCGCAGCAAATCGGAGGGCAGTCCGATCGGCACCACCGGCGGAACCGGCGGAACCGGCCGGGCGCGCACCAGCTCGGCGCGCAGCGCCTCGGGCGGACGGGCCATGAGCTTGCTCAGCTGGTTGATGTCGAGCGTGATCTGCTCGTCGGCAAGCGGCAGCTGCGCACGCGTGGTGCTGAGCTCCGTCGCAGCGTTTTGCACGTCGAGATTGGAGGTCAATCCCGCATCGTAGCGGTCCTGAGTCAGTTGCAGCAGGTCGCGCTGCGTGCGCAGCGTGCGCAGCAGAATCGCCTTGCGCAGCTGCGCGCCGCGCAACTCGATGTAGGTCTGCGCCACATCGCTCACCATGCTCAGCACCACGCCGCGGGCGTCATACACCGCCGCGCGGGTTGCCGCGTGCGCCGCCTCGATCGCGCGGCGCGTACCACCGAACACATCGAGTCCCCAGGACACGCCGAGTCCCAGCTGATACTGGTTGTAGGGGTTGGTGATGCTCGGTGGCAGACCGGGAAACTTACCGGAGAAGAGAAAGCCGTTCGGCGTATTGGTGCTGATGCGCTGGCGACTCCAGGCCGCATTGGCCGAGACACTCGGCCAAAGTGCGCCGGAGAGCGCCTGAGTCTGCGTCTCGGCCTCGCGGATCCGCAGCACCGCCTCACGCACATCGAGGTTCTGCGCGGCAGACTGGCGCACCAGGGTGCTGAGCAGTGGATCGTGGAAATCCGACCACCAGGCGACGCTCGCCGGCTCAGCGGTGCTCACGTGCGAGGTGCCGGCTGCGCCATTGCGCTGTGCGGTCACCGACCAATGCGCCGGCACGTGCGCCTTGGGCTTGACGAAGTTCGGACCGACGGCGCAGCCGCCGAGCAGCAAACAGGCGCCGGCGGCGAGCCAGTGCCGCGACTGGTGGGCAAGCAAGCGGGGCATACGGGATTCCCTATTCAGTTTCACAACAGTCATTGCAGGCGGTGACGAAACAGCCAGGACGCGACGGTGAGCGTGACGGCGCCGATCAGCGCGAGGGGCCACAGATCGGGCAGCAGCAAACGCAAGCCTGCGCCTTCCAGGTACACCCGCTGGGCGATGTCGATAGCGTAACGCAGCGGGTTGATCAGAGTGAAGTACTGCAGCACACGCGGCATGTTGGCGATCGGCGTGGTGAGCCCCGACAGCAGCGTGAACGGCATCAGCAGGACGAACGAATAGAGCATCGCCTGCTGCATCGTATAGGACAGTGCCGAGACTACCAGCCCGATGCCCACCGCCGCGAGCACGAACACCACAATTCCGCCGTAAAGGACAGCAAAGGATCCCTCGAACGGGATATGAAACCACAGCTGCGCGACCAGCAGCACTCCGCTCGCCTGCGCAAGTCCGATCAGCATCGCGGGCAATGCCTTGCCAGCCATGAGTTCCACCGGCCGGATCGGGGTGACCAGCAGTTGGTCGAAAGTGCCCTGCTCGCGCTCGCGCGCTACCGACATCGCGGTGAGCAGCAGCGTCTGCAGCAGCGTGAGCGTGCCGATCAGCCCCGGAATCATCTCCCAGCGGGTCAGCAGGTTGGGGTTGTACCACGCCCGTACGGTGAGGTGCGCCGGCGCTCGGCCCTCGCCGTGCGTGGCACGCCAGTGGCTGTTGAACGCACTGATCACCGCCGCGGCATAGCCGAGGGCGGTGCCGGCAGTGTTGGAGTTGCGCCCGTCGGCAATCAGCTGCACCGGCGCGTCCCGCCCGGCCGCCAGCCGCCGGGAAAAGTCCGCCGGAATGCCGATCGCGAGCAGCGCACGCCGCGCGTCGATTGCAGCGCGCACATCGCGCTCGCGCGTGACCGTGCCGATGCGCCGGAAAATTCCCGTGCCGTCAAAGCGGGCGATGAGCGCCGTGGCTGGTGCACCCTGATCCTGCGACCACAGCACGTAGGGCACGCGATTGAGGTCATAACTGGCCGCGTAGCCGAACACGATGGTCTGAACCAACACCGGCACGAGCAGACTCAAGCGGGTGCGCCGATCCTTGAGCACCGCAAGCAGCTCCTTGCGGACCAGTGCCAGGATGCGCAACAGAGAGTTCAGCATGACTCAGGCGAGCCTCTTGCGGGTGAGGGCACCGAGGGCGAGCGCGAGCACTGCCAGCATGGCGCAGAGCGCAAGTGCATTCGGCACGATCACGGCCCAAATGTCACCGGCGAGAAAGGTGGTCTGCAACAGCGCCACGTAGTAACGCGCCGGCAGGAGGTAGGTGAGCGCACGGATCGGCGCCGGCATGCTGCGCAGATCGAACAGCAGTCCGGAGAGCATGAATGCCGGCATAAAGGTCGCAAGCAGCGTCAGCTGGCTCGCGACCAGCTGATTCTTCACCGCCGAGGAGATCAACAGACCGATGCCGAGCGCCACCAGCATGTACAGCATCGAGCCGCCGAGCAGCACCGCGAACGAGCCGCGCACCGGCACGTGAAACAAGAACCGCCCGGCGAGCACGCACAGCACGAGCCCGACCATGCCGAGCGCGAAATATGGCAGCGTCTTGCCGAGGAGAATCTCAGCGCCGCGCACCGGCGTCACGAACAGCGCCTCGAACGTACCGCGCTCCCACTCGCGGGCCACCACCATGGCCGTGAGGAACGCCCCAATCAACGTCATCACGAGCACGATCAGCCCCGGCACCAGAAAGTAGCGACTGTCGTTGGCGGCGTTGAACCACAGCCGGCTTTGGATACTCACCGGACCGGCGAGCGCCGGAGCCTGGCGGGCCGACCACGCCTCGACAACACCGCTCACGTAGGCCTCGATGATGCGCGCAGTGTTGGCGTCGGTCCCCGATACGATCAGCTGCACAGCCGCGCCGCCGGCACGCGCCTGGCGCGCGAACTGTGGCGGTACCGTGATAATGCCCTGCACGCGGCCGGTCTCGAGCAATCGTTGCGCCGAGTGCAGCGAGCTGACGCTCTGCGGCTGGAAATACGCCGAGAGGCGCAACTGCCCGATCAGGCCGCTGGCGAGCGATGAGCCGTCCTGATCGAGCACCGCCAGCGGGACGTTCTTCACATCGAGCGACAGCCCGTAGCCGAACAGCAGAATCAGGATCACCGGCAGCACCACGCCGAGGGCGATACTGGCCGGATCACGGATCATCTGGCGCCACTCCTTGCGCACCAGAGAGCCGATCCGCACCAGGCGCGCACGCGCATCACTTGTAGCCACGACAGCGCTCATGTGCCGCTCAGGCCGCACCCGCCGCCGTCGACTCGGCGGCGCGCGCGCGCTCCACGATGGCGATGAAAGCATCCTCCATCGTCGGCTCGGATTCGCCCTCGCGCGGCGCATGCGCGCGCACCTGCGCCGGGGTGCCTTCGGCGAGCACCCGACCGGCATCCATGATCACGATGCGATCGCAGTACTCGGCCTCCTGCATGAAGTGGGTGGTGACCACCACGGTGACGCCCTGATCGGCGAGCGCCGCGATGCGCCGCCAGAACGCGCGCCGCGCCAACGGGTCGGCGCCACTGGTCGGCTCGTCGAGAAACAGGATGCGCGGCTCGTGCAGCAGCGCTGCAGCCATCGCCAGCCGCTGCTTGAAGCCGCCGGGCAGATCGCCCGCCGGACCGCCGGCGTGACTGAGTTCGAACTGACGCATCGCCCACTCGATGCGTGCGCGCCGCGCCGCGCCGCGCAGTCCGTAGGCGCTGGCGAAGAACTCGAGATTCTCGCGTGCGCTGAGCGGTCCGTACAGGGAGAACTTCTGCGCCACGTAGCCGAGTTGACCGCGCGCCGCATCGCCGGCGCGCGCCACGTCGATCCCGCCGATGCGCAACATCCCGCCGCTCGGGCTGAGCAGCCCGCAGAGCATGCGGAAGGTCGTGGTCTTGCCCGCCCCGTTCGGCCCGAGCAGACCGAAGATCTCGCCCCGGGCAACGGTGAAGCTGACCCGATCGACCGCCGTGAACGCCCCGAAGCGCTTGAGCAGGTCGCGCACCTCGATGAGTGCGCCGCTCGCCGGTGGCGGCGGGTGCGCCAACACGATGTCGGAACGTGCCTCGAGTGAGTGCGTGCGCCGCAGCAACACCATGAATCCGTCCTCGAAACGCGGCGCGGTCGGCACACCGCCCTCGGGGAGTCCGCCGTGCTGCGCGGCACAGACGCAGCGCACGCCGCCGGCATCGGGCACGGCATCGATCACCGCCTGGGAGTCGAGCAACCTCGCCTGCATGGTGCGCGCCCGCTCGTCCCCCGCGGGGGTGAGTTTGAAGGTGCGCCCGGCGGCGAGCCGCGTGAGCGCCTCGGGTGCGCCCTCTGCCAGCACCCGTCCGGCCTGCAGCACGATCACCCGGTCGGCCCGCTCCGCCTCATCCAGATAGGCGGTACTCACCAGCACCGTCAGTCCCTGTTCGCGCACCAGATGCTGCACGATCTGCCACAGCTCGCGTCGCGAGAGCGGATCGACGCCGACCGTCGGCTCATCGAGCAGCAGCAGCTGCGGCGGGCGCACCAGAGTACACGCCAGACCGAGCTTCTGCTTCATGCCGCCGGAGAGCCGGCCGGCGAGACGCTGTTCGAAGCGCCGCAGATCCGTCATGTGCAGCAATTCGGGGTAGCGCTGCACGCGTTGTGCGCGGCTCACGCCGTGCAGATCCGCGTACAGGTCGAGGTTCTCGCGCACCGTCAGGTCCTCGTACAGACCGAACTTCTGCGGCATGTAGCTCACCCGGTCCTGGATGGACTGCGCCGCCACGGCCGGATCGAAGCCGAGCACTCGCACGCTGCCGCGCTCGGCCCGCAGCAGACCGCAGGCGAGGCGGATCAGCGTGCTCTTGCCGGCGCCATCCGGGCCGATGAGCGCGCTCAGCGAACCGGCGGGCACCTCGAGCGACACGCCAAGCAGCGCCGGGGCCCGCGGGCCAAATGACTTGTAGAGCTCGCGACACTCAAGTACCGCAGCGGCCGAGACGCTCATGAGCGCGTGCCGCCCTGCGGGCCCAGATAAACCGTCGCCGGCATCCCGAGGCGTAACGCATTGCGCGGATCACGCACGAAAACCCGGATCTCATACACCAGACTGGTGCGCAGATCCGCGGTCTCGACGGTTTTCGGCGTGAACTCGGCCTCGGAGGAGATGAACCCGACCCAGCCGCTGAAGCGCCGGTGCGGGAAGCCGTCCACCGCGACGGTCGCGCTCATGCCCGGACGCACGCGGACCAGGTCCGACTCGGGAATGTAGGCGCGGACCCATTTCGGGTTGGTGATCGCGAGCGTCAACACGGTACGCTGCGGGGAGGCCATATCGCCCGGCTCAGCCTCGCGGCTGCGCACCACGGCAGCAAGTGGCGCGCGCAGCTGTGCATCGGCGAGTTCCCGACGCAGCAACGCCACCTGGGCCCGATCGGCCGCGAGCAAAGCGGCGGCCTGCGCAATGTCCTCGCGGCGCGGCCCGAGCAGCGCCAGATGCAACGCTTCGCGCGCAACGCGGGTTCGCGCCGTGGCGACGGCGGCAGTGGCCTGGGCGTCGGTCACATCCTGACGGCTCACCGCGCGCCCGGCGGAGCGGTGGAACACTCGCAGCACGCGCGCATACTGCACGAGCGCCTGCTGTTGCTGCGCGCGCGCCAAATCCCAGTTGGCGCGCGCCTGGGCAATTTCCTCTGGCCGGCTGCCGTGCCGCAACCGCTCGAGCACTGCGCGTTCGGCGGCGGCACGCGCTTCGGCCTGCGCGAGCAGGGGGCGCAACCGGCTGGTGTCGAGCCTCGCCAGGACCTCCCCGCGGTGCACCGGATCGCCCTCCTGGACCGCTACGCTCTCGATCCGTCCGCTGTCGTTGAAGGCGAGCTCGACCTCGCGCAAATCCACGTTGCCGTAAAGGACGATCGGCTGCGGACCGCTCCGCCGGCCGACGTACCACCACCCGCCGAGGGCAAACGCGGCGAGCGCGAGCGCGCTCAGCAGCAGCCAGCGCACGGGCCGGCGGCGCGCCAGCGCCTCGGCACCACCGGCCGACCCAGAGCCCGAAGAGGATTCAGTCACGACCGCACTCCTGGATTGGAATGTCAATTTTCTATCGCTTGATAGTTTTCTGTCAACTGATACAATTTTTGGCATTCGTCCAGGCTCCTCCGACGTTGCGCCTTGACCACCATGGATACCGCCCCGCCCCGACGTACCCGCCGCGCACCGGCTGCCCAGAGCCCGCGCCGCCGCGCCGCGCGCGGCCACTACGCCTGCGGGGAAGACACTCGGCGGCGAATCCTCGAGACTGCCGTCACGCTGTTTGCGCAGCTCGGCTTCCAGGGTGCCTCGACGCGCGCGATTGCGCAGCGTGCCCGGGTCAGCCTGCCTGCCCTGCAGTACTACTTCGGCGGCAAGGACGGACTGCACCGCGCCTGCATCGAGTACGTCACCGAGGATGTGCGGGTCCGGCTCGAGCCGCAGATCGAGCGGACGCGCGCACAGCTGCAAGCCGGTCCGCTCGCACGCGCCGAGCTGCTCGCGCTGCTGCGCAACCTGCTCGAGCCGCTGCTCGAGGAGCTGGCCACCGACCGCCCCGAGAGTTGGGCGCTGTTCTTCGCCCGCGCTCAGACTGAGCACAATGAGGCGTTCGCAGCCATGCACCAGCGCATCGGCGGGCGCCTGATCACGCTCATCACCGAGATCGTCACGCGACTGCTCGGGCCGCAGCACGGCGCTGCGGAGGGACAGATTCGTGCCGCAGCCATCCTCGGCCAGGCCACGCTGGTGCGCCGCTCGCGTCCACTGCTCTTGAAGACGCTGGGCTGGCCGGATTTCGCCGGGCAACGCCTGAGTCTGCTGAAGGATGTTCTGTGGCGCAGCATCGAGGCGAGCCTCGGCGGGCCGTGAGCCGACACTCGCACGGGGCCGCGGTGCGCGGTACGATGCCCCCGCCGCCTGCCTAAGACCCACCGTGCCGCACGCGAACGACCCAACCCGACCTTCCAGCGGGGCAAGCCCGCCGACTGAGATACCCGAGACGCTGTTTCGCGCCGGCGACCCGGACTTCATGACATCGCTTGCGCGGGGGCTTCACGTCATCCGCGCATTTGCCGGTGTCGACCGGCGGTTGACGATCGCCGACGTGAGCCGCGCCACGGGCCTGACGCGCGCGGTCGTACGACGCTGCCTATACACGCTCTGTGA
Source organism: Pseudomonadota bacterium (assembly GCA_021808195.1). The sequence goes on from JAKBCE010000008.1 coordinate 108,698, forward strand.
GCTCGGCTACGCGGCGTGTGACGGGCGAACCTTTCACCTGCAACCGCGCGTACTGAGCCTCGGCTACGCGTATCTGTCCACCGCGCCGATCGCCATCGCCGCCCAGCCCATTCTGCAGGCGCTGAGCGAACACACCGGCGAGGCGACCACGGTCGCCGTCCTCGATGAGGGCATGGTCGTTTACGTGGCGCGCGCGGCAACCCCGCGCATCATGTCGGTGACGCTCGGGGTCGGCAGCCGCCTGCAGACCTACTGCACTGCCCTCGGTCGGGTGCTGCTGGCGAGTCTGCCGCCGGCGCAGGCGGCCGCCGAGCTCGCGCGCACCGAATTCACCGCACACACCCGCTTCACGGTCACCTCGCCCGAGCGACTGCTCGCGATCCTCGCCGAGGTGCGCGCAGAAGGTTTCGCGCTCAACGATCAGGAGCTCGAGATCGGGCTGCGCTCAATCGCCGTGCCGGTGCGCAACGTCATCGGCGTCACCGTGGCGGCCATGAACGTCAGCGCGCAGGCCTCGCGGCTCTCGCTGCGCGAGCTGATCGACACCACACTGCCGGCGCTGCGTGCAGCGGCCGAGCGGCTGGGCGCCCAGCTTCCCCCGTAGCGTCGTTTTCGGCGGCAGCGCACGGTCGCCACGCGTACACTGCGCGGATGTTCCGCTCACTCACACCGGCCGTGCTCGGCCTCATCGTCGCGAACGTGGTGATCTTCCTGTTCGAGCAGGTGGCCCCCGGCTCGCTCATCTTGCGCTTTGCGCTCTGGCCACTCGGGCCGCAATTTCACATCTGGCAGCTGATCACCTACGCCTTTTTGCATGCCACCTGGTGGCACATCTTCGGCAACATGTTCGGGCTGTTCGTGTTCGCGCCGGCGCTCGAGCAGTACTGGGGCCCGCGGCGCTTCCTGCTCTATTATTTCGTCTGCGTGATTGCCGCGGCGCTCACCGAGATCGCCGTGCTGCACGCGACCGGCAGCCACGAACCGACGATCGGCGCCTCCGGCGGGGTATTCGGCGTACTGCTCGCCTTCGCCATGCTCTTCCCGCGCGCTCAGCTGCTGTTGCTGCTGCCGCCGATCCCGATGCCCGCCTGGCTGTTTGTCTCGCTCTACGGGCTCCTTGAGTTGTTCTTCGGCGTCACCGGCACCGAGCCCGGCATCGGCCACTTCGCCCACCTCGGCGGTATGCTCGGCGGGGCGATCATGATGCTCTATTGGCGTACGCGCGCCGGCAGCGGCGGGTGGCGACCCCGGTAGCGGGAACTTTATCCCCCGCGCGTAACTCTATGGCTGCCGGGGAAGGAGGCGCCATGATCAAGACCGAGCATCTGTGCAAGCGCTACCCGGCGGTGACGGCCGTCGAGGACGTTACCTTTGAGGTTCGTCCCGGGGAGGTACTCGGCTTCCTCGGCCCGAACGGTGCCGGCAAAACAACCACGATGCGCATGCTGGCCGGATTTGTCACGCCAACCACGGGCCGGGCGAGCATCTGCGGCCATGACGTCGAGAGCGCGCCGCTCGCGGCGCGCCAGTGCCTCGGCTACCTGCCCGAGGGTGCCCCGAGCTACGGCGAGATGCGCGTCGCGGCCTTTCTCGAATTCATCGCCGAGCTGCGCCGTCTCGAGCCGACCCGCAAACGTGTGCGCCTCGAGTACGTCACCGAGCGACTGCAGCTCGCGAGCGTTCTCGAGCGGCCGATCGAAACGCTCTCCAAGGGCTTCCGACGGCGCGTCGGCCTGGCGCAGGCGATCATCCACGATCCACCGGTGCTGATTCTCGATGAGCCGACCGACGGGCTCGATCCGAACCAGAAGCACGAGGTCCGTACGCTGATCGAGGAGATGGCGCGGGAGAAAATCATCGTCATCTCGACGCACATCCTCGAAGAGGTCGCCGCGGTGTGCACGCGCGCGATCATCATCGCCCGCGGCCGCATCGTCGCGGACGACACGCCGCTGCAGCTTGCCACCCGCTCGCGCTATCACAACGCAGTCTCCCTGCAGCTCGCACACACCGAGCAACTGGCGGCCGCCCGGGCGGCGCTCGCGGCGCTGCCGAGCGTCGCCACCGTCGAGGTGAGCGAGCGCGAAGCGCGCCTGACTGCACTGCCGCGCGCCGGGGAGCTCATTCTGCAGGACGTCGCCTCGCTCGCGACGAGCCAGGGACTGCAGCTGAAGGAGCTGCACCTGGAGTCCGGGCGGCTCGACGAAGTGTTTCGCACCATCACCGCCTGAGAACACATCCGGGAGGATTCATGCGCAACGTGGCACTGATCCTGCGCCGCGAGCTCGCGAGTTATTTCGCGACGCCGCTCGCCTATGTATTCATCTTCATCTTCCTGGTGCTCGCCAATGCCTTCACGTTCTACGTGGGGGATTTCTACCAGCGCGGCCAGGCGGATCTGCGGCCGTTCTTTCTGTTCCATCCGTGGTTGTACCTGTTTCTGATTCCGGCGCTCACCATGAAGCTGTGGGCCGAGGAGCGCAAATCCGGCAGCATCGAGCTGCTGATGACCCTGCCGGTGAAGGTCTGGGAAGCGGTTTTCGGCAAGTTCCTCGCCGCCTGGCTCTTTACCGGCCTCGCCCTTGCGCTCACGTTCCCGATCTGGATCACCGTCAATTATCTCGGCAGCCCTGACAACGGCGTCATCCTCGCCTCCTATCTCGGCAGTCTGCTGCTCGCTGGCGGCTTTCTCGCCATCGGCTCGTGCATGTCGGCGCTGACACGCAACCAAGTGGTGGCATTCATCCTCGGGGTTGCCGCATGTTTCGTGCTGCTGCTTGCCGGTTATCCTCTGGTGCTCGATGCCTTCCGCGGCTGGGCGCCGGTCACACTGATCGAGGCGGTCGCCTCGCTGTCGCTGCTGACGCATTTTCAGTCGATCACCCGCGGTGTGCTCGAGGCACGTGACGTGTTGTATTTCGCCATGCTGATCGGCTTTTTCCTGTTTGCGACTACCGTCGCGATCGAACTGCGCAAGGCGGACTAGGAGCGCGTCATGCTGAAACGCTCGACTATCGGCTGGGGCTCGGTGGGCGCGCTCGCGCTGCTACTCATCGGCCTGACCATCATCTTCAACACGGTGCTCGCGGGCTGGCAGATCGACCTTACCCAGCACCATCTGTATACGCTCTCGAAGGGCACACGACGTATCCTGAAGGGCATCCCGGAGCCGATCGATCTGTATTTCTTTTACTCACGCCGGGCCGCCGACAACGTTCCGCAGCTACGCGCCTACGGCGATCACGTCGAGAATTTCCTGCGCGAGATCGCCAACGACGCCGACGGCAAAATCCGCCTGCACATCATCGATCCGCGCCCCTTCTCGGTGGAGGAGGACCGCGCCGCCGAGCTCGGCGTCACCGGCGCACCGCTGAACGCAGCCGGCAGCAAGTTCTATTTCGGGCTTGCCGGCACGAACTCCACCAATGGTCATCAGACCATTGCGTTCTTCAACCCGCAGAAGCAGCGCTTCCTCGAGTACGACGTCGCGAAGCTGATCTACCGCCTCGCCCATCCGCAAAAGCCGCTCGTCGAGTGGTACTCGAGCCTGCCCATGAGCGGTGGGTTCAACCCGCAGAGCGGCCAGATGCGCCAGCCCTGGCTCGTGTACCGACAGGCCTCCCAGCTCTATAACCTGCAGACGCTCGCGCCCGGGAGTGCGGTGATTCCGAAGGACACCCGAGTGCTGGTGCTCGCCGATCCGACCCACGTCCCGGCGGCCACGCGGTTCGCCATCGATCAGTACGCGCTCGCCGGCGGGCACATCATCGCATTCGTCGATCCGCTGGCCGAGGCCGCCAGCACCCCGGGCGCGCCCCCGGCGAGCCCCGGCGAGGGCATGGCGAAGTTGCTCGCCTCCTGGGGCGTACGCTTCAATCCCGCACAAGTGATCGCCGACCGCTCCCTGGCCCTCAACGTGGCCGCCGCCGACGGCGCCCCAACGCTCGACCCGGTGATCATCGGACTCGGCCGCGCCGAGATGTCCCAGCACGACGTGATCACCGCCGGCCTGTCGAACATCAACCTCGATACCGCCGGATACCTCCAGCCCATCGCGGCGGCCGGCACCACCTTCAAGCCGCTGCTCTGGAGCAACACCGATGCCGGACCGGTCGCGACCGAGACGCTCGCCGGCGCCTTCAATCCGGCCAGTCTGCTGCAGGGATTCAAGCCCACCGGCAAGCGTTACACCCTCGGCGCTCGCGTCACCGGCAAGGTGAACAGCGCCTTCCCGGACGGGCCGCCCGCAGGGGTGAAGTTGCCCGTCGGCACCCCACTGCTCAAGCGCGCGCTCAAACCGCTGCATCTGCTCGTGTTCGCCGATTCGGACATGCTGGCCGACTTTCTCTGGGTGCACCATCTCGATCTGTTCGGTCAGAGTCTGCCCGAGGCCTGGGCAAGCAACGGCGATCTGGTGCTGAATGCGCTCGATAATCTCGCCGGCAGCGACGATCTGATCAGCGTGCGCGCCAAGGCGGGCTTCACGCGGCCCTTCACGCGGGTTGCGGCGCTACGGCATGCCGCCGAAGCACGCTATCGGGCCCAGCAGCAGCGGCTGCAGCAGGAGCTGCGGCAGACCGAACAGCAGTTGACGCTGCTGCAGACCCGGCGCAACAACAAGTCCACCCTCATTCTCACCCCCGCGCAGCAGCGCGAGATCCAGCACTTCGAGGCCGAGCGGCTCTCCATCCGCAAGCGGCTGCGCGCCGTGCAGGCGGGCCTGGTCCGCAGCATCGATGCGCTCGGCACGGAATTGAAGGTCATCAACATCATCCTCATGCCGGCGGTGTTCGCGCTCGCAGCGCTCGCCGGCGCGGCGTTGCGCCGCCGTCGGCGCGACGCATCGCGAGGCAGCCGGGAGCAGTCATGAACCAACGCCAGCTCGGAATCCTCTTCGCCGCGAGCCTCACCGTGCTGGTGATTGCGGTGTGGGTCGCGCATCGGGCGCAGCGCGGCAGCGCCTCGATCGCCGGCACGACCGTGTTGCCCGGGCTCAGCGCGCAGCTCAACGCCGTCACCGAGGTGCGCATCCGCGGCGCCGGCGGCAAGCAGGTGACCCTCAGCAAGGGCGCCAAGCACTGGATGGTGCGCGAACGCGACTACCCGGCGGACTCCGGCAAACTGCGCAAACTGCTGATCGATCTCGGCAACCTCAAGGCGATGGCGCGCAAGACGCGCCTGGCAAGCAACTACCCGGTGCTCGGCGTGCAGGCCGTGACCGCCGCCGGCGCCAGCGGCGTGCGCATCGACGTGCGCAGTCCTCAGCACACCTGGTCATTGATCGTCGGCCACACCAGTGGCGGCAGCGGCGTGTACGTCCGTCGGGTTGGTCATCGCCAGAGCCTGCTCGCCACACCGCTGGTGATGGCGGAGGCCAAGCCCGCCCAATGGCTCGCACCGATCATCGTCGATGTGCGGCAACAGCAGGTGAAAAGCGTCGCCGAGCGCATCGCGGGCGAGCGGCCTTATCGCCTCGAGCGCACTGCGGCCACGGTGGCGAATTTCAGCGTGCTCGGCGTGCCGCCGGGCCGCAAGCTCGAGAGCCCGGGAGCCGCCGACCCGGTGGCGAGTGCGCTGGCAAATCTCACCCTGAGCGACGTGCGCAAGGCGGTACCGACGCCCAAGGGCATTCGCCTCTCGATGGCCGAATTCAAGACCTTTGACGGCCTGGCCGTCAGCGTAAGCGGCTATCGCGCCGCCGCGCACGGCCCGCACTACATCGAAATCAGCGCACAAGGCACCGGCAAGCAGGCCGCCGCCGAGGCGGCGCGCATCAATGCCCGCGTCGAGGGCTGGCAGTACCGCCTGCCCGCCTACAGCTACCAGCAGATTTTCCAGAAGCTCTCTGCACTGCTGCAACCGCTGCCGACGCACCGCACGGCGCGGCACAAGCCAGCCGCCTGAGGGTGGCTCAGCGCGCGCTCGCGAGCAGCAACAGCGTCACGGTCGCGAGCAGCGTCGTCGGCAACCAGGCGAGGATCACCGGGTCGAGGTGAAAGACGATGGTGCCGCTCTCGATCAGCCGCTGCAGCAGAAAGAAGATCAGGCTGATGGCGAGCCCGAGGGTGGTCCGTGCGCCGGCCCCTGCCGAGCGCATCGAGCCCAGCACGAACGGTATCGCCAGCAGCACCGAGAACACGATCGCCACGGTGCGCGCGATGCGCGACCAGAACGCGAACACGTACTGGCCCGCGTCGATGGAGTTGGCGCGCAGATAGCCGATCAGCTGCCAGAGCGAGCCCAGGGTCATCTGCTCCGGATCCTGCACGGCGAAGCCGAGGAAACTGGCTGAAACGTTCGAGTGCAGCACCTTTCGCCCGCTCGGACGCACGGTGACCCGATCGCCGGTGAAGTGCGAAGCGGTGTAGTCATCGAGCAGCCAGCGATGGTGCCCCGCGGCCGTGGCGCGGGTCGCATGGCCGATGGCGAGCAGCTGATGGCTCGGGGAGAGCTCGAACACCTCCATGCCGCCGAATTGCCGCGAACTCGACTGGCGCGCGACGTTGAGGATCAAATCCCCATCGCGCACCCAGGCGCCGGTACCGCCGCCGAAACTGATGCTGTTGTACTGGTGAAAGACGCGCTCCTGACTGGCCGCCTCCTGCAGCTGCGGCGCGACGAACTCCCCGACCACCGCCTCGACGACGATCAGGATCAGCGCTGCAATCAGCGCCGCCCCCGCCAGCCGCGCCACCGACATACCGGTGGCGCGGATCACGGTGATCTCGCTGCCGCGCGCCAATGCCCCGAGCCCGATCAACGAGCCGATCATCGCGGTAATCGGCAGCAGCTGATAGGCCTGCTGCGGAATGTTGAGCACAGTGAACCAGAGCGCATCGGCGAGGGTGTAGTTTCCGACCCCGATGTCCCCCTGCTGGCTGATGAACGCGAACAGGCCGCCCAGCACCAAAAACACCGCCAGCACGAGCAGCACCGAACTGAGGATCGCGCGCACGATGTAGCGATCGAGAATGCTCATGTGTGCGCCCACCGCAACTGCACGCGCTGCGCCACGTCCGGGCCGCGCACGATCAACAACGCCAGCAGCAGCACCAGACCGTGCACCCACCACAGCCCGAGCGGCAGCGGGATCCTGCCGTGGCCGAGCCAGGACTCCCCGGCCGTGAGCAGATTCAGATACACCACGTAGATCACCAGCGCGATCCACACGCGCGCGTAGCGCCCCTGGCGTGGCTGCAGACGCGAGAGCGGCAGTGCGACGATGGCGAGCACCAGGCACATCAGCGGCAGCGCGATGCGCCACTGCAGTTTCGCCTGCTGTCGCGGCTCGGGCGAGGCGTACAGCGCCGCGGTCGGTGCCGCATCGAGATCCGTCACCACCGTGTTCGCCGGCGGCATCGGTATCGGCACGGTGTGCTCGGCGAAGCGCATGATTCGAAAGCGCGCGCTGCCCGGCACGCCCTCGAAGCGCTCGCCGTGGTACAGCTCGATCGTCTGCGTCTTGCCGTCGGCCGAGACGGTGTGGCGCGCCTGGTTCGCCAACGCCACTTCCACCACCGGACCGCGCGTGCGCTCGATGAATACGTTGCCGAGCGTGCCGTTCGGCTCGACCCGCTGCGCATAGACCACGGCGCTGCCGCCGCCGAAGGCGCGGAACTGTCCGGGCTCGAGCGGCGCGAATTGCCCGGCGCGCACCGCCTGGTCGCGCAGCGTGAGCGCCTCGTGGGTGGCCGCAGGCGCCAGTTGCAGGGTGACCGCCGCGAGCGCTGCGGTCAGCACGACCCCGAGTGCGATCACCGGCCGGTACAGCATCCCGGGGCGCACCCCGCAGGCGAGTGCCGCGGCCATCTCGCTGTCGTGATAGAGCCGCCCAAACGCCCACATGATGCCGAGCAGCAGCGACATCGGCGCCACCAGACTCACGTACTGCAGGAGACCGAGGTAGATCAGCCGCAGGATCACTCCCTGGGGAAACTGGCTGGCGGCGGCCCGCTCGAGCACCACGCCGACTTCATAGGCGGTGAGAATGATCAGCAGCACCGCCATCATCAGCAGCCAGGCGGTCAGCACCTCGCGCAGCACGTACCGTCCGATAATTTTTCCCACCCGTGGAGCCTGCCCGCCGGAACTCCGGCTTGAGTTACACTGCCCGCCCGCGGCACGCGCGGCGGGCGTCGGATTGCCGCGACGCGGGCGTACACAACACCGCGCGATCCGCTGCGGTAGCGAAGATAAAGCAGCGGGTTGCGCAGCTCAATGGGACGATCCCCGGCGAGCGCAGTTCACCGGCCATTGCCGGTACACGGGAGAAGCAAAATGCGTTTCGAGACCTGGAGCAAGAGCATTGCCACGCTCGAGGTGGATTGCCTGGTCGTCGGTGTTTTCGAGGACAGCGAACTCAGCTCCGAGGCGCGGCTGATCGATCAGGCGAGCGGCGGGCGCCTCGCCAAGCTGCTCGCGCGCGGGGACTTCCCGGGACGCGCCGGCGAGACGCTGCTGCTTGCCGATCTGCCGGGTCTCGCCGCGGACCGAGTCCTGCTCACCGGTCTTGGCGCGCGCAAGAGCTTCGGCCGCAAGCCCTGGCGCAAAGCCTGCGCGGCGGCGATCGCGGCCCTGATGCGCACCGGGGTGAAGAGCGCCGCCGTGGCGCTCGAGCGTCCGGATGCCGGCGTCCTCGACGATTACTACTACGGGCGGGCGGTCGCCGAACTCACCGGCGCGGCCCTGTACCGCATCAATGATCTCAAGAGCGGCAAGAAGCCCAAGCCCGCCGCCCTCGCGAAGGTGCTCGCCGGACCGGCCGCGGGGGCCGCCGCCCGAGCCGTCGCACGCGGCCTGGCGCACGGTGAGGCGATCGCTCAGGCGGCCGCCGTGCAGCGCGACCTCGGCAACCTGCCGGGCAACATCTGCACGCCGCGCTACCTCGCCGAGCAGGCGCGCGGGCTCGTCCGGCGGCACCGCACGCTCGCCGTGCGCGTGCTCGATGAGCCGGCGCTGCGACGCGAGAAGATGGGTTGCCTGCTCGCGGTGGCCCAGGGCAGCAGCGAGCCGCCCCGCCTGATCGTGCTCGAGCACAAGGGCGGGCGGCGCGGCGCGGCACCGGTGGTGCTGGTCGGCAAGGGGGTGACCTTCGATTCCGGCGGTATCTCGCTCAAGCCGGGCGCGGAGATGGACGAGATGAAGTACGACATGAGCGGGGCTGCCGCAGTGCTCGCGGCGCTCTCCTTCGCGGCCGCGGTGAAACTGCCGCTGAACGTGGTCGGCATCGTCGGGGCGGTGGAGAACATGCCGGACGGCAAAGCGATCAAGCCCGGCGACATCGTCACCAGCGCCTCCGGACAGACCGTCGAGATCCTCAACACCGACGCCGAAGGCCGTCTGGTGCTGTGCGATGCGCTGCACTACGCGCGGCGCTTCAAGCCCGCTGCGCTCGTCGATCTGGCGACGCTCACCGGGGCCTGCGTGATCGCTCTCGGGCACCATCACAGCGGCGTCCTCGGCAACGACGAGACGCTGGTGCGCGAACTCATCGATGCGGGCGTGCGCGCCGACGACCGTGCCTGGCCGCTGCCACTCACCGAGGAATACACCGAACAGCTGAAGAGTAATTTTGCGGACTTCGCCAACATCGGCGGCCGTGACGGCGGAGCCATCACGGCCGCGGCTTTCCTCGCCAAGTTCACCCAGGGCATGAGCTGGGCGCATCTTGACATCGCCGGCACCGCCTGGCATGGCGGCGCGCACAAGGGCAGCACCGGCCGGCCGACGCCGCTGCTGGCGGACTTTCTGCTGCAGCGCGCCCAGGCGTAGAGCGACGCGTTGCGGGCCGATTTCTACGTCCTGGCCGAAGCGACGCCGGGAGCGCGGCTGAAAGTCGCCTGCCGGCTCGCCGAGAAGGCCTATCTCGCCGGTCAGCGCGTGCTCGTGTGGCACAGCGACCGCGAGGAGCTCGGGCGGCTCGATGAGCTGCTGTGGACCTTTGCCGACACGAGCTTCGTGCCGCACGCCTGGCTCGCCGAGGGGATCGATGCGCCGGTGCTGCTCAGCGCCGGCGAGCCGCCCGGTGCGGCCCCGCAGGTGCTGATCAACCTCGACGCCTCGGACGAGCCGCCACCGTTTGCGGCCGCCACCGAGCGCATCGTCGAGATCATCGATGCCGAGCCGGCGCACCGCCAGAGCGGCAGGGCCCGCTTCCGCGCCTACCGGCAACTCGGCTGCGAACCGGCGACGCACACGCTGCGTGCCCCGTAACCGCCCTATAATTGCTGTTTCTACCGCTGTCGAACGAGCCTGCGAGGATCATGGATAAAGTCTACGCGCCGCACGAGATCGAGCGGCGGATCTACACGCGCTGGGAATCCCAAGGCTGGTTCGCTCCGGCCGGACGCGGCGCACCATTCTGCATCATGATCCCGCCGCCGAACGTGACCGGCACCCTGCACATGGGGCACGCGTTCAATCACACCCTGATGGACACGCTGACGCGCTATCACCGCATGCGCGGCGATGACGCGCTGTGGCAGCCCGGCACCGATCATGCCGGCATCGCCACGCAGATGGTGGTCGAGCGCCAGCTCGAGGCCGCCGGATTGCGCCGCAGCGAGCTCGGCCGCGAGGCGTTCCTCGCGCGAGTCTGGCAGTGGAAGGCGCAATCGGGCGGCACCATGTCCGCACAGATGCGCCGCCTCGGCGACTCAGTCGATTGGTCGCGCGAGCGTTTCACCATGGATGAAGGGCTCTCGCACGCGGTGCTCGAGGTATTCGTGCGCCTCTACGAGGAGGGTCTGATCTATCGCGGCAAGCGCCTGGTCAACTGGGACCCGGTGCTGCTCACGGCGCTGTCGGATCTCGAAGTGCAGAGCGTCGAGGAGGACGGCCACCTGTGGCATCTGCGCTATGTGCTCGAGGACGGCAGCGGCCAGCTGGTGGTGGCCACCACGCGCCCGGAGACCTTGCTCGGCGACACCGCCGTCGCGGTCAATCCCGAGGATGAGCGCTACCGGCATCTGATCGGCAAGCGCGTGCGGGTGCCGCTCATCGATCGGCTGATTCCCGTCATTGCGGACGCGTACGTCGACGCCTCGTTCGGCTCGGGCTGCCTCAAGATCACCCCCGCGCACGATTTCAACGACTACGAGATCGGCCAGCGCCACAACCTGCCGCAGATCAACATCTTCACGCCGCATGCGACGCTCAATGACAACGTGCCGGAGCGGTTGCGCGGCCTCGAGCGCGGCGCCGCCCGCGCGCGGGTACTGCAAGAGATCGAAGCGGCCGGTCTGCTCGAGCGCGTCGAGCCGCACAAGATGATGGTGCCGCGCGGTGACCGCAGCGGCGCGGTGCTCGAGCCGTACCTCACCGACCAGTGGTACGTGAAGATCGCCCCGCTCGCCGCACCGGCGATTGCCGCGGTGGAAAGCGGCCGCACGCGCTTCATTCCGGAGAACTGGGCCAAAACCTACTTCGAGTGGATGCGCAACATCAAGGACTGGTGCATCAGCCGTCAGCTGTGGTGGGGACACCGTATTCCGGCGTGGTATGACGGGCAAGGCAACGTGTACGTCGGGCGCAGCGAGCAGGAGGTGCGTACCCGGCACGCGTTGGGTGCCGATGTGCCGCTGCACCAGGATCCTGACGTGCTCGATACCTGGTTCTCCTCGGCTCTGTGGCCGTTCTCAACGCTCGGCTGGCCCGAACATACCCCGGAACTGTCACGCTACTACCCGACGACGGTGCTGATCACCGGCTTCGACATCATCTTCTTCTGGGTGGCCCGGATGATGATGATGGGCCTGAAGTTCATGGGTGACGTGCCGTTCCGTACGGTCTACGTGCACGGTCTGATCCGCGACGAGTCGGGCGAGAAGATGTCCAAGTCCAAGGGCAACGTCATCGACCCGCTCGACATCGTCGATGGCATCGATCTGCCCGCCCTGATCGAGAAGCGCACCACCGGACTGATGCAGCCGCAAAAGCGCCCAGCGATCGAGAAAGCGACCCGCAAGCAGTTCCCGGACGGGATCGCCGCGCACGGCACGGACGCGCTGCGCTTTACCTTCGCTGCCCTCGCCTCCCCGAGCCGCGACATCCGCTTCGACCTGGCCCGCGTCGCCGGATACCGCAATTTCTGCAACAAGCTGTGGAACGCCGCGCGCTTCGTGACGCTGATGTGTGAGCAGGACGAGCCGGCAGGGCCGACCGAGCTGTCAGTTGCCGACCGCTGGATCCGCTCGCGCTTCGGCCGGACACTCGCTGCCGTCGAGCGGGCCCTCGCCGAATACCGCTTCGACTACGCGGCCAATGCACTGTACGAGTTCACCTGGTACGAGTACTGCGATTGGTACCTGGAGCTGACCAAACCAGTGCTGCAATCCGAGTCGGCCGCGGCGCCCGCCCGGCGCTCCGCGCGCCGCACGCTCGCGGAGATCCTCGAGGCCCTGCAGCGCGCGCTGCATCCGATCATGCCGTTCATCACCGAGGAGATCTGGCAGCGCGCCGCGCCGCTCGCCGGGCGCAGCGGGGAGACCGTGATGCTGGCCCCCTACCCCCGACCCGGGGAGTTCCCGGCCGACGAGCCGAGTGAACGCGAGGTCGGCTGGATCCAGGCGTTCGTGCTCGCCGTACGGCAGATCCGTGGCGAGATGAACATCAGCCCCTCGCGCCGCATCCCCGTGCTGCTCGCAGGCGCGAGCGCCCAGGACCGTGACTACCTGCAGTGCCATCGGCCGTATCTCGAGCGCCTCGCGGGCATCGAGTCGGTGCGACTGCTCGCCTCCGACGAGCCGGCGCCACAGTCGGCCACCGCCCTCATCGGCGAGCTGACGGTGCTCGTGCCGATGGCCGGCTTGATCGACGCCAAGGCCGAGGCGGAGCGGCTCGAGAAGCTCATGACCCGCGCGCAGGCCGATCTCGGCAAAGTGCGCGCCCGGCTCGACAATGAGAGCTTCTGCAGCAACGCCCCGGCCGCGGTGGTCGAGACCGAGCGGGCTCGCGTGGCGGAACTCGAGCGCACCGCCGCCGGCCTCGCCGCGCAGCTCGAACGGGTGCGCGCCATGCTGCACGGTGCCGCCGGCGACTAGAACGGATAGTTGATTCCGGTGAACAAAGCCGCGCCTTCGCTGCCGTAACCGACATCGACGTAGCCGACGATGAACGGCGCGGCAATGCCGCGAAAGCCGACGCCGAGCACGTTGTGCAGCGTGTCGATCGGAACGGTAGAGCTGTGTTCGAAGACGCGGCCAGCATCGTAAAACGGCGCGATCTGCAGGGCGATGCGCGTACCGAGGGTGTTGAGGGTGAGCACCTTCTGGCGCAGCTCGATGCTGGCCGAGAAGGCATTGCGCCCGTAGAAGCGCGCCTCGCCGAAACCGCGCAGCGGCTGCGGCCCGCCGAGGGTGCTGCGATCGCCACCGACGCTGCTCAGCGCCCAGAAGGGCGCTGCCGCCAGCGACGGCATGTAGCGCAGATCGAAGTGCGCGGCGATGGTCAGCGAGCGCCTCGGCGACCAATAGAATCGTCCGTCCGCGCCGACTTCGCTGAACAAGGACGCATTCGGCGCGCCATTGCGGCTTGCCGCCCCAGCGTACAGCGTCATGGCGACGCCCCGGCTCGGCAGAGTGATGCTATCGAGAGTGTTGTAGGTGAGCGTAATCCGCTCGAGCACCTCGTGGGTCGTGCCCAGGCCCGCCACGTGCGGGAAGCGGTCCGTGAGCGAGACGATTCCGGGCAGGTGCCCGGCGCTCACCCTGACCTTCTGCACGATCAGCACGCCGGCAAGCTGCCACGCAGGCGTGAGATTCCAGCCGAGGCGCGCCCGCAACCGCATGCGCTGATCGGTGTAGACGCTCTGCTGTGCATACGGGGAGTCGTTGCCGATGCCGAAGAAGCGCGCCGAGCCGTTGCGGCCGTAATAGAGCTCCACGCTCTGCGACCAGCGCCGCCGGCGCATCAGGCCGCTCTCGTAAAGGGCATCGAAGTGACTCTCGACATGTTGCATCAGCCCGGCGACGATCGACCACTGGGTGTCGGCGGACGGAAAATCCAGGATGCGCACGTGCCCGCCCCAGCCGAAGGCTGTGTTGTGCACGATGTCCGGGGCGATGATGCGCACAATGCGGCCGTGCGCATCATGCTGCAGGCGGGTGGGGATCAGGCCGAAGGTCTGCCCGCTGTTGGGATCGACCGAGATATTCGGCACGGGCAGCACCGGCCAAGTGGTCGGGTTCAGCCAGTCAAAGCGCGGCGTGCCGGGCGCTGCGGCGCGCGCGGTGCCGGCGAGGCTCACCACCACGAGCACTGCCGCGGCGCGCCGCGCACGCCGGCTGACGACCGCGATCGGGAAGATCTGCCGCACGTTATTTGTCGGAAAGCCCCGCGAGCGCCCGTCCGCCCTCCACGGCCTGCCACAGACCCAGCGCCGGTGCGCCCACCAGCAGTTCGCGCACGCGGCGCACGAGCGAGAGCGCCACCGCCGGCGCTGCGGGCACGCCGACGAGCGCACACGCCACCACGTATCCGGCCTCCTGCACGCCGAGCGCCGCCGGGACCGCGAAGCCGAACGTGCGCAGAGCACTGAACAGACTGTCGATGATGAGCGCCTGTACCGGGCTCACCGTGAGCCCCATCAGTCGACAGACCACCCAGGTTTCGAGCGCGCCGAGCGCCCAGGCGACGGTATGCGTGGCGAACGCTGCCGCGGTGCGCCGGTTCCAGCGCAGCCCCGGCTCGAGCGACGCCGTGCGCGCCGCCTCGAGCGCGGGCCAGCGGTGCGCAAGTGCCTCGATGCCACGGGCGAGCAGCGCCACCAGCCGGGTGCGGCCTGGGCCCACCAGCAGCGCGAGCATGCCGAGCGGCACCAGCGCCGCGCCCAGCAGGCGCAGCGGCGCAGCACGCCCCGCAAGCACCAGCAATACCACCCCGGCCAGCAGATACGGCAGCTTCGCCGCCTGCTCGATGAGCAAGTCCGCGAGCAGCGTCGCGGCAACGGGCACCGAGGGCAACCCGGTCAGCGTGAGCGAACGGGCGCCAGCGACGATGCCACCGAGTTGGGAAAACGGCAGCACCTCCGCGGTGCCTTCCCGGACGTAGCGCGCCCAGATGAATTTCCACGGCGAGGCGCGCGGCAGGTCCGCACCCAGCAGCCACCAGGCCGAGCCGGTGAGCGCGATCACCGGCAGATGAATCAACGCCACGATCAGCAGGCCGGTGATCCCAACCCGCAGAACCGCCTGCTCGACAGCGGCCCCGCCTGCATAGAGCACGGCCGCGCCGAGCGCGGTCACGCCGAGCGCCAGGGCGAGCAGCCGCGTGCGTTTCACGCCGGCCTCGGGTTGAATACCCCACCGCTCGGAGGCTGGCGGGTGCGCTCGGGCGGCACGTCGAACGCACGCGTGTAGCCGGCAAACTGCTCGCGCAGGTGCGCCGGATCGAGTCCGAACTCCTCGAGGCTGTGGTGGTGCACGGCGTAGCCGCCGCGCGGCACCCGGCGCAGATACGCCTGCATGCGCCGCTCGGCCTCGGCACTCAGAGTCAGCCCGCAGTGCCGATACAGCCGTGCCACGGTCTGCAGGGGCGCACCGACGATATCGCGGTAATACAGGTGCAGAATGTTATCCGGCGCGCTCTTGCAGGCGATCATCTGCTGCGCGCCCTGCGCCCACCGTTCGCTCACCTCGCGTCCGATCGCGGCGCGCTCGAGACGCGTGGTGAACGGCCGGCGCAGGATCTCGGTGAGCTTGGCGACGGACGCCATGACTTTCAGCGGATCGCGGTGCAGCATGACGATGTGCGCCTGCGGATACTCCTTGCGCAGCGCTGCGAGCGCGAACACGTGGTCCGGGCTCTTCAGCACCCATTGACGCCCTGCCGGACCCTGCGCATCGAGATGGCACAGAAAGCGGCGATGGAACCGGTAGCCGAGTTCCTGCCCGTCCTCATCCAGCCAGTCGCGGTAGGCGGGGATGTGATACATCGTGTCGAAGCGCAGACTGCGAAAGACCTGCCCGGTGATGTCGGTGCACTCCTGCGGGGAGTCGGCGCGCACCGGATGCATGCGGGCGATACCCGGGGCAATCAGCCGGAACAGTCCGAGCTGACGCGCCACCCGCGCCCGCCGGTGGTCGCCCGGCAACCAGGGGCGCAGCTGCGGGTACGGGTAGATGAGCTGCCAGCTGCGCGGCACGGCGGCGGCCGGATCGAGTGCGAGCAGCGAATGCAGAAAGGTCGAGCCGCTGCGCGGCAGGCCGGTGATGAAGATCGGCCGGCCAAGCGCACGCTGCGCAATGCGCGGATCGGCCTGCTCGGCGATGTCCAGTCGCAACAGATTGTGCAGGCAGCGCAGCACGTCGAAACGGGTCGCAAGATGGCCGAACAGCCCGAGGTGCGCCTCGGCCTGCAGCGTACCCAGCAGTCGCTCGAGCGCGTCCTGAAACGACCAGTCGGAAAATCCATCCCGGCCGAGCGCACCGAGCGCGACGTCGATCAATTGCTCGGCATTGAGCGGCGCAACGCGCCGCACCGTCCGTATTGCCTGCCGTTGAAGCATGCCCATGCGCCTGTTCTCCAAGTCGATCGCAACAGTTCTTGCTGTTTGAATGCGCGATCCGGCAGTCAGCAGATCCTGGCGCGGGCAGCGCGCCGATTTCTCGCGCGGCCAATGGTGCGTATCCAGCGCTAGAGCGCAGCTGACCCATCGCGGTTCCTACCACCTCCAAGAGCAGGACATCCGCGCTCGCCGCTGCTGCCGTGCGGGGGCTGGGCGTGGCGGCGGCCGCAGTCCGGCTCGTCCACGTTGCCGCTTTACGCTAGCCCGCCGTTACCTGCAGGGTCAAGCTCGGTGTCCGTTTCCCTGCACACGGTGAGCCCGGCACGGTTCATTCGGAAATACGTAATTTCCCTCAACTGCCACGAGTCAGGCAGCGCCGCAGCGGCGCGAGGGACTTAGAGTGCGTGTTCGCGGGTCTCGCGAAAAACGATCTGCGGCCAGCGCTCGATCGTCAGTTCCAGGTTCACCCGCGAGCTCGCCAGATACACCGGCGCGCCGCTGTGATCGAGCGCCAGCTGCTCGTAGACACGCGCGCGGAACTCCTCGAGCTTGCGCGCGTCCTCGCAGGCAACCCACCGCGCCGTGTACACGTTCACCGGCTCGAACGCGCAGGCGACGCCGTACTCGTCCTGCAGACGAAACGCCACCACCTCGAACTGCAGTTGGCCGACTGCGCCCAGGATCAGGTCATTATTGCGCAGCGGCTTAAACAGCTGCGTGGCGCCCTCCTCGCAGAGCTGCGCGAGACCCTTGTGCAACGCCTTCATCTTCAGCGGATCCTTCAGCACCGCGCGGCGGAAGATCTCCGGGGCAAAGTTCGGAATGCCAGTGAACACCAGCCGCTCGCCCTCGGTGAAGGTGTCACCGATGTTGATGGTGCCGTGGTTGTGCAGACCGATGATGTCGCCGGCAAATGCCTCCTCGGCGTGCTCGCGTTCGGCGGCCATGAACGTCAACGCATCGGCGATGCGTACCTCCTTGCCGAGGCGCACGTGATGCAGCCGCATGCCGCGGCTGTAGCGGCCCGAGCACAGGCGCAGGAACGCAATGCGGTCGCGATGGCCCGGATCCATGTTGGCCTGGATCTTGAACACGAAGCCCGAGAGCGCCGGTTCGAGTGGATCGACCTGCCGCTCGCGTGCGCTGCGCGGCAGCGGGCCCGGCGCATGCTGCGCGAAGGCCGCGAGTAACTCCTCGATGCCGAAGTTGTTGATCGCCGAGCCGAAGAACACCGGCGTCTGCCGCCCGGCGCGATAGGCCTGCGGATCGAACGGTGCGCTCGCGCCGCGCACCAGCTCGATCTCCTCGCGCACCGCGGCCGCTTCGGCGCCGAGGAACTCCTCGGCCGCCTCGCTCGCCAGGCCATCGATCGCCTGGTTCTCCCCGCGCCGGCCGCGCTCGGCGGCCGAATACACGTACAGCCGGTCCTCGAGCAGGTGATAGATGCCACGCAGCGCCCGACCCATACCGATCGGCCAGGTCACCGGCGCGGTGCGGATGCCGAGCACCCGCTCGATCTCATCGAGCAGGTCGATCGGCGAGCGCCCCTCACGATCGAGTTTGTTGATGAATGTCATGATCGGCGTGTCGCGCAGCCGACAGACCTCCATCAGCTTGATGGTGCGCTCCTCGACGCCCTTGGCGCAGTCGATCACCATCAGCGCCGAATCGACGGCGGTGAGCGTGCGATAGGTATCCTCGGAGAAGTCCTCGTGACCTGGCGTGTCGAGCAGGTTCACGATGCACTCCCCGTAGGGAAACTGCATCACCGAGGAGGTCACGGAGATGCCGCGCTGCTGCTCGAGGCGCATCCAGTCCGAGGTGGCGTGGCGGGCGGCCTTGCGGCCCTTGACGGTGCCGGCCATCTGGATCGCGCCGCCGAACAGCAGCAGCTTCTCAGTGAGCGTGGTCTTGCCCGCGTCCGGATGCGAGATGATGGCAAACGTGCGCCGTCTGCGCACTTCGGCAGTGAGGTCACTCATGGATCGGTGTTATCAGGTGTCAGCGGCGCGGCGCGCGCGCACGGTCAGTTTCAACACACAGGCGTCTTCGCGGCCGTTGACCGCCTGGTAATAGCCGCGGCGCATGCCGACCTGCTCGAAGCCGAGCGCGCGGTACAGCGCAAGCGCAACGGTGTTCGAGGGCCGTACCTCGAGGAACGCCTCGGTCATCCCGGCCGCCGCGCCCTGCTCGAGCAGGTGCTCGAGCACTCGCCGGCCATGGCCGCGGCCGCGCTCGGCCTCGGCGATGCAGAGATTCAGCACGTGCATCTCGCCTGCGCCCATGCTCATCACGCCGTAACCGCAGATCTGCTCGGCGATGGTGAGCACGCGGCACAAGTACCCCACCCGCAGGCAGTCGCGAAAGATCCCCGCGCTCCAGGGGAAGTCGTAAGCAGCCCGCTCGATGGCGAACACCTCCGCGACATCGGGTGCTGCCATCGGGCGGATCGCCGCCGGCGTCGGCTTCAGTAGCTCAGGGGCGGTGGCCATCGTTCGGTCCGGTGGGGCTCGATTGTGCGAAGACGCTGCGCGCAAATTGTAAATCTTCCCATGCCTTGCGCTTATCCGCAGGCGAGCGCAGCAAATAAGCCGGATGATACGTCACCACGAGCGGCACGTTGCGCTCGCCGAAGTGATGCACCCGCCCGCGCAATCGGCCGAGCGGCGCATCGGTGCCGAGCAGGTTCTGCGCCGCGATCCGCCCGACTGCAAGCAACAGGCGCGGCCGCACCAGCTCGATCTGCCGGTGCAGGTACGGCAGGCACGCGGCAACCTCCTCAGGTCGCGGGTCGCGGTTGCCCGGCGGGCGGCTCTTCAGAATGTTGGCGATGTAGACCGTGGTGGCGCGGCTGAGGTCGATTGCCCGCAGCATCGCATCGAGCAGCTGGCCGGCCCGGCCGACGAACGGCTCACCGCGCCGGTCCTCCTCCGCACCCGGCGCCTCACCGATCACCATCCACTCGGCATGCGGATTGCCCACCCCGAACACGGTCTGGGTGCGTGACTGGTGCAGCGCGCAGCGCGTGCAGGCGCTCACTTCGGCCCGCAGTGCTTCCCAAGCGTCGGGGGCCGCCTCGCGGCACCGGTCCGCAGTGGGCGACGCATCCGGCGCCGGGCCGATCACCGCCGCACGATCCGGTGGGTCCTGCGCCGCCGCCGGCGCGGCCACCGCCACCCGCGCAACCCAGCGATCGATACCGATCGCCTCGAGGTACTGGGCGCGCCGAGTCCCCGGCATCATTCGCCGTGCTGCTCCCGCCGCGCCGGACGCCGGCGGCGGCGCAGGCGGCGCCACAGCCACAGCAGCGGGGCCGACAGCGCGTAGCCACCAAAGATCAGCAGCAGGATCAGCGGCGGATCGCTCGCGATCAGGACAAAGGCGAGCGGCACGAACAGCAGGTAAATGAACCGGATCGGCCCGTCGAAGTCGATTTTCTTGAAGCTGAAGAAACTGAAGCGACTGACCATCAGCGCCCCGGCGAGCGCGGTCACGGTAAAGGCCACGATCAAGCCGGTCAAACCGGGCTCGCGCCACTGGCTGGAGACCCACACGAAGCCCGCCACGGTGGCGGCCGCCGACGGGCTGGGTAGGCCTTCGAAATAACGCTTGTCGACCGTGGCGGTACGCACGTTGAAGCGCGCGAGACGCAGTGCAGCGGCCACCGCGTAGAAGAAGCACGCCAGCCAGCCGAACCGGCCCCAGGCCCGACCATACTCGGCGATGCGCACCACGCCCCACTGATACGCGACGATGGCGGGCGCCAGGCCGAAGGAAACCATGTCCGAGAGACTGTCGTACTCCTTGCCGAAGGCGCTCTCGGTCCGCGTCAGGCGCGCAATGCGCCCATCGAGCGAATCGAACACCATGGCGATGAACACCGCCATGCCCGCCGGCGCGAAGTGCTTGTCGATGGCGGCGACGATGGCGTAGAAGCCCGAGAACAGGCTCGCCGTGGTGAGCAGATTCGGCAGCAGGTAAAAACCCCGGCGCGGGCGGCGCAGCGCGTGCGCCTCGGCGGCGGACGGCTCGCTCTCGGTGCTCGGACTGTCATTCATGGCAGGGGCGCTTCTGGGCGATCCAATCGGGCATTTCAGGGCGACATCTTATCAGCTCGCGCGCAGCTGTTATGATGGACGCTTCCCTTTGGCCAAGATGCGCGTCATGAGGCTCTCGCAGTATCCGATCCAGACCACCAAGGAAACCCCCGCCGAGGCGGAGATCGTCAGCCACCAGCTGATGCTGCGCGCCGGCCTCATCCGCCGCCTCGCCTCGGGGCTGTACAGCTGGCTGCCGATGGGGCTGCGCACGCTGCGCAAGGCCGAGGCTATCATCCGCGAAGAGATGAACCGCTCCGGGGCGCTCGAGCTGCTGATGCCGGTGGTGCAGCCGGCGGAGCTGTGGCAGGAGTCCGGTCGCTGGGGCGAGTACGGCCCGGAGCTGCTGCGCCTGAAGGACCGTCACGAGCGCGATTTCGTCACCGGCCCGACGCACGAGGAGGTGATCACCGACATCGCGCGGCGCGAGCTGCAGAGCTACCGCCAGCTGCCGGTGAACTTCTACCAGATCCAGACGAAATTCCGCGATGAGATCCGGCCGCGCTTCGGCGTGATGCGCGCGCGCGAGTTCATCATGAAGGATGCCTATTCCTTCCATGCCGATGAGGCCTCGCTTGCCGCCGGCTACCGGCTGATGCACGAAACCTATACGCGCATCTTCACCCGCATGGGGCTCGATTTCCGCGCCGTGCGCGCCGACTCCGGTCCGATCGGCGGGGACGTGTCGCAGGAATTTCATGTCCTGGCGAGTTCGGGCGAGGACGCCATCGTGTTCTCCGATGCCGATGAGTACGCCGCCAACATTGAAGCGGCCGAGGCGCTGGCGCCGACGCTTGCCCGCCCGGCGCCGGCCGAACCGCTCAGACGCGTGTCGACCCCAGGGGCCAAAACGATCGAGGCGCTTGCGCGCATGCTGGCCGTCGAGCCGGCGCGCTGCCTGAAAACGCTGCTCGTCGAGGGCGATGGGCAAGGCGAGGCGTCGGTGGTGGCGCTGGTGCTGCGCGGCGACCATGAGTTGAATGCCACCAAGGCGCAGCGCCTGGCGGGGGTGGCAAGTCCGCTGCGCCTCGCCAGCGCCGAGCGCATCGAGCGCGCCACCGGCAGCGAGATCGGCTACATCGGCCCGATGGGACTGAAATGCCGCCTGTATGTCGATCACAGCGCGCTCGCGGTCGCTGATTTCGTCTGCGGCGCGAATGAGAAAGACATGCACTTGAGCGGCGTGAACTGGGACCGCGACGTGCAGGGGTATGTGCCGGCCGACCTGCGCAACGTCCTCGAGGGGGATCCGAGCCCGAGCGGCCGGGGTCGGCTGAAGCTCGCCCGCGGCATCGAGGTCGGACATATTTTCCAGCTCGGCCGCAAGTACAGCGAGGCCATGCACGCGGTGGTGCTCGATGAGTCGGGCCAGGAAATCACCGTCCTGATGGGCTGTTACGGCATTGGCGTGACGCGCGTCGTGGCAGCGGCCATCGAACAGAATCACGATGCGCGCGGCATCATCTGGCCGGAGCCCCTGGCACCGTTTCAGGTGGTGCTGGTGAGCCTCGCGGCGCAGAAGGCGCCGCACGTGCGCGCGGCGGCCGATCGGCTCTATACCGAACTCACGGCCGCGGGCATAGAGGTTCTCTACGACGACCGGGATGCACGCCCGGGGGTGAAGTTCGCCGACGCGGAGCTGCTCGGCATCCCGCACCGGGTGGTGATCGCCGAGCGGGGGCTCGCAGCCGGCCGCCTGGAATACCGGCATCGACGCGACAGTGAGAGCAGCGAATTCCCAGCCGATGAGGCGCTTGCGTTCATCCGCCAGCGACTGGGCCGCTAAGGCGGTCCCGGCGCTGCTCGCCCTGCTCGCCCTGACGGTCGGGGCGCGCGCGCACGCGGCCGGCCAGCGCGATCCGGCGCTGCGGCCGATCGTGCAGCACGCCATCGCGCAGGCCCAGTGCTTCCTCGATCGATACGACGCGGCGGTCTGGTACACGCTGATGGAGCCGCGCCTCTCCCGCTACGTACACGACCCGGCCGAGCGGCTGAATATCCTGCGGCAGGTGTACTGCGTGACGCATCAGCCGGGCGTGGCGAAAGTGCCCCCGGGCCTGGTGCTCGCCGTGATGCAGGTGGAAAGTGACTTCAACCGCTGGGCGGTCTCGGCGAGCGGCGCCGTCGGGCTGATGCAGGTGATGCCCTACTGGCCCGAGCGGCTCGGCATGCAGCGCTACGAACTGGTGCACGTATCGGCCAACATCCGCATGGGCTGCGCGATCCTGCGCTATTACCTGCAGAGCACGCACGATGACGTGCGCCTGGCGCTCGAGGAGTACAACGGCAGCGTCGGGCGGCACTTCTACCCCGACCGGGTGCTCACGGCCTGGGAGAACTGGAGCGGCGCGGATGATCTGGGCTTCCCGGTGCGCGCCCGCCAGCCCGATCCGGCCGCCCGCTAGTCAGGCAGTCGCAAAGCCCTGCGGGGGCCGCTCGGCATGCTGCGGCGCATCGCTCACCTGCACCGCCTCGACCCGGCTTGCCGCCGAGCCTTCCCACAGCCAGTCGATGAACTCGCGCACCGCGGAACTCTCGCCACAGGCGAGCACCTCCACCCGGCCATCGGGCAGGTTGCGCGCATAGCCGCTCACCCCGAGCTCGCGCGCCTGCCGCTGGCAGGTGGCCCGATAGAACACCCCCTGCACGCGGCCGGAGACCAGACACTTCTTGCACACCATGGATTCAATATACGCTAACGGCACATTCCGACGAGTCCCATCCCTATGACCGAAATCCTCGTGCTGTACTACTCGCGCGGCGGTGCCACCGCCGAGCTCGCCCGCCAGGCGTGCCGCGGCATAGAAAGCGTGTCCGGCGCCTGCGCCAAGCTGCGCACCGTGCCGCCGGTGAGCGCCGAGAGCGAGGGGCCGGCGCGCCCCGTGCCGGCCAGCGGCGCCCCGTACGCCACGCTCGAGGATCTGCGCAGTGCGCACGGTCTGCTGCTCGGCAGCCCCACCCGCTTCGGCAACATGGCCGCACCGCTGAAATACTTCCTCGACGGCACCGGGAGTCTGTGGCTGTCCGGGGCGCTCGCCGGCAAACCCGCCGGCGTGTTCACCTCCACGCAGACTCAGCACGGTGGACAGGAATCGACGCTGCTGTCGATGATGCTGCCACTGCTGCACCACGGCATGTACCTGGTCGGACTGCCGTACACCGAGCCGGCGCTGCACCACACCGCCGCCGGAGGCAGTCCGTACGGCGCCTCGCACGTCGCCGGCAGCCAGAACGCTCCGCAACTGCTCGCCGAGGAGCGCGATCTGGCCCAGGCACTCGGCCGGCGCGTCGCGGCGCTCGCGGTGCGCCTCGCCGGGCCATCCGGCGCCTGAGCCCCCAGCGTCGCTCAAGCGCGGCCGCTGCGCGCGAGCACTTCGCGGATGAACGGCACGGTCAGGCGGCGCTGTGCGGCGAGCGCCGCCTCATCGAGCTCATCGAGCAGGGCGTACAACCGGCGCATGTCGCGAGGGTAGCGTCGCTGCAACCAGCGGGAGGTCTCCTCAGGCAACTCGAGCCCGCGCAGCCGGGCGCGCAACCGCAGCGCTTCTTGCTGCTCCGCCTCATCGAGCGCCCGCAGTTGGAACACCGCGGCGGCGGCGCAGCGCGAACCGAGATCGGCAAGCGCCCAGCGGATGAGCGCCGGCGGCGTACGCGCACCGAGCAGCAACGCGCCGCCCCGCTCGGCCGCTTCGCGCACCAGCGTAAAGAGGGCACGCTCCCACTCGATCTGCCCGAGCACGGCATCGAGCTCATCGAGCCCGAGGCAGTCGAGTTCGGGCAGTCCGCCGAGCACCTCGGTGCCGAGGTGCGCCAGTTCCCCGAGCGGCAGGTATCCGGCGCGCCGCACGCGGCCCGCGGCCGCACAGGTGGCCTGCAGCAGGTGGGTCTTGCCCGCACCCGCAGGACCGCAGAACCAACTCAAGCCCGGCTCCCCGGCGGCGGCTCGCCGGGCCTGTGCGAGTGCCTCGCCGTTGCGCGCCGGCAGGAAACTCTCGAACACCGCCCGATCCGCGAGGCGCACCCCCAGCGGCAGCTGTTGCATCGTCATCGCTCAGACCGCCTGGCGCGGTGCCGTCCAGGCGCGCCGCGTGAAGGTCACGAGGTAATCGAGGCCCGAGAGCGCAGTCGTCGCCACCACGATGTAGGCGAACGCGCGCAGCTCCCCGGCCAGCGGCAGACGCGAGGCGGCCACGAACATCACCCCGGCCAGGTACAACAGCTGGGCTGCGGTGTTGACCTTGCTGATCACTGTCGGCCGGCCACGCAAGGGTCCGAACCACAGCCGGAAGATGAGCGCCCCAAGCGCGATCATGACATCCCGAGCCACTGCCGCAGCCGTAACCCACCAGGGCACCAGACCGAGCCATGCGGACTCGACGAACACCACCACGAGCAGCAGTTTGTCGGCCGCCGGATCCAACACCTTGCCGAGCTCGGAGATCCAGTTGTAGCGCTTGGCGAGAAAGCCATCGAGTCCGTCGGATACCGCCGCCACCACAAACAGCGCGAGCGCGACCTCATAGCGCCCCGCGTGCAGCGCGTTCGCCACCGGCCAGATCAACGCCAGCCGGATCAGACAGATCAGGTTGGGGATGTGGCGCACGGCTCAGGGCGGTGGTGCCGCCGCAGCAGGGTTCGAGGAAGTCTCGGCGCTGCCGGCGGCTGCCGTTGCAGCAGGGCTCTCTGGCGCCGCCGGCGGGGGGATGTACCGATAGGTCAGCATCCCGGCCGCCGTCTGCGGCTTGAAGCGCGGCGAGCTCGCCAGCATGCGGCTGACGGTGCCCGCACCGCCCCTGGCCCATAGGTCGAAAATCACCGCTGTACCGCTGACGCTCGCAACCGTGCTGTGATGCACGCCCGGCACAGCGGCAAGCATGGTTTCGACCCGGGCGTAATCATCGAGTGTCGCGAGGCCCTCGATGCGCACCGGTGTCTCGACGACGCCCTCGCCTGGCGCGGCCTGCAGCGCAGGCGCCAACAGGCGCACGGTCGCGTCGATGCCCGTCGTAATCGAGCCGGTGAACTGCCGGGTCATGAACGGCGTGATCAGCGTCCAGCGCCAAGTGTCCGGCTGCACCGGGGCGGCGGCCGCGGCGAGCGGCGCCGGTGTGCTCGAGGCGCCGGCTGGCGCCGGTGGCGGGCTCGCCGCCGTCAGATCTTCGCCGATCAGCAGTTGCTCGGCGCCGAGGTTGTGCACCATGGTGAGCAGCGTCGTCGCCGGCAGCAGCTGCCCGTTGGC
>JAKBCE010000074.1 GCA_021808195.1 Pseudomonadota bacterium
CCCGGACGGGCGGATCGAGAAGATTGCCGCCAATGCCACTCCGTTCTCGCTGAAGACGATCAGCTCCGGGTCGCCCGTGGAGGCGGTGATCGAGATCCAGGGCGGGCTGGCGCGCAAGCTCGGCGTGATGGTCGGGGCTCGTGTCAACTGGGCCGAAAGCGCGGCCCACGGCGCGTCGCGATTGCCCTCGTGGTGAGTGCGATGCGCGTCCCGCACAAGCAGGCCGGTCGGCACGCACGCTCGATCCGTCGACGTCACCCTACGGTTGCGGGGGGACCGGGGCGGCGTCTCAGCGAGTCTCTGTGACCGACGGGTGTCGGCTGAGGCCGCAGCGCTCCCCGGGTCCGCGAGGGTTTAATTCCCCGGAGGCTGCCCGATCATGGGTTGACCTTCCTCAAGCGCTTGCTGCTGGCGCTGGGCGCGAAGGACCATGAAGCGCAGCTGGGTCTCGTCGACACAGCGTGTCTCGGGCAGATTCGTGCCGATGGGAGTCTCTCGGCGGCAATAGAGCGTCTTGCCGTCACGGGTTACCGGTCGAAATCCCTGATCGCGCGCCATCTGTAAGATCTGCTTTGGCGTGTAATTGGACGCCAAGTACGCGTTTGAGGGCGAGTTTCTGGCCGGCTGCTGTGCACATCCCGTACCGAGCACCGCTGCGGTTGCCCCCGCAAGCGCAACAAGTATTCTGAAGTTCACCGCGATCCTCCCCGCTTATTTTCGAGCCATAGACCTTCCTCGGAGAATATAATCGGGACGCTGGGTTACCTCAATGGCCTGAGAGGCTGCCCGCGGCGCCAGCGCAGGCCGATCCCGGCCCGTTTCGCGGGATCGAAAGGACGGTGGAGTTTGGCACAGATCAAGGCAGTTTGTGACGCTTCGCGCGGCTGCGGGCCCGTCATAGCGCTCCTGATGCTGGCAGCGTTGACGGCGCCGGGATCGGCCTATGCCGCGAGCGGCACCTCCGCGGCGCTGGTCAACAAGTTACTGGCCTGTCGTCGCGTCAGCGGCAACAGTGCGCGATTGCACTGCTTCGATCAGGCTGCTGCTGCGCTGGCTGGGCCCGCTCGCGTATCGTCGGTGAGTGACGCCGCTGTGAAGGAGGCAGTCAGCCCGAGGAAGACCTTCGGCCTGTCGTCATCAGCCATTGTGGCTCGCGAGGTGGCGGCGGGCACGCGGCCGAAGACGGTCTCGAAAATCACTGAACGGATCACTGCTTTGCGCACCGGACCGGATGGACGCGTGATCTACGACCTGGCGAATGGGCAGGTCTGGCGTGAACTCGTCGCAGACGGGTATGCGCCGCCGGTACGAGTCGGAGAGGCGGTGCGTATTTCCCGCGGTTGGTTGGGCTCGTACTGGATGCAGGCGCCGTCGGGGCAGGGCTGCAAGGTCGAACGGATCCACTGAGCTATCGCGATGTTCCTGCAGATCGAGCAGTTTCTGAGTGCGAACGAGATCGCGTTGATCTGCGCAAGCGCGCGCCAGGCGAAGTTCATCGACGGTCGCCACACGAACCCCCACAACGTCACCAAGAACAACGTGATCGTCGATCCCGTCGACCCCCAGGGCCAACAGGCGGCCCAGATCGCGCTCGCCGCCTACCAGCGCAGCGAGGAGGTGCGTAGCTTCGCCGTGCCGCGCAGGGTGGCCCCGCCGCAGCTGCTGCGTTACGGGCCGGGTCAGAATTACGGCGCACATGTCGATGCCGCCTTCATGTTGGTTGGCCGCCAAGCGCTGCGCTCGGATCTGTCTAGCACCGTTTTTCTCACCGACCCGTCGGCCTACGACGGCGGTGAACTGGTGATCTACCTGGGCTCGGAGACGGTGAAGATCAAGGGCCGGGCGGGCCAGGCCTTGCTCTATCCCTCGACGACGCTGCACGAGGTCAAGCCGGTCACTTTGGGCGAGCGGCTGGTGATGATTACGTTCATCGAAAGCCACATCGTCGACCCTCTGCGGCGGGAGCTGCTTTACTCGCTCAACGAGGTACGAGCATTAGAGGGCCTGAAGATGGAGTGGCATAATCGGATGCGTCTGGAGTACGTCGCGACGAATTTGCAGCGTCTCTGGAGCCAGTAGCTACTGGCTCCACTCCTCGAGCCGCCCGCCGATCCGATCGATTGATTCCAGGGTTGCCGCGACCCGCGAGCGCTCGGGCTCCGTCAGCTCCGGTCTCCAGATGTCGAACAACAAGACGACCCGCGTCTCGGTGGAGCGGTTCCATGCCTCATGTTCGATCGAGTCGTCGAAGATCAGCAACTCGCCCGCGCGCCAGGGTCGGGTCTCGTTGCCAACCCGCAGTGTGCACTTGCCCGGCACGATCAGCGGCAGATGACAGATGAGACGGGTGTTGAGATAGCCATTATGCGGGGGGATGTGAGCGCCCGGGCGCAGAAGCGAGAACAGGGCCGTCGGCGTACGCCCTGAAATACGGCACAACGGCGCTTTGCGCAGCGCTGCGAGCGTTCGGGGGCACCGCACGGCCATCTCTGCTACTTCGGCTCCGGCGCGGATCAGGTGGCAGGCGCTCCAGGCAGGATCGCTGAGCAGGCCATTGTTGTTGAACACCGGCCGGTCGGGCGAGGGCTGCATGTACGGCGCAAATGCCCCCCGGTCTTTGAGCACCTCCAGCAGCTCCGTTCTGATGGCGGGCGTTTCCTGCTCCAGCGCCGCTGCCCACGGAAAATCTCTGCGCTCGTAGAATTGAATGTGCGGCAATTCGGGGTAATAGAAGAGGCGTGGCTGTTGGACGTAGATCTCTTTGCGCCCGAGCAGCAGATCCAGTGCGTGCGCAAAGCGCGGAACGCTGGACCCATCAAGGTCGGCGCGGCCCAGATCCTCGAGCAGTCGCTGCTCCAGGGACTGTATGTTCTGCTGAATGAACGCGCTGATCCGATCGAGCGGCTCGCGCCATTCGGCCGGTGGTGTGCGCATACCGCCCGCGATCTTGAGCGCCGCTCGATAGAATGACAGCGCGGCGCGGGGATCGGCCTGATCCCGGTACAGGTCGCCCTTGCGTATCAGCGCCGGCACGTGTCGCGGCGCAAGGACCAGTGTGCGCTCAAGCGCGCTGAGCTCGCCGTCGTGAGCGCCGAGGGCGCGTTCGGTGAGCGACAGCCCGAACCAGGCGTTGGCGCCTGCCGAGTCCTGCTGCGTGGCCGTGATGAAGCACGCGCGCGCCTCCTGCAGCGCGCCCTCGCGCAATGCCTGGAATCCTGCGCGCGTGAGCACCTGCTGATCGGGCGGTGTGTTCATGAGCGGTGCCGCACGGCGCGATATCAGATCGCTGTGGATGCCCTCAGTGTGGCCTGCAGCGGTCGGCTGCCTCCCCGATGAGGATCAATGGCTGACAATGGAGGTCTGATAAGACCGTGCGTTCAGGCGCGCGCTGTTGAATTGGGACATGCGTGCGAAGAACAGGTCGTGCTGTCGGAAATCGAACCCCAGCGCGCCGACGGTGCCGAGCACATCCATGCCGACGATGATCGCCGGCCGCCGCTCGAGGCTCCATACTTTGAATATGTGGAAGTTGCCGAAGATGATCTCCGCGCCCACGATGCGCATCGGGCCGAGCGCGATCGGGGGGCTGGTTGCGAGGCGGCCGATCTCGACCTGTTTGGTCGCCCCGTATACGGCCGTGATGGGCTCCGGGGTTCCCGGGGCGTGCTGCATGTGCAGCGCGGCGCGCAGCGCCATGTTGCCGAGGGTGCGTTCCGACCCGGTATCAATGATCGCCACGGTCCGTACGTTGTTCACATAGGCCGGAATCGCCATCAGTCCGCCTGCAACGACCTCCGTGTGCACGCGCGAATAATCAAAGCGCACCCCGGGGGTCAGGTAATGAGTGATCTGGACCCGATTGTTCTGAAAGTTCACGAACAGCGCCATATTGGGAAGGCCCGCGACACCGAGGATCCCGTCCGCGCCGGCCATCATCGGGGTCCGTAGCACCGGCATCAATGCGTCACGAACGAGCAGTGAGCCGGCCTGGAGAGTCTTGATGTTCACTGCGCGTATCGCGCTCGACCCCGTGATGCCCTCGAGATCGACCGCCGAACCCTTGGTCATCTTCAGACCCAGGCGCCGCACGAGCCTGGGGGATACCGAGGAGTGGTTCGCGCCGGTGTCGATCACGAAGCGGAACGGACCATGGCCGTCGATCTTCACGGGAATCACCACCCGGCCGATTTGATCGAGCGTGGTGGGGCAGGCGAGCAATGAGTTATAGCGAATCTGCTCGGCGGTGAGGACCTGCGGCTGCGGTGCCGGCGATCCGTGCGCGGAATGGGCCGCTGCCGGCAATGTGAGCGCTGCTGCGAGCAGGCCCCACCCCAGGGTCACAAGCCCGCGCCGGGGGTGTTTCCCAGCCACGAGGTTACACATGACCCGACGTTACCACTGAAGCGCGGTGGTGTAAAAAAAGGCAGCCGCGCCTGGCATGCTTGGGTCCCGCTTCAGCCCGCTCGGGGCGCCACGTCGAAGGCGACGCAGGTGCGGGCGTCCGGACCGTGAATGGGAGTGGTGCCGTGCCACATGTAGGAGGGAAAGAGCACCAAACGGCCGAGTTTGGGCTGGATCATCAGCTCCGGGGTCAGTCCGGCGATCGGGTAGCGTGGCTCACCGAATTTGATCCATCCGGAGCGCAGGGCCGGATCCTGCACTTCCTCCGGCACCTCGACGTAGTAGGCAGAGCTCACCAAGCCCTGAGGGTGGAAGTGGTTGACGTGAAACCCTTCGCGGCTCAATCGGACGGACCAGGCTCCGGTGAAGTGAACATGTCCGCGTTGGACGTGCGCGAGCGGGTGATCGTCCGGCAGACTCAGCCGACGGCGGTATTCCTCAACGGGCGCCCGGAACGCGGCGAAGGCCGCCTGGACCAGAGGATCCGAATCCGTGAGGAGATTCCGCGACGTCTGTGTGCCGTTGCGCAACGTCTGGTCGAGCGGCGGACGGCTGAAGCGATGCCGGTCGGCGAGGACAGTCGCCAGCGCCTGATTGAACTCCGTGATGGAGCTGAATCTCTCCGGCGGCTCAAGATCGAAAACCTGCACGAATCGCTCGTAGTCGTATAGCTCGCGGTAGCGGGCCTTGCCGAGCATCCTCGCGGCGGTGGCCGCGTAGGCCAGCCAGTCCTGCGCCAGGGGACTACGCTGCAGCTGTGCGTTGATGAACGGCTCGGCCTCCTCGGGCCGTCCCCGCGAAATCAGGATGGTCACCAGGTTATAGGTCACCGCCGAGCCGTCTGGGGTTGTCGTGGCGGCTTCGATCGCCTCAGCCTCAGCCTCGTTCAACCGACCCTGATCGAGCAGAATCATCGCGAGAGTCGAGCGGGCTGCGGCATTCGCGGCATCGCGCGGGATCAGATCGCGCAGCAGCGTCTCGGCCGCGCTCAGATCGCCGGCCCGCCAGAGCAGCTCCGCCAGCAGCAGCTGCAAAGGCGCGTTGCCTCGGTTGGCGCGCACAGCCGCACCCAGGTTGCGCACGAACGCAGCGTCACCGCGCATGAAGCGAAGTCGCGCCAGAGTCCCCTGCGCTTCGACGTTGAGTGGCTGCGCCCGAACTGCTCGTTCGAACTCCCGTTCCGCGCCCTCGAGGTCGCCGTCATTGATCGCCGCGCGGCCTCTGTTGTAGGACACTTCGTAACCGTCGGCGCCCAGCTTGCGGGCGTTTTCCAGCTGTGCAGCCGCCTCCGGGCGTTCGAGCTCGACGAGCAGTGCGCCGAGATTGTGATGCGCCACGGCGTCATCCGGTCGCAGCGAAATCGCGCGCCGGTGAGCGGCCTCCGCCTCGGTCGTGCGGCCGAGAGCCGTCAATGCCATGGCGAGAATCTCCCAGGTGTCCGAGTCCCTGGCATCCGCCGCGACCAGAAGCCGGCACTGCTGCTCCGCCTCGGCCGGGCGATTCAGATCGTTCAGGGTCAACGCGAGGCCGCGTCGGGCCGCGCGATGTTGCGGCAGCAGCCGTACGGCGTCCCGGTAGGCCCGTTCGGCTTCGGCGTAGGCTTCCTTCTTGCGCAGCAGGTTGCCCAAGTTAGCGTGGAACTCTCCCTGCTGCGGCGCAAGCTTCAGGCTGAAGCGCAGCCATTGCTCGCCCTGCTCTATATCCCCGGTGTCCTTCATAGCCAGACCCATGAGGTGTGCCGCGACAGTGTGACGCGGCTCACGCGCGAGGATCGCCCCCAGCAGAGCTGCTGCCTCGGCGGGCTTTCCCTGCTGCAGCAGGCCGGTCGCGTAATCGATATTGGGTGTCAGCGCCATGCCGCATTATTGCCTCAGCTCGGACGCCTGTGCATGTCGTCTCACCACAACATAGACGCCCAGCGTACGTTGCTAAAGCACCACATGCTTGTTCAGTCCGATTTTCTAGTTTTTTTTAATAATTTCAATTGCTTAATGTCATCATAAGTCAGATCGTCCGCACATTTCTCGATACGCTGATCTTTACATAGCCAGATGTGTGGGAATATTCTTGCGGCAATGTGTCGCGTCCGTCGTACCTGTACCACGGATGCGACGACTGATTTGCCCGATTAGAACGATGCCCAGAGCACTTGGGAGAACAACTGATGACAAAGAACACGCTTGTTCGGCGAGCGATTCACCTTGCCCTTGCGAACGCCGCAGCGGCTTCCGTGGCGCTGCCCGCGTTGGCCTCGCCAGCTCCGCAACCACAGACAGTGCCGCAACCGTCTTCGACCAGCTCCACCTCCAATCAGCCGCCCGCTCCGGTGGCCGCGCTGCACGAGGTGGTGGTGACCGGTTCACGCATCTACATCCCCGGACTGAAGTCGATCAGCCCGGTGACCTCGATCAGCGCCAAGACGATCGCCGAGACGGGCGCGACCACCATCGAGGACGTGCTGAACCAGCTGCCGCAGGTCACCGCTGATCAGGGCGCGATGTCGTCCAACGGCGCGACCGGTACGGCGTCGGTCAATCTCCGTGACCTCGGCCCGAACCGCACCCTGGTGCTGGTCGACGGGCGGCGACTGATGCCGGGTGACTCCGGCACCAATGTGGCCGACATCGACAACATTCCCGCGGCGCTGGTCCAGCGCGTCGATGTTCTGACGGGCGGCGCTTCGTCGGTGTATGGCGCAGACGCAGTGGCGGGTGTTGTCAACTTCGTCATGAACGACCACTTCCAGGGCTTCCAGATCGACGCGAATGCTTCGGCGTATCAGCACGATCAGCACTCGACCTTCTACGGCGGGTTCGCGCCGGCGACCGGTTATGGCAAGGCCAGCAGCTCGCTGATGGATGGTGCGGAAAAGGACGTCACGTTCATCCTGGGTAGCGATTTCGCCGGCGGCAAGGGCAACGCGACCGGCTACCTCAGCTACCGCACGTCCCAGCCGGTCCTGCAGGCGAGTCGTGACTTCAGCCGGTGCACGCTCGCGACGAACAGCCACGGCGCGGTCTCCTGCAGCGGCTCGAGCACCTCGGCGACCGGCGGTTTCTTCGCGACCGATGCGCCCGGACAGAACGGCTACAACTTCGGCATGTTCGAGTCGACGGTGAATCCCGCAACCGGTGAGTTCACGCAATATCCGGGCGGCGTGGGATTCCCGCACTTCAACTACGGCACCTATAATTACTACATCCGCCCCGATACCCGATGGAACGGGGGCTTCTTCACGCATTACAACATCGACGACAACCATCAGGTATTCGCCGATTTCATGTTCATGCAGGATCACACGAATGCGCAGATCGCTCCCAGCGGCGCGTTTCTGGCCTCGGGTCTCGGCGTCAATCCGGTCACCGGAGTGCCGAACGGCGGCTGGAGCGTCAATTGCAACAACCCGTTGCTGTCGGCGGGCGAGCAATCCACCCTGTGCGGCACCGCGGCGACCGGCGTCGCCTCGGTAGCGTTCGGACGTCGCAACGTCGAGGGCGGCAATCGCGTTGACGACCTGACGCATACCGGCTTCCTGATGACGATTGGGAGCAAGGGAAACATCACCAACAACCTGTCGTACGATGTCTACCTACAGGAGGGCCTCACGCTGTTGACGGAGAACTATCAGAACGACCTCTCCAAGCGCAAGCTGACGCTCGCTCTGAATGACGTTCTTCAGAACGGGCAGGTAGTCTGCGCGGCCAACGCCAATGGTGCCAACGGCGCTCCGGGTTGCGTGCCGTACGACATCTGGGGTCTCGGAACCCCGCTGTCCGCGCAGTACACCAACGCCGCCGGAGGTCCGACCGCAGCGTCGGTGGCGTATGTCGGTGCCCCGGGTCTCTCGCAGTCGCGGACCGAGGAGCGCATCTACCACGCGGACTTCACGTACGACGGAACCTCCGCGGGATGGAAGCTCCCGACCGCCAACGAGGGCTTGGTGACGAACTTCGGCTTCGAGTACCGGTCGGACTTCACCAAGTTCATCCCGGACGAAGAGTTCCTCACCGGCGATCTCGCCGGTCAGGGCGGCGCCACGCTGCCGTTGAGCGGCTCTCTGGGCGTCAAGGAAGCCTTCATTGAAATGCGCTTGCCGCTGGTGGAGGACAAGCCGTTCATGAAGGAAATCTCGATCAACCCAGGCTACCGCTTCTCGAAGTACGACGCCGGGTTCTCGACGAACACGTACAAGATCGGCGCGGACTGGTCGCCGGATTCGAGCTTCCGGGTGCGTGTCGGCTACAACCGTGCCGTGCGGGCACCGAACCTCGGTGAGCTGTTTGCCACGCAGACGGTGCAGCTCGACGGCAGCACTGATCCGTGCGCAACCGGCGGGTTCGGCACCACGGCCGGCTACGTCACGTCGGCCCCGAACAACGCCCAGCTGGAGGCAGCGCGGAAGAGCGCCTGCTTGGCGCACGGCGTGACGGCGGCCCAGTACGGCCAAAACGGTCTGCCGGGCAACCCGGCCGGCCAGTACAACGGACTGACGGGCGGCAACCCGAACCTGAAGCCCGAGACGGCCGATACGTACACCTTCGGCCTCGTGTACACGCCGACGTACGTGCCGAGCCTGAGCGCCACGATCGACTACTACGACATCAAGATCACGAACGTCATCAGCACCTATGGCGCGAACCTGATCGTCAATCAGTGCGTGCTCAGCAACAACCCGTTCTTCTGCGGCTTCGTCCACCGCGACGGTTCAGGATCGATCTGGCTGTCGAACACCGGCTATGTGTACGACCCGCTGGAGAACCTGGGATTCCTGTGGGAGCGCGGCGCCGATGTCGGCGTGCACTACCGCGAGAGCCTGGGCCGCTTCGGCGCGATCGACTACACGTTCAATGGAACCTACGTGGGCTCGTTCATCACCGAGCCGTATGCGGGGTCCGGGTCGTACAACTGCGCGGGCTACTTTGGTGGAACGTGCGGCAATCCGCTGCCGAAGTGGCGTCATGTGCTCAGTGCCACCTGGGAAACGCCGATCCCGAGCCTGGACGTCGGCGTGCGGTGGCGTCATTTCGGCAACACCGAGATCGATGCGGCCAACCCCTCGCCGCTGCTGTCCGGCACTTTCCAGAAGGACTCGCAGTGGACCGGTACGCGCGATTACCTGGACCTGAGCGCCGGCTACACGGTGGTGAAGGGTGTGCAGGTGATCGTCGGGTGCAACAACGTGCTTGACAAGGACCCGCCGGTCCTCGCCAATGACACGCTGCCGCCGCCGTTCTTCAACGGCAATACCTATCCGCAGGTGTACGACACCCTGGGCCGGTACGTGTTCATGAACATCAAGGCGGACCTCTAACGCTAGATCAATCAGCAACAGGGAACTGACCTGTCCATTGCGCCCCCTTGCGGCTGAACCGTGAGGGGGCGCGTTTCTTTTGGGAGCTCGCAATTGGCATGGCGGGCGCTGAGCGCTTATCCTCCGCGCGATGTCAGTTCCAGATGCTCCGGTAGACTCATTCCAGGCCCTGCAGGGGGCTCTGGTCCACCTGCGGCACCAGTGGCGCGGGGGAGGGGCGCACCAGGCGGCGCTGCGGCAGATGGAGGCGTTGCAGGAGAGTTATCCACTATCGGGCCTGTTGTGGCAGGAGCGGGGGTTGTGCCTCTATGCCCGCGGGGAGCGGGAGGCTGCCGAGGCGGCGCTGCGTCGAGCCGTCGAGCTCAATGATGCGCTGCCCGAAGGCTGGCGGGCACTGCTGGCGATTGCGCAGGCTGCGGGCCGGAGTCAGGAAGTCACACGTGCCGCGGCGGCACTGGCCAAGCTGGAGAGTCTTCCGGCGGAGCTTCTGCAGGGGTCCAGCTGTCTCAGTGAGGGCGATCTCGATAGAGCGGAAGCCCTGATCCGCGGGTTTCTGGTCAAACACGGACCGCATCTCGACGGCATGCGGTTGCTGGCGCAACTGTCCGTCGACCGCAAGAGCTACGACGATGCGGAGCTACTGCTCGAGGCGGTACTGGACCGCAAGCCGGATTATCACGATGCTCGCTACGAACTCGGCATGGTGTTCATCCTGCGGCGGCGGTTCTATCCCGCCTTGCTGCAGGCGCAGCGGCTGCTGGCGCTGAATCCCGGGGATCGCAAGACGCGGCTGTTGTATGCCAACGCCTGTGAGGGACTCGGCAAGTTCGAAGAATCGCTGCGGGTGTTTCGCGAGTTGCTGGCCGAGCACCCCGACGATTCGGAACTCGAATTCAAGATCGCCTTTGCGCTGAGGAACAGCGGCAGAGCTCAGGATGCCGTCGAGGCCATCCGCCACGTGATGCGCCTGGAGGGCTCGCTCGGTGCGGCGTACGCCGCCCTAGCCGACATGAAGACCTATCGCTTCAGCGACGCGGAAATCGACGACATGCGCCGGATCGCGGCCGATCCGCAACTAGCCTCACAACACCTTCCGGTGTCCTTCGCGCTGGGCAAGGCGCTCGAGGACCGCAAGGAGTACGACGAATCATTCCGCAGTTATGCGCAGGGAAACTCGCTGCGACGCGGGGAAGGCCGCTACAAGCGGCTGGCGACCGAACGTATGGTCGAGATGCGCGAGGCGCTGTTTACGGCGGAGTTCTTCGCTGCGCGTCGGGGCGCAGGCTACCCTAGCCCTGACCCCATATTCATTGTCGGGATGCCGCGCGCCGGCTCCACGCTGCTCGAGCAGATTCTTGCTTCGCACTCGCAGGTGGACGGAACGCTGGAGTTGCCGGAGATTCCTCGCCTAGTCAAGCAGTTCCGTGCTCGCCGGTCGGAGGAGCCGGATCATTTTGCGCGGGTCGTCTCCGATCTCAGTGCAGCGGAGCTGCGCCGCCTCGGGGAGATCTACATCGAGGAAACACGAGTCTATCGTGAGCAGGCGCCTTTCTTCATCGACAAAATGCCATCGAACTTCCAAGATATCGGGTTCATTCATCTCATTCTGCCGAATGCAAAGATCGTCGATGCGCGGCGCGACGCCATGGCCTGCTGCTTCAGTAACTTCCAGCAGCTATTCGGCAACGGGCAGGACTTCAGCTACGACCTCGGCGACGTTGGCCATTACTACCGGAACTACGTTCGCCTGATGGATCACTGGGACCGGGCTCTACCGGGGAAGGTGCTGCGTATCTGGCACTCGGACACGGTCAATGACTTCGACGGCACTGTACGGCGCGTGCTTGAGTACTGCGGCCTGCCGTTCGAGCAGGCGTGCCTGCAGTTCTACAAGACCGAGCGCAGTGTACGAACGGTGAGCTCTGAGCAGGTGCGCCAACCCATAAATCGGGCCGGCATCGACCGCTGGCGGCACTACGAGCGATGGCTCGGCGAACTGAAGGAGGCTCTCGGTCCGCTCGCCGACTCCACGTTCGAGGCGACGCACGGCTTGGCGCGCGTCGGCGTAATTGACGGCGCACCGGCCGCAACGCCGCTTGGCTCAGTCCATCCCCGCTAGCAGCCTGTCGGACTGGGGGTCCGGG